>JABGQA010000114.1 GCA_018644665.1 Candidatus Poribacteria bacterium
CTAGTTCGATCCGGCGGCGAGGTCGTCAGTCACGCGGGCCCGGGCTTCCCCAATGGCGAGTGGACGGGCGGGTGGTGGCGTCCCGACGCGACCGCCGAGACCGCCTTCGAAGGCTTCAACTGGCGTTCCGTCGAGCAACTCGCGGTCAACTACCTATGGACGTACGTCTACATCACCAAGGCCGCCGAGGGGCACGTCAGCAAGGTCTGGTTCGACAACATCGTGGTGGCGACCGAGTACATCGGCCCCATCACGCCGCGCGACTGATCCCGACGCGCGATCCGCAGGAGATGCTTGATGCCGACCCCCATAAGCCTTCTCGTGGACGATAGCTGCCCCCTGGTGCACGTATATCTGTGCCATAGGGTGGACGTCCACGGCGGCGCCCCCGACACGGCTTACGGCAAGCCGATGCCGGAAGTGATCCCCAACGACTTCCTCGACCGTTTCTGCGACATCGTGGGCCGGTGGGGCATGGCGGGGAAGTTCTCGATCGTCCCCGCGCCCGGCGGGAACGGCGACATCGTCAAGGGCATCGACGGCTTCGGTCTCAGCGTGACCCGCGCCTGGATCGACACGATGCAGGAGCGGCTGAGCGACCGCTTCGACTTCTGCCCGGAGGGCATCACGCACAACCTGGCGATCGATCTCGACACGGGAGCCTACTTCCCCGACAGCGAGACCGCGTGGTCGCAGAAGCAGACGCGCGCGACGCTCACGCCCTACCTGACGCGCGAACTCGAATACCTGCGCGACGCGGGGATCAACGCCACGGGCTTCACCAGTCCCTGGGTATTCGGCATCGATGTCGAGGAGGAGTACATCGAGGCGATGGTCCAAGCTCAGAAGACCGTCAACGACCGTGACTTCTCGTGGTATTTCCTGCACATGGTGTCGGGCAAGCCGGCGTCACGCCCGTGGATCGCGCGGCGCGAGGGCCCGACGACGCTCGTGTCCATCCCGACGACTGTGGATGACGTCTGGTGGGAAACCATCGACTCGCCGCGTGTCGACCGTGAGTTCGTCAACGCCATCGCCGACCGTGTAATCACCGCGGACGGGAAGGAGGGCGGCGTGCGTCGCGTGCTCGACGCTGGTGGGTGGCCGGTCTTCCTCAGCCACTGGCAGTCGTTCTTCTCGAACGGGCTCGAGACAGGCCTGGCGGCCCTGGACGAGATCGGCCGTCGCATCACCGACGTGCTTGCGGACGAGGTCACGTGGATGACCTGCATGGAGATGGCCCACAGAACCGTCGACGAGGCGGATTAGTGGTCTACCACCGTGAACGTGTTGGATACCGCGCGGGCCAAGGCGCGCGTGAATGCCTTCCCTTACTGGGGAAGGTTAGGATGGGGTCCAGGCATGCCCTACGGATCCTGTGTGGCGGACCACGAGTAGTCCATCACCGTGACTGAGCTGGATACCGCGCAGATGCCTTTCGCTAGCAGCGGAAGGTGAGGATGGGGTCCAGCCGCGGCCCACATATCCTGTGTGGCGGACCGCTAGTAGTCCAGCACCGCGACTGAGTTGGGTACCGCGCAGAGCACGGCGCGCGTGAATGCCTTCCCCTAGCAGGGGAAGGCTAGGATGGGGTCTAGGCGTGCCCTACAGATCCTGTGTGGCGGACCGCTAGTAGTCCATCACCGCGACTGAGTTGGGTACCGCGCAGAGCACGGCGCGCGCAAATGCCTTCCCCTAGCAGGGGAAGGTGAGGATGGGGTCCAGGCGTGCCCTACAGATCCTGTGTGGCGGACCGTTAGTAGCCCATCACCGTGACTGAGTTGGGTACCGCGCAGAGCACGACGCGCGCAAATGCCTTCCCCTAGCCGGGGAAGGTGAGGATGGGGTCCAGCGGCGGCCCACAGACCCCTTGCGGCGAACTGCCAGGCGCGTCGATATCTACGCCTCGAGGCGCCCGCTCACCTGATTCAGAGAGTCCACCGACCCGACCACTGTAACCCAGTCGCCGACCTTGATCTGGGTGTACCCGTGGGAGAGTAGCAGGCTATCCCCACGCCGCACCGACAGCACCAGTGTGTCCGACGGCATCCGCAGGTCACGCAGCGCGAGGCCGTCCAGATCCGCGTTCCCGACTTCCACCTCGACGACATCCTGATCCCCGTCGGTGCCCAGGAGAAGCGCCGTCGCGGAGGGTGCCCGGACGCAGTGTTCCAGCAAGCCGACCACGGCCGTTGACAGGTCCACGATGTGGGCGCCGATCTCCCTGAACGCCGGCACATTTGCGTGGTCGTTCAGTCGGACGATGAGGTTGTCCGTGCCGAATCGCTCGTAGCACTCCTGGCAGACGTCGAGGCTTTCCTCGTCGGAGAGCATCGCGACGACCGCCTCGGCGTCCTGCGCGCCCAGCCTGCCGAGTTCGTCCGCCGTCCACGCTGAGACCGTGCGAATCTCGATCGACTCCTCGGGCCGAGGGTCGGGCTGACGGGTCGCGATCGTCACTTTCCACCCATGCGCCGCGAGTTGACGCCCCAGCGCGCGAGACTGTCCCTCCAGACCGCAGATGACGGCCTTGTACGCGCCGTAGAAGCCGTGTCCCTCGCCGCGCGGGTGCGCTTCGCCAATGAGGTGCAGCACCCACTTGAAGAGTGGCGGGCCGACCACCTGGTTCACCACGATCATGGCGATCAGCAGCGTCGCCAACTGCGCTCCCCAATCGCCGAACTCGACCGCGACTTCTTTCGCGAGTCCCAGCCCGACGCCTGCCTGCGTCACGTACGCCATCCAGCTCAGGCGGCTGAACCGCACCGATTCGCCCGCCGCCATGCTGCCCACGAACGACCCGATGGCCAGCGCCCCAAGGCGTATCACTACCAGGGCTAACGCCGCGGGCCACACGGTCCGCAGCACGTGCAGATCCAGTGAAGCCCCGGTAAGCGTGAAGAACAGAATGTAGATCACGGGGCCGATCCGGTCCAAAACGGTCACGAACTCCTGACGATACCTGGTGCGGTTCGTCACGATGAAACTCGCCAGCATACAGATCAGGAGCGGCTCGATGAACACTTCCACGCCGAGGTGATCGTGCGAGAGCCGGCGGGCCTGCGATGACAGCAGGAACGCGCCGTAGCCTGCGACGAGGGTCAGCGCTGCCTTGGTTGCGATGCCCCGGTGGCGTGACAGGATGAAACGAAGGATTCCTGCCCCGATAAACCCAAGCACGGCCGCCGCGACCAACTCCGCCGCGAGCAGCAGCGCGAAGCGGATCTCGACGCCGACCCCGGTTACGAGCGCGTCGGCGATCGACGAGCACACGCCGAACAGCACGATAACCCCCACGTCCATTATCACCGTGACGCCCATCGCGGTCTGCGTGAACGGACCACGAGCGCGCAATTCGTTGATGACGGCGATGGCGGATGAAGGCGACCGCGCGACAAGGATCACGCCGGCGAGCAACGCGACGGCCACGCGGCCCGTGGTCGGCATCTCGCGAACGAACGGAATCCACTCGCCCAGCAGCAGGACGGACACTGTTCCCGCTGTGAACGTGACGGACATCAAGCCGATCGTCGTCCAGCGGATGCTCTTGAACCGGCCGCGAAGCTCCTCGACGTACAGTTCGGAACCGGCCGCGAACGCGATGACCGCCAGGGAGACTTCGTCGATCAGCCTCAGTCGCGATATGGCATCCGCCGACACGAGACCGAAGACGTGCGGCCCCGCGATCACCCCGGTGAAGAGGAATCCCGTTATGAGCGGCAGACGCGCTCTGGAGAACCACGCGCCGATCTCCTTCGACGCGAGGGCAACCATGAGGAAGGCAGCCGTCACGACAAGCCCGCTCAGTGCCACACTCACGCGGATGGCCCCTTTCTCCGCTGGGGGGCGCGCGGCGAACTGTTGTGCGGGCAAGCGGAGCCCGGCTTGGGGCGGTCGTTCGGAGATGCGGCGGGAATGCGACTGTCCTACCAGTTGGGAAGTGGAGTCCGATGGGCCCACGCGCCTGGCGCGGCGCGATCCCAACCCCGGCGCCAACGTGGTAGATTATGGCGCGGCGCCGGCGGCTTGGTAAAGGAGCGCTGGCCGGCTGCTGCGCCGGGCGGTCGCCTGAAGGCGCGGACCACCGGAGGCTCGCGTCAGGATGCGATCCGGCGACGCCAGCATGCTATCAGCGTGACCGACCACCAGCACGCCTCCCCATGGCGCGCTCCTAACGGGCACGACGTCGTGGGCGACGCGCATGGCGCGTCGCAGGCTCGCCCGGAGGCTGCCGTTCGCGACCCGTCAGCGGACACCTACCCGCTGCGGCTGGCTACCTTTTCCCCTCTGTAAAGCGACGTCACAGCCCAACTCATCTGGTTGCGTCCTGTCGAGCTAGCTGCTACATTCCCGACACGAGTTGCGTGTCGCCAAAACATGGTTCCAGGCCCCGCGTATGTTGAACGCCGAAGGCGCCAACGCGCTCGCGCTCAGGGCTGCTATCGCCTGTGCGCTGATGCTTGCGTGGACTGTCCACGCGCAGGACGCTGGCAAGACGTTGCGCGTCGCCCCGGCGGACCAACTCCCCGCGTCGCACCCATCGACGCCGGGCGTGGGATGGGCCCTTCTGGTCGGCGTGGGAGCTTACCCGGACGTCGACGGCTACACCGTCAGCCGCCTCAGCGCCCCCGCGAAGGACGTCGACGCTCTACGCACGTTCCTCACCGATCCCGACCTAGGCGCCTTCCCGGCGTCGAACGTCCGCACGCTCATAGACGAACAGGCCACGAAGGCCGAAATACTCCTCGCCCTCGCCAACATGCGCCGACGCGCCGCCCCCGAGGATCTGGTCCTCTTCTACTTCAGCGGACACGGATACCGCCCCCACGACGAGGACGCCGGCGGTTCACCGGCGTACCTGCTCCCGTACGTCACGAACCCGCTCGCCCTCAACAACCCCGACATCGGCTGCATCAAGTACGAGGACATCACCGAGATCGTCCAGATGATGGAGGCCGAGAAGGTCGTCGTCTTGCTCGACGCCTGTCACTCCGGGGGAGTGAAGCCGCGGGGATCGCGATTCGTTTCGGGCGGCGTCTACGGCCGCTTCTGGGACGAGTGGGAAAAAGCCCGAGGACATGCGCTGTTGCTCTCGTCCGATGAGTCCCAGCTTTCCTGGGAAGAACCCGACGGCAGCGTCTTCACCAAGTTCCTCATCAAGGGGCTCGAAGGCGCCGCGGACCTGGACGACAACGCCATCGTGGGCTTCACGGAACTCGCCACATACCTCGAACGCGAGATACCCCCCTACACCCGCGAGAAGTTCGGCCGCAAGCAGACCCCCACGCGGCGTTACGACCTCGGCCCCGTGAACGGCGACATACCCCTGGCGGTGAACCACGAGAAGTGGGACGCCGGGCAACGCCAGGAGTTGCTCGACCGACGCAACGCCACATTGCTTCTGGCGGACGCGTTGGAGCAGGAACTCCGCGACTTCGCGCTCGCCGTCGCCAGGTCCGCGTACGACAAAGCCACCCGGTCCGAGGCCCTCACGGCGCGTGAGGTCGCGCTGCTGAGCGAACTCGACGCCTACGCTGACGCCGACATCACACAGGACGACTTCGCGCTCCGCGCCCGCGCCGTGTACCGAAGTCGCGAGTCCGGCGCCGCCGCCGTTGCGCGTGTCCGCATCGAGGTCATCCCGCCCGACGCCGCCATCACCCTCACGCCCGAGGGCATGGCGGACGAAGTACCGTCGCTACGCGCTGGGGAGTACCGCGTTGGCTTGGGTCGATACCGCCTGCGTGTCAGCAGGAACGGCTACCTCCCCTACGACGAGCGCATCACGATCGACCGGGCGACGACGAACCGCGTAGTGCTGAAGCGCCTGTCCGGTTCCCTGCGCGTCCGCGTGACCCCGGATGGAGCGACCGTCACCGCGGAGCCAGTCTCCGTGCTCGCCCGCGAGGCCGGTACCGAGACGGTGAAGCTCCCGCTGCCCGGTGAAATCCGCCCGATGCCCATCGGCACGTACAAGATCACCGTGATGAAGGACGGCTACGCGCCGGAGGAACTGCCAACCGTCGCGATACGACCCGACGAGGTGACGACGCTCGACGTCGCGCTCAAGGGCTACGCCACGCTCCGGTACGCCACGATGCCGCCCGGCGTAACCGTTACCGTCGACGGCGTCGTGCAGACGTTGCCGTTCCGCACGGGTGAGGGCGCGCACAAGGTGAAGCTCAACCGACCCGGCTACGCGTCCGTGGAGTTGGACACAACGCTGACGGCGGGACAGGGCCTCGACCTGTTCCCCGACTGGGAGCGTGTCACCGCCGACCTTGCCGTAACTTCCGACCCGCCCGGCGCGGAGGTCACGCTCGACCACGCGACCTGGGGCAAGACCCCGATGACGCTCGACGATGTTCCCGCCGGCGAGCACGAACTCGAACTCTCCCTCCCCGACCACGAACCCGTGCGGAGGCGCATCACCGTCACCGAGACCTCGAGGCCGGTAGCGATCAAGATGACGCGATCGCGCGGAACGGTACAGGTCAACTCGACCCCGCCCGGAGCGACGGTTCGCATCGACGGCCGCAGGCAGGGCGCCACGCCGGCGACGCTCCGCCTCTCCGCGGGCAAGACCACGATCGTCCTCGACAAGCCCATGCACCGAAACGCCACTCGCGAGGTACACATCGGCCGAGGCGAGAACCCGACGATCGACGTGACCCTGGAACCCGAGGGCGCGGCGGTGGATATAGTCTCCACGCCCCCGGGCGCGACGGTGACCATAGGCTCCGAACAACTCCCGGAGAAGGCGCCGACAAAGGCGACCGTCGTCCCCGGCCAACACACGCTGACCCTGTCGATGGACGACCACGAGCCGTACACGGAGACGCTAACGCTCGCCGACCGCGACGCGAAGGAAATCCGGGCCACTCTCCAGCACGAGACCCAGCTAGTAGTCACGAGCGACCCACCGGGCGCCGAGGTAGCGTTGGGCGCCCTCGGCACGCACCGCACGCCGGTCCTGCTCCGCGACGTTCGACCGGGCAGCTACACGGCAGAGGCGTCCACGCGCGGGTACAGCCCGTCGAGCGCGCCGTTCACGATCGACCCCAACGAACGGAACGTCGTGGACCTGGCGCTGACCCCCGGCTCGGGCGTGTCACGCGCGCTACGTTCCGCGGCGGTTCCGGGCTTCGGCCAGTATGCGGGCGGCCGGACGGTCAGCGGCGCGTTGTTCCTATTGGCTACTGTAGGGGCGGGAACTGCGGCGGGCGTGATGCACGTCCAATACAGCAGCGCGCTCGACGACTACGACGCGGCTGCCGCGAAATACACCGCCGCGACGCGCGTTGACCAGATCGAGCGCTCCAGGCGTGAAGCCCTCGCCGCGTTCGACGACGTGGACGCGGCCAACTCGCGACGACAGATGGCGGTGGTCGCCACCGCGGCTATATGGGCGGTCAACGTCGCGCACGCTTACGTCTTCGGCCCCGCCAGGCCGGCCGTTGACGACGAGCCCGACCTCGTGAGATGGAGCGGCGGCTTCGACGCGCGGCCGGGCATCGTGTCCCTCGACATCAACCACAGGTTCTGACCGGATGCGAAAGCCCATCATCGTCGGCGTAGCGACCGCCTTCCTTGCCATGGTCGCCTGCCAGTCGCCCGACGCGCCCGACCTCGGCAACCCTCTCGACCCGTCGGACCCGAACTACACGCCCCCAAGCACGGCCATCGCGACGGGACCCGAGGACGCCGCCACCGTCACGGAAGCCGACGTCACGTTCACGTGGCGAGGCAGCGACCGTGTGAGCGAATACCGCTATCAGTGGGATGACGGTGAGTGGTCCGACTGGGGGGCCGCGACATCGGCCACGTTGGAACTCTTGGATGAAGGCGAGCACGCCTTCGGCGTTGCCGGGCGATACCCCACCGGCGCCGAGCAACCGTTGCCCACAACGCGCGCGTTCGTCGTCGACGCGGTGAAGGGCCCGGCGCTGATGTTCCGTCCGCGCAAGGTGACCGCGACCGTGGGCGACACGTTCACCGTCGACCTGATGGCGGAAGAAGTAGACGATCTCATGCTTGCCCACGTCGTGGTCGAGTACGACGACGACGCGTTAACCCTCGACAGCGTGAAGCAGGGCGATTTCCTGGCCGGCGCGGGAGGCGCCGTGGTGTTCCTCGATGACGCTGCCCCGGGGCGAATTCTCGTGGACGTGGGCGTCGCCGAGGGTGATCCGGCGGGAGTGTCGGGAACCGGCGTGTTGGCCACGCTCTCCTTCCGCGCGTCTGGCGCCACGACGAGCGCTCTCGACATCCCGGCAGGCGCGGCGCTCCGCGACCCGAGCAACGCCCCCACGTCCCTACTCGAGACGCCGCCCGGCATGGTGGTAGTCGAATGAGGCCGACACGCGAACAGGCGGAAGGCGAAGACGACGCGCGCAGCGCGCGATCGGCCGCCGCCCGGGTGATTGCATCGTCTATAGGCATGTGGCCCTCACAAGCGTCTTCCCCTTGCAGGGGAGGATTGAGATGGGGTCCTCCGAGCCGTCGGGCACATCCGCCTCCGCGTCCGTCCCGCGCTACGAACCACCTCTGGCCACGCGCGACGCACGCCGAAACGCGACAGGAAACCCACATGGTCTTCTCCCGCGAGGCGGCCCGACGATGACAACCAATCGCGCAACGTACCTCCTTGCCGCTGTCACCGCCCTGGCCCTCGCCTTCGGGGCGCCCCACGCACAGGCGATTCCCGTATACGTAGTCAACGGGACCGCCCTCGACGGCGCCGGATCGCCTCTCGACGGGTGGACGGTAACGGCCACGAACACGACGTCCAACTGGCGCGTCTCCGGGGTCGTCGGCGACGTGCGTCCCGGGACGTACCAGGCGACGCGCGCTTTCCTGAGCGGACACGCGGCGCGCGCTGGCGACGTTTTCCGAGCGGACCTCACGGACCCGACTGGCGTGCGGTACGCGTCCCAGCAGCGGACCACCAAGGACGCCGAGATCGCAACTGCCTCGATCACCTTCCATTTCACGGTCCAGGACCCGTCCTCCGAACCGCTTCAGGCGAACCTTCTCGGCGCGTGGCCGCTAGACGAGGGCTTCGGCCGTCAGACGCGCGACGCCGCCGGCATCGGCGCCGACGCTGCGGTAGTCGGCGATGCCCGGTGGATCGAGGGAGTGTTCGGTGGTGGTCTCCTGCTCGAGCGCGGGGCGTACGTCGAGGTGCAGCACACGCCCGACCTGCACCTGACCCGCACCGATTTCACGCTTGCCATGTGGGCGCAATACACAGGCGACGTATCCATTCCGGCCGCGTTCATGACCGTGGACGACGGGCCCGGAGCGCGGAACAAGTGGCTGTGGCTGCACCGAGGTGGACAGAACGCCTTCCACATCAACGACACGTCCGGCGTGCAGACGTGGCTCGACTCCGACTTCTGGCGCCCTGCGCCGGGACGCTGGACCCACGTCGCCATCACGCGCGAGGGCGACGACTACACGCACTACCTCGACGGCCAGTCCCTGGGGTCCCTCAACTCGCCGCGTCGGATATCCAACGCTATGTCCGAGCCTCTCAGGATCGGCTCGGCGAACGGCACATTCCCCTTCGAGGGGGTCATCGACGAGGCGGCGATGTTCGGTCGCGCTCTCTCTGAGAGCGAGATAGGCGCCGTCATGCAGGACGGCCTGGCGCCGGTCTTCCTCGACCCGCCCCCGAGGCACGGCGCGCTCGACCCCTACTCGTTCGTCGTCTACGGGGCCGCCGGGGACGCCAACGGCGTCGCGCCCGACGGCTGGAACGTCACGATCGAGGACCTCACCCGCGGCTGGAGCAGAGAGGCCGTGGTTGGGGCCGTCCGTTCCGGCCTCTATGAAGCCACGGTAGTGGAGCCGACGGCCCCGCCGATAAAAGAAGGCGACGTCATCCGCGTGACAGTCCGTCGCCCCGATGGCGCGCACGAGGTCTCCGAGGCTCGAACGCTCCGCGCCGTCGAAACGGGGCGCGCTTACGCCCGCGTAGACTTGCAGTTGCCGGCAGACTGGATACAGGGACCGCCTCCCACGACCACGATCACGAGTGTCGCCGCGAATCCCCTCGAAGACGTGGTGATTCGCTACGAACTCGCCAGCGTCACCCGGCGAACCCTCGACCTGGCCGCGGAGTACTCGACCGACGACGGAGCCACCTGGGAACCTGCCCAGGTCACGGGGCAGACGCAGCGTATAACGCCTGCCAGCTACCGCGGCAGCCTCGTATGGTCGACGGTCGCCCGCTTCCCGGGCAGGCTCGTCCTCGCCCGAGTGCGCCTGACGGCCACCGACGCCCAGCAAAGCGGCCCGGCGACGGTCTCCGACGAATTCGAAATCCGAAACGCGCCCACCCCCATAGGCGCCGTTGCGACGCTGCCGCACGACGCGGCCGCCTCGTTCGTCACGTTCTCCCCGGACTCGTCCATCCTGGCAACCGGTAGCGACGACGGAGCGATACGGCTCTGGTCGGCGCAGTCCCAGGTCCTCTTCGCGACGATGGCCGCGCACGAGCGGGTGCTATCGCTCGCCTTCTCCCCGGACGCGCGCCTCATAGCATCCGGCGGCCCCGACCCGACGGCAAAGTTATGGGACGCGCAGACGCACCGGCAGATAGCCGCCCTGGACGGGCACTCGGGTTGGGTCGCCTCGGTCGCGTTCTCCCCCGGCGCGTCGATCCTGGCGACCGGCAGCCACGACGGGACCGTGAAACTGTGGGACCTGGCGTCCCACGCCGTCATCACGACGCTCCCTAACGACAACGCCGTGTGGTGCGTCGCCTTCTCGCCCGACGGAAGGCTCCTTGCCGTGGGCGGCGACAGCGGCGCCATCAGGCTCTGGAATGTCTCTAACCCAGGGTCTCCCGCCTCCATCGCCAATCTGCGCGGCCACTCGGGCGCCGCCCGCTCCGTAGCGTTCTCCTCCGACGGCCTTGTGATCGTAAGCGGTGGATGGGATCGCACCGTGCGCACCTGGGAGCGACCGCCCGGGCGCGCCTTCGCGCCGTCCGTAGTGCATCGAGGACACGAATTCCCGGTCTGGTCCGTGGCCGTCTCCCCGTTCGGTGAACTGGTGGCGAGCGGCAGCGCCGACGCCACGGTTCGGGCGTGGTTCCCGGCCGCGCCGGGGCAACTCGCGGAGCTTATCGGCCATGCCGGAACCGTCCGCTCCGTAGCCTTCTCGCCCGATGGCGAACTCCTCGTGAGCGCAGGCGACGACGGGGCCGTCACGCTATGGCCCTCGCCGGTCCTGACGCTGAACTTGCCGCCCACGATATCGGTGTCGACGTCCTCTCTGACGGTGGCGGAAGGCGCGTCCGCGACGCTAACCGTCTCCGCGGTCGACCCGGACGGCGACCCGCTCGTCTTCGCGGCGGAGAGCTTACCCGCCAACGCCACGCTCGACCCGGTCACAGGGCGGTTTCGCATCGAACCCGACTACACGCAGTCTGGACGACTCACCGTGGAGTTCAGCGTCAGCGACGGCAAGCGGGGCGTTGACACGGTCTCCGTCGATCTCAGGGTGACGGCCGAGGATCTCTTCCGCGTCCGATTGGGTCCACGGTTGGTTGTGGGCGGGGAATCACTGACCGTTGGGCTGGCCGCCAACCACGCTGTCCCGGACAACGTGAGCGTTACGGCGCCCGATCTCCCCGCCAACGCGTCGTTCGACGCCGCGAAGCGCGAACTCACCTTCACACCCGACCTGACCCAGGCCGGGTTCTACGACGTGACGTTCCGAGTCACGCAGCGAGGCCGCCTCGCCGAGGAGCACGACGTCACGCTGAGGGTCGACCACTCCGCGGCCTTCGGCCTCGAACCGTCGGAACCGCAGACGGTCGGCGAGGGGCAGACCCTGGTCGCGCAGGCGACGAGGACAGCCAACGCCGGTGACGACACGACGCTAGCGGCGAGCCCACTGCCGCCGAACGCCACGTTCGACGACTCGACCGGCCGATTCACCTTTACGCCCGACTACACCCAGGCGGGCGCGTACACGATCACCTTCGAGGCATGGCAGGGCGACGAGAGCGTCCAGAAGGAGCGCCTCCGTGTGACTGTGGACGACGCGAGCCCCTTCACGCTGAACCCGAGCGAGCCGCAGTTGCTGTCCGGCGGCGCCGTCCGCGTTATCGCCGTGGAACTCGCGGCAGCGGCGCAGGGCGCGGTGACCGTCTCGGCGGATGGCCTGCCACCGAACGCGTCGTTCAGCGCTGCAGCGAACGAGATCACCCTGAGCCCGGCCTTCGGGCAGACGGGTGATCACACGATCACCGTGCGCGCGTCCCAGAACGGTGAAGTGGTTCAGACGGAGGAGATCCATGTCGCCATCAGCGACTCGGAGCTCTTCACCCTCGACCCGCCCGTGTCCCCACAGATGACCGAGGGAGAGTCGACGACCGTGCGGGTGGTTCTGGCTGCGGACGCGCCCGACACGTTGACCGTAGCGGTGCGTGACCTGCCGCCGAACGCAACCTTCAACGCCGCGACGAACAGGCTAACTTTCCAGCCGGACTACACGCAGGCGGGCGCGTACACGATCACCGTCGAGGTGTCGCAGAACGGCTCCCCGGTACAGGCGGCGGACGTTCGCATCACGGTAAGCGACGCGGAGGTGTTCGCCATCAACCCGAGTGGCGGGCTAATCCTCGCCGAGGGTGAGACCGCGTCGGCCTCCGTCGCGGGAACCCCCGCGGCATTGCGGGCGGTGACGTTCTCCGCGACCGATCTCCCCCCGAACGCCACCTTCGATGCGTCAGCGCGCCGCCTGACGTTCTCCCCCGACTACACGCAGGCCGGGGATTACGCCATCACGGTCGAGGCGCGCCAAAGCGGGCAGGTCGTCCAGACGGACGAAATCCTCGTCGCCGTCACGGACGTGCGGGTGCTGTCTCTGGCGCCCTCGCAGGATGTCGAGATCGCCGAGGGTCAAACCGCCGTCATCCAGGTGAACCGTGGCGTCGACGCACCAGGCCTGACGATAGTCCCCCGGGACCTCCCGTCAAATGCTTCCTACGATCCATCGACCGACCTACTGACGTTTACGCCCGACTTCAGGCAGGCTGGGGAACACGCCCTAACCGTCGTCGCGATGCAGGACGCTCGTGAGGTCGGCTCTGAAACCGTGCGCGTGCTCGTAGCGAATGTGGCGAGCTTCACACTCGACCCCGACGGCGCCCAGTCCGTGGCCGAGGGCGCTGAGGCGGTCGTGCAGGTGCTCAAGGCCGATGGCGTCGCCGACGACGTCACCTTCAGCGTCACGGGACTGCCCCGGAACGCGTCCTACGACGACGACGCCGGCGTGCTACGCTTCGCGCCGGACTTCGCGCAGCAGGGCGCCTACACCGTGACGGTCGACGCGTTACAGGGCGGGTTGATAGTCGATAGTGAAAGCCTGACGTTCACAGTAGCGAACGTGGATGTCCTGTCCACGACACCATCTGGCTCCCACCGGGTAGACGAGGGCGCGAGCCTGACCATACGCGCGAACATCTCGGCGGCAGCGGCCGGCGCGGTAACCCTGTCCGCCACCGGTCTCCCGACGAACGCTTCCTTCAACCCGACAACACGCTCCTTCACCTTCAACCCGACGTTCGCTCAGTCGGGGTCGTACTCGCCGACGATCCGGGCAACGCAGTCCGGCAGGACGGTCGAAGAGGAGACGCTCAGGATCACGGTCGTCGACATCAACGTCCCGCCCACGGTCACGGTGACGGCCCCGACCGGCGCAGCGACGGGCGACGCCCGCATCGGCTACACGATCGTGGACTTCGACGGCGACCGTGTGACCCTCACGGTGGAGTACCGCGAGGGCTCCTCAGGCACGTGGACCGCCGCGAGTCTCGACCGCTCGGTCGCCAACACGGCCACCTACACGGGATCGACGAACTGGCGCACACGCGACGACTTCCCCTCCACGGGCGGCGCGGAAGTGCAGGTGCGCGTCACGCCCTCCGACTCCTCCTCGGGGACTCCCGCGACGACAAGCGCCTTCACCGTCGTGAACCTCCTCGGCGACTACGACGAGGACATGGACGTAGACTTCGACGATGTCGCCCTCTTCACGCAGGCATGGCGCGAGAACGACACCGACCGCGACATCGGCCCGACGACGGGCGCGCCGCCCGAGCTTACGCCCGATTACGACGATGTCATCGACTTCGAGGACTTGGCGACGTTCCTAGTCATGTGGAACTGGTCGGCGGAGAACGCCCCGCTCGCGGCTCCCACAGTGGTTTCCGCGCCCGACGGGTCGTCCCCGCTCGTCTACGAGGCGATGGCTGACCGGTCCGACTGGCGCCGACAGCGTGTCAGCTTCGCCCTCGACGAGCCGACGGACCTACTCGCCGCGAGGATCACGCTACGGTACGACCCCCGACAGTTGCGAGTACACGTCGCCGAGCCCACCGACGAACGCGCAGGCCGAGTGCTCCTCGACCGCAGCGACGAGGCGAGTGGCGTCCTCGACATCCAGACGGCGTGGCTAACCGAGGGAGCGCTGCTCGACACCCTCGCGTCGATCCAGGTAGAGAACCTGCGCGACTTCGACGCCGAGCTACGCCTGACGTTCGACATCCGCGACCGGCTCAACACATCGCGACGCGGCCACGACGTGTTCCGCATGCGCTTCGACCCGCCGCCCGCGAGCACGGCGCTCTTACAGAACTACCCAAACCCCTTCAATCCCGAGACGTGGATACCTTTCGAGCTATCCGAGGACGCCGAGGTCACGGTGAGCATCTACAGCGTCGAAGGCGCTCTCATCAGGACGTTGTATCTCGGCGAGCGAGCCCTCGGTCGCTACCGCGATCGCGACCGCGCCGCCTACTGGGACGGCGCAAACGAGCGCGGCGAGCCGGCAGCAAGTGGCATGTACATCTACGAGCTGCGCGCCGCGACCCATCGCGAGACCCGCCGCATGGTCATCCGCAAGTAGCCCAGAAGCCGGGACGTGCGCGGGCCGAGGAAGTGACGGTCGCCTCGGCGTTGAGCAGGACTGCCCGAGACCGACTCCAGCGAGCGTCTTCCCTTGCTGGGGAAGATGGAGATGGGGAGACGGCGTGGGAACACGTCGCACACGCCGACCATGGCTCCGCCTGTCCAGCCACCCACCCGGACAACTCGACCGATGCACCGAGACGTTCAGGATGCGGAATTCTACAGCGGCGTCCGCGGCATTGCCGAGACGGTCATCACCGAATGGCCGGAATATCGACAGTTCCTCGATCGCAGCACGGTCGAGCGGCATTGGTACGAGCTCGCTTCGCTAGATCAGGGCGAAGCCGAGGACTCAGCGTCCGATTTCCGTGAGTGTTCGGAGAGGGTCGAGGTCTACTCCGGGCTCGATGACGCGCCTGTGGCCGCCGAGATAGAGCGTGTGCCGGGCGTTTTTCACCAACGACAGGCGGTTGCGGTACTTCACACCGGCAGACGATGAGCCGCGCCCGCCTCGCGCGCGCGGCTGCCTGTGGCTGAGGGGCCTCATATGTCATTTCGTGATGCATCTCGTGTACCAGCACGCCGGCTCTGCCGACTTCTCCGGCGACGACTTCGACGAAGCCTACGTCCTGATGGAACGGGGCCTGCTCTCAAGGACGGTCGGAGTACACGTGATAGTGCCAATGCTGAACGTGCAGTTCCCGTCGGTGGCGGAAGATACCCCGTTCAGGCTCACGGACGACGTATCGATCGTCAAGCTGACACGGACGATGCAGATCGCGCGCATGACACCCGCACTGCTGCTGGACCCTACGACGATCGGGCACGCGTCCCACGCGTTCCGTCTGGCGACAGACGTAGCGAACACACACCGCGGCGAAGCCTACAGCCGAGCGTGGGAATACCTACACGAGCGGCAACGGCTTCTGGACGCTCTGTTCGCCCTGTTGAGGCTGCGATTCCCGGTCGACACAGGGTACGCGCAGATCCTACTCGCGGCAGACGGTTGGGCCCCAGGCTGGTTCCTCGGCCTGCCGCAAATGGACGTGGATGGCGTCGCGGACCGCGTGCCGGCTCAACTACGTTTGGACGTACCTCACGACCTGGACAACCTGCACAGCGCGCGTACGAAGGCGCCGCGAATGGAGATACTCGAACGGATGCGCCAAGACGCTGGCGTGGTGGTGACGGCCTCGGGCCTAGAGATGGCTCTGAGCCGGACGGCCGGGTCCATCGTGCAGTCTCCCGTCGAGGATCGGCTGTTGGACGCCGTCGTAGGCATGGAAGCGCTGCTAGGGGATGGGAGCGGCGAGATCACGTACAAGGTTAGCGTCCGGGCTGCGGCGGTCTACGCTTACGCCGGGCGCAACTCGCTCGCCGGTGTCGAGAACGTCACGGCGTACGATGTATTCGGCGCCTACAGGAAGGTCTACGATCGCCGCAGCAAGATCGCCCACGGCGTTACGCTCAGCAAACGCGACAAACGACCGATTGCCCTCAACGGGGAGACATGCGACCCGTTGGCTCTGGCGGAAGACCTACTGCGCATTGTGATCGAGGCGTGCATCGCCAATCCAGAGCTCATGGAGTCGGGCACGGTCGAGCGCAAGCTGCTGGACGGGCTAGAGTCGTGAAGTCGACACACGGGGCGCGGACCGTCAGCCGACATCTGCGGCATCGTTCGCTGGCAGCACCACCCGAAACCGGCTCCCGCACGTCTCCCCGTCCTCGACGGCAATGTACCCGCCGTGCTCCTCGACGATCCGCTTAGTAAGCGCGAGCCCGATCCCCGTGCCCTTCTGCTTAGTCGTGTACAGGGGGCTGAATATCTCCTCCCGTGCCTCGGCGGGCAGTCCGACCCCGGTATCGCTGACGGAGACCTCGACAGACGCAGCCGTGCCCTTCCCAGCGGAGGCGGTCGGCGTAACCCCGAGCCGCAACTCGCCGCCGTCCGGCATCGCCTCGACAGCGTTCCGCGCGATGTTCAGCAGCGCCTGCTTCAGCTCGTCTTCGTCGCCTTGTAGCACGGCGCGTGCTGAGGCGAACTCCTTGACGACCGTCACCCCATGGGCCGCCGCGTCCGACTTGACGAGGAACGCCACATGCTCCACCACCTCGACGATATCGACCTTGGCGTACTCCGAGGTAGGAGCGCTTCCGAAGTACAGCAACTGCTCCACGACGCGGTTCAACCGATCCACCTCCTCGATGATGATGCGCGTGTAACCTTGTGCCTCATCGGCCGCCTCGCCTTCCGTCTCTGCCTCCGCGAGGTCCATCTGCAGCAACTGCGCCGCCCCGCGGATGCCGCCGAGGGGGTTCCGCACCTCGTGCGCCACGCTCCGCGCCATCTTCCCCAGCGACGCCAGCCGATCTTGCGCCAACGCGTCGTCGATCATCTGCTGGATCTTCAGAGCCTGCGCGAACACCGACGCGAGGATTGTCAGGAAGTGCAGGTCGTCGGCCAGCGTGCGCTCGTCGGCGGGAGCGCGATCCACGCTCAGTACCCCGACCGTCTCGGCCTCCATCAAGATAGGCACGCACAGGAAGGCGACGTGGCGGGCCTCCGTTCGATCCACCTCCGCGCCCAACGCGATGGGGGCGTCCCCGATATTCGGCGCCGCCATCGGCTTCCCGCGCTCTAGGACCTGCGCGTAGATGTCCTCCGCCAGACGATACTTGCCCGCCAGCATCATCTCGGGGGTCACGCCGTACGCCTGTTCGATGACCAGCTCGCCCGCGTCCGCGTCGTACAGCGACAGCACGCCGCGATGCATATGCAGCCGCTCCTCCACGAGCGACATCGTGTCCTCGAATAGCCGACCGATGTCGAACGTCAGAGCCATCATCTGACCGACTTCGAACAGCGCCGACTGTTCGTCGAGCCGCTTGCGGGCTTCCGCGCTGACCACATCCAGCGCGGCCAGATCCTCCTCATAGGTCGCCCGTTCGATTCTCAGCCGTCGGATGCCCATGACCGTCCCGCCCGCGATCACGGAGAACGCGGCCCACACGAGCGCCACGCCCGGTTCATCCGGGTGGACGGCGGCGTACGCGCCGCACGCGGCGGAGCTGGAGCCCCATCCGATCCACAGATGCCGACCGGTGGAGAACAGCGCGCTGACGAGGATGAGCAGGTAGTACGCGTGCGACGCCAGGCTGCTGACAAGCAGCGGCGACGAGGCGCGATCCGCGACCGTATAGAGGTACAGGTTGAGGAGCCCGATTACGACCAGCAGGGCCACCGTGAGCGCGACTTGGCCCGCCCCAGGCCGGGATCCTGGTGGCGAGGCAGGCGCTTCATCCGCGGGCGGCCAGCGCATCGGCTTCGCCTCGGTGGAAGTAACGTCGGGAGTACGCCACGCCGGATCCTTCCCCAGCCGGAAAACGCTACTGCCGCGACGGTCGCGCGGGATGTCGTCCGAAACCGCGACCACGATGCATGCAACGACGGCGACAACTCCCTGGGCAGCAACGCCACGATCGCCAGTCTCACGCTAGCTGCGTGGCCCAACCGGCGGGTCCTGGTCACACGCTTCGCTCGCTTGGTGGCGCCATCGCGCCCCTCGACGGCGCGGCCCATACTCTACGACGTTGTCGTTCCGTGTTCTACCGTACGCAGCCGAACCGGACTTGCCTGACGGAGCGGCGCCCATTGGGAGGCCTGGCGCTATGGGATTCGCGCAGTCATTTGTGAATGCCGTCGGTCAGGTTCTCTGTAGATTCGGACCCAACAGCGAGACGGGCCTCCGCTCGGCAAATCTAGAGCTTCACCGTGATTGCCGTCTTGCCGCGCGTGTCGGTCGTCCCCACGCCATCGGGTGGCTTGCTATCGTGGCTTAGCGTGTAGCTGAACGCGAGGCTGGTACGGCGACTGATGGCCACCGTCACCCCGCCCTCGGTGAGCGCGCGCCAGTCCGCGAAGTCGCCGGTCTTGGGTTGGACAAAAGCCGTCACTGCGATAGACGTTGTGTCCGATGTGACCCACCGAATCGACACATAGTTGGACCACCGGTGGAAGGCGCTGACGCTGCCGGCGTCGATCTCGTCTCCTTCTCGCAGCCGTTCTCGCTCCCGCATGTAGGCCGACCCGATTGCCACCGTGCCCTTCTCCCTCCGGTACGGCTCCACCCGTAGACCCACGCCGGCCAACGCGCGAGATGCCAAGCGCCGGAACTCGTTGGCCTCACGCTGCACGAACGCCTCCGCTGCCAGACGACGCCCCACTGCGGAGCGGTAGCGCAGGTGAGCGAAGTGGCGGGAGGCGAACCGGTCTCCGGCCTTGTCCCCGAACTCCCCGGAGGCGATGCCCAGAATCACACGGTCGTCATCCCGGTACGCGGTCTGGAGTCGACCGCTAAGGACGAGTACGTCGGTGGCGCCCGTGCGGCGATCCACCGACCCGGTCACGATCGCGCCGAAGCCGGGCGTCTCCGTATCCGCCTGCGGCAGTACGTTCACGATTTGCGCCTGAGAGAGGGGCGGAGCCGACACCAGTAGCAGGGACGCGATGACCAACCAGCGCATGCGCATCCCTTTGGTACCCCCGTCATCGGTCGATATCGCACGCGGAGACCGCTACTAGGCTGCCACAGGTATCGTGCTACCTGTTGCGTGGCGCGCGGGAACGCCTTTCGGGGAAGTTCAGGACGGGGTTCGGACACGTCCCCCGGACATAGTGTGGCGAACCACTGGTGACAACAGCCTGTTCCCACATCGCCCGGGTGGCTCCGTGCGTCCTCGTGTGGCCCTGTCGAGTGGCACGGCAATGGGCACGGCGTTCATCTGCGCATTCGCGCCTAGGACCGCTGCTGTGGCGGCAGCCCTGCGCCATGGGTTGGCTCCCCAGAGAGCCCTTTACAGCTCGGTAGGCGCATCGTCCGAGGGGCTCACGCGCAGGTTGCGGAACGCGTCGAACGCGCGCAGATACTGCACTGCCGAGCGGATCTGCGGGTCGTTTTCGTAGTCGTCCGCCTCGTCCACGGTTTCCAGCGCGATCGCGTACCGCAGCAACTCATTCCCGAGAACGATGCTGTCGTCTTCCAGCGCGTCGATGAACGCGCGGTACTTCCGCGTCAACGGCGAGGTCGTGTCACGCGGACGGCGCGCTTCCAGCCGGTCGAGGATGTCGCCGTCTTCGTCCTTCAGGAGTTCCTGCATCGCGTCGCTGGAGCGCGCGCGTCGCCACATGCGCCCTTCCAGCGCGCTGAGCGCCTCCAGCTTCACGTCCGGCTCAATGCCTACCTCATGGATGTCCACGTCATCCGGCGTGTAGTAGTGCGCGATCGTGAGCTTCACGGCCGTCGCGCGATCGCCTTCCTGAATCGGGTAGATCTTCTGCACGGAAGCCTTCCCGAACGTCTTGTTCCCCATCAGGATCGCGCGATCGTTCGCCTGCAACGCCCCCGCAACGATCTCCGAAGCGCTCGCGCTCCCGTTGTTCACCAGCACGGTGAGTGGCAGGTTCGTGTCCGCCAGCTTCTGCGTGACGAAGAACTCCTCGTGCTTATCGCGCCCCTGCGTATAGACGATGAGTTCCCCTTCGTCGAGGAACATGCTCGCGATCTGCACGGCTGAGCTAAGCAGCCCGCCCGGATTGCTCCGCAGGTCGAGTATCAGCCCATCGACGCCGTCGGCTTCGAGCGACTCGATCGCGTCGGCGACGGCTTCCGCGGTCGGCTCCATGAACCCGGTTACGCGCACGTAGCCGATGTTGTCTTTCAGCCGTCGGAACTTCACCGAGATGACGGTGATGATGTCCCGCGTGATGGTGACGGTGAGCGGCTCATCGAGCCCTTCACGTGAGATGGTGAGTGTCACGTCGGTGCCGGGTTCGCCGCGCATCTTGCGCGCCGCTTCGTCGGCGGTGATTCCGGCGGTCGATTCACCATCGATGTCGGTGATGATGTCTCCCGACGTCACGCCGGCCCTGTACGCTGGTGTATCTTCGATCGGCGAGATGATCGTCAGGCGGCTCTGCTTCAGCCCGATGTACATCCCGAGACCGCCGAATTTCCCGCGTGTGTCGGTCTGCAGTTCCTGATACGCGTCCGCGCTGTAGTACTGGCTGTACGGGTCCAGCGTCTTGAGCAGGCCGCGGATCGCGCCCTCCACGAGTTGCTGGATCGCGGGGTCGTCATAGTGGTTCTGCTTCGTCCGCGCCAGGACCTCCCCGAGCAACGGCAACGTCGTAACGACGCTGTCGACATCCGCGAGGGTCGCGACCTCTTCAGCGGGCTCGGCGGTGGGCTGTTCTTCCTCGGCCGGCGGCGTGGGCACATCCTGGGCGATGGCGAACGACGTCAAGCACAGCGCGGCAATGAGAAACCCGCCGACTACAGGCCGAAGTAGGGCCGACATTGCGCTAATATGCCCTAAAATCGGTGAAAATCCGCGCATTAAGCTGATCCGTCCTATGAACCCCGGTGAAACTCCGCGCGAAGTCGCCCCAACTATGGGCGATCCTCTGCGAAACTAACGACATCGAAGTGGTGGCGCATCTCGAAATACAGCGCTGGTCCGAGCAGTGAACCCGTGCTGCCCGACACGCCCACGGTCTGTCCGCCAGCGACAATATCGCCCTTGGTGACGGAGAACTCCTGCAGGTGCGCGTAGAACGACCGCAACCCGTCGCCATGGTTCAGCACGAGGAGCTTGCCGAATCCCAGGCCGTCGAACCACTCGGCATATTCGACGGTTCCGGCCTGGATCGCGTTGACTGACGTGCCTTCGGCGCATCGGATAGTAATGCCCTCGAGCTCGGAACTCGCATTGTTCACTACGGTCCCGGCGACCGGCCAGTCAAGGTTTACCCGTGACGCGCCCGACGGTTGAGCGCGCAGCGCCATCTCCGCGGTCGGCTTGTTGACGACGGCCGGACGCGCGCGGCGGGGCGCTCTGGATGGTCGGCGCGCTCCTGACCGTTGCGCTCGTGAAAGTGTGCCGACGAGATCCCGTAGTTTGCGCGCCTCCGCGCCGACCGCACGCACGGTTTTGCTCCAAGTGGCGCGGTTGCCACGCGCGGCGGCCAGACCATCCGCGCGCGCCTTACGCTCGACCTGGAGCGACTTCTCGCGCGCGAGCAACGTCGCCTGCTGCGCGGTGAGCGCGACCTTCTCCGCAGCTAGCGACTCCCGCTCGACGGTCAGCGCCTTCTGGTCCTCGACGAACCCGCGGACGATCTCGTCGTCCTTCTCGCGGATGGCGGCGACGTACCGGAGCCGCACCAGCGTGTCCTGCAAATGCCCCTGGCCGACCGCCATCGCGAACAGGCCGTCGGGCGTCAGATAGTTGATCTTGTAGTTCGCGCGGATGCGCCGCCGGACGAGTTCGCGGCGGGCGTCCTGCTGCTCTACGAGGGCCGCGATCTTGACCTCGGTCGCCTGGATGCGGTTCTCAATGACGGTGACGGCCTTACGCGCGGCGCGGATCTCTTTCCGCGTGGCGTCCGTCCGCCGGTCGAGCTTGTGAAGCGCGCCGAGCACGCTTTTCTCGCGCGAGACGGCGTCTTCCAGCGCGGTTTCCGCTTCGCGAAGCTCGCGGACCTTCTGCTCGCGTTGCTGTTCCGCGCGACGTAGCCGGGAGCCAGCGTCGTCACGCTGAGCCGAGAGCGGCGCCGACACGCCGAACGCCAAGATCGCCACTGCCAGCGCCGCGACAAGCGGCCGAGCCGTGGCGCGGGGATGCGAAATGTCACGCCTGCGCAGTCGGCGACGAATGCTGTGGGTAGTGATAATGCGTATCGCCCTTCACGCTGCATTGTAGGGTCGCGGCGGGAGGCGGGCAAGACACCTAAGCGGCGGTGTCCACCCCCACTTCATCAACGCGTTTGGCCTCCGCCTCGTGTCGGTGTTGAGGCTGCGCGCCCGCGTGTGGAGTTGAGCCCCCGCGACATCCCGCCCTATAATGGTATCAACAGAGGTCAGTATTCACGGGGAATCACGCCTCGGGGCCATCCCTACCCGGCCCGCACCGGACGAGAAGCAACGACAACGGAGCAGTGCTACATGCGACGAGTTATCGTGGTCACGGCGGTTTGCGTCTTCCTGGCGCTAGGAGGAGCCGCGAACGCCGAGCGGCAGCGTCATCTGGAGTTCACGTACACGGCGACCGTCAACGAGATTCCAGAAGGCGCCGACAGCGTGCGGCTGTGGATGCCTTATCCGGTCTCCAACGCGTATCAGGACGTGCTTGGCGTGCGCGTGGAGTCGCCGTTCGCCACCGAGGTGAACGTGGAAGAGGAATACGGCAACACGGTTCTGTACATCGACGCGACGGAGGCGGACGAGGCATTCACGGTGACGATGACCGTGGACGTCGTCCGGCGTGAGCAGGTCGCGGGAGAGACCGGCGGCGGCAAGGTCGGCGACGACCTGCGCGCACGGCTGCTCCGGGAGGACGCGCTGGTCCCGATCTCGGGTCGCATCGCGGATCTGTCCGTAGAAGCCACACAGGGCGCGCAGAAGCCACTCAAGGCGCGCGCGATCTACGACCACGTGACCGAACTGATGACCTACGACAAGTCGGGCGAAGGCTGGGGTCGGGGCGACGCGATCTACGCTTGCGACGTTAAGACCGGCAACTGCACCGACTTCCATTCGCTGATAATCGGGATGGCGCGGGCGGCCAAGATCCCCGCCATTTTCGAGATCGGCTTCCCGATTCCGCCTGCCGACAGCAAAGGCACGGTGGGTGGTTATCACTGCTGGGCGGAACTGTACATCGACGGTTCCGGCTGGGTGCCCGTGGACAGCTCCGAGGCCAGCAAGCACCCGGAGATGTTCGACTACTACTATGGCAACCTCGACGAGAACCGCATCTACTTCTCGCGCGGTCGCGACATCACGCTGGCGCCGCCGCAGGAAGCCGGCCCGGTGAACTACCTGATCTACCCGTACGTCGAGGTGGACGGAGAGATCCACGCGGGCGTCGAGAAGTCGTTCGCCTATCGCGATCTCGAGACGATCGGCTCCGGGAGCCACTAGACGTCCGGGCGTCGGACCAAAGCGTATGCGTAGCAGGGGTGAGCTTAGCTCACCCCTGTCGCGCTTCAGTGTGCTGCGGGCGCGCCGTCCGGTCCTGACCGGCGCCGCCTTGCGTATAAGCGCTTCTCGTTGTCCACCTCCATCGCCACGCCCGACACGCCCAACTGGACCATGTGACGGTTAGCGCCTCCGCGCGCGCGTCCGCTTCCTCGTGGGCCCACCGTCGCGCGACAAGATCGGTCGCTGCGCGCATTCGGAAGGTCGGCTGCGTCGGCTCGCCCGGCTCGTGCCGTTGTCACACGTCGAGTAGCCAGTCGCACGCCGCGTTGGCGGGGTCGGTGAGAAACGTCGATTCGGGCGCCAGCGGGCTGAGCGGGGGCCCGTGGTTCACCGGGATCGCGGGGGTGGAAGCGATGGCCGGTGCACGGTCGGGTTCACGCGCAGAGGCCAGGAATTGGCTGACCCCTATCATCGGCTATCGAAGATTCAGCGCAAGCCCGACGGATTCTGGACGTCGTCAGGACGATAGGTGGGAAAGTCCCGTAGATCCGTGCTACCACCGGCGGTTAGCGGCCTATGGGGTGATAGCAGAATAGGCTCTCCCTCACTTTCCGTGAAAGCCGTACTGGTGGTTGCGGTCCACGCCTCTATATCCGCGCCACAAGCGGGTGCGCGACGCACCCGCTGGCCCGGATTAATCCAATTCCCGAAAAGTGAGGGAGATCCGTCGGCGACGGTGAGGAGGGGCGCCCGTGGAGATCCAGAGCTCGAGGTTGAGGGTCTCAAGTCGGCTTTAGCCATCGCCCGAGAGCCCGTGTCACAAGCGGCATGGCGATGTATGTCATGATCAGGATGACGAGGAGATTCACTACCGGAAACACCGCCCAATCGGGAAGGAGATGACCGAGGAGCGGCTGAAGAGCTGGCGGGATGAATGACACGAGTGGAAACAGCACGAGGAAAACCACAACGACCATCTTGTACTTCGGTGGCTGGCCGCCAGCGCCAGGTTGAACGAACCAGTGCTCAATCCCTGTTTGCTGTTGGAAGCGCGACGGCTCGCTTACGAGATCGTCCAACTCGCCACGCAGCCGCTGGTAACCATCTGAGTTCCAAAACGTGTTGAGCTGCTTGAGGGACGCGTACCGAAACGCGATGTTGAAGGCGCCTGGCTCTGCCGTGGACGGTGGGAACGCAATGTAGCCCTGGTAGCCGTCAGACCTCTCAGTCTCAATGGCGATCTTGTGTCGCCACTGTTGGAAATCGGCCTCACGTCCAGGCTTGACGGTGTGCGCTACGACGATGGTTACCGAGTCATTCATTTCATCAATCTCGCTCTTGACGAGCCCAGCGGTCATGAGCGCGCGTGGTGGTCGTACAGCGAGAATGCTATCTTAGCCACCTGTTCGTGCACAGCCAACCAAAGGAACCCATAGTCATGATCAAGTTCGTTATGTGCCTACACCGCCATCCAGATCTCTCGCGAGAGCAGTTCCAAGACTACTGGAAGAACAAGCACGCCCCTCTGTTCCAGTCCTTCGTGGAGACCCACAGGGCGATCAAATACGTGCAGGATCACACCATCGATACCCCGGCTAACGCGATGCTTCGCGAGTCGCGAGGAATGGTGCAGGAGTTCGACGGTGTCGCGGAGGTCTGGTTCGAGTCCGAGCAGGCGTTCGTCGAGGCAATGAGCTCTCCGGCGGGCGCGAAGCTCGGCGCCGTCCTCGGAGAGGATGAGTCCAAGTTCATCGACCATTCTCGCTCGACGGCGTTCCTCGCGGAGGAGCATGAGGTCTAAGGACCGCAACCGTCGCTCAGCTTATCGCGCGCAGGTGTTGAGCCAGAACGCGCCGGATGCGCCTTCCCACAACCTACCGACTAGCGGCGCCCAAGTCATCGCTTTCGGGAGATTCTGTGTGAGTCCCGCGCGCGTCTGGGCATCATCCGAACGATGATCGGTGGCCCTCGCCTTTTACTCGTTCTACCGCGGGATTTAAGAGCCAAGGTAAGACGAACGGTATACGATCCTCGTCACTTCTCGTGAGGTGGATTGATCCGGGCCAGCGTCATCGTCGCGCACCCACTTGTAGCGCGGATGTAGAGGCATGGGCCGCGACACTAGGAAGCGCAGGTTCTGACACGGCATCGGTGATAGCAGGATACTGATTATCGGAAATTAGGCGGTTCCAGGCCGCCGGCCCATCAACTGGAGCGATGAGGCGAACACCTCGAATCAGGACGACCCTTGAAGAGAACGGGGAAGCACACGTGGATTCCGGCGCTGCCGAAGCCGCGTGGCTAGGCCTGGGGTCGCAACGCCAGCGAACAGTATGGCGACAGTGGGCAGTACCAGGGTGACAGCGCCGCTAGTTTCTAGGGCTCCTGCGTCATCAGCCCAAGCACGCCCCGCAGACCTTCGCCTACATCCCACGTGTCCAGAGGAACGTCAGCGACCGCCACCCACACCGCCGTCATGGTCGCCGTCTCGTCTCGGACGGTAACAGTCTCCTGTTCGTAGAACCCCTTGGCATCGGTGGCGACTTCGTACACCACTGAAATGCCGTGCGAGAGAAGACCGTCGATTGTTGTGCCCAAGCTCTCGAACATCCCCACATATTGCGCCTCAGATATCCGTACGTCCAACTCCTCATGCATCTCGCGTCGTACGGCATCCTCAGTAGGTTCGCCGTAACGGGTCCCTCCGCCAGGCAACAGGTAGTGCACAGGGCGGAACTTCCGGATCAGCAACACCTCATCACCGCGTCGAAAGACACCGCATGCGCGAACGCGGATAGACTCCCAACGGTTCACTGTGGCGCCCCTTCCCCAGACGGTGAATATACGGCCCAGACTGCGCGATCGGCGCCGATCAGTCTGCTGCTCCCGCGAGACGGTCGAGCAGCGCTCCGAACCGCTCCACCATCTCCGGGTGTGTTGACCACTGCACATCCTGGCCATCGCCGGCGTGCCGTGGGACGACGTGGAAGTGAAGGTGCAAGACGTCCTGCTGCGCCTCCTCGCCAGAGCTGTTCACGATCTGCACGTTCTGGATCCCCAACCGCTCGTGATACAGATCGACGACCTGCTTCACCGCCGATATGACCTGTGTTAGTTCGTCCTCGGGAACGTCGAAGATGTCCGCGTAGTGACGCTTCGGAACTACGAGGGTGTGGTACTCACTTACGGGAGCGACATCGAGGAAGGCGTAGGCGGCCGAAGTCTCGAGGATCTTCCACGACTCTGCGTCGCCACCGACGATTCGGCAGAAGATACAGTCACCCATCGCTGTCCTCCAGAACGCGCTAAGCACGTCTCCGAGATGGTCGGCGGATCCATCCTACGCCAAAACCGCCTACAGGTTGTCGATTCTGGACGGCGCTGTGATCTAGCGTCCATCGTGTCCTGCCTCCCGGCGATGGCTGCATGGTCTGGACCTTGTCCAGTCGGGACACTGCAGCATGCGCGGCGTCCGTCGGAGATTGCCGCCCTGTTACGGGATGGGATGTGGAACGCCCGGAATGCGACGGCTGCCGCTAGGTAGCGTTCTATACGGGGTCCGCCTGAAACTCCCACGTCATCCTCGCCTTCTCCCAGTCAGCCAGCCACGACGTCGCGATGCCGCTCGGAACGTGTGCGCGTATCCCGTTTCGCGTGAATCCCTGTACGCACTCTAGCGCCTGATACTCCTCGGCTGGCGTCTGCGCGCCGCGCGCAAGTCGTCTGGAATCGGCATGGCCACAGGGAAGTGCAGCTTAAGACACGGCATCGAAGCCGCCATAATACCGATTATCGAAGGGCTAGGATTCCGGGCCCATCGGGCAGGCAACTGCACGGATGATGGAGACGTCGGGAAATGCGCGTTGACGAGCGCCCGAACGGACGGACATCTCGGCGCCCGCGCGAGCGTTACAGCGCGACGTTCTCGTCGCTGAAGTAGTCGTTCGACTGCGCCCTCGAGAAGTCGTGGTGCCACACGCCTCGGAAGAGGGTCCTGCGCTTCGGGGGCATAGCCTCAATCACTTCGGTCGGCAGGTTCAGCTTGTGGAACTGTGCGTCGGCGTTGCTGTAGCAGTTGAAGACGGCGACCCGGGGATGGTCCTTCGTTGTCCACATTGGGCCAGCGTGGTTCACGCTCTCCGAGAAGATGATCGCTGACCCAGGAGGGCACTCGTACGTCTCGAAGAGCGGCGAATCGAAGCCCCTATGCGAGTCGGGGATGGGGAAGTTCATTTTGTGACTGCCCGACATGACGAGTGTGCCGCCTTCGCCCTTACGGACGGGGTTCAACTCCCACGCCACGCGCGTTAGGCCGCTGTAAATGCCGCCGTTCAGAAAGGAATAGCTGTGCAGACCTCTGGGGCCCGCGTGCGGCACCAGGCCGCTCTGGCCCTCGCTGCGGATCATGGGGAAGCTGTTCTCACACCGGAAGCCATAGCAGCCGTCGTGGCGGTCTGCGCCCAAGACGCCGCGCAACACCGTAACGATGGCAGGATGGTCCACCAATATCTGCCCCGGGCCGCTGAGCGAATAGCGATCTTTCGGGTCCAGGCTGTCGCGGTCGTCCCTGAGCGCGTAGACGTGTTCACGTATGGCGGTCACTTCGCCGTCCGCAAGTAGTCCGGGCAACAGGAGCCACCCCTTCAGGTCGAAGATGAACTTCTGCTCGTCGGTCATAGGTAGGGCAGCATCGGCCGGGTGGTCTTCGTACGTCATATCTTCCTCCTCTGTCGTCCGGGGAGGCGAGCATACGCGGGGCGGGGCGCTGCGACAATCCGCCGCGCGACATGCCACGGCGAGAGGGTACCCCTCCTCCTCTGCTGGCCTTCCCTAGGTCGACTACTACAATGTCCGTCTGTCCGATGCCTCGCTGGTATGCGAGTCCAATGAGGACAGAGAAGCTAGCGGAGAACGGCGCCCTCGCCCAACGGCTCAGGGACAGCACGATGAGATCGATGCCGTGTTCGGTCCAGGACTCACATGGTCAGAGGACGGCCCAAACGGGACGGGAATGTACATCATGCTGCCTGGCGGTGGGTATGCAGGCGACGAGGAACGGTGGATGGACATCCTCGACGCGATGATCCGCTTGGAAAACGCCGTCCAACAGCCATTGGCGGCGATCGCCGTCGAGCGGTGACATTCCACACGCCGCATGAGTCCGGGCGCCAGATGGACGGTGAGCCTGCATACAGGCCGCGCCAATCCAACGGACGGATACAGTCTGGGTTGCCCACCGTCTGCGGTCTGCGTACCCTACGGCTGTTCATCGGTATTCGGCGCGCGATGTCGCCGCATGCCCGCCACAAGGCTCGCGGATGTGGAGTGGCCAATGTCTGGGTTCATGGTATTCGCCATCATCTTCGGTGTATGGCTATCACTGATCCTCGGCGGGCTTGCCACCCACCTGCATCGGAAGAGGCGTGGGCTGGAGAAGGGCTCCGTCCAGGAACAGTTGGAGGATATCAAAGCGGCGCTACACGCCATTGACGAACGCACCAGGCGCATGGAAGAGCGCCACGCGGATGACGTGCTGGACGCCCACAGAGCAGACGCGGCCCTGGCGCCTGGGGAACTCGAGGACGGATGACGTCGGTCTCCGCCGCCGTGGGGAACGAGTACCGCCTGCTTGTGCATCGCCCTGGGTATGGGTGAGTTCCCATCGACTGATCATCGCGTGCGACACGCCTACGCGCTCGCCCAGGTCGCGGGTGCTCATCTGCCGTAGTGTGCGCTGCTTCCGCTGAATCTCCCGCCAGTGGCGCCGCTCGTCGTCGGTCACTTCCTGCCCAGAGCGCCTGCTTTCCGATGAACGCACTCATGTGGTGAAATCCCGTTCCACGACTGGCTTCGAGCGGGGTGAGGAGGAGGCGACATAGGATCTTCTGTCGGAAGCCAGGGGCGTTGCGCGTCACAAGTGGGCCTCCAGACCGTGCAGCGTCTGGGACCGCAGGCCATGCCCGCAGTCTGCAATGCGGGTGTTTCAGCTCCTCGCTACGGCCCCGGGCCGACCGAACGAGGCCGGAACGTGGCGGCTGATAGCGGCGGTTCTTGGCCGACGCTCATCACCCACGGGACAAGTCACGCGGCGTAGCCGGCCCGCAACGCCCACAATGCCACGGGTTGTTCCTTCCCCTTGAGGTCGATGTGGCCCAACGGCTCGGCCTTGAAGCCGTCCGGTACCTCGACCAGGCGCATCAGATCATCGGAAACAACCAGGTCTTCGCCGAGTTCGCCACACTGCTCCTGGATTCGGGAAGCCGTGTTCACGACATCGCCGTTGTAGACGATTTCGCGTTTGATGTCGCCGATCTGCGCGCTCACCACCACACCACAGTGGAGCCCGGCTTTGTATTCAGGTACCGTCCCGTAGCGCCGCATGTACTCATCCGCCCGTCCGGCAACGGCATCCTGTATCAGCGAATACGTCCGCAGGCAGTTCGCGTCGCGTAGACCGGCGCCAAGCTGCCATGTCAGAACGACCTCGTCGCCCACGTATTGGTAGATCTCCGCGCGCGTCATCATGACCGGTAGCGAGATGTCGTGGAAGAACTCGTTCAGGAGGAGGTAGTACCGACTTCCCAGCCGCTCCGCGATCGTCGTGCTGGCCTTCAGGTCCAGGAACATGAAGATTCGGTCCTCCTGCGTCGGCCGGCGGTACTTTCCCCGGATAAACCTCATGAGCGCATGGTGGCCGAGCATGCGGTTGATCTCGAGGAAGAACACCATCCCCGCGTAGACTGCGAGGACGAAGGCGAGGAGCACGATCATCTCCCGGGCGACGATGGATGCGACGAATTCCTCCCACGACTTGCCGGTCGCCAAACCTACGCCAAGGCCCACAGCGACCGCTGCGGGCCACACGATGAGGGTGTAAAGAGTCGCCTTGACGAGAACCAGGGGTACGAATGGCAGCGGTTGCAGACGCTTGCGGAATCGGTTGAACACGAAGAGTTCCATGACCGCGAAGGACAGACCCATCGGTAAGCCGAAGAGGATGCTTGATGTGGTCACGGTCTTTTCGTCGATGAGTTCGTAGAGCACGCCGACACCGGAAGTGAAGGCGCACATCAGACCAAGCAGTTTCAGCTTCCGGGCGAAAAGAGGCGACATACGCCAACTCCTGATGCAGCCTCGTACAGCCGGTCCGCATGAACGCACGAGGTCCGCGTGAAAGTGGGTCACGGCTCGCCGGGCCGCAGCATCGCGATGGCCAGCATGGGCCCGTCGGCAGGCCATCACGCCGATGGCAGAAAAGCCGGGTCGCGTCACACGCGGTACATGGGGAATGACTGGCGATGCGTCCCCATCTCGATCCTGTACAGTTCTAGGATAGTGTCTCGTTCGGGAGATGTCCGCTTCCTGATAGAGGTCATTCTGTGATCGAACGCCGCTCCACAACTGGCCGTATAGGGAGGTCAGAAGGCGACACAATGCCGGTTCTAGGAAGGCCCGCCGCCCGCATGCTCACGGAGCGGGTGGTCCAAGCTGCTTGATCCAACCCCACATGGCTGCGTGCCGGCCGATGGGCGAGACGCTACGCGGGAAGCGCGGATCGTACCAGTCCGACCCTTCGATATAGTCAAACCGGCCATCCGTCACCCGCCGTACGATCCGACGACCTTCCAGATCCATGATGAATAGCCCCTGGCGACCGTCACGATTCGACTCAAACAGGATCTGTGTGGCGTCCGGCGACCAGCAGGGATCGCTCTCGTCCGCGGGATGCTTGGTGATGCGTCGCCTGTTGGACCCGTCGGCGTCTATTGTGTAGATGTCACCTGTCACGTCGGCTTCGCCGACGGACGCAAACGCGATCGCCTCCCCGCGGGGATGCCAACTGGGAGTCATGTCCCAGCGGCGGTCGTCGGTCAGCTGGGCCAGGTGGCTCCCTCGGCCGTCCATGATGTGGATATCCATGGTGCCAGCTTTGGTCGACGCGTAGACGATGGCGTCTCCTACCGGCCGCCAGTTGGACCACATGACCGAGGTATCCAGACCCGTTATCCGGACTTCCTCGCCGCCATCGATATCCGACACATAGACGCCCTCGCGGCCACGGCCCTCGCGGGCGGATGCGAAGGCGATCGCGTCGCCTCGCGGCGACCAGCTGGGGTAACTGTCGCCATAGGGGAAGGGCGCGTTAGAGATTCGTCTCAGGTTGCCCCCGTCGGCATCCATCACGTAAATGCGACACTCTAACCTCTCGGGACTGTGCGAGAACGCGACAAAGCGGCCGTCGTTCGACCACGCAGGCTCGTTGCCCCAGGGCTGGCCGGCCTTCAGCTCCTCGAACCCGGCGCCCTTGGGGGTAGTTACGAAAAGCCTCCGTGCATGCGTGGCGTCACCTGCAGAGACCGCTCCGAACACAATACGTCCGCCGTCCCGGGACCACGCGTGTGGCATCCCGCAGACACACAGGAGAACCAGCGCAACAACGACTGCTCCGCTCGGACGCGTGCGACCAGCTTCTGTTCTCATTGCCGCTGCTCTCTTGTCGCGGGCGGGTAGAGCACCAGGCGGGTCGGATCCGTCCACGCACAATCTAGCGCGTCAATGGCATCACGCGCCAGGTTGGCAATGTCTGGGAGTCTCCGATAGGCGCACTTATGTGGAGATCTGGCTCCACAACCGGACTGATCAGACCGCTGACTGTGTCCGTCGCATTCGCGATACCTGGGGGCCATGCCGGCGGGTGGACACAGTGGCGTGACCCGAACCGAGGCCGCGTGCCCGCAGCGCTGGATATCGACCCACCGTAGCAGGCTACTCCTTGGGAGACCAATGCGCATCTGTCCCCGGCCATGTTGGGGCCGCGCTAAGGCGCGGCGGCTCAGATCCGAGATTCCCGTGTCGGTCCCACCTTACGCCAGCAAGCAGAGAGGATGTGGTGTGAACCACGTACCGCGGAGTGGCACCAAGTGGCGCAGCCATGGATCGCCAAAAGGGAAGTTCGAGGGCGCCTACCTAGACTACTCAGGACCGATGAATGCGAGTGAGGCCGGGCATCCGTTCGAGATGGTGTTTCTCCGCATCCCGCCGGGGAAACGGCCATGGCCGTACCACTCCCACGTAGGCCAGTGGGAGTTCTACTACGTCATGGAGGGCGCAGGGGAGATGCGCCTGGAGGAAGGAGTGGTATCCATCAATGAAGGCGACGCGATGATGTGTCCGCCCGGAGAGGCCCACCAGATCCACAATACGGGTGAGAGCGATCTGGTCGTTCAGATCATCGCCAACAATCCGCCTGTGGATCTCTGCCACTACGTGGACAGCGACAAGTGGGGCGGTGCGAGGATGGGGCTATTCCGCGTCCAAGCAGTTGAGGACTACTACGACGGTGAGGAGTAGTGCAGTCACGACAGGCGACGTGCTGTCCCTGTCGCGAGCGGCCTGGGGACGGCACGCGCCCGCTGGGTCCCTCCTTCGAGCCGAGCGACCGCGCGATATCAGTGAGCCTCCTCGCACCGTGACTATAGCGAGAGTCGGGCTCCGACGAGCGCATTCACGCGGTCGAATCCCAGCCGCGACTCGGGATTCCGCGCAATGGCCTCGCCCACCTGTAGTCCGATCATCTTGACGAGGTCGGCGTTGCTCGGAGCTTTCTCCATCGTTTCTCCGGGTACGCTTGGGCCGGGGCAAGCCACCGTCGCGCGGCATATGAAGCCGACGACGACGTAGGACACATCTCCCTCCGAGAATCCCGCGTATACTGCCGCACATTCATGATCTGTCCGTCGCAAAGCCGGATAGGGAGCTTCATGCTCATCCTGTGCAACGGAATGATGCGCGCTGGATCGACGCTGCAATACAACTGGACGCGGATGCTGATCCAAAAGACCTGCAGCGGCGAGGCGCATGGGTTCGCTTCCACGTACCCCGGCCACACGTCCCCACTCACCGACGAGCGCTTCCTTACGTGGATGCGCGACCCAACGCGGCATCTCGTGAAGATACACGAAGCGCATCCGCTGATCGCGGAGACAGTGGGGGACGGCTCCCTCCAGATCTGCTACATATACCGAGACATCCGGGACGTGGCCGCTTCGGCTAAGCACGTCCGCACCTGGCGGGGACCTGCGCTGACCGACCGTTTGGATAAGGCCATCGGGTACTACGAGGAACTCCGCAGCGTCAGAGATCGCGAGCCGAGCGCTGTGCTGTGGCAGAGGTACGAGGACGTCACCGCGGACCCCCATCGTGCCGTGCGGGACATCGGTAGGTTCCTCAACGTCCCCGCCGACGACGAGATGGTGGACGAGATCGTCGAGGAGACCTCGATCGAGAATGCCCAGCGGATTGCAGCACAGGCTCGTGACTCCCTCAATGACCATCTGGCCAAGCTTCGGGCGAGCGATCCGCCGGCTGCGGCTAGCCTCGTCGCGGAGATGCAGCGTGGGAATATCGCGTGGACCGATCCGACCACGCACCTGAACTACAACCACATCTCCCGCTACGAGGGGGCCAGCGGGACGTGGCGGGTGGTGCTTGCGGACGCTGAGGCGCGGGAAATCACGGAGCGGTACTCGGACTGGCTTGCGTCGGCCGGCTACGAACTGTGAAGCGTGGGCTGCGCCGACCTTCCCATGCTATCCAGGCCCTGCTGCGGCCCACGATCTCCGCTCGTGGAGGGTTCTCGATACCGACTGTCCCAAAACCCATCGAGCCGACGCCTGTAGATCCGCCTGTCATACGGGTCGGATCTGGCGATATTGGGAGTGTCATTCCGGCGTGTGGACGAGCGCTGCCTGCGTTCGTAAACCCGCGTGCGGTCCTCGACCAGGTCGGCGTACCGTTCTCTCGGCGCCCGATGACGGGGGCGTCTAACAGAACACAATCGCGTCCATGATCATGAGAGCCGTCTCCAGAGCGCTTACCAGCCTGATCGCTGTGGGCGACCACTGGCGACTCCGGTCCCGTTGGCAATGGCTCGTGGGCGCTAGGGGCCGCGTCTTGACCCGGGCTCGGCGGCGTTACGATCTCCGTGCCTCAGAACGTGCCGTCGCGCGCCATGATGTCGGTTGGCAGCTCGTCCTGGTCGAGCGGGAGGCTCACCCGACTGCGGAGTCGCGCGGATTCGTAGATCGCCATGATGATCTCCAGCGCCCGCAGCCCGTTCTCCGCGGCGAGCGGATGCTCGGACACGCCGCGCTGGATGTCCCGCGCGAGGCGATCGTAGTTGGCGGCGAACGTGTCTGCGGTGTCCTCGGGCGCGCACCCTTGCACCGGCTTCCAACCGCCGGTGGCGTCCGTGCGAAGGAGCAGGTTCGGGTCCCTGGCGTCCCCTGGGCGCCAGAGTTCTCCGGCGTCGCCGAATACCGTGTAGTCCTGGTAGCCTCGCCCGGGGATGCGAAGCTCGCCGCACAGTAGTTCCGCCCGCACGCCAGTGGCGAACTGCCACAGGGCGAAGCCGCCGTTCTCGATCGGACAGCCGTGCCGGTAGCGCCAGCCACCGACGTCCACGCAGCCCTTCCCAATCGGCTTGGCCGGGTCCACGGGCGTCCGGTATACGTTCCCGAACACCCAGTCCACGGGCGCGTCACCGGCTAAGTAGCGCATCGAGTCGATGGCGTGTGTGCCGTCGGTCAGGATGTCGCCGGGGCAACTAGCGCGTATGAGAGTGACGTCGCCGATCGCGCCGTCGACGATGAGTTCGCGCATGCGTCGTAGCGGGAGCGTCGTTCTCCGCTGGTGGTTCACGATCAGGTGCGTGCCGCTCTCGCGGCAGGCGTCGATCATGCGTCGCGCCTCCGCGAGGTTCTTCGCCATCGGCTTCTCGCACAGGATGCCCTTCACTCCTGCCTGTGCAGCCTGCACGGTGAGGGCCGCGTGCGCCGATGTGGGTACGCCGAGGGTGACTATGTCCGGCCGGAGTTCGGCAAGCATCCGTGCCATGTCCGTGTACACCGCTTCTTGACCGTGTGCGTGCGCGAGCGCCTCGGCGACCTGCCTGTCGACGTCGCACAGACCTGCGCGTTCCACCGCCTCCGAGCGGTCGAGGCTTCGGGCGTGGGTCTTGCCGATGCCTCCGCATCCGACGATGACCGCGCGCAATCGCCCATGTCGCGACGTCACAGTTCTACTCCCGGCAGCGTTCGCAGGTACGACACGGCCTGCTCGATGGCGTCCAGGCGATCCACGCGCTTCGGCGGAAAGAGTTCCAGCTCCATTACCAGGCGGTCGGGGTTAGGGGCTCTCTCCCGCAGCACGTCGAAGCAACGTCGGAGGGGCACATCGCCTTCGCCGGTCACGCAGTTCTCCAGTAGCACGCCTCGGGGCTGTCGGTTTCCGAGGACGCAGATCTCGTCTCGCCAATGCGTGCCCACGATGTAGGGCGCCGCCAACTCGAACGCCGGGAAGATCGGCTCTCCTGCCCAGAAGATGTTCGACGTGTCGACATGCAGGTAGAGCTGCGGGGTCGTCTCGCACAGCTCCACGAAGTCCGCCATGTAGAAGTCGCCCTGGTTATTGATGGCCAACGGCGTGCCGAGGTTGTGACAGACCGCGGCCAGCGGAGCGAGGCGCTCCGAGAGGCGTCGGAGTTTGCTGTCTATGGCGATGTCCCTGTCGAACCGCTGACCGGCTCCGGCCATCGTGAATACGGTCAGATTGCGAAGCATCGTCGAGTGCGCGCGGAGGGCCTCGACGATGTCGTCCTGGCGCCGCTTGGCCTCGTCGACGTCGGCGTGGACGTAGTCGTACCGGACCTGCGGAGTAATGTGCAGGTCGTGGTCGCTCAGGAACCGGCCCAGCGCATCTCGATACTCGTCGTCCATCGCGCTGATGTCGGTCAGCGACAGGGGCATCTCACGGAAGCCGTGCTTGAGAAGGAATCTCAGCTTGGCGTAGAGCGGGTCGTCGTCCCCGGTCAGGTACTCGGGGAACCAACCGTTCGCGTAGCCCCACAGCATGGATGTCCTCTCGATGTTGAGCAGACGTCCTCCCGCCGCTGCGACGCAGATTACACCGGAAGGTCCGAGACGACACCGGGATGGCAGCTCGGCGGCCCGGGCGTGTCTGTTGCATAGGTCGGGCAGCGGCCCTTGCTGCACGGCGGACAGGTGAGGCGTCCATGTCGATATGTACCCTCGCGGCGTGGCATAATGCCGCGGCAACGCCGTACGGCCGGCATCGGGTGGCGCCGGCAACCAGGGGTCAGGAGCAAAGGGCGGGTATGGATGGGCTCTGGCGGACATCACGCTGGCTGCGCTACTACGACTGGGATTGGTCTACCGCCCCCTGGCCAGAGGTCGAACGGCCCCAGGCAGACCACCGCGCCGGATTGCTGCCCCGACGCTTCGCGTACCATGTGCTGAGGGTCGTACGCCGTGCCGCCGATGGCGACCCGTCGGCCCACGCCGACGACCTGGCTCTGCAATTCGCCGACCATAACGAAACGCTGACCGCGATCCTCGAAGGCTTCCGGGAGCCCCGGCCCGCGTCGCACGTGCTGAAGATAGACGGCCTCGCGACGACGAGCAGCTCGACGCAAGCGCTTCGCGCCTTTGCACAGCTGCGCGACCTGGGACTGGTCGTTCCCGCCGAGCAGGATGAGCCGGCGGACGAGGGCGCCATCTACCTCGCGGCGAGCATCCTGTACGGCATACACCAGACAGAGGCCGACAGCATCGAGGCGATGCAGATCGTCCGAGAGTGCGAGCCCCGCACGTTCATGGAAATCGGCACGGCCCATGGCGGAAGCCTGTTCTGTTGGGCGCAGGTGGCGCATCCTGAGGCGTGCCTTATAAGCCTCGATCTGCCCGGAGGGCGATGGGGAGGCGGATACGCGCCGGAGCAGGTCCCTCACTTCCAGCAGTTCCTGCATCCGGGTCAGCAACTCGCGAGTGTGCTGGGGAATTCCCGCAGCCCGGCTGCGGTGGAGCATGTGCGGGAGCTATTGGCGGGGCGCAAACTCGACGTGCTGTTCATAGACGGGGACCACACGTACGAGGGGGCAAAGGACGACTTCGAGAACTACTCGCCCCATGTCCGCCCGGGTGGTCTCGTGCTCCTGCACGACATCTTCGAGGGCGTCACTGGAGGTGACCCGACTGTGGAGGTGCACCGCCTCTGGCGCGAGCTGACCGACACGCACGAGTGCCACACCATCGACGGGCCGGACCACCCGACGTTTGGCGTTGTCCGCATGTGACGACGCCTGCTGGCGTAGGGGTCGACCTACTGGCCCGCTCAACGCTGACCCTCTGCCATCCGCGCGGGCGATCTTCTGCGCCGGCGCAATCCACGCTCTAGCTACGGAGTCGAGGCCACGGACGGGCGGCCCGACAGCGCCGTATCGGCATGTCCACTGGGTTCTGGGCCGGGCGACCGGGCCGACTTGCCGATTCATGGCGGATTCTGCCCCGGTCGGACGTCTTACTAAGTGGCGAGCTTCGGGTGGTCCTCACGGGCCGGCGCGGCGCGGGGGTATGCGCCGCCGGCGGGCCGGGAGTGTCGTGGCTCTCTGCGGCTGCACATATGCCGATGATCGGCGTGACGCCGCGATCGGGTGTCGACGGTAGATAGCGCTTGGCCGCCAGGCCGAGCAGGGATAAGGAAGACTCGTTCAGTATGTACAGAATACGTGTGCTCGTGAGCACGGCAACTCTGGCCGGAATGTCACTTCTGGTCGCGCTTGCGCTGATTCTCGTCGGCTGTGAGGAAGTCCAGGAGGTCCTGCAGTCCGGCGACGGCGATGGGGACGGTGGTGGTGGGATCGTCACGGCCGTGATGAGCGCGCCCATCGTGCCGGATGGGGATGTCGCCGGGGCGCCGACGGATATCGTCATTACGCTGGATACGTCCCTGGATCCAGATGTCACCGGTCGTTCGCTCATGCAGGGCAAGACCATCAAGGTCACGCTGCCTCACGCATTCCGGCCGGTCGGCGACGTTGCCACGAAGACGATCTTCGGGTCCGAGGATTGTGTACCCGGGAACGTGCTATGCAACACCGGGGTCCTGCTGCAAGGGTGGCCTCAGCACCCGATTCTTCCCCTCAACCCACCGAGTCCGCCCGGCGCGGGCGACTTGCAGTATTCGGTCAGCGCCGAAGGCTCCCACACGATCGTCTATACCGCGAACATCGACATCGTCCCGGGTCTGGCCGCCCCCGGTCCCGGCATCAAGCAGATGCATCTGCTCCTGCCGGGCTTCGTGAATCCGGTGGCCGGGATATACGACATCCACGTGGCAGCCGAAACGGGGCCGGGTGGCGCTCTCGAGGAAGGCACGGGACGCCTTGCCATACTCCCGACAACGGTCGCTCGCGTCTCCGTGACGAGCGCGTTCAACGCCGGTTCTCCCAATACGATGTTCCAGACCACATCGACGGAGTCGGCGACGGCGCTACCCTACGACCTCCTGCTGTGGGACGCGGAAGGACTGCCGCTGACGGATGTGACCATAGAGGCCGTCGACTCGACGACTTGGTCGATCGTGGCCGACGGCGCCGAGGTAGGCGACGTCGAGTTGGATGCGCCCGAGGGCGCCGAAGGGCAGGCGTTGGTGGCTCTCGAGCCCTCGTACGAGATCAACGCGCCGGTCCTCGGAGTCCCAGCGGGGAGGCTTACGGCCCAGTTCTCCACGGGATCGGAAGCGGGCGAGTACGGGTTGACGTTCCACCTGAACGGTGGGACTTCGCAGCGGATGTATGTCACTGCGGAATGAGCGCCAGCCAGGGGACCGTTCCGGCAGGTTCGCGCGCCGGATGATGCTGCGTCACCGATCTCCGCCCAATCGGGGCTCGGTGACGCGTCCGCGAGTACCGACACATGACCGCCACTCCATGGCTCAGTCCTGAGCTGACGGCTGATGCTCTGCGGGTGATTGCGCCGGCTAGTCCTACACGAGCGTGGGCATCGACCCGCGCTGCTATACCAGGATTCACAAGGAGTCCGCATGCTTCGAAGATCGCTCACGATTCTGACAGTTGCATCTGTGCTTGGCCTGACCGGCATCACCACGCCGTCGGTGGCGCAAGACCCAGCGCCCGGCGCGGAGACGCCGCAGACGTTCCGGCATGTCGCTGCAGGAGAGGCGACTGACTACGGCTACAAGCTCTTCTTGCCGGACGGTTACACGCCGGACGCGGCTGGCGGCTTCCCGCTTATCTACAACCATCACGGCGCGGGTGGCAACGGCTCCAATCTTGGCCAGATCGGTGGAGCAGCGGTCCTTGTGCGCGGCCAAGCAGACTTCCCGTTCATCGTCCTCTCGCCACAGGTACCGCGCAATCCAGACTGGAATATCGTTCCGGAAGCCCTCCTCGCGTTGCTCGATGACGTGGCGTCTCTCCACAACGTCGACGAGACGCGCATCTACATGACTGGGTTCAGCCAAGGCGGCTTCCTCACGTGGGTGCTGGGTATGATGGAGCCCGAGCGGTTCGCCGCGCTCGCTCCTGTCGCTGGCGGGACGAACCTGATGTCGCTATGCAGAGCGATGAGAAGCGTGGGCGTCCCGTGTGGAGCCGCTCCAGACACGGTGATCGACGCGTGCGTTCTGACGGATGTTCCAATCTGGGCATTCCACGGCTCCGCTGACACGATCGTCCGGCCATTGGAGGCACAGACGTACGTAGATGCCCTTGCTAGCTGTTCGGGCAACGCGCAGATGACCCTGACTCCTGGACTGGGGCACAGTACCGGCCCGGCTTACGTGGGTGGCGCCCTGGTAGATTGGTTCGCGAGTCATCAGCGCGCGCCAGAGGCGACGGCGGTCGATGCCGGCGACAAGCTCGCGACGACGTGGGGCGGCCTTCGCTGACACTGGCCCCGGCCGCGTCGTCCGGCGTGTGGTGGAACCGCTTGCGGCGCCGCGGGCCGGACGACACCCGCTTCCGCGCGAACCGTGGCGGGAAGTAGCATAGGTGGAGCGTCCGGCCGCGCCGGCTCGTGAGCCCGCAGCGTTCCACCCACGATTGTGACCTGATAGTTGGCCAGCAGTCGGTCCACGACGACGGTTTCCGCATCGCGCTTCGGGACGTTCGAGGGCGTGTTCACGCCATGCACGCTGACGATCCTCGGCGTCATCATGTTCCTGCGGCTCGGGTATCGCGTCGGGCAGGCGGGCGTTCGGCACGCCATCGCCGTCGTTCTCATCAGCAAGGCGATCACGGCGCTGACGGCGCTGTCATTCTCCGCCATCGCGACGAATACGCGGCCCAAAGGCGGCGGAGCGTACTACCTCATCAGCCGTAGCCTCGGCGTCGACTTCGGCAGCGCCATCGGGATCGTGTTCTTCCTCGCGCAGGCCGTGTCGGTCGCGGAGGTCGTCGTCGCGGAGAACGTGCCGGAGGCGATCGGCGAAACCTCCAAGGACGCCGCGATCACGTTCATCGGGTTCTCGCCCATGACGGGCGCCGGTCGGCCATTCACCGAGACGATGGAGATGCTGTCCCAAGGGCTGCACACCGTGGTGTTCGTGCACAGCGCCGGGGGTATGGAGTTGGACGTTTGACCGGGGACATCACAACGCTGGAGATCCAACCCGACGCGCGGAGGCGCATCGAGTCGCTCTCGGCGCATCTGACCGAGCGTGGCGTGCGCGCGTTTCTCGTCGGCGGGGTCGTACGTGACGCGCTGGTGGGGCGACCGGTGGACGACTTCGACATCGCCATTCCAGCGGGGAGTATGCGCGCGGTGGCGGGGTGGGCAGCGGCGCAGGGGCGCTACGCCATCTCCCTGCACGAGACGCCGCCGACGCGGCGCGTCACGTTCGACGACGGCATGGTCGTCGACGCCGCCTGCTTCCGGGGCGCGTCTCTGGAGGAAGACCTGCGCCTTCGTGACTTCACCGTGAACGCCATGGCGACACCGCTGGAGGCCGTCAGCGGCGATCTGTCGGGGCGACTCATCGACCCGTGCGGCGGGCGGGAAGATCTACGGCGCCGGCGGTTGCGGCAGTGTTCGCCGCGCAGCCTCGGGGACGATCCGCTGCGGATGCTGCGCGCCTTCCGGTTCATGGCTACGCACGGGTTGCGCGTCGAGGAGGCGACGCTGTGGGCCATCCGGGAGCGGGCGCCGGAAGTCACCGCCGTCGCGTGGGAGCGTATCCGGGAGGAGTTCTTCAAGCTGCTCGCCGCTCCCCGGTCGTACCCTGCGCTGCGCGCGATGGACGGCGCGGGACTCCTGGACGCGCTGCTGCCCGAGATCGCTCCGATGAAAGGGGCGCCGCAGAACCAGTTCCACCACCTGGACGTCTGGGAACACACTCTGGACGCGCTGGACCGGTTTGAGCGTGACCCCGTGCCGGCTCCGCTCCGCGCGCTGGGTGGGAGTATGGCGGAGTACCTGGCCGAGAACGGGGGTCAGGGCGTCCCGATGGTGGCGTTGCTCAAGTTTGCGCTGCTGCTGCATGACGTTGCGAAGCCCGCGACGCGGTCGGTGGACGCGTCGGGCCGCGTGCGGTTCATCGGTCACGAGAAGGAAGGGGCCGAGATCGCACGTCAGGTGTCTGGCCGATTCATGATGAGCAAGCGGGCTCGGGCGACCGTCGTCCTGCTCGTGGCGGAGCACCTCAGGACGATGCACCTGTCGTCGGGTGGGCCGCCGTCCCCTCGGGCGCTACGCCGGTTCATGCGGCGCGTCGGGGAGCACTGGATGGGCGTCGTCGCGCACTCGTGGGCGGACATGGAGGCGTCGCGTGGCCCCGCGCGCACCGAGAAGCAGCGTGTACGCACGGCGCGCACGCTCGTGTCGATCGCGGAGTTCTGTGGCGACGACGAGGCGGCCGCGGAGACTCGCGCGCCACTCATCACGGGCGGGGACATCGTGCGTGTGTTCGGGGTGGCGCCGGGACCGGTCGTCGGACGGCTGCTGCGCCGTGTCGACGAAGCGTGGACGGACGGCGAAATCACGACGCCCGAGCAGGCCACTGAATACGTGCGCGCGCTGTTGAGGCAGGATGCCGTGTAGCTGCCCGCCATGCTGACGGCGCCCAGGTGCCCTCGGACCGCATCTCTCCGAAGCACACCGCGCTTCGTCGTTCCCCTGCAAGGACAGACGTTCAGGCGTCCATTTGGCTCCGGCGTGCGCGACACGCGACCCCGGCCTGCCGACCACCTATGGGCACGCCCGGCGTGTGGTCACGGACAGTTGGTCGCCGAAGACGACAGGAAGCAGAAGGCGTGATGTGACGCGGGAACCCCATCTCCATCTACCCCGGTAAGGGAAGACGTCCACTCGTCCACATGCCGAAGGTTCGCGTGACGCGCGGCTTCCGCCTACCAACTACGCGTGAGCAACCCCCCGGCGTGTCGGCGCGTTCCATCGCGTCCCGCGTTCGCGTAACATGGGGCGGCATCCGCAATCCGCACGCGCGGCCGATTCACACAGGCGCCGGAGCAATCGATGAAGCTGGGCTTGGGCATATACGCCGGCATGGCGACCGAGGAGAACCTGCAGTTCGCGCGGCAGATCGGCGCGACGCACATCGTGCAGCATCTCCCGGGCGAGGAGACGCTGCCGTCCACGACGGACGGATACTGGTCGTACGACGAGTTGCAGGCGCTCGTTGATCTCGTCGAGGCGGCGGGTCTCAAGCTGGAAGCCATCGAGAACTTCCCGCCGGAGCATTGGAGCGACGTCCTCCTCGGCGGCCCCCGACGTGACGAGCAGATCGAGAACCTGTCGAAGACCATCCGCAACATGGGCAAGGCGGGCATCCCGGTGATGGGGTACTACTTCAGCCTTGCGGGCGTCTGGGGACGCACTCCGGGCCCGTACGGACGTGGCGGAGCCGTCTCGGTCGGGTTCATTGAGGACGAGGCGCCGGAGCAGACGCAGATCCCGCTCGGCGAGGTCTGGGGGCGCACGTACGATCCAGACGCGCCCGAGGGCACGATCGGCGAGGTGACCCACGAGGAGATGTGGGAGCGCCTGGAGTACTTCCTGCGCGCTCTGGTCCCTGTCGCGGAGGAAGCGGGCGTTCGGCTCGCGGCGCATCCAGACGATCCGCCGCTGCCCGTGCTGCGTGGCGCGGCGCGGCTCATCACGCATCCCAGCTACTACCGACGTCTGCTCGACGCCGTCCCGAGCCACTACAACGCGATCGAGTTCTGTCAGGGCACCGTCACGGAGATGATCGACGCGGACGTGTACGACGCGATCCGCACGTACGCCTCCGAGGGGAAGATCGGCTACGTCCACTTCAGGAACGTCGTTGGCAAAGTACCGAACTACCGCGAGGTGTTCATCGACGAGGGCGACGTGGACATGGCCAAGGCGCTCACGGCGTACCACGAGTCCGGCTACGAAGGCGTGCTGATCCCCGACCACACGCCGCGGACGAATTGCTCGGCCCCGTGGCACGCGGGTATGGCGTACGCGCTGGGGTACATGCGCGCGGCGATGACCGCCCTCGACATCCCCATAGACTCGTAGGGCGACCGATGCTGACGGCACGACGGCTCCAAGCTGCGCTCGTGGCCTTCCTCGCTCTGTTCGCGGCGATGTCGTGGGCGGCCGAGTGGCCCGTGCCTCTACACGTGGTCGACTGGGGCAACGTGCGCCACGACGCCTTCCCGGCCACCGGCGGCGTGCCGTTTCCGGCGGGCATGTTGTCCCCCTTGGACGTCGGCCGCCTTGCTGTGCGCGACGCGTCTGGCGCCGCAGCGCCTTCCCAGATGCGGGCGATGAACACGTGGCCCGACGGCAGCGTCAAGTGGCTGTCCGTGGCGTTCCTCTGCACGCAGGCGGCGGGGAATACGGGTCGCTACAGCCTCGCCCCAGCCGATGCGGAGCTGCCGGCGACACCTGAATTGGCGCGAGCCGTGGCCGACGGCATCGTCGTCGACACCGGGCCCCTACGCGCGCTCTTCGACGCCAATGGCGCGCACGTGCACCTGGGTGACACGGAGGCGGCCGGGCCACTCAGCTCGCGGATATGGACGCGCGGCCGGGACGCCGAAACCGACCGGGAGTACACGCTCTCCCTCGCCGACGCAACGATCGAGACCAACGGCCCCGTCACAGCCGTGGTGAAGGTCCAGGGGTGGCACGTCTCCTCCGACGGCGATCGTTTCTCGCCGTCGACGGTGCGCCTGACGTTCACCCGTGGGCAGCCGTTTGTGCGTGTCGCGCACACGTTCGTGATGAGCGCGGACCCGGACGACACACTCGTCTCCGGCATCGAGCTTGTCGCTCCGCTGTCGCGCGCGCCGGGACGTCTGAGCTATTTGGACACGCTCGTCTCCACGACCGTCCCGCTCGCCGACGGGGGCGCGTCGATCGTCCAACGCAACGTGGCAGAACCGACGTACCCGCACCGGTCGAACGAGTTCATCGGGCGGTACGACGTGCGCGTGGACGGCGCCGCGATGGCCACGGGCGAGCGGTACGCCGGCGCGGCGTCGTTCCTGGGGGACGGGCTACATGTCGGCGTGTACATCGACCAGTTTTGGCAGATGACCCCCAAAGCCGTCGGGTACGACGCGGACGCGGGTAGCCTGGCGCTAGGACTGTGGCCCCGGGAGGGCGCGCCGGACCTCGACCTATCGCGGACCGAGAAGCGTCGGCCGGAGCACTACGAACGATTCGCCGCCGAGGACCCTCTGTACAGCGACCCCAAGTACGGCCCGGACTACGTCCCGCACGACCTGGCACACTCGGCGATGGGCGTGGCCCGCACTCACGACGCCGTCCTGTGGTTCTCGCGGGACGCCGCGGAAGTCGACCCGCTCCGCATATACCTGCTCTTCCGCCTGCCTTACACGCCGTTCGTCTCCGGCGAGTGGAACGTCGCTACCGGCGTGATGGGCAAGCAGATCCCGCCGGGCGAGCATCGCCCCGAGCTCGAAGACGTGAGCTTGAGCATCATGGACGAGCTGTGGAATCGCACGGAGCAGCACGGCTGGTACGGGTGGATGGAATACGGCAACCTTCGTTACGCGTACGACAAGACGCGCGACTCCTGGATGCACTACCACCCGAAGTTCGGCTGGTACAACAGCGGCCACATGATGGAGGGCGGCACGCTCCTGGAGGCGCTGTGGTCGCAGTATCTGCGCACGGGTAGTCCCATCCTGCACCTTCTGGCGCAGGCGCGCGGACGCAGCGTCATGGACGTGTCCACCGTCCATCACCATGAGGACGCGTCGCTCGTCGGCGCGATGATCCGCCACGGCGGCTACGACCCGTGGGCGGGCAATCGGCTTACGCACGGGGCGCACGCGCCCCTGGCGGGGATTCCGCTGCACCACTTCCTGACCGGCGACCCTCGCGCTGGGGATGTCGTCAGGCTGATCGGCGACCGCAACTACCGCGAGCGCGACCTGAACCTCGGCCGCAACATAGACACCGACATCAACACGATGACGCGGTACTGGGAGTTCACCGGCGACGACCGCTACATGTCCCGGGCGCTGGAGTACCTCGACCACTACCACGGCTCCCTCGATGGCGCGCGCGAGGAACTCACGTACGTGGACTACAGGACGCACGCTCTCCGCGCTCTCTACGAGGTCGCCACCGATGAAGGAACCCGCGCGAAGATCCGCGATGTGTTTACCGCCACAGACGAGGCGTGGGCAGACGCCGGACGGCAGGGCAACCTGGAGATGGCCGCGTTTGCGTATGAACTCGACCCCAATCGCGACACGGCCGGACGGCTGGAGGCGGCCGTAGAGAGATGGACGCGCCGCGTCTCGGGCGCCGTCGGGTGGCTCGACACGATGCCCCTGCGTGGCATGAACGACATCGCGACGGTGAACGCCGTCGACTACGCGCTGTATTGGTTGCGGGAGGCGCGCGTGGGGCAAGCCGAGCCCGTGCGCATGGTCCCGGACGGGGGCACGTTCGGGCTGCCGGTCGTCGTCGAGCTGGCTTCCCCGACCCGTAAGGGCGTTGTGATCTACACCACGGAGGACACCGCGAATCTCGCGGAGTGGAGACTGTACGATGGGCCGTTCGAGCTTGCGACCGACGCGACCGTACGGGCTCAGGTGTTCGGCAAGGCCCTCAAGTCTCCCTCGCCTACGGTGCGCGCGTTCAAGTTCGAGGATGCGCCCATCCGGGCCGCGACGCCGCAGTTGTGGCTCCGAGCCGATAGGGGCGTCACGGTTGAGGATGGCGTCGTCACGGGTTGGGCGGATCAGTCGGGATACGGTAGACACGCGACGGGCGACGCCGCCACCGGCCCGGCGCTGCTGGCCGGCGCGGTCCACGGCGACGGCTCGCAGCATTTGCGGCTGTCGCGCCTCGTGCCTTTGACCGGGGACTGCACGGTCGTGTTCGTCGCCGACCTCACCGGCGCGCAGGGCGAGGAATCGCTCGGCGTGGTCATCGGTGACGGCGATGATGGGTGGATCGGCGTCACGCCGGACGGGCGACTGAGCGCGCGGTTCTCCTCGGCCGACCGCGGCTGGCGCGCGGCGGACGGGGCCAAGACGTCTGGCCGCGCCATCTGGGCGGTCATCCGTCGCCGCGGAGAGGTGACGGCATGGAGGAACGGCCGCGCCATCGGCCACGTAGAAGGCACGTCGCGCACGACGATGAACGCGGGCGTCATCATGGGCATGCGCGAGGGCGCGAACAAGATGGCAGGCGCGCTCTCGGAGCTGATGGTGTTCGGCACGGCGCTCGACAACGAGCGGTTGTCCCACCTGTGGAACTACCTACGAGGCAGGTACGACATTGACGATGCGGGGGAGTGAGACCGAGATGCTGAGCACGAGGCGCGCGCGCGTAGTCGTCTTGGGGTTCGTGGCCCTGCTGGCGATGTCGGCGTCGGCGTACACGCCGACCGAGGAGGTCGTCCGGGTGATGAACCGGGGCGTCGGTCTCATGGAGCAGTACCGCTTCACGGACGCCGTCGCGACGTTCGGCGAAGCCGCCGAGATGGCCCCGGACTGGCCGCTCGCGCATCTGAACCTCGGTATCGCGTACCTGAATGCCGTTTCGGACCCCGACAAGCCCGGCAGCCCGCTCGACTCCGCCCACGCGCAGTTCACGCGCGCCTCCGAGCTTGCCCCGACGATGCCGAACCCACACTACTGCCTGGGCATACTCGCGCGGTATCGCGGCCAGACAGACGACGCCGTGGCGCACTTCGAGCGCGTGCTGGAGTTGGCGCCGACGTACGCGGACGCGCTCTATTTCCTGGGCGCCATCCGGCTGTCGCGCGGCGACCCCGAGGGCGCGGACGCGTACTTGCGTAAGGCGATGGCCGCGAACCCGTACTTGCTGTCGGCGCACTACTCGCTGGCGCAGTCGCTCATCCGACAGGGCAAGCGCGAGGAGGCGATGGAGCGCATCGAGCTGTTCAAGACGCTCGATGCCGCTGGAGTCGGCGTGAAGCGCGCCATCGTCTACACGGAGATGGGCGAGTTCGCAGATGTCGTGCGCGTCTACCCACCGGCCGACGATGTCGCCGCCCTTCCTACCATCGACGTGACGTTCGTGGCGACGGAGACGGGCATCGGGCCGCCCGCGGGCGATGAGGCGGTAGGATTCGCCCTCGCCGACCTCAACGGCGATGGCGAACTCGACGCGCTCTTCCCGTCGCGGGCGGGTGGCGATCACGTCCTCTACGCCAACGACGGCGGCGTGTTTACGTTGGCGATGACGCTGCCCGTCGACGCTTCCGCGGTCGGAGCGGCGTTCGGTGACTACGACAACGACGGCGACGACGACGTGTACCTGCTGCTCGCCGACGGCGGCGCGCTCCTCCGCAACGACGGCGCATGGGTATTCGTGGATGTCACGGATGGAACCGGGATCGCGCGATCGGGTCACGCCCCGGCTAGCGCGACGTGGATCGACGCGGACCACGAGGGCGACCTCGACCTGGTGGTCACGCACGCGACCGACGTTCTCTACTACCGGAACAACGGCGACGGCACGTTCGTGGAGATGGCCGAGGAGGCGGGTCTCTCCCTGCCAGTCCCGACGCCCACCACGCCCGCGTTCGCCGACTTCGACATGGATCTCGATGTCGACTTCGCGATAGGCGCGCGGATTCACACGAACGACCGCATGAATGAATGGTCCGCGGGGGCGCCTGACGCACACGGCTCATGGACCTCCTCGGTTGCGGCGGAAGGGCACGGCGCTCCGATCGCCGTGGACTTCGACCGCGACGGCGATGCCGACATCCTCCGCCTGTCCGCGGCGGCGGCCGACGGCGCGACGCTCTACGTCAACGACGGGGAAGGGCGCTTCACCGCGCACGCGTGGGCGGAACGCCTGGTCACGGAGCACGCGACGGTCCTCGACTTCGACAACGATGGCGACCTCGACCTCTTCTCTCCGCACGGCGCCTGGGGCGACGGCGCCGAGTTCCGGCCCCTGCTGTTGGCGAACGACGGCACGGGCGCGTTCGCGGAGATCGGCGCGCGGGTCGGGCTCGCGGACGTGCGCCTGCCGAACGCCGGCGCCTTGACCGCGGCGGACATCGACGGCGACGGCGACTCGGACATCCTCATCGCGCGGATGGGCGCCGCGCCGGTACTGCTGCGCAACGACGGCGGGAACGCGAACAGTTGGCTGCACCTGGACCTCGAGGGCGCGCTCGCGAACCGATCTGGGTACGGCGCGCGCGTCGAGGTGAAGGCGGGCAGCCTGTGGCAGACGGCAGAGCGGTACGGCGCCGGTGGCCCGGCGATCGCGAGCAACCCGCGTATCGAGGTCGGCCTCGGGAACCGGCCGAGCGCGGACTTCGTGCGCATCCTCTGGGCGAACGCCGTCCTGCAATCGGAACTGGAGGTCGCCGCGAATCAGCTCCACGTCATCGGCGAGGTGCAGCGCAAGGCGTCGTCGTGCCCAATCCTGTTTTCGTGGGACGGGGAGCGATTCGACTTCGTGACCGACTTCATGGGCGTCGGCGGTCTCGGGTTCTTCGTGGAGCCGGGCGTCGCGGGCGACCCCGACCCGACGGAGCGCGTGAAGATCGAGGCGAGCCAGATCGCTCCCAAAGACGGCGAGTACGTCTTCCAGATCATGGAGCCGATGGAGGAGGTCTGCTATGTGGACGCGATCAGCCTGCTCGCCGTGGATCACCCCGTCGGCACGTCGGCGTATCCCGACGAACGGCTCGCGTTGGACGGCAATCTGCCGACCGACCGCATACACGTCCACGGCAACCCCATCCGACCCGTCTCCGCGCGTGACCACGAGGGGCGCGACATCCTCGACGTCGTGACGCGTCGGGACCGTCACTATCCCGAACTCAACCACGATCGCCGCTACCTCGGTTACCTCGACGGCGAACACGCGTGGACGTTCGGCTTCGGCGACGCCCTCGCGGACCTGAGCGACGACGAACTCGTCCTCTACATCCACGGCTGGGTCGAGTACCCGTACTCGCACATCGTCTACGCTTCCGGGCAGGCGGAGGTCATCGGCGAGGCGCTGAGCGTCGACTTCCGGGACGCGGACGGCTCCTGGCGGGAGGCGCTACCTAGCGTGGGCTACCCGGCGGGCATGCCCAAGATGATGACTGTGACGCTCCCGCCCGACGTCCATTGTGGCAGCGCGGCGCTCCGTTTGCGCACGAACCTGGAGATCTACGTCGACGAGGTGTACCTCGCCCCGTCGTCTGGCGGGCCGACGCGCGTCACGCAGATCCCGGCGACCTATGCCGATCTGCACCACGGCGGTTACCCGCGCGAGTTCAGCGCCGACGGACGCCTCCCACGTCTCTACGACTACAGCAGCATCGACCGCGCGTACGCCTTCCGCAACATGCTTGGCGCTTACACGCGCTTCGGCGATGTCGCCGAACTCCTCGACGCCGCAGACGACCGCTACGCCGTGATGGGTCGCGGCGAGGAGATCACCGTGAAGTTCGACGCCGACGCGCTCCCGCCCGTCGCGGAGGGTCAGACGCGTAGCTTCATCCTCCACACCGACGGCTACTGCAAGGACATGGACCTGTATACCGCCGAGCCGGACACCGTCGAGCCGTTGCCGTTCCACGCGATGTCCGCCTACCCGCCGCCGGACGGCGAGGCGTATCCCGACACCGCGGAGCATCGCGCGTATCGCGCCGCGTACCAGACCCGCCGCAAGTAAGCCCGCCGGGCCAACGTCCAGGCTGCTAGCGTGCGCTGGCGAACCGCGTCTGGGCCAAGCGGGGACGGTCGAGCTACCGCACGTTGGTGCCGGGCTGCACGCCCGTCGACTTGGGCACGCCGAGGCAACATCGTGTGCGGTAGGGAGCGCGAGCGGTGAGACAGTATGACGTTTATCGTGACGTCGGCAGTGACGAGGTGGCCTAGTCGACGGTCTGGGGTCCAGGCTAGGGATGTCCACGTGCTCCCTACGCGCCGACCGCGAGTGTCCAAGGCGTGCAGCGAGTCCCAAGTACTCTCGCGATCGGCCACTCCTTAGGGCTAGTCGCCGGATGTCAGATACGCGACAACCGCCGCTGACTCCTCGCCTCCGGCCTCGGCATGGGTCAGCAGAGCGATGCCGTGAGGACCGGGGAAGTCGCGCGCAGCAGGACTTGCTGCGAGGAGCGCCTTCACGGCATCGAGCTTCCCGAGCATCGCGGCGGCGAATAGGTCCATCCGCGCGCCATGAGCGAGTAGGTGTTCGGCGATCTCACGTCTGCCCGTGTGTGAGCAGGCTCCGAGGGCCGTCTCCCAGTCGCCCCCGCCCCAATCCACAGTCGCATTCGCAAGCGTGTTGTCCTCGCTGAGCAGCTCCTTGACCTTATCAAGATCCCTGTGCGCCGCGTCCACAAACGCCTTCTTAGTGGCTACTGTCGTCGCCAATGCACGTCCTCCTGGTAACTGTCATCGCGAGTCGGTATCCGCCGCCGAACCGGTACGGCTCGTGTCCGCCGGACGAGCGGGATGTTGTAGTTGACGGTAGTCGCCGAAGCCATACCGGGCGGTCACGAGGCGAACGGCGCCTACACGGACCTGACTGCTCTATGGGCCGACGTCGCCAATCGGTCAACACGCAGGTGGAACGGCCGGCATGCTGAGATGGTTTCTCGCCTGCGACGCGCATCCATTAGGGCGTATCGACATTGGATGTAGTGCGTCCGCTCCGGGACGCTGCTGGGACGTTCGCCGCAAGAGGCGTTGCGGTGGTTGGACGATACGAATTGAACGACAGTCAGTGGGAGAGGATTCGGCGTGCCTGCCCGGAAAGCGAGGCGACCGTGGGAGGGCCGCAGTCGACAACCGGAGATTCGTCGACGGGGTGCTGTGGATTCTCCGCAGCGGGGCTTTCTGGGAGGACATGCCTGCGCGTTACCGGTACTGGAAGAGCGCTCACAAGCGATTTGGCCGGTCGGCAAGTCCGGCGTGTGGGCGCGCATCTTCGAGACGCTGCTGGAACGCATGGGCCAAGTGGGTCGTCGCGGACACAGCATATGACAGCCAGCTCATCATCGACCTGATACGTGGCATGGGAGCGAAACCGGTGATCCCCTGTAAACCGGTAAGGAACCGCCGACGGCGTGGGCTGGACATCGAGCGATACAGCACCCGCAACGTCATCAAGCTGAAGACGTACCGCAGGATCGCCACTCGATTCGACCGGGAAGCGGACCACTACATGGCGTTCCTTCACCTAGCCGCGGCCCTCATCTGGTCGGCGTAAATGTCGAATCGCCCGAGTCGACTTGGGGCATCGCAAGCGGCCCCTTTTCGAGCGTGCGTGCGAGAGCGACGGCAACGGCCTCCAGCTCCTTCTGATCGCCAGTCCAAGCGTGCCAACCAAGATGCGTCGCCCCGATTTGGAGTTCATAGCAATGATGGCGAATCGAGGCGTTCAGCAGGTCGTTCTCGGTTAGGTCTGAGGCGGCGAGCGTTCGGTTCCATATGTCGGCAGCCGCAATGCCCGGATGCCAGTCGCTCCAGAAAGTGCACCAGGCGACATCGTACAGGAAATCTCCAAGAGCCGAGCATTTCCATGAGAATATGGCGGTCGCCTGAGAGGCATCGTCTGAGACCAGGACGTTCTGGTGGAGCAAGTCTCCATGGACTAGGTCTCGACGCTCCGGGCAAGCCGGTAGCAGTTCATGAATGCGCGATTCAGCCGTCTTGAATACGTCGTCGATGTGGGAGTCCTGTGCGAGCTTGTCCCGCCAGCCGCTCACCCGAGCGTCAGGATTGTCGACTAGGCCATTGCTAAGCCAGGAGCGCCAGTCCACACCCACTGATGCTTGTGGATCGTGCCAATTCACCCTATCGCTTGGCGTAGTAGGTACGGCACGCATAGCAGCCAGAAGCGTGCTCAGAGCGGAGCCAACGGCGCCACCTTCCTCCGTAGAGGCAGTCTCTATGAAGCGTCCATGGTGGCGTTCCGAGATGGCATAGTTGAGACCCAGCGCCTTACCCACGTCGACTACTGCAGGGATTGGCAGATTCGGCCCCGCAAAGCGCATTGCTGCTCGGTCAATGGCGAATCCTTCCGACATGTCGCTGAGCCGAAGCACGAACTCGTCCGCGCCGACTCGATAGGCGTAGGCTGACGACCAGAACCCGCCTGTAAGCGGCACGAGATCCCGGACCTCAGCGTCGTGTCGGGACGCAAGCCACACTGCGATCTGCTCGATCGACGGGACGGGCCGCTGCTCTTTGGACAAAGTACTGTGCACCCTCCATGAATGCCGACTCCATGAGCTTACCTGCTGAGCTTCCTACACGTAACGGACGCCGGTCAACGCCTTGGGTCCGATCCCATCCTGCGCAAGCCGATGGTTTTCGTGGCGCAATCTGTGGACGGACGCCAGCAGGGCGTTGCGACCTCCGCCGCCAAGCTTAATGGAGCCGGCGGCGCGGGTTGGATGGAGTCGACCTCGGCGTTCCGCTCAGCTACGAAGCGTGCCGCAGCACAGACTCCCGGAAGTTCCGGTCGGCGGCCTTGTGTCTCATTCTGCTCTCCCGCGAATACCCAGTTGTAGAGCGGGGTTCGACCACACACGAGGGTGTGGGTGAGTTCGTCGCGTCAGATGCCAATCTCCGGTATCGCGGCGGCGCGTCTGCTCGACGCGGCTGACCGCCCCGGGGCTAGAATGCTGTTGCATCTGTGTACTCATGAAGGAGGCTGGGCGCCGTGTCAGAGCAGGATGTCGTAGACCGTAGCGAGGCGCCTCTGACGGTGGCGTCGCTGACGGAGCAGTTGCGCGCCTGCGGCCTCGCCCACGGTCAGACGATCATGGCGCATGTTGCCATGAGCAGGCTAGGCTGGGTCATCGGCGGCGCCGAGGCCGTCATCCTCGCGCTTATCGAGGCTGTGGGCGACGACGGGACGATCGTCATGGTGACGAACTCCTCCAACAACACGGACCCCGCCGAATGGAGCCATCCACCCGTCCCCGAGCAGTGGTGGCAGACGATACGTGACCACACGCCAGCGTACGACCCCAGGACCACACAGACGCGCGGGGTTGGGGTCGTGGCGGAACTGTTCCGCACGTGGCCGGGAGCGACGCGCAGCCCCCACCCGGCGTTCTCGCTAGCCGCGCTGGGGAAGCGCGCCGATCACATCACTGCTGAACACCCTCCAGGCGACGAGATGGGCGACCGATCGCCCGTGGGTAAGGTGTACGAACTCGACGGACATGTGCTGCTCCTCGGCGTCGACCACTCGAGCAACACGTCGCTGCATCTCGCCGAGGCCCGCGCCGGCTACCCAGGCTGCCACAAGGTCCGCACAGGCAGCGCGATGCTCGTCGACGGCCGGCGCGAGTGGGTCGCCTACGACGGATGGGAGTGCGACCTGGACGACTTCGCCGAGATTGGGGACGCGTTCAACGCGGAGTGCGACATCGCGCCGCATCGCGTAGGCGCGGCCGAGACGCGCTTCTTCCCACAGCGGGCAGTCGTGGATTTCGGCGTCGCATGGATGCGGCGGCATCGCCGCCCGCTCGCCTAGTCAGGTGGTTGCCGCCCTTTGCGCCCGAGGAACCAGCAGGGCGTCCATCCAACAGGGCGGCTCGCCGCTTCCCACTGGTGGCACGCCAACGGATCTGTGGGTCACGCCTGGACCCCATCCTAGCCTTCCCCGGTAAGGGAAGGCACTCACGCTCGCCCTGCGCTACGCGGTATCCAACACCATCACTGTGGTCTACCACCAGTGGTCTTCCACACAGGATCTGTGGGTCACGCCTGGACCCCATCCTAGCCCCCCCCGGTAGGGGAAGGCACTCACGCTCGCCTGCGCCACCCGGCATCCAACAGCGTCACTGTGGCTTACCACTCGGCGGCGGCCATGAACTTCCATACGCGCATGTGGCTCGGGGCCGCCGTGTTCTGCACAAGTGGTGCTATTGGTTGGCTGAGCGCGTCTGACCGTTGCCACACCGGCCGCCGCGAAGCTCGCCGGGCCGTGTGGGCACGTTAGGTCGCTCGTCGCGATGCTCCTCGGGACGACGGCGGGTGGGGCGATCCGCGGGCAATGCCATCACGTGCCACGAACACCGGTCCGCAGTTGGTCTTGTCGCCGACGGCGGATATGATGGCGCGCTGACCGGCGTCGGTGGTGACGAACGCGTGAACGAGGAGACGGGACGTGGCTAAGAAGGTGCGGATAGGCTTCGTCGGCGCGGGGTACATGGGGCAGAACGCGCACATCGCGAACTACGCGAAGATCGACGACTGCGAACTCGTCGCGCTGGCGGAAGGGCGTCCCGATACTGCGCGCGCCGTCGCGGATAGGTACGGCATCGAGTCCATCTACTCGACGCACCAGGACATGCTGGCGAACGCGGACCTAGACGGCGTCGTCGGCATCATGGGTTTCCACCTGCTGGTGTCCGTCGTTGAGGATGTCCTGAGCGCGGGCGTGCCGCTCATCACCGAAAAGCCGATGTGCATACGGCCCGACAACGGCCGGCGTCTGGCCGCGCTCGCGGCGGAGAAAGACGTCCTCTATCAGGTCGGGTACATGAAGCGGCACGACCTCGGTTCGAGGTACGTGCGCGACACCGTGGCGAAGTGGAAGGAATCCGGCGAGTGCGGCGCGCTCAGCTACATGCGCGTCACGATGCCGCCGGGCGACTGGATCCTGGAGCACGAGCCGCCCATCAACCGAGGCGACTCGGCGCCGTCGTACGAAGGTCAGTCCGCCGAATCCCCGCCAGACTGGATGTCCGAAGAGCAGGGCCGGGCGTATGTGAGCTTCGTCAACTTCTACATCCACCAAGTGAACCTGATCCGGTTCCTCATCGGCGAGGACTACCACGTCACATACGCCGACCCGCGTGGACGAACGATGACGGCAATCTCGGACAGCGGTGTGGTGATCCTCCTGGAAATGGCGGGCTACGGGCTCCAGCATCGGTGGGAGGAGACGTATCGGCTGCACTTCGACGGGGCGCGCCTCGACCTCGACATCCCGTCGCCGATGGCGCGGCAGCGGGCCGGCGAGGTGACCGTGTACCGACAGTCCGGCTTCGATGGCTCGGGCGCGCCGCAGGAGATGCGGCCGTACCTACCACAGCGCTGGCCGTTCGAGGAGCAGGCGCGCGCGTTCGTCGCCTCGGTGAAGGACGGCGCGCCCAACGTCGCCCCGGGGCACGACTCGGTCCGCGACCTCGAAATCAGCGAGGAGTACATCCGTGCGGTCGAGAGTTCTCGCTCCGCGTAGCCATGTCGACCCGTACGGTGACCACGGCGAGAAGAGGCAAGGTCATGGCCGATATCAGAGGCCTCCGACGCGACGAGACGAACATCTTCAGGACGGGAGTCGGCGACAACTGGCACATGACATGGGCGGACGACGGTAAGCAGTACGTCGCCCTATGTGATGGGTCTGGGTGGCCCGAGATCTCGGGACACGGCGACGGGCAGTACAACACGAGGGTGTACACGATCGAAGGCGTCCCGCCGAACCACACGTTCGGGCATCTGCCCGGGTTCCCGGATCTGTTCGTGGAGCAACGCCCGAACGTGAACCGGTACTACGGCTTCGGCATCCTCGCCCTCGACGGGTGCATCTACCATTTCCTCAGCACGCCGAATCGCCCGTTCGCCGATCCCGATCCCCGTTTCGTGGGGGCCAAGCTGATCTACTCGCCGGACAACGGAGAGAGTTGGCGGAACCAGGACGGCTCGCCGCTGACGTGGGAGCCGTGGGACGAACGCAGCAAGAGCAACATGGCGTTCTTCTACGAGCCGGGCGATGCGTTCTCCCTGCTGACGATGCTGCAGATGGGCAGGAACTACGAGCACAACACAGACGGCTACGTGTACGGCTACGCCCCCAACGGGAACGTGGACGGCTCGATGAATCAGCTCGTCATGTTCCGCGTTCCCAAGGGCGAGATCCTCGACGTGTCGGCATACGAGTACTTCGTCGCGCACGGCCCCAACGGCACCGCCGAGTGGAGCCATGACATCGGCGCGCGAGGTATCGTCCACACGTTCCCGTCCGGCTGGGTGAATACGAAGATCCACCCGTACTCCTGGCATCCGAGCGTCGTCTACAACGCGCCTCTGGGCGTGTACATGATGCTCAACTGGGGCATGGGATGCGCGGAGGACGGAGCGTGGTTCGGGCGGCCGAGTTACTTCGGCCTGTGGACGGCGCCTCAGCCATGGGGACCGTGGACACAGGTCGTCGAGGATGCCGCCTGGACGCCCGGGGACGACCCCGCCGCGTGTGCGTACCAGCCGCAGATCTCACCCGCGTGGATCGCCGAGGACGGGAGGTCGTTCTGGATGGTCCACACCGACTTCCGACCCGCTACCGACGAGCGGTCGTTCTACAGCTTCAACTGCCAGCGGGTGTACACCGTGACCGACTGATGCCTGACCGCGGGTTTCCGGCGTCATGCGCCGACTGGGTCGACAGTCACATGCCAGCCTGTATGCTAGACAGGGTCTGACTCAGGACGGAAGACGCGGAAGTCCGTGAACGTCGTGGATACGGACTCCACGTCGTAGTCACCGTCGGCGTAAAGGCCGATGTGCAGCGGCCGTGAGGCGGGGAACGGCGCCTCGGCAGACAGCAGCCAGGCCTCGCCGTCCTCGCTGCAGAGGGTGCGGACGCACCCGCCGTCGTACTCCAAGCGAAGGTGCAGCACATCGCCCGTGGGCAGCACACCTCTGCCTACCATGCCCGGATCGCCCCCGACGCGCGTCACCGTGCGTATGTCGCGGTTGGCGTAGAACCACTTGCCCACGAAGGCGTACTCATCCTCCGCCGCCCAGAGCAGCAAGCCGCCCGCGGCCCGATCGAGACCGGTTAGCACAGTCTCGACCGCGAACGCGCCTGAGATCGGTCTCAGCAGGTGTGGGCACTCCGGGGGCTCCATGCGGCCAGCCGCCTTCCTGGGGGCGGTAACGACCAACGCGCCGCTCGCGTCGAGGCTGTGTGCGCCTTCGCCGGCGGGATCAACCCACCGCCACGGGCAAGACCGGCCGGCGGCAAGACCGAAGTCCCCGTCGCGAGCGACGAATACCGGCGAGGGCTCGGCCGGACTGAGGTATGGGTGACACAGCGCCGACCCCGGCGCGGACTCGATCTTGTGCCACAGCTCCCGACAGAGCGCCGGGAACTCGTCGTGGCGCCCTTCGGCGATGTACCTCCATTCGAGCTTCATGAGCAGGCGACGATGAAGGAAAGCGGATGCACCACAGTTCACGGAGCGAATCCAGAACTCCGTCGCTTGCGCGTAGTGGCCTCGTCTGCCGTATTCGTCGCCAACAAGCTCGAAGCATTCCGGCGCCTGCGCGACATATCCGGTTGCCGCCTCCAGGCGGCGCATCGCCGCCACGCCCGCCTGGATGTGCTCCTCGGCCTGCTCGATGGGCCCATCGCCGACCATGATGATGTGCGCCAGGTCGAGGTGACCCTCGAAGATCAGCCGCGTGTCGCTCAGGTAGATGGCCTGCTCCAGGCTGCGCTCGAAGAACTGGATCGCCTGCTCCGGTTCACGCTCGCGCGCCACGTAGAGATCGGCCATACCGTGATAGCAGCGAGCCAGACCGCGCCCATCGCCGTACTGACGGCAGATAGCTTCCATCTTCATCAGACACTGCAGCGCCTTCGGCCATAGAGCGGGATGCCGGCGGGCGCGATACATGTACGCGTACGCGACGCGGTAGTACGCTTCCGCCACGCCACCGAAATACGGCACGTCGACGAGCGCGGCCTCGAGTTGGTCGACGGCGTCGTCGCGTTCCGCTCGCGAGGGCATGTGCTGGAGCGCCGTGCAAAGGCATTCCAACAGCGCGACGCGCGCGGGAGACGCCACCCGCTGACCGACGAGCCGCAGTCCCTCCCGCGCGGTCGCTCGCGCTTCCTCCTTGCGTTGCTGCCAGAACTGGGTGTCCCCCAGCCGCGCTATGAGCCTACCTACGTACTCCGTGTCCCAGCCCAGTTCACGCGCCAGGGCGATGCTCTCGGTGAAACGCGCCTCCGCCATGCCGCTGTCGCCGAGACGCGCGCGGATGTCCCCGACGCGAATAGCGAGGTCGAGGATGCGCTCCTTGTCTTGCTCAGCTTCGTCATCGCGGTGGAGGGTATCTAGGGCGCGCTCGTAATGCTCGACGGCACTCTCGTTGGCGTACAGCGCGCGGTCACGATCGCCAGCAGCCACTAGATACTCGACCGCCTTATCGCGCACGTCCGCCGCAGCGTAGTGCAGGCCGATTTCCCCGACCTGTTCGGCGATGTCGCGCTCGGAACCCTCCTCCAGCGCGCGCGCCACCGCGAGATGAATCCGCGCGCGGTCCTTCTCCGGGAGCGATTCGTAGACCGCTTCCTGCAACAGAACGTGTCGGAACGCGAACAGCTTTCGTGTGCGCGAGACGTGCTCCACGACCAACTGGCGTCGACGCAATTCGCCCAGCGTCGATCCCACGCGCGTCGGATCGTCGGAGACCGCCCACAGTAACTCCGCGCTGAAACGGGGGCCGATCACGGACGCCACGTCGAGCGCCGCTCTCGCCTCCGAGGGAAGCGTCACGAGGCGACGGCGCACCGCCTCCTGGACCGTCGTCGGCACGGGGGTCGTCAGCAGACGCTCTTCAGTCATCTCGCCGTCCACGAGCGGGCGTAGCATCTCCTCGATGAACAGAGGGTTGCCGCCACAGCGATACAGCACCGCGGAGGCGAGTGCCTCGGAGATCGGGTCGATCCGGGTCAGCGAGCGCGTGAGTTCGACGGTGGAACTCGGGTCCAGGTCTTCGAGGTACAGAGCAGCGTGGCGCGTGTCGAGCTTGCCGCCCGCTGCTAGCAGACTGCCGCGTTCTCCATCGATCGGCGGACGGTACAGCGCGACGAGGAACAGCGGCGCCTCGTCGGCGACCTCGGCGAGACGCCACGCAAGTTGAGCCGTGGGCGTGTCGGCCCAGTGATAATCGTCCATTACGAGGACGGTAGGCTGCCGCCACGCCAACCCCAAGAAGAACGCGTGCAGGGCGTGGAGCACCGCGCTTTTGGCCTGTTCCGCGTCCGAGGCGATGTGGGAACCGGGCGTTTCGTCCGAGCCCGCGAGGAAGCGGGCGAGCGTCTCCGTGACGTTGTGGATTTCCTGCCGCGCCAGGTCCGTTTCGTCGAGCAGTATCTTGGCGAGGGCGGCGTTCAGGTCGTCGAGGTCCATCTCCTCGGGGAGCAGACCCCGGCGCGATAGATATGAGTCGAGCGCCTGACGGACGGCCTGGAACCCTCGTGGCGCGTGCGCCTCCGCGCTTCCCCATAGCCATGTGACGGCGTCGCCATACGTTCGATCCGAGTGTTTCCTGAGTTCCTCCGCGAGGCGGGTCTTGCCCACGCCCGCGTGGCCCCCGACGGTGGCCATGTGCCCGGCGCCCCGAACACATCCGGCCAGCATGTCCGCGAGGGCCGAGCACTCCTCTTTCCGCCCGATTAGGGGCATAGCATGCGTGTTCTCTGCCCCAGGACGGCGAAGCCCGAACAGGTCGGTCGTCTCGTCGATCATGGCGGCGTCCACCGGTGACGGGAAGGAAGCTTACCGGGATCGCGTCAGCACTCGCAGGGCATCCGACGGCATTTCGGGCAGCCGTCGGCGTACCGTCGCGCGCATTCGGTCATGGGGATGTCGAGGAGGCTGGCCAGCGTCGTCAGCCACGCTAGGACATCGCTCATCTCCTCGGTCAGGCGTTGCTTGTCGCGGGGATCGCGCCGGATCTCCTTGGCGAGTTCTCCCACCTCCTCCACGAACCACGTGAACGTCCGGTCAACGCCGCGGGCGGAATCGCGGTCGAAGTAGGTGTCCTCGATGGTCTTTTGGAACGCGCCTATGCCCATGTCGTCGGCCGTGGGGCTCTCGCCGCGGGTCGGTCTCGCGCTCAATCCAGCCTCCCACCGTCCGCTGCGATCGCTCGCCTCGCCCGCGACGCCACATCGTCCGGTTCTATAGATCCCATGCACAGGTTTCTGTCACGGATTCTGCAGCTACGTCGATAGCACGGCCTGCACGGGAGAGACGCTTCAGCGACCGTGTGACCCTCTCCAACGGGTCCGTGACGGGCGGGGTCGGTCGGACCGAACAACGCCACGACCGGCGTTCCCACCGCCGCGGCGATGTGCATCGGCCCCGAATCCGCCGTGACGTAGGCGTCACATCGCTCGATGAGCGCCGCGAGTTCGAAGAGATCGAACCGACCGACGGCGTCCACGATGTCCACGCCCCGGGCCTCATGCATGAACGCGTCACGGAGCGGCTCGTCTGACAACGCCCCCGTGATAAGCACGCGCGCTCCCGACTCCACGAGCGACCTCGCGACGGCGGCGAACCGTGCCGGCTCCCACCGCTTCGTCGTCCAGGTCGTCGCAAGATGCATGCCTACCGTGGGCCCGGTCAGCTCGTGGTCGGTGAGGAACTCCACGGCGAACGCGCGATCGGCGTCACCGTGCCAGAAGTAGGTGTTCGTGTTCGTGAGCGTGTCGGGCGAGATGCCCAACAGCCCAAGCGGACGTAGGTACCGGGTCGTCTCATGTCCGGTCGGGGCACGACAACCGCGGGTCAGGAACAGCCCGCGACCCGAGATGCGACTCCCGACACGGACGGGTATCCGCGCGAGCCATGTGGTTACGGCGCTGCTCACCGATGTTGGATGCCACACGATGGCGGCATCGAACGACCGTCGACGGAGATCCCGAGCCACGCCGAGGATGCCCTGTCGCGCGCCCGGGCCCTTCTCCCACGGGATCACCTCATCGACGTGCGGATGACGCTCCATCAAAGCCTGAACGAGGGGCCGAACCTGCAGCGCGATGTGCGCCGACGGGTGGGCGAGGCGCAACGCCCGGAGCGCGGGGCCCATGAGGACCATGTCCCCGATCCATCCGCCCGTGTGCGTCGCGAGAATCGACTGGTAGTTGGCCAGGGTTCAGCAGCCCCCGGCATCCGCGGCGCCCAGCGACTCGACCTCGCGCCAGACGCGATCGACGGTGATGAGTTGCATGCAGACGTTGTCGCGGCACTGGTTGCTGAACTGCTTGCACGGACTGCACGCGATGTGTTCACGGATGGCCGCGTGTGGCGCATGGCGGGGGGCGAACCGCTCGAAGTTCCCCGGGCCGAAGAGCGCCAGGGTCGGTGTTCCCACCGCGACGGCGAGGTGCATCGGGCCCGTGTCGTTCGATACGAACTTGGCGCACTGCTTCGACACCCCCGCCAGCACTCCGAGCGGCAGGTCCATGAGCGTGACGGCGTCGGCCCCCAAACTCGCGCCGATGTCGTCCGTGGCTTCGCGATCCTTCTCCGCGCCTACCACGACGACGCGCATGCCATCCTTGTCGATGGCGCGCCGCGCGATTTCCGCGAACCGCTCGGGCATCCACGCGCGGAGCTTCCACCCGGCTCCGGGGAAGATGCCCAGGATGCGGTCGCTATCGGGGTCGATGCCGCAGTCTCGCAGCAGGGCGACCGCGGCGGCCTCGTCTTCGTCGGACACGAACACCTCGGGTCGCGCGTCGTCGTCCGCTATGCCCAGGGGGGTCAGCGCCGCCAGCGCGTGTTCCGACGCATGGCTCTCGCGGTGGCTAGGCACGTCTAGCATCACGCGCACGGTATCCAACCGCGATCCGCCGATGCGCGTCGGCACGCGCGCGAGCCGGGCGATGCCCGCCGTCTTCAGCTTCCTGTGCAGGTCGATGCTGACGTCGTACCTGCCTCTGCGTAGTCGGCCGACGAGCGACGCGACGGCCCCTACATCTCGATTCGTCCGCGCGCGGTCGACGGTCAACACTTCGTCGACGTGTGGGTTGGACGCGTAGAGTGAGGCGAAGGGCGTCGATGTGAGAAAGGCGATGTGCGCGGAGGGGAAGGTGGCGCGCAGAGCGCGCGGGACGGGCGATGTCAGCACGACATCCCCAAGCGACCCGAGGCGGATGATGAGAAAGCGGTGCATTTCCAGCGTGGGCCCATAGGGCTAGAAGCTGACCGATAGGATTCTCTGCTCGTGTCCCAGGACAAGACGCGTCATCCCGACGCCGACGGCCGCGCCCACCAACACATCACTCGGGTAGTGGCGGCCAAGGTACACCCGCGCGAACGCGACGCCTCCGGCCACAGTGTAGAACGCGAAACGCCACCTCGGGTAGCGATGCGCCAACGCCGTCGCCGCCGAGAACGCCACCGTGGCGTGCCCGGACGGCATGGAGTACGAATCCTCGGGGTTCAGCGGCCTGGACCTCCCGATGGAGCGCTTCAGCGCCACCGTCGTCAGCGCGGACGCCGCGAAGCCAGCGCCCACTAGAAGCCCCGTGCCGCGTAGCTCGTCGTTCCCGAGCACTGTCGTCAGCAGCACCGCGCCGATGACGTACTTGCTCGACCCGAAATCGTTGATGACAGGGACGATGTCATCTAGGACCGCGCTGCTGAGATCGTCATGAATCCGGTCGAACAGGTACCGGTCGGCGGCCATGGTCGGCGTGGCCCAGATCACCAACGCCATCAACGCCAATGCTGCCGTCAACGCTCTCCGCCGCGAAACGAACGCGGATGAGCCGGCCGTTCCGAAAAGTCGCCCACGCGGTTCGTCCATCGCGTTGATACGTCTCCACGCGGATCGTGTCGAAGCCTTTGTCCGTCGTCGTGACATCGACGGGTTCGCCCCACTCCGCCCTCAGTTCGCGGACCCGTTCCGCAGTGCGGCTACGGTCGCGTCGAATGAGCGCCCGGACCACGCCGCCGAAGGCGAGCAGCCCAGTCGCGAAGACTACCTTCTGCGCGGTCTTCGAGAACCCAAACGCGACATCCGACGGCGCGGCCAAGAGGGCCGCCAACGCGACGAGGATGAGCGATCTTCGCATAGGCGCCTAGAAGTCCGGCATGCTGCCGGATCGCTCGCCTTCCGGGTGGAACGTCTGCACGGCCCCGGCTTCGTTCGGCGTTACGGCCACGACGGCGCGCTTCTTCTCGTCGCGCGCCCGTAGGGCTAACTCGACGCCTTCGGGCAGCACGAGCAGCGTCGCGCGCGCCTTTGCTTGCGTATCGTAGAACGACATGTCGCCGCCGAGGGCGTTCGCATCGAGAGCGATGCGCCGGCCGCCGTCGGGTCCGAGGAGCCATAGCCTGCTGGAAGCGGTTGTAGCTTTCAGCACTACCTGGCTCTTGGCGCCTTGTTGGGCGTCCTCGCCCTCGACACCCTCGCCGCGGGCGCCGTGCACCGAGATGACTCCACCTTCGTCATCGGAGGCCATCAACGCCGCGACGCCGCTGCCTGAGTCCCAGACGGCCAACATCCCGCCGTCCGCTCCGGCTGCGATGCTGACGCGCCTCCGCCCGTCGGCGTCGATAACGTCGATGGAGCGGCATGTCAGGTGGTCGATGTGTTGGGAGTCGCCCCCGGCCTGTCCGCGCGCGTCCTGCGTGAAGACGCTCGATGCGACGTGGCCCATGAACACGAGCAGCCCGCCGAGGAACATGTAGAGTGCGTTGCGCTTCATCCGCCGGTACTCCTCTTCCAGTCGTCGGCGCGCCACGGTGGGACAGTCTACCCGTACGACCGCGGCGCTGCATTCCGCACGCCGCGAACGGACGCGGGGCAGCGCCGAGGCCAGTTGAGCGCAGGAACGAAGGCGAGGGGCCGCCTTTGCGGCGCGCGCCGGTCCTGGCGAGTCGGATTAGCGATCTCCCGGCGGCGCTCCTTCGACCAGTTCGTCAGCGAAGGCCGTCAGACGGTCGCCGGCCAGCATCCTGGTAGCCATGAACAAGGGATACAGGGCGAAGGCCTCGAGCAGCCCGCTGGCATATGGGTGCCCTCGACGCACGCACAGCCATTCGTCCGGCCACTGATCCCTCCCGAGTTCCTGGGCCCGGTCGAGCGGGATGAGGTCCGGATCCTCACGTACCGGCCCGTCCGTCCGGCGCACAAAAGCGAGGCCATAGCAGTCGAAACCCCACGCGCGTAGCGCCGCCAGGACATCGCCCGAGCGCTGCCGTACTTCGCGATGGGAGACTTCCAGCAGTATGCAGGTTGTCTGTGGATGCCGGAACCACCGCGCGCCGCCACTTATCACGTCCCGTTCGTAGCCCTCGACATCCAGCTTGATGGCAATGGGGTGTGGGACGCTATCTGGATCGAGCATGTCATCCAACCGCGCCACTCGGACGTCGGCCACGCCGCCAGAAGGCTGCTTCCCGGAACGCAGCGGCAGCCACTCCGCGATCAGGGAAGAGGCCGGGCCGTGGATGTAGAGCGGCTGCTTTGCCTCTTTTGCTCCCAGCGCGACCTGGTGCGTGGTGATGGCCGCGTCCAAGTTGTTGGCGGCCACGTTGGCGGCCAGCATGCTGTGGTAGTAGTCAACTGGTTCAAAGGCATGGACGCTCAGCTCCCTGCGTGCGTTGGCCGCCGCGAGCAGGCTGAAGTATCCCTGGTTCGCGCCAATGTCGAGGAACGTGCCGCCCTCTTCGGTCGCGACTAAGGTCATGAACGTCTGGAGAGGCTCGTAGCCCGCCATGTGCAGAGCCGGCGTCATGTACTCGGTGTATACCGGTCCCCAGCCGACGGGTCCGCGCATCGTGAACCCCATGAAGCTTCGTACCGTGACCTGAGGCTGGTCGCGGTCGCCCTCGAACCCGAGACCCGAGGCGTGGCTTACGCGGGCCTTCAGTTGCCGGTGCACGCTGTGTAGATCGAAGATCCGTGGCATACAGGTCGCTATCTCTGCTGTCAGGATTGATGCGGCAGCTCCCAGGGCGCCATGCCGCCGCCCGTCCTCGCCATCGGCCGCTGGTGTCGCTGTCCGCGCGGGTGCTCGGGTTGCCGCCGATTGTGGCGGCGCAGGCGCGAGATCGCAAGGTCGGTCGTGGCCGGTGGTAGGCGTGTGCGCGCTCGCATCGGATGACCGGTACCTGCTTCCTGCTGCTCGGGGCCCTCGCCTTCGCCCGGCGTCGGTCGTCGCGGGGCGTGTCGAGGCGCTGCGGATGCGTCCGCGCCGGCGCCGACGAGCGGGGCCACGCGCGCCCGACGAAGGGGGCAGTGGCGTCATGTACAGGATGCTGGGTCGACGTGGGTTCGTGCGCCGCGATGCGCGTCCGAGTACCCTAACGCCCGCGCCTACAATGGCCCGTGGCCACATCCCGGACGAGCCAATGACTGTCGACGCTCCGCAGACGCTCACGATCGCAGCCGGTGAGTTCCTCATGGGCAGCGACGATGCGGCCGGCAACGAGTCCCCTGCGCATCTTGTCTGGGTGGACGCGTTCGCCGTGTCGCCGTACGCCGTGACGACCGAGGAGTACGCGCGGTTCCTGCGCGCTACCGGTCACGTCGCGCCTCCGCTCTGGGGCAGCGAGGGATTCGCCGACGCGCGGCAGCCGGTCGTCGCCCCAAGTTGGCACGATGCCGTGGCGTATTGCGCCTGGCTGTCAGAGGCCGCTGGGCAGCGGTACCGCCTTCCCACGGAAGCCGAGCGCGAGAAAGCCGCACGAGGCGGCGGCATCGCGAAGTACCCATGGGGAGACGACCTGCCTGCGGAGCATCGCGGCGGCCGGGATACCGCCCTTGAACCGGTGGACGCGTACGAGCCGAACGGCTACGGCCTCTACGGCATGGCAAGCGGCGTGCACGAATGGTGCGCCGACTGGTACGCCGACGACTACTACGCGGTATCGCCCTCGAGGAACCCTACTGGTCCCGCATCGAGCCCGCGGAAGGTGGCGCGCGGTGGATCGTGGCGCCATCACGTGCGGTTCACGCGCTGTGCGGCCAGGAGCGCGCTCGCCCCGGACAAGCAGTTCACCGACTTCGGGTTTCGGGTCGTCCGCACGTTGGGCTGACGGGCCGCCGCTATTGCACGGGCCTGCGCATTAGCGGGCATCGCTCTCGGGGGCGGTGAGACTGATGTCACCAGCGCGGAGCCGGGCCTCGGCGTCCTCGACAGAGGTCATGACGTCAGCGGGGATTCGGTCGATCAGGTCCGGGTTGTAGACGACGTGAATCCATCCGCCCTGCAACGTGAAGAAGCGCAGGGCGCCCTCGAACTCGCCGCTCTCCGCCCTCCTCGCCATGTCGACGAACCCCTTCGGGATGTCCGAGACAGCGCTCGCGAGTATCACGTCCGGGTTCACATGGTTCTGGTCGCGGTTGGAGCCGAAGGCGTACACGTCGCCACCAGCCTTGCGCGCCTCGTCGACGGCCTGAAAGACACCAAGGCCCGCTTTGTCGGCGTTGTGGAGCAGGAAGTCGGCGCCTTCCTGGATCTGCGCGGCGGCCTGTTCGCGCGCCTTTAGCGCGTCCTCCCAGTTGCCGACGTACGCCGTGAGGACCTCGACATCGTCCCGCACGGACTTAGCTCCCGCGATGAAGGCGTCGAGACCCCGCGACACGGGCGGGAGTTCCTGTCCACCGACGAATCCGAGCTTCCCGGTGTTCGTCATCTTGCCGGCCAGCACGCCCAGGAGATACATGCCATCGTCCAGGACGAACACGATCGGGGCGTAGTTCGCCCGCGCGTATTCCGCCTCGCCGCCCGTGGTCACGAAGTAGGTCTCTGGGAACGCATCGGCGATGTCTCGGGCGTGCGTAGAGAACTCGTAGCCGTGGGCGAAGATGAGGTTGTAGCCGCGTCGGGCGTAGTCGCGGAAGTCGCGGCGGAACTCGCCCTGATTGCGCGATTCACGATGGGCGACCTGCGCGCCCAACTCCTCGCGGATGAGTTCCAGGCCCTCGTAGGCGGAGGCGTTCCACCCGTCGTCGCTTATCGGCCCCGGGGTGAGAAGCGCGACCTTGAGCGGCGCGGACATCGCGTCGAGCGCGAACACGGCGACCATCAGCGCAACGACCGTGGCGGTCACAATCCGCCGGTGGCCGATTGCGTATCGTGGTATCAGCATCGGGCGTCGGACCTCTAGGAGGGAAGCTCGTTGACGACGTGGCGCCGGGGACGCATATCGGGCGTGGAAGCCGCCATGGAGAACGCATGAATACGAGTTTCATTGTACCCGATGCCATATCGTTACCTGAACCACGTGGCCGTGGCGCGTCGTTATCGCGTATGAGGAGACGGCGCGATGCGATGGACAGGAGGCCACAGATGACCCATGACGAGGCGCTCGACATCGTGCGCGAGCTGGATATCACCGGCGCCGCGCATGGGACGGTGCATGGGGACTTCGACCGCGTGAAGGCCGCCCTAGACGGGCACCCGGACGCGATTGCGGCGCTGAACGCGTTGGACCCCGCGAAGGTCGAGGAGACGCCGCAGGGGTCGGCGGCGCATCGGGGCTGCCGGGAAATACTCGACTACATGCTAATGCGCGGCGTGTCGCCGGACGTGTTCATGATGTGCGCCCTCGGGATGACAGATCACCTGAGGTGGGCGTTCCGGCGACGTCCACACCTGGCGAATTCGCGCGGGGCGCACGGTATCCATGCACTGAACCACAGCGCCGACCGCGCAACGGCGGAGCTGCTGCTGCATTACGACGCCGACCCGAACTGCCCGATATACGAGCCGTGGGACTGGACTCCCGTCCACGAAGCCGCCGCGAACGGGCGCATCGACGCGCTGAGCGTCATGTGCGAGTACGGCGGGCGTATCGACGGGCCGTATTACTGCACGACGCCACTCCACGCCGCCGCGCGGAACGGGCAGGCGAACGTCGTACGTTGGCTGCTCGGCAACGGAGCGGGCGCCGATGCCATGGGGAAGGGCGGCCCCTACGAGGGTAGAACTGCGCGGGACATCGCGGCGGAGAACGGTCACGAAGCCATCGTGGTCACGCTCGACGGGTGGCGGCCGCAGCCTGCGTCGATGGACCGGTCGCTGCCGGTCATTCGCCCGTCCGCCCGCTCGTAGCGCCCCGCGGTCAGTTCGCTAGGGCCGCCTCCACGTGCCCCCTGAACATGCTGTAGTTGTCCGACGCTGCGGACCCAACGATCTTCTGCGTGATGACGCCGTTGGCGTCGATGACAAAGGTCGTCGGGATGCTGGATATGCCCCCGTACATCGCGCGCGTGGCATGGTCCGCGATGGCGACGGGGTAGTCCATGCCGTAGCGTTGCACGAAGGCCCCGACCTGCGCCGGCCCGGTGGTGTCGACCGAGATGCCGAGGACCGCGACGCCCTGGTCGGCCATGTCATTGCCCAGCCGGATGAGGTCCGGTATCTCGCGCACGCACGGGCCGCACCACGTGGCCCAGAAGTTCAGCAGCACCACCTTCCCCCGGTAGTCGGTCGAGTCGAGGATGTCGCCGGCCAACGTGACGAGTTCGAAGGCGGGCGCTCCGTCTCCGACGTCGGCTCCGGTGGTCGTGGGTCGGGCGGCTACAGGCGTGTCATCCTGCGCCGGTGGGGCCTCTAGACCAGGGCCTCTCAAATCGTCGATCAGGAGCGCATTGGCGTCTCGTGTATCGGCGGGCGGAGGCGCCGCAGCCACAGGGTCCATCGTCTCCGTGCCGGTGACTTCGATTTCGAGGAGGGCGATGGTGTTGGTCTGGTACCGTCTCGCGATCGACTGCTGCTCGGATTTCCGCGCGCCTGCCATTTCGTAGACGACGAAGCGGACGGCCTCGACCTCGGTCGTGTTGAAGCGGAAGGTCGTCGTCGGGGAGACATCGCTAGTGCCACGGCCCGGTACGATCGCCTTACGGTTCTCGATGCGGCCTACCGTCGTCCACATCCCAGGGAGATCAGCCGGGCGGCGTACCTGCAACGCGCCCTCCTTGTACGGGTCGAACGGCACAGCGCTGGTATCGACCCCGTGTATGACCACGCGGTTGATGCGTCGCGGACGGTCGAAGCGGACCTCGGCCCACGCGGCTCCCTGCGAAATGCGATCCTCGTAGCCGCTGGCGACCCATCCCTGCTTCAGGCGCTGCCGCTCCCACGACACCTGCCAGCCCTCGCCCTGGTTCCACAACGCCGGGTCGGCGATGCCGTTGATGAGACCGGCATCGGCGTGGAGGCCGTCATTGCCCGACGTGATGACGCGGGCGCCCTGGTCGGCGTGGGCGTAGTCGACATATGCCGCGCCCGACCCCGCGAGCGACGCGCAGCCGAGCCCCTGCGTGACGATGACGCCGACCGCCAACAGCCCAGGCAGCCAACAGGCGCTACGTCGTAGACTCATGCTCTCTCCCTATCTCTCATCGCCCAAGGCAGTCGCGGTTCGGCGGCGTGGGGTCGCCTACAAGGTCACGCGGTTCGCGATCGGGCGCAAGGCCGGCTCGCGAGCGCGCAGCTTGCCTTGACCCGCGGGCGTACCGGCTCTATCTATTGACAGAGCCTTTGGGGGGTTGACTTCGCGTCGGGCTAGGTCCGGCCCTGGACCTTCGGTTCTTGGGTAGGCCAGTGTCACTCGGCTTGCGCTGTCCTTGTGACGCTCCGGTGGTACTATTGGTGCACTGCACGCACCTCCGCGCTGCCCTTCCCGTCAATTGCGCTATAAAGTGTCCGCCGTCGCGCCCAGAGCGCGCCCGGCCGCGAGAATCCGGCCACCGATGGTGTACGAGCGATGATCACTACACGTGACCGAGACGCGTTCCTCGTTTCTACGGTCATAAAGCTCATCAAACGGAACGCGGTTCCCAATCTCCGCAAGGTGATTGCGAAGACGCACGCCGCCGACATCGCGCGGTGGTTCCCGCACATGCGGACCGATGAGAAGACGCTGCTGTTCAACCTAGTCGCCCAGGAAGAGCTTATGGGCGAAGTCCTTCGGGAGTTGAACACCGAGGACAGGTTGCTCTTCCTCGAGGCGTCGGAGCCCGCAGTCATTCGCAAGATCCTCAGGGGCATGGCCCCCGACGACGTGACCGACCTCATCGAGGAACTGCCCGACGAGCGGCAGGAGGAGTTCCTCGCTCTTGTCGAGGGCGAGGCGTCCGAGGACGTGCAGCAGTTGCTGCAGTACGAGGAAAAGACCGCCGGGGCGATCATGAACACGCAGTTCTTCTCGCTTCCCGAGGACATGACGGCGTCCGATGCGGTCGAACGCGTCCGCGAGATGGCGGACATCGAGATGGTGTTCTACGTCTACGTCGTCGATACGGAGATGCGGCTGGAAGGCGTCATTTCGCTGCGGCAGTTGGTGACGACGCGGCCCGACACACCTCTCAGCGACATCATGACCACGCGGCTGTACAAGGTGCATCTCTCGACGCTGCAGGAGGAAGTCGCCCGGGTGGCATCGCGCTACAACGTCCTCGCCGTCCCGGTCGTGGGGGACGAGGATGAACTGATGGGCATCGTCACGGTGGACGATGTGATCGACGTCATCCGGGACGAGAACACCGAGGACATGCTCCGCATGGCCGGCACGGGCGATGTCGAGTTGGGCAGCCTGTCGGTGTGGCGGAACACGCGGGCCCGGGCGCCGTGGCTATTGGCGAGTTTCGTTGGAGGCACCGCCGCAGCGTATGTCATTGGGCAGTTCGAGGGCCAGCTCGAGCAATTCGCCGCGTTGACGGCGTTCATCCCCATCATCATGGGCATGGGCGGGAACATCGGGACGCAGTCGTCGACGATCATCGTGCGTGGGCTCGCGACGGGAGAAGTCGACATCCAGGAGCGCTGGAAGGTGCTCCGCCGCGAGTTCGCGACGGGCGTCGTTCTGGGCACAATGTACGGCCTCCTACTGGGCGTTGTCGCGAAGGTGCGGGACTGGACTACGGATCCTGCATCTCCGTACTTCATACGTCTCCCAATCGTCGTCACGTTGGCGATCGCGGGGAACATGATCCTTGCCGCGACGCTGGGGACGTTCATCCCCATCGTGCTCAAACGCCTGCGGATCGATCCGGCGATCGCCACTGGACCGTTTGTGACGACGTCGATCGATGTTCTCGGTATAGTGTTTTACTTTATGTTGGCTCGCGTCATCCTGTTCTAGACACGGTCAGGACAGGACACACCGTTCGGCGACACTAGGGAGGGACGACAATGCGTGGGCGAACGATCTCCAAGCTGTTTTCCAAGTCCCCGTTTGGACCGACGCAGATGCACCTGAAGAAGGCGCTGGAATGCGCGATGGAGTTACGCCCTCTGTTCGAGGCGGCTCTCGCGTCCGATACCGAACGTCAGGAGGCCGTCACGGAGCGGATCGACGAACTCGAACACGAGACCGACCTGCTGAAGAACGAGATCCGCGACACGCTTCCTCGTTCCCTGTTCCTGCCGGTGGACCGGCGAGACCTACTCGAACTCATCCACATGCAGGATTCGATCGCCGACTCGACGCAGGAAGTGGCGGGGTTGCTAGCGCTGAAGCAACTGCAGCTTCCCGACGATCTGAAGCCATTGGTCATGGAACTGATCGAGGAGATCCTGGTCACGTGCGACATGGCGTCGGCGATCGGCTCGGAGATGGATGAGCTTGCGGAGACATCGTTCGGAGGGCCGGAGGCAGAACGGGTTCTCGCGATGATCAACCAATTGGACGACTACGAGACGAAGTCCGATGTCATCGGCGTGCAGCTCTCGAAGGCGCTGTTCGCACACGAGGATGAGATGAAGGCGACCGACGTGATGCTCTGGTACAACATCTTCTTCACGGCCGGTCAGGTAGCGAACTACGCGGAGCGGATGGGGAACCGTCTGCGTCTGCTGATCGCGCACGTGTAAGGTCGATCGCCTACGGTTGAACTCACTTTCGAGATCACTCGGAGCACGATATGGGATTCGAGACGGTCCTGATATTGACGCTCGCGTCGGTCTTCGGGTTCTACATGGCGTGGAACATCGGAGCGAACGACGTCGCGAACGCGATGGGGACGTCCGTCGGTTCGAAGGCGCTGACGCTGAAGCAGGCGATCCTAGTCGCAGCGGTGTTCGAATTCGCGGGCGCGTTCCTCGTCGGGTCGCACGTCACGGACACGGTGCGGAAAGGCATGATCGACCTCAGTGTGTTCACGAGCATGGAAGACGGCGTGAACATCCTGATGTACGGCATGCTCGCGTCGCTGTTGGCGGCTGGGGCGTGGCTGCAGGTGGCGACGTACTTCGGGTGGCCCGTGTCGACGACGCACTCGATCGTGGGCGCGATCGTCGGCTTCGGGGTGGTCGCGGGCGGGGCGTCTGGCGTGGCGTGGGGGAAGATCGGCCAGATCGTGATGAGCTGGGTGGCTTCGCCCCTGCTCAGCGGTACGATCGGGTTCCTGGTGTTCTCCGGTATCCGGCGGACGATAATCAACGTGCCGGACCCCGTGAGGGCTACGAAGCGTTGGGCTCCCCTCTATGTGTTCCTAGTGTTCGCCATCCTCACGTTGGTGACCCTCTTCAAGGGTCTGAAGAACTTGAAGCTGGATCTCAGCCTTCCCGAGGCGCTTCTCGTGGCGAGCGCGGTCGGCGCGGTCGCGTCGGTGCTTGGGTCGGTTCTGATCCGCCGAGTGCGAGTGGGGGCGGTGTCTGATGACGGGCCGTCACTCGCGCCGATGGGTGGCGATCTGCGCGCGATGGTGAAGCACGTGCGTAAGATCCGCTCGATGGTCACCCCAGAGGTCCAGAAGGATGTGGAGGGAATCCAGGAAGACATCGACGGGCTGATGGAGAAGGTGCGCCAGAGCGAGGCCAGCATCAACACTCGCGAGGAGTACCGGTTCGTTGAGAAGGTGTTCGCGTATCTCCAGATCCTGAGCGCGTGCTTTGTCGCGTTTGCGCACGGGGCAAACGACGTCGCGAACGCGATCGGCCCATTTGCCGCCGTCGTGGCGCTGGCCAGAGACGGGTCTGCGGCGTTGGAGGGGAAGACGGCCGTGCCGGTGTGGATACTCCTCGTCGGTGGCGCAGGGATCGTCGTGGGTCTGTCGATGTGGGGTTGGCGCGTGATGGCGACCATCGGCCAGAAGATCACCGAGCTGACGCCGTCACGTGGGTTCGCTGCGGAATTCGCCGCGGCTACCACGATCGTCATGGCGTCTCGTCTGGGGATTCCGATCTCAACGACACACACGCTCGTTGGGGCGGTGCTCGGGGTAGGGCTGGCGCGGGGGATGGAGAGCCTGAATCGCCGGGTAGTCCGTGATATCGTTGCCTCCTGGGTGGTGACGCTGCCTGCGGGCGCGGGTCTGTCGATCGTGTTCTTCTTCGTCATCAAGGGCGCATTCAGGGCGTTCGGGGGGTAGTCGCACGAGACGCGCTCAGGTGGGGCGATTGCGCGGAACCGAGGGTAGGGAGTGGCTTTGAAGAAGATCCTGGTGCCGGTGGACTTTTCCGACTGCTCGGTGGCCGCGCTGAAGGCCGCGATCAACATCGCGCGTTCGTTCGACGCGAAGATCCTGGCGCTGCACGTAATCCACGACCCCGCCGACGCGCCGGGATTCTACGCGTCGCAGAAGGCCGGGAAGAAGGTCTTCCGCAACATGGAAGACTCGGCGACGCAGATGATGGAGGAGTTCGCGGGCAAGCGCCTCCGCAAGTACGAGAAGCACGAATGCTACGTGCGCCCCGGGATCCCCGCCACGCAGATCCTGCAGTTCGCGCAGAAGCAGAAGGTCGACATGATCGCCATGGGCACCCATGGACGTGGCGGCCTCGATCGCCTTATGCTGGGCAGCGTCGCGGATCGCGTGATCCGTAGCTCCGATTGCCCAGTGCTGATCGTCCGAGATGGGCAGAAGGCGGCGAAGGACCAGGACGGCGGGGATGCAGCGCAGGATGATTAGATACACCGGCTATGGCCACTTTCGGCGACGCCTTTCGCTGCTCGTGGGCGTTGGGTTGCTGAGCCTGGCGATCGTGGGGGCGTGCCTCGCGGCGGATGCGCCGTCGTCGGGGGGTTCGGGCGAACTCGAAGTCTTCACGATGCTCGTCGGCCTGCTCGGCGGGCTGTCGCTGTTCCTGTTCGGCATGGAGCAGATGGCAGGGGCGCTGAAGGCTGTCGCGGGCGAAGGGCTTCGGCAGATCCTCGCGAAGCTCACGGTGAACCGCTTTGCCGGGGCTGCGACCGGCGCCTTCGTGACGGCGGTCATCCAGTCTTCGTCGGTGACTACAGTGCTGGTGGTGGGATTCATCACCGCCGAGGTGATGTCGCTGTCGCAGGCGGTTGGGGTGATCTTCGGCGCGAATGTCGGCACGACGATCACCGCGCAAATCATCGCGTTTAAGGTCACGAAGTACGCGCTGCTGCTCATCGCCATCGGCTTCGCGATGCTGTTTGTCGGGAAACGGGACAAGACCCGGCATTACGGCGGGATGATCATGGGGCTGGGCCTCGTGTTCTTCGGCATGGGCGTCATGAGCGACGGGATGAAGCCGCTACGTTCCTTCCAGCCGTTCCTCGACCTCATGGGTCAGATGGAGAATCCCATCCTGGGAATCCTCATCTCTGCCGCGTTCACTGGGCTGGTGCAGAGTTCCTCCGCGACGACCGGGATCATCATCGTCATGGCGAGTCAGGGGTTCATCACGCTGCCGGCGGGCATCGCGCTGATCTTCGGGGCGAATGTCGGGACGTGCATTACCGCGTTGTTGGCGTCCATCGGGAAGCCGCGCGAGGCGGTTCGCGCGGGGATGGTGCACATCGCGTTCAACGTGCTTGGCGTGGCGTTGTGGGTCGCGTTCATCGACCCACTGGCGGATCTGGTGATGTCGTTCTCGCCAGCGGCCGAAGGCCTGTCAGGCGCTGAGAAGCTTGCCGCCGACACGCCTCGGCAGATCGCGAACGCGCACACGATCTTCAACATCGCGAACACGCTGATCTTCCTGCCGTTCTCGACGCTCATCGCGAGGCTGGTCGAGTGGCTGGTGCCGGACAAGGCCACCGTTGCGGGGGCCGACGACGCGCCTGCGCTGGCCACGCAGTACCTCAACCCGGATCTGCTGGAGACGCCGGTATTGGCCATCGAGCAGGCGCGCAGAGAGATGTTGCGGACCGCGGAGATCGTGCGTGGCATGCTGGTGGACATCATGCCGGCGTTCGTCGCAAACGACCTGGCAGCTGCGCAGGATATCCTGCAGCGCGACAACCTGGTGGACTACCTGCAGAAGGAAACCGCAACGTACCTGACACGGGTGGGGCGGGCCGACCTGAGCCTGCAACTCTCCGAACGCACGATGCAACTGCTCAACGTCAACACGGAACTCGAACACATCGGGGACGTGGTCGAGAAGGATCTCGTCACGCTCCTGACCACCAAAGCGTCCGAGAACACCGACTTCTCGGATGAGGGCCGCGCGGAACTACTCGAGTACCACGAGCGGGTGATGGCGAGCTACGACAACGCCATTCAGGCGTTCGCGGGGGATGACGCGGCGTTGGCTCAGGCAGTGGCTACGAGCAAGCCCGAACTGGTGCAGTTGGAGCAGACGTTCCGACGCACCCACTTCGACCGCCTGGGTCGAGGGGTTCAGGAGTCCGTAGACAGCAGCCGCATTCACTTGGACCTCGTAGACTATCTACGGCGCATCAACTCGTATTCGGAGTCGATCGCCAGCACGGTGTTGAGCTAGCCGCCCGACGGAACAGGATGGGAGGGACGATGAGTCACAGCGACGAGAATCCCCGCGAGGAACAACAGCCCGAAATCAGCGAGGAAGCGAAGGACGACCTGCTGCTGGACGAGGAAGCGATCGTGCTGGACCCCGTTGAGTCCGACACGGTGGTCGGGGCCGATGCGCCCGTGGTCTCCGTCTCTGCGTCCGGCCGTGACGCTGAGAGCCATCAGCACGAGCGCCGGGTGAAGCGGCGGCGGCGCAAGGATCTCGCGCCCGTTGCGCCCCCAGACGACCTCGCCGAGCCCTTGGGGAAGCTGAAGACCAAGGATTACCTCGAGCTTATCATGCCGCTCCACGTGGAGCTGCTGAAGTTCGAGAGCTGGGTGAAGGAAGAGGGCATGAAGATCGTGGCTCTCTTCGAGGGCCGCGACGCCGCGGGGAAGGGCGGCACGATCAAGCGGTTCGTGGAACACATGAACCCCCGCGGATGTCGCACGGTGGCGTTGCACATCCCCAGCGACCGCGAGAAGACGCAGTGGTACTTCCAGCGGTACGTGACGCACCTGCCGGCTGGGGGCGAGTTGGTGCTCTTCGACCGCAGTTGGTACAACCGCGCGATGGTCGAGCGCGTGATGGGCTTCTGCACGGGCAACGAGATGCGCGAGTTCCTGCGCTCCGTGCCGGAATTCGAGCGGATGCTCATTCGCTCCAATATCATCGTCCACAAGTACTACTTCTCCGTCAGCCGGGAGGAACAGGCGCGCAGGTTCGCCAGTCGTGAGAACGACCCTCTGAAGCAGTGGAAGCTGTCGCCCGTGGATCAGGCGAGCCGAAACCTGTGGGACGACTACACGCGGGCGAAGGAGGACATGTTCTTCTACACGTCCACCGCCGACGCGCCGTGGACCATCGTGAAGTCCGACGACAAGAAGCGGGCGAGGATCAACGCGATCCGATCCCTGCTGAGTGAATACGACTACCCGGACAAGGATCCGAGGCTGCTGCGCGTGGATCGGCGCATCATCCGCACCGTTCAGGAAGAGCTGGGCGTCGAGGATTAACTGGGGGCGTTCATGGCCAAGGATCGGCCCGACCGACGCGCGGTAATCGATATCGGCACCAACACGGTGAACCTGCTCGTGTGCGACGTCGATGTCGACGCGGGCTCGTACACGGTCGTGGAGGACGTGTCGGAGGTGACGCGCCTGGGTGACGGCATGGAACGGGGCGGGCCCATGCAGCAGGCCGCCATCGACCGGACGTGCGCGACGATCCGGCGGTACGTCGTGCGCGCGCGCCGGTTGGGGGCGGTCGAGACGGCAGGCGTGGGAACGAGCGTGCTCCGGGCCGCAGCGAACACGCCGACGTTCCTGGAACTCGTCCGAACCGGGTTCCAGCTCGATGTGGACGTGATTCCAAGCGCGGCCGAGGCGCGACTATCGTATCTGTCGGTGCGGCTGGACGACGCGTTCCCAGGAGGTCGGTCGGACCACCTGATCGTGACGGACGTCGGCTCGGGGAGCACGGAGTTCGTATTCGGCCGGTTCGTGCCGGGACAGCGACAGTTGGACACGTACCTCAGCGTGAATGTCGGTGGGGTGCGCCTGACGTCCCGGTTCCTCGCGAGTGATCCGCCTACGGACGCCGAGATGTCGGAACTCTCGGAGTGGCTCGACGAGACGCTGGCGACGCAGTTGGCGATTCCGAGCTTCGGCGAGTCGCTGCCGCTTGTGGTCGGGGTGGGCGGCACGATCGTGAACCTGGCCGCCGTGAAGGTCGGGAAGTCCCACGACGACCACGAGGCCCTGCACGGCCAGATACTCAGCGCCGACGAGATCGAGGAGCAGATCCGGCTGTTTCGCGCCAGCGCCACGGGAGATCGGGCTCGTGTGCCAGGACTTGCCCCACGGCGCGCGGACATCATCGTGGCCGGGGCAGCGATCGTGCAGGCCATTCTGCGCCGCCTGGGCGTGGCGAACATCTACGTAAGCACGCGCGGCCTTAGGTACGGCGTCATGTACGACCGGTTCGTGGCGGAGGACGCCGATCGCGGGTCCGAAGCCTCGTAAGCGCGGCCGGCCGATGCGACGCAGCCGGCACGGGAAGCTAATGCGAAGCGGGCCCGACGAAGTCGTGGTCCACACACGTCGTGATGCAGGCAGCGAGGGCGAACTGATGGCACGTGAGGTCGAGGCCAAGTTCCAGGTCGCTTCAGAAGAACTCTTCGACGGTATCCGGTCCGCCGGGACGGTCGCAGGGTACCCGATGGAGTCGAGTGAGACGGTGCCCCAACGGGACACGTACTTCGACACCGACGATGCCACGCTGCTGCGTGCTGGCTGGTCGCTCCGTCTACGCGAGAAGGCAGGCGCGGTGCTGGTGACGTTCAAGGGGCCGTTCATCGACGAACACGCGCGGACAGAGTTCGAGGAGGCCATCACGGACGAGCAGGCGGAGGCGTTACGGGCCGGCAAGCTGTCGGATGTTGATACGCCCGCCGTCGTGGCTGCGCTGCGTCACGTGGAGTCAGGTCACGTTCACGCGGTGCTGTGCGTGGACAACGTCCGGGAGGCGTGGTACATCGACGCGCCCTGCGGGGACGGCGAGGGATCGGACGGTCGGTTGGGACAGGTCAAGCTATGCTTCGATCGCGTCGCGTATACGACCGGAACCGACGCTGATGCTGTCTCGGCACGGGAATTCGAGCTTGAGATTGAGCTGCAAGACGGCGACGAGGCGCTGTTGCGGAAGATGGCGCAGTCGCTGGCGGCGGAATACGACCTGTCGCCTCAGTCGCAATCGAAGTACCAGCGTGGCATCGAGTTGTTGGGGGTGTTCGCGTAGCATCCGCTATGACGACGTTTGCCAAGAATGGAGGTGTTTGGAGATGGTCGACGATGGTCGCGAAGAACACCGCATGCTCATTTTCAGCAACGACAGCGAGGCGGTTCAGGAATACCTGATCCGTGACCAACTTCACGGCGTGCCGCTGCACGGATTGCTCGAACGCAAGATGCACGAGCAGTCGTACACGGTCACGCTGTACGCGATGCTCAAGGACTATGGGCTGACGCCGGTCGTCCGTATCAAGCCTCGCATCCGCTTCCAAAGGTCCAGCTACGACAACCAATCGTCCAGCGCCCCGCTACGGTACGGCCCCGACGACATCGTCCACTTCGCGGAGTTGAAGCGGGGGTCGGAGCCTACGGAGACGGTCCCAAAGAGCGCGCTGGAGGAAGTGTTCGGGGACGCCGCGACGATCGACGATCTCTCGGATGACCCCGCGTATCTCCTGGTCGCGCAACGCGACGTGTTCCTGCACCAGCCCCCCTTCAAGACCAAGACGAAAGTGTTCGGGCATGGTTCGGACATGCGGGGGATTCCGATTGGCAACTTCCTGGAGGCGTTGAACTACCCGGCTCGGGCGGAGAAGCTGTTCAAGCCGTTCCCGCGCGGCGACGAATTCGCGATGGATGTGCAGGAAGCGCTGGAGCCTTACGGCGGCGCGGAGTTCCAGTTCAGCATCTATTCGCGGTACGAGCGGCGCGATTGCATCCTTGCGCGGCCCGACGGCGGGGAGTCGGCTCCGTACAGGACGACCTTCGACCCGTGGACGGGACTGGGACACGTGCGGTTCGACGGCCGCGAGTTCCAATTGCAGATCCTCTCGCACGAACGCGCCACGCGGTGGGAACACAAGATCGTGCTCGAAGAGATGGACCGCGCCACTGCGGACATCGTCTCTCAAGAGATCCGCGCGCTCCGTCGCCAGTATCTCATCGGGCGCGTGCTGTCCAAGAGCCAGACTGCGCTCTCGTTGCGGGCGGACGATGTGGAATCCAGCCTGGGACTGGTGAGAGAATTGCCGGTGGGGTACGGCCTCGAGATCGAGGCTCCCGTGAAGGGGAACCTGTTCGGCAGCATCGACGCGCGCCGGCGGCTGCGCCGGGTGTTCACATCCAGCGGGCCGTACGACCTGCACCCTCTGAACACGGACATGGTCGAGCGCCACGTTGACGTCGCGTGCGGCGAGAGTAACGGCATCCAGTACACGTTGGACACCGCCGTGCTGACACAAGGGCCGGCGCCCGAGGAGGTCGCGAGCAACGGCTATCGCATCATCCGTCGACCACGGGACGAGGGGGCCCTGATGCGATCCGCGCAGGATCTCCGCGACCGCATCCCGCGCTCCGGTTTCGAGCGTTGCTGGAACGAATTCCGCGATGAAGGCGGATACACGGTCGTCGACGGCGCCACCGGCAGGGCGTACGCCGTGTATTACGGAGGCCGTCAGTTGGGGAGCGTCCTCGACCGCAAGGTGTCGACAGGGGATCGCGCCAACTACCTCGTGGTGAAGTACCTCGGGATGTCGCCCGAGCGTTACGACCGCGCGCCGGTGCTTGCGCGGCAGACGACGAGCGGGAACGTACGCGACCGGATACGCAGCGTCGCAGCGGCGATGCGGCTTCAGCGGCGTGAACGAGATATCCTCGGGGAGATGATGGCGCTCATCGCGCACCTCAAGCGCCAGGACGTGCTCTGATACCCGCTACGCCAGCTTGCCCGCCCATTCCGACAGCACACGCGCCATCTCGACGAAGACGTCCTCGTCCGTTCCGCGCGTGCGCTTCAGGGTCTTGAAGCCATGGTCGGCGGTCTGCAGTAAGTGGAGCGTGGCGCGGTCCCCAAGCTCCTCGCACACAGGGCGTAGCAGGTCTACGTCGCCCAAGCCGTCACGCGTGCCGGACAAGAACAGCATGGGGACGGTGACGTCCGCCAGGTGCTCGGCGCGCTCCGTTCCCGGCTTGCCCGCCGGGTGGAGAGGGAATGCGAAGAAGGCGAGTCCAGCTATGCCCTCCAGAGGCTCTTCGGCGGCGGCCATCGACGACATGCGCCCGCTGAATGAATGCCCGCCGACGAGGATGCGCGCTCCGTCGGCGACGCCGTGGGCCGTCGCGACCGCGGCCCGGATAGTCTCCTGACAGACGGCGTTCGAGTTTCTCCCGCCACCTATCTCGCTGTACGGGAAGTTGTATCGCAAGGTGGCTATACCCGCGTCGAAGCACCGCTCGGCGATGGTCTCGGCAGTTCCGCCGCGCATGTTCGCGCTCGCGCCGTGACCCAGGACGAGTAAGAACTCCACGCCGTCGGGTCGCATGAGCAACGCGGACACCTCGCCCTTTTCCTCAGTGGCGAGAAACCTCAACTCTTCGGCTTCGTACGGCATGTTCATCCCTTCTGTTTGGCGCCCGGTTCGCACCGCACACTACCGTTATAGGGCCACGAAGCGATGCCACACGCCGTTACGGCCGACGACGCCCAGTGCAGGGCGCGCTCAGTTGGGCCTGTCCGCTGGGATCAGGCCGACGTCGAATCGCGCTGCCCCGGAACGGCCCGACAGCCGAGCGCGCTCTGGGTCCCATCCGGCGACCATGAGAACGTGTTGAGGCTATTGGTGGAGGCCCGCCGCGAGCTTTCGCGAACTACATCTCGCGGAACATCTCGTCGGAACAGCAGGAAGTAGTAGAATGCCAAGTGCGGATGTGTGCGGCTGCCTGACGGGCATTGGACCAAGGCGGGGCTTCGCAAATCATAAGGGGGGTCGGTTAAGGATGCGTCTGTTCTTGCGGCTGCTGCTCGTCCTCTCCGCGGTGGGGTGGTTCGTTGCGTGTAGCTCGGACTCCGAGATGCCCCTCGATGGCGAACCGGACGACACGACAATGTACGCCGAGGTCTCTGGGTCAGTCGTTGCCGCCGAGGGCGGCGCGGTGGCCCGTGCTTCGGTGCAGTTGATCTCCTCTGCCGAGACTCTCGCTACCACCACCGGGCCCGACGGCGGGTTCGTGTTCGCCAAGGTATCGGCGCCGGGCGCGTGGACGCTCAAAGTTGTCGCGGAGAGGTTCGAGACGTTCACGCAGGCCCTGGACGATCTCGGCCTCGGCGAAGCTCGCGAGATCGACGTTACGCTCGTTCCGGTACCCGTTGAGCAACCAGATGACCCGGGCCCTGCTATCGAAACCGGGTCCGACGTCGGCCAGATGGCTCCGGAGTTCGCCCTGCCCGATATCGACGGCAACCTCGTTACGCTGTCGAGCTACCGCGGCAAGAGTCATGTCCTCGTGGCGTTTCACCGGGGCGTCTTCTGACCCGTGTGTCCTGCGCAGCTGGGTCAGCTGCTAACTCCGCACTACGACGAAGTGAAGGCATTTGACGGGGAAATCCTTGCGCTGAGCCACGAGACCGTGGCGAACAATCAGGCGCTAACGGACAAGCATGGCGTGCCGTTCCCGATGCTGTCGGACACCGCGCGCCAGTCGATCCGAGATTACGACACCGCCGACCCGTTGCTTGGGATCGCGAAGATCGCCTTCTTCCTCGTTGACCAGGACGGCATCATCCGCTGGAAGTCGACAGACCACTCGAACGTCGATCCGAACGACCTGCCTGAGTGGGAAGCGATTCAGCAGGCGTTCGAGGAGCTATAGCCGGGACAGGAACCGCGCTATGCCTCTGCGGTTCCTGCGAATGCAGACCCGAGAGTGGATAGCCGCGGACCGATGGCGTCAGGCTAGCTCGACCCACGGTCAAGCGTAGGGGTGAAGAGCGTGGGACACCAACGGCGGAAGAACCACGCCGCGCCCCAATCTCGCCGGTCAGGGGACAGGACGTATTGCCCGCGTCCCATGAAGCGTCCAAGCGCGTAGAAGCCGTACGCGCGCGACCCGATGGCGACAAGGCCGAAGGCGTCGCGCCCGCCGATGGCGACGACACCGAACGAATTCACGCCACCAATGGCTAGCAGCCCGCAGCCGTTGACGCCGCCCACCGACACGACGCCCAGCGAGTTCACGCCACCGGCGACGAGGACGCCCAACGCGTTGATCCCACCGACAGCGAGGATGCCGACGGCGTTTATGCCGACCGCGATGGGGCCGACAGCGTTGAAGTCGACGTGCAAGAGCCCAGTCGCGTGACCGGCGAAGAGCGTGGCGGCGGCGATCGCGGCGGCCCCGACGGCCGGCAGACCGAGAACGCCCTTTCGCGTCACCCCCCACGGCACGCGGTCGAACAGCACTTTACCGATGTTCTGCACAGTCGCGTCTCCAGTGTCGCGTCTGTGGGGATGATGGACCAGGGCCCATCGGCATGCAAATCGCTGCCGCATCGGCAGCCGATCGACCTGCGACTCGGAACGCGCTCCGCCGAGCCAACAATGCGCCGCCCGTGACCGGCAACGAGTCGCGTACGACGGCCGCGTCGCCGGCATCCGCGTTCAGACGGAACAGCACCCCCTCGATCGTGAGCCTGATATGACGGTTGTTGCCCAAACGGAAGACGGTCTTGGGGCGGTGCGTTTGGTGGAATGCCTCGCCCCCGATGTGCTACTCCTTGGTGTAGGGTTACCGGACCTCGACGGCGTGGAGGTCCTGGAACGCCTTCGCCATCGTGGGAGCCACACGAAGGCGCTGGTCGTCACCATGCATCGTGGCATCGGCATCCTACGCAGCGGATGCACGCCGGCGCGAGCGGGTACGTCACCAAGGGCGCGGTAGGTGACGAACTCGTGCGAGGCATCCGAGCCGTGCTCGCGGGTGAGACGTTCGTGGACGCGGCCCTCGCACAGGAAGCCGTCAAGCGCCTTGTCACCGGCATGCCCGTGAACGCCCCTGCTTCGCCGTCGACGCCGTTGAGCGCGCGGGAACTCGACGTACTGCGATGGATCGTGTAGCGATACGCCAACAAGGAAGCGGCCGAGCACCTTGGCCTTTCCACCAAGACAGTCGATACCTACACGCAACGCATGGCGCAGGAACTCGGACTGCGGACGCGGGCGGGTCTCGTCGCCTACGCGCGTCAAACGGGCATACTGGGAGACGGCTACACGCCTGACCCGGGAGCGGGTGACCGTTGGAGGCGCCCCGCAGCTCGCTCGCCGCGACCCGTCCGCGTGAGGCACGAACGCCGCTGTCGTCGATTCGAGGAGGCGGGGCTGGTTACTTCATGAACCGTGCAACTCGCGGGTCTCAGGCCGCGCCTGAACACATGGACGGGCCAATCGAGGTCGAGCGGCCATGGCCCGTCATCCCTCCCATCGTCGCGCTGGCTGTATTGATAGTCTTAGCGGCCCTGGCCTCGGTCGCCGACGTGTACGAGCGCGTCGCCGTGTGGACCCGCGCGCACGAGCATTGGGAGTTGGATGAACTGGTCATCACCTTGGCGCTCTGGCTGCCGGCCTTCCTGGCGTACACGTATCTGCACATGAGGCGTAGGCGGTATCTCCGCGCGTACAACAGCCTGCTCGAACAACGCGTCGAGAGCCGCACGGCCGACCTCTCGCACGCAAATGCGATGCTGAGTCAGGCGCGTGGAGAGCGCTCCCAACTGCTTCAGCAAATCCTGGCGGCACAGGAAATGGAGCGCGCGCGCCTCTCCCGCGAACTCCACGACCAGTTGGGTCAGGTCCTCAGCTATATGCTGGTCGGCCTCCGCCTGACCAAGGACGAGGACATTTCGGCGAAAGCAGCCGAACACATATCGAAGCTGTCGGACCTGACGAGGGAGGCCCTCGAGGACGTTCGCTCGCTGGCCGTCGACCTCCATCCGGCCTCGCTTGAGCACCTGGGGCTCGTCGAGGCCATCGAGCAGGAAGTCCGCCGGATCGCCGCGGACCTCCCGCTCGACATCGAGGTCTGCGTAGGCGAGCCTCGCGACTTCCCGGTCGGGCCGGCCGTACAGATCACGCTCTACCGAGTCACGCTGGCCGCGTTCGCCAACATCGTACGGCACGCGGACGCGCACAACGTCCGCATATCGATCCAACACGAAGACGACCGCATCCGACTCGACATCGAGGACGACGGCGTCGGGTTCGATGTCGAATCCACGATGCGCGGCGCCGTCGAGGACCGGTTCGGACTCCTGGCGATGGAGGAGCGGATGGAGGCCGTCGGAGGCACGATCGCCGTTCACTCGCGTCCGGGCCACGGGGCCACGGTGTCCCTCGAGACGCCCGCGGGAACCGTGGACTCGGCCGATGAGCACGCCACATAGACCTGGCCTCGCCCACGTAAGACGCGCATGCCTACGTCCTGAGCGGTCGTCACGGACACGGGCCTGTCGGCCGTAGCCGCGTGCGCGTGGAACCGATGAATCACACTCTTGCCGGGCAGGATGGAGCGCTGGTTGTGGCGTCAAGCCACGGTCGTGCGGCCGCAGGCGCCGCAACCCGTGGGTGACGTGGGCATGCCCGTGAATGCCCGCCGCTGGACGCCATCCGGCTCAGTCGATAGAATGCGGGGTGCAGGGCGAAGGAGCGATCGCCCCGACAAGGTCGGCGCTGACGCGCCTCGGATCGTGCGGCTCCGTGTGGATGGCGTCAGCTCGCAGGAATCCTGTGGCCGATCACCGGTAGGAGGGTTGTGCATGCGTCGTGTGGTCAATTCGTGCGCTTTGGCGATGGTCGTCTCCTGCCTGGTGATGTTGTATGGCTGCGCCGAGCCCGTCGTCGAAGGTGGAGACTGGCCCATGTGGCGGTACGGCGCCAACCGAGTCGCCGCGACCCCACACGGCCTGCCGGACCAGCTCCACCTGCAGTGGGTCCACCACTACACACCGCAGAAGCCCACGTGGGACGACCCGCTGAACCAGGATCTCATGCAGTTCGGCAAGGTCCGCGAGCCCGTAGTCGTGGGCGGACTGCTCTACCTCGCCTCAAGCGTGAACGACCGCGTCGACGCGCTCGACGTTCGCACCGGCAAGACGCGATGGTCCTTCTACACGAACGGCCCCGTTCGATTGCCCCCCGTCGCCGAGGACGGGCGCGTGTACGTCGTCTCCGATGACGGCTACCTCTACTGCCTAGACGGCCGGAGCGGGGACCTCGTGTGGAAGTTCCTCGGTGCTCCGTCCGAGCGCCGCATCATCGGCAACGAGCGGCTGATATCTAGCTGGCCCGCCCGCGGCGGACCCGTGTTGGCAGACGACGTCGTCTACTTCGCGGCCGGGATCTGGCCGTTCATGGGCGTGTTCATCTACGCTGTGGACGCGACCACGGGCGAGGAAGTCTGGCGCAGCGACAACACCGGCTCGAAGCACATGATCCAGCCGCACAACGCGCCCTCCTTCGGAGGCGTGGCGCCGCAGGGGGCTCTCGTCGTCCAGGGCGACAAGCTGCTGGTGCCCGGCGGCCGCTCCGTCCCCGCCGTCTTCGACAGACACACGGGCGTGATGGAGTACTACCACCTTTCGAAGTATCCCGGCGGAGCGTTCACCTGCGCTCTCGGGGACTTCTTCGTCAACTACCATCGCGACCTCTCGACCACGCTGTTCGATCTGAATACCGGCAACTTCGTGCTCACCAGCTTCGGGAACGTCCCGGTGATGACCGACGAGGCGCTCTACTGCATGGGCGATATCGTCAAGGCGTTCGATTACGCCAACCTCCGACTCGAATCGCATCAGGAAGAAGTGATCGACAAGGACACGCGGGAGGCCAAGACGGTCACCAAGGAGGAGTGGAAGCTCGACCCACTCTGGGAATACGAAATCGACGCCACGGGCGACCTCATCAAGGCCGGCGGACGTCTCTATGCCGGGGGCGCCGGCGTCGTGTCCGCTCTGAGCATCCCAACCGCTGGGCAGACGCCCGCGCAGGCCCCGGAAGTGTCTTGGACCGCAGAGGTCGACGGCTCCGTCGCGCGCCTCGTCGCTGCCAGCAACATGCTCTTCGTAGCCACGCTCGAAGGCTCCCTGTACGCGTTCGGCGAACGGACGGGCGTCGCCAAGGTATACGGGTCGCCCAACGCGCCCGAGCCGCAGGTCGCGGCCGGTGACCGCGCGCTCGCAGACTCCGTCCTCGAGACGACCGGCATTCGAGGCGGCTACGCGATGTACTACGGCGCCCGTGACGCCGCGCTGCCCGAGGCGCTCGTACGTGGTTCCGACCTCCGCGTGTCGGTCGTCGAGCCAGACGCGGCCAAGGCGAGCCGTTTCCGTCGAGCCTGGGACGACGCCGGCATCTACGGGTTGCGTCTGTCCGTCCAGCAGGCGGACCCGACTGAGGCGCCGACTCCCTCGTACATGTCCTCGCTCACCGTCGTGGACGAGGCCGCCGCCTCCTACGCCAGCGACGAGGGATTCCTGCGCACCGTCTTCGAGAGTCTGAGACCGTATGGCGGCGTCGCGCTGTTCCGCTCCGCGCAGACGACCTCGCCGGGTCTCGCGCAGACCATCGCGTCGCTCGATTTGCCGAATGCCGAGGTACGGGCGGACGGCGCGGACCTCCTCCTCGTACGCGAAGGCGCGCTCCCCGGGTCCGACGACTGGACACACCAATACGGCGACATCGCCCAGACGATCAAATCCGACGATACCCGGGTGAAGCTACCGTTGGGCGTGCTCTGGTTCGGAGGCAGCTCCAATGCCGATGTCCTGCCACGCCACGGCCACGGCCCGCCCGAGCAGGTCATTGGCGGCCGCATGTTCATCGAGGGCATGGGCGTCATGAACGCCCGCGACGTCTACACCGGACGCGTGCTTTGGAAGCGTGATCTGCCGGGGCTCGGCGAGGGCGTCTACTGGGACGACACGTACATAGCCGACCCGCTCACCCTCAAGTACGGACAGCTCCACATACCCGGGGCCAACGCCCGTGGCGCGAACTACGTAGCCACCGAGGACAAGGTGTACATCGCCTTCGGCCGCGAATGCCTCGTCCTCGACGCCGAGACGGGGAACGACGTCGCCCGCTTCGTACTACCCACGCGCGACGGCGCTACCGAGCCCCCCGAGTGGGGATATATCGGCGTTCACGAAGACCTGCTGATCGCGGGTTCCGACTTCGTCAAGTACGGCGAGATGACCGGCCCGGACCCCGACAACACGGAGGAGCGGCGGAAGTACTGGTACGACTACGACACGACGTCCAGTCAGGGACTCGTCGTCATGGACCGCCAGAGCGGAGACGTGCTTTGGGAGCACGAGTCCCGACTCGGTCTACGCCACAGCGGGATAGTCGTTGGCGCGGGCAAGCTGTTCTGCGTCGACCAGATGCCTCCGCGCGTGCGGAAGCTCCTGAAGGACAAGGGCATCCCGGTGAGCGGCGATCCCGCCATTCTCGCCTTCGACGTGCGCACGGGCGTACCGGCGTGGAGCGTCGACGAGGGCATCTTCGGCACATGGTTGAGCTATGCCGGTGAGCAGGACATCCTGCTACAGGCTGGCAGGCCCTCGCGCGACATGCTGCGTGACGAGCCGAACAACCGCATGTCCGCGTACCGCGGCGCCAGCGGCGACATCCTGTGGGACGAGGAGATCTCCTACGGCGAGCCGTGCATCATCCACGGCGAAACCATCATCGCCGGAACGGGCGCGCACAGCCTCCTGACGGGGGTGCAGAAGATGCGCGTCGACCCGCTGACGGGCAAGGAGACGCCGTGGACGTACCACAGGAACTACGGCTGCAACTACGCCATCGCCAGTGAGAACCTGCTGACCTTCCGCTCCGGCGCGGCGGGATTCTTCGATCTCGGCCTCGAGGGCGGGGACGGCGGCACCGGCAACTTCGGTGGCTTCAAGACGGGTTGCACGTCGAATCTCGTGGCAGCCAACGGCGTCCTGAACGCCCCGGAATACACGCGCACGTGTCGCTGCTCGTACCAGAACCAGACGTCGCTTGCGCTGATCCACGTCCCCGAGGTCGAGGTCTGGACCGACTACGGGAACGAGGGACTTACCGGGCCGATCCAACGCGTCGGACTGAACCTGGGAGCGCCGGGAGATCGCAGAGCAGAGGACGGCACGTTGTGGTTGGAGTACCCGAAGGCCGCCGGACCGTCGCCGGAAATCACGGTGACCGTCGGCCCGTTCACCACGCAGCGTTTCTCCTATCACTCCTCGCGGATCAAGGGCGATGAGGGTCTGCCGTGGGTTGCCGCTTCTGGGCTGGACGGCGTCTCGACGATCACCGTCGATCTGGGCGCCAGCGTGGTGGGTGGCGACGAGGTCGGCGTCGCGGAGGAGCGCTCCTACGCGGTTCGACTCCACTTCGCGGAACCCGCGGATATCGGCCCGGGCGAGCGCAAGTTCGACGTCTACCTCCAGGACAGCCTGGTGCGCCAGGGTCTGGACATCGTCGCGGAGGCAGGCGGCCCCAACCGCGCGTTCGTCGTGCAGTTCGGGACGATCCCGGTCACGCGCGAACTCGAGGTGCGGCTCGTACCGAGCGCGGGGATCGTCGATCACTTGCCGGTGATCTCCGGCATCGAGGCGATCATCGAAGCGGAGCCCGTGGCGATGGCGAAGTAGCCGGACAGACCGCGAACCGGCGGGAGACCTCATTGGACAGGCTACAGCAGGCCCCGGGCGAGCGGCCGGCCCAGGACGATCGGATACGCGTGCTCAACCCACGCGCCCGCGTCCCTCTTTCGTTCATCATCGATGACTCCACATGCCTGGTGAACCTGAACCGGTTCGCCGTCCCACAGTTCAACACCGCGCACGGCGCGACGCACTCCCCGCAGGCGTGGCGCGATTGGCCGCACGAAATCCCCGACGACTTCGTGCGGAAGTTCGGCGAGTGGAGCGGCGAGAACGGCGTCAAGGGGAAGTACAGCATCGTCCCGTACCCCGCGTGCGTGGGGCGCGTGGACCGTGTGCTCCCCGGTTGGACCGAGAAGCAGCTTCACGACAGTCTTGATCTCGTGCGCACGCTCATGGTCCCCAACTGGGACATCCACCCCGAGATGGTCACCCACACGTGGGTCATCGACACGAAGACGGGGCAGCCCTATCCCGAGCAGAGCCTGCGGTATCAGGAGAATTGGGAGTGGACCGACGGGAAGTCCGTCGACGAGATCGCCGAGTACATGGCGTACGGTCTGACGATCCTGAAGAACGTCGGTCTGCACTGCGACGGCCTGACGACGCCCGGAGGCTTCGCCAGCCGCGTGCTGCCCGAGTTGGCGCAGGCGACACTACAGTCCGTGCGTGATGTCCACGGCGCCGAGATTCCCCACTACTTCCGCCATGCCCGCAGCAGCGGAGAAGAGAGCGTCGTCCCCCGAGTCGAATACGCCGAGGGTCTCGACACGGATGACCCTCGCTGCGTCGTGTCCATCATCGGTTGCACGTCCGACTGGACGGGCGGGTGGGACTGCTCCAGCCGAGGACACGTAAACCGGTTCATCACGCCGGACCTCGCCTCCGGTCGGATGGTGGACGTTATCGAACGCGGCGAGCCCGCGGTGATGGTCTGCCACTGGACCGGCATTTACTTCAATGGCGAGGAAGTCGGCTTCAACGTGTTCAAGGAAGCCGTACGGCGCATTCACGCACGGTACGACAACGTCGTCTGGATGAAGAACGACGACATCGCGCGGTACTGGGCGGCGAAGGAACTCACGGCGACAGCGTCGAACGACGGTGTGAGCGCGTTCCGCGCTCCTTACGGATGTCCCGACTTCACCGTCGAGGTCGACGCGACTTCCGACGCCACTCCGATGCTCACGCACGCGGGCGCCGGGACGACGCTCAGGCTTGTGGCGGACAAGCTCTCGCTCGTGGCGGGAACCTACGTGCGGGAGGGCGGCCGCGTGGTCGCCTGCTTCGACCTGCCCAAGGGGTCGTCTTCGTTGGCCGCGTAGTCCCGCGCTGAGAAAGCGACCATGTCATGAACGACGGAGCGCCCCATGGGTCTGTCCGCTAAGGCAGGACCGCCGGCATGGGACGGACCCCATCACAATCGTCCCCTGCAAGGGGAGGACGTTCGCTTGGCCCCGACGCAGAACGGTCGCGGCCCGGCCGGCGACTCGGAGGCCGCGGGGCCTGACGACGAGCGCGCCCTGATCCTGCTCGGTGGCGGCGGGCTTGCGCGCGAGCTTATCGGCTACGCGATGGGGTCTCTGGCCGTGGAGGACGGCCTGTCGGACGCGAGGCCGTTTCGCATCGTCGGCGCCCTAGACGACGGGATGGATCAAGGCGCCGACGTCGAAGGCGTCCCCATACTCGGCAAGATGTCCGACGCCGGACGAGTCGCCGCGGACAAGCCCGACGCGCGGTTCGTTCTGGCCATCTCCGCGCCGCACACATACAAGCACCGACCCGACATCATACGCCGAGCCGGCCTCGACCGAGACCGCTACGCGACGTACCTCATGCCCGGGGCGCACGTCGCCGCATCGGCGCGGATCGGGCGGGGAGGCGTGCTGTTCCCCGGCGTGGTCATCGGCACCAATGCCGTCGTCGAGGACCACGTGCAGCTGTGGCCGAACGTCGTTGTCAGTCACGACTGCCGCGTGAGAGAGTACGCCACGATCGCCTCTGCGGCCGCGCTCAACGGAGTCGTTGACGTCGGCAGCGGGGCTTACGTTGGCTCGGGAGCGCTGGTGCGCGAGAAACTGAGCATCGGCGAGAACGCCCTCGTCGGCATGGGCGCCGTCGTTCTGCGCGACGTGCCGGCCGGACACGTTGTGGTCGGGAACCCGGCGAAGTACCTGCGCGACGTCTGACCGAAAGGAACCCGTCATGCGCGTGGCCCTCGTAGGCATGGACAGCTTCTACTTCACGCAGACGATAGCCGGGCTGTTGGGCGACCTTCCCGGCGCCGAATGGGTCGGATGCTGCGACCTTGGTGTCCCCGACGAGTGCGTCGCCAACGCGGGCAAACCCTCGACGGAGATCGCCGACGAGCACGGCGTCCCGCTGTTCTCGGACATAGACGCGCTGCTGGCGTCCGGTCAGCCCGATGCTGCGGTCATCGCGACGAACCCGAGCCGCGTCCCCGAAGTGGCGGCGGCCCTCGCCGCGAGCGGTCTGCACCTCTACATCGTGAAGCCCGCCGCTCTGAACGCAGCGGGGACCGCGATCCTTCGCGAGGCGATCGTCGACAAGAGCCAGGTGATCGTCAGCGGCATGACCTACCGACGGCATCCGAGCGTGATCGCCGCCGGCGAGGCGCTGGCGAACGGCGCCATCGGCGAACTCTCGTCGATACGCGCGATGCACCAGCACGGCAGGCTATCCATATGGGGACCGACGAGTTGGTACTTCACTGAGCCGGAGTTGCATCCGGCGCTGTACCTGGGGTGGTATGTCGCGGACCTGTTCCGTTGGTTCGTCGGCGAGCCCGCCGAAGCGGCGGCAGCGTTGGGTAGCAGGCTGGCCGACCCGACGTCGCCTCACGAGGACACCGTCCGCACGATATGCCGCTCCGCGTCGGGCGTCGTCGGCTCGTTGGACGTCTACTTCGGCGTCAGTTGGCCCTACGCCGATCTGGAACTGGAACTCCTTGGCACGAACGGCGCGATTCGCTTCAACGCGCGCGAGGGCGGGCAGATAGTCACGTCCGACGGCGCCGAGACGATAGAACCGACGAACGTGAACATGATGCAGACGGAGCTGGAGGCGTGGATCGCCGCCGCTGTGGGAGACATCGACGACTGGCACCGCCCGGCGGAATGGCTCGACGCGCTCGATCACGGCATCGCAATGACAGAAGCCCTGAAGGCTTGAGGTAACGACCATGGCTGAGAAGTACCGGGTCGCGCTCATCGGCGTGGGGGGCATGGGCATCGCGTACTACCACGCGAACTGCTTCGTCGCGGACGAACGCGCGGAACTCGTCGCCTGCTGCGACATCAACCGCGAGGCGTTGGACAAGTTCGGCGACCAGTTCGACATCGCCGACCGGTACGAGGACGCCGACGCGATGCTCGGGACCGTGTCGCCGGATGTCGTCGTGATCGGCGCCAACGAAACCGCCCACGCGCCCCTGACGATCCTTGCCGCCAAACACGCGCCGAAGGCGATCCTCTGCGAGAAGCCGATGGCGATGAACCTCGGCGAAGCGGACGCGATGATCGCCGCCTGCGAGCAGACGGGCGCGCAACTGTTCATCGGGCATCAGCGCCGCTACAACTCGCAGTACGCCGTCGCCAAGGAACGCTTGGACGCCGGAGCCGTCGGCGACCTGACGCAGATCATCGCTCGGGGTCACCCGGGTAGTTCGTTGATGGTGGACGGCACCCACACGGTCGATCTCGTCCGCTTCTACGCCGACGATGCGCCCATCGAGTGGGTGATGGCTCAGGTGGAGTCGAAGAGCGGGCGAGTCGGATGGGGGCACGTCCTGGAAGACGCCACCCTCTCCACGTTCAAGTTCCAGAGCGGCGTGCGCGCGATGCTCACCACGGGCGGCCGCACGGCTTCCGCGGAGGAGTCACTCGGCGACGCCGAGGCCACGAACTATCACCGCATCACGCTCCTCGGCTCGAAGGGGTACATCGAGATCTACGGCGATGGCGTGCTGGAGGGTCAGCCGTTCGTCCGCGTAGTGAGCAGCGACGGTGGCGTCGAGGAGATGCCCGGCGGCGGAGGATGGCACGACGGGCTCAGTCCGCAGTCGGCCCTGCTGGATACCCTCGAAGACGGCAGACCCCACCTGCTGCGCGGCGAAAGCGCTCGCGCGACGCTGGAGGTGCTTATGGCCGTCTACGAGTCCGCGAAGCTGGGGCAGGTGATCCCGCTGCCACTCGAGAACGCGGAGAATCCGCTGGAGGAGATGCTGGCGGACGCATAGCGCGGCGTTTCCGGCGCGTGGAAGCCAGGACCCCAGCTCCATCTTCCCCTGCCAGGGGAAGACGTTCGCGTGTTCGCACGGCGAGCGTGCATTGCCGCCGCGCGCGGCCTGCCGGCCTCCCACTATCGGCCACTCGCACGCGTCCCTTGGCGTCGCGCGTTAGGGCTACGCGGCGAGCCCACACACCTCGTCGACCAGTTCCGTGATCGCCTCCACACGTTCGATCTCGCCCACCTCGGATATCTCGTCCGAGATGCCCAGGATGAGCCGGGGCGCGAACATGTCGATGACCCGGCGCGTGAAATCGAGCAAGTCCTGCAGCGGGTAGGAGGGCATGAAGAAGATGGCCGGGATCAGGTCGAGCACGACCATGTCCCCCGTGGCTTCCTGAATCTCCTCCAGCGTCATGTCGCACTGCGGGAATGGCGTCAGCGACTCGACGGCGTCCAGCCGCGTGTCCTTGAGGTAAGGCAGCATCGTCTTCGAGTTGCCGTCCCAATGGCTGTGCACGAAGCGGTCGGCGGCGTGTAGGCGGTCGGAGATGCGCTGCCAGCGCGGCATCAGGTAGCGCTCGAGGATGGGCGGCGGCGTGAACTCGTTCGTCGCGTGGTCGCCGAGGTTGTACACGCGGCACGGCAACTGTAGCGCTGCGTCGATGAGGCGGTCGTCCCGGCGGTCGCAGGCTTCGAGATACTCTTCGACTTCGGCGCGGTGATCGTAGAGCAGGTAGTACGCGTTCTCCAGGCCGCACCAGTTCTTGATAAGCTCGGTAAAGCCCGAGCTGGACAGGAACATCGTCGGCTCGCCACGGTGGCCCATCGTTGCCGCCGCGCGCTGGAACGTCTCTACGTTTGCGGAGAAGCTCTGCCGGTCGACAAGGTCGATCACGACACGCAGGTCCGCGGTCGTTTTCACGGGGTAGTCGGTGATGCGGTGGTTCACGCGCTGACCTTCGTGCCACAGGTCGCGGTGCACCGTGCGTATCTCGCCGGACGGCGTCCTCACCGTCGAGATGGAGTGGTCGGGATGCTGCTCCTCGGTCGTGACGACATCGTCTCGCGACCGCTCGTGCACGATGCCCGCCGACGCCGCATACCGGATGGAGCAGCGCAACTCGTCGTAGATATCGAAGTTGCTCATGCCCTTGAAGCGGTCGGGCATGGTGTTCCATCGCATGCGGTCGCCGATCCACGTCTCGAGACGCGGCTGCCAGAGCACCTTGTCGGTAGTGCCCTCGTAGATGGCGAGGTTCAGTTCTTGGCGCGTCATGGACGGGTTCTCCTGCCCGATGCCCGGCGTGGTGAGTCATCGCTAACATAGACGCCGATTCACGGCGCGCCAAGGGCGATGGGAGTTACTTGCGCACGATCATGCGGCGCATCTCCCGGTGGGCGCCCGCGCGTAGTTCGTAGATGTACGCGCCACTCGACACCTGTTCTCCGATGTCGTTCCGGCCGTCCCAGTATGCGGCCGTGCTTCTGCCTCGATATACGCCGGAGGGCAGCCGCCCGAGGTCGAGACGGCGGACCAGCATGCCCCGAGCGTCGTAGACAGTGACCGTGACCTCGGCGGCCTCCGAGAGGTCGAAGGGTATCCAGGTTTCCGGGTTGAAGGGGTTCGGGAAGTTCGCCAACAGCGCCGTCGTCTCGACCTGCGCTGCTACGATCGGCATGGTGAAGCTGAAGCCCCACGGCCCGGCGTCGTCCGCGACCACGCTTAGGACGACCGTCACGTCGTGCGGCGTCGCATCCGGCGAGATGTCGAGGACCAGCCCGTTGTTGTTGCGCGCTTCGCCGACGGGCCACGAGTCGTGCGTGACGAAGCCGGAGACGATGTCGACGTCTGGGTCCAGGACCACGAGACTCGCCTGGACAATCTGCCCGGGGCCCGCCCCGACGTTCCTGAGTCTGACGCGGGGGAAGACACGCTCGCCGGGGTTCACGTCACCGTCGCCGTTGCCGGCCGGGGTAGGTTCCCACACCCATGCGTTTCGGAGCTCGAAGTCCGGGGGAAGCGCGACGATCGAGAAGTCCCACGTGTGCGAGACGGGCTCCATCCCGTCGGCGGCCATCGTCACCACGACGGGCACACTGTGTGAACGCGCATCCGGCGCTACCTCGGCCGGGAATACGAACGTCCGGTTGTGTTCGGAGCCTCGTGGCCACTCCGCGACCGGATCGACCCCGCCCGTCACCGTGACGTCAGGGTCGTCGACCGTGATCGTCGTCTGCACGTTGTCCAACTGCATCAGGCTGTCGTTCGCCACTACGATACGGAGTTCTACCGTCTCGCCTGGGTTCGTCTGACCGTTCGCGTTGCCGCCCGGAGCGGGATCGGCGGACGCCGCTGAGCGGACACGGATTCCGAAGTCCGCTCCGAGCTGCATCGGAACGTCGAACCGCCACGGCCCGCCGCTGTCCGCGGTAACGATGAGCGCGATAGCCGTGTCGTGGGGGATCGCGTCTGCGGCCGTACGCATGCGTAGGAACTTGATCTCCCACACTACGCCCGGATTCAGCGTGCCACGACTCGCGTCCGCGCGCGTGATCGTGATGTCATCGTCGGTGGCAATCAGAGTCGCTCTGAGACCGGTAGCCGGCTGCGAACCGGTGTGCCGCAACCGGAATTGCGGCCACACGCCCTCGCCGGGCTCGACGATTCCGTTGTAGTTTCCGCGATCGAGAAGCGCCGCGCGCTGTACGGCTATGTGCACGGGTGGGGTCGTGATCGCGAAGGTGTAGGCGAACACCCGGGAGACGCCACCGTCGGCCTCGACCTTGACGATGAACTCCACGTCGTGCGACTCGGAAAGAGGATCGATCTCTACCACGAAGCCGTCGTTGTTGCGCGCCTCCCCGGCCGGCCACGACGCGTGGGTGACCTCGCCTGCGACAACCGTGGCATGGCGGTCGTGGGTCAGGAGACGGACGATCACGTTGCGTCCCTCATCGACGCCGATGTTTCGCAAGCGGAACCGGGGGAAGACTCGTTCGCCGGCCTCCATCTCGCCATCTCCATCCCCTCCGGGCGCGGGATCGAAGATCCACGCGTTCCGCTGCGCGAATTCAACCGGCCGGTAGGCGATCGGGAACACGAACGGGAAGTCCCAAGGGCCTCCGTTGTCCGCCGACACGCGTAGGGTTGCCGTCACGTCATGCGGCGTGGAGCCATGCGCGATGCGAATGGCGAACCCGCTGTGCGTAAACGCGGCTCCCGGCTCCCAACGCGCGCGGCTCATTGCTCCACGTATAACGGTGACCGACGGGTCGTCGAACTCCAGAGCTACGAGGACGTTAAGCGCCGTGCTCGGACCACTGTTCAGCAAGCGCACGACCGGCAGGACGCGTTCGCCCGGGTTGGCGTTTCCGTCGCGGTTCCCGCCCGGCTCAGGGTCGAACAGCCACGAGCGACGGTGCACGATATCAATGCGCGGCGCTGCGATGGCGAACGGGACGCTGAACTGCCATGTCCCGCCGTCCGCCGCTGTGACACTCGCGACGAACATCGCATCGTGGGCCGTCGCGTCCGGCGCGATGTCGAGTACGAATCCGTTGTTGTTCCGCGCGGCCCCGGCGGGCCAGGTCGCGTGTGTTACCTGTCCTTGCATGACGACGACATCTGGATCAGACGTGGATAGCGTGACCGCGACATCCCGGGCATCGCCGGTACCGACGTTCCGCAGACGAAGACGTGGGAGCACCCTCTCACCGGGCGTGGCGAGGCCGTCCCTGTTGCCGCCCGGCGCGGGATCGAACAGCCAGGAACTCCGGAACTCGAACTCCGGGTCTCGTCCGACGATGGGGATCAGCGTGCTGAACTGCCACGGCTCGACGCCGTCCACGGTGACGGTGATGAACATCGACGCGCTGTGCGATAGGGCGGACCCCGCGATGTCCACCAGGAACACCGTGTCGCGTTCTGCGCGAGCAGGCCAACTCGTGTGGATCGCCTCCGCCACCACGGGTGAGACATCGGGGTCGAGAGTCTGTAGACCGACGCGGACGCCAACGCCGTCTATTGCCCCATCGTTGCGCAAGCGCACGCCAAGGCGCACGCGCTCGCCGGGTTCTGCGGCCCCGTCGCCATCGCCGTCGGGTACGGGGTCTTCGATCCGGTCGTCGACTCTGATGAAGTGCACCGGAGCGGCGGCGATAGGGAAGGTCAGGATGAAGCGCCACGGGCCGCCGTTGTCGGCAGCGAATGTGGCGGTGGCTGTAACCAAGTGAGGGGCCGCCGTCGGTGCGACCGTGACGCGCCAGGCCACGCTGGTCGTTACGCCGGCCTGCCATCGAGGGGAAACGAGCACGGACTCGGGGAGATCGATGTCCGGGTCGTCGGTGCCCAATGTCATCGTCAGGTTCCGGGCGTCGTCGGCGCCCGCGTTCTGCATCCGTAGGCGCACATGGACCCTTTCCCCCGGGCTCGCCACGCCGTCGCCGTTCGCGCCTTGGTCCTCAACCCATGCGCTCCTCGCGACGAACTCAGGCGCAGCGACCGCAAGGCCCGCGACGCCACCGACGCGTGCGTCGAGTCGGGAGATGCTCGCGGCGTTGGCCGCCCCCGCGACCACCACGAGCGCCGCCAGAACCCATGCCGAAGCCGACCGATGCAAACACTGACCAAGCACGCCTCAGCCTCCCTCGTCGCGTTACTTCCGAACGACCATCCGCCGCATCTCGCGATGCGCGCCCGCGCGCAACTCGTACAGATAGACGCCACTCGACGCCTGCTCCCCGACTTCGTTCCGGCCGTCCCAGTACGCCGCGTCGGCTCGGCCCCGGTATGTGCCCGGAGCCAGCCTTCCAAGGTCGAGACGCCGGACTGCTATGCCCCGCGCGGTGTACACGGTGACGGTCACGTCGGCCGCCTCCGACAGGTCGAAGGGAATCCACGTCTCGGGGTTGAAGGGATTCGGGTAGTTGGCCAGGAGGGCCGTCTCGGCGACCTGGTCCGCGACAATCGGGATGGTGAAGGCGAACCGCCAAAGCCTACCGCCGTCCGCCGTAACGATGAGCGCTGCCCGCACGTCGTGTGGCGTCGCGTTCTCCAATATGTCGAGCACGAAGCCGGTATTGTTGCGCGCTTCGCCCGCAGGCCATGTGTCGTGCGCTACGGAGCCCGACACTACGTCGACATCCGAGTCCGTGATGATGAGGTTTGCCCGCACGTTGTCCACCGGGCCACCGACGTTCCTGAGACGGACGCGGGGCAGCACACGCTCGCCGGGGTTGACTTGACCGTTGCTGTCGCCGCCGGGGGTCGGATCCCACACCCAGATACTCCGCCGTTCGAAGTCCGTCTCCGGCACGGCTACGGTAAGGGGCCACGAGATCTCCATTGCGTCCGAGTAGTCCGCGGTCACCCGCATCGCCATGGTGATCTCGTGCGGCGTCGCGTCCGCGGCAATCGAAATCCACCCGCTCACCTGCCGGGACTGATCCGTATACACAACCGGGATCGTGGAACTATCCTGGACCACGGTCACGTCGGGGTCGGTCACCGTCAAGACGCTCTGGACGTTTCGGAGAGTCCGTTTACCCTCATTGCGCAGCCCCAGCACCACCTGCAAGGTGGCCCCGGGCGCTGCCGTGAAACTGCTTGGGGGGTAGGCCACGAGGCCGGAATCTCGCGACATCGGCATGGGGATCTCGAACTGCCAACTGCCGCCACCATCTGCGGTAACGAGGAGCACGGCCGTCAGCAGGCGCGGAATCGCGTGGCGCGATATCGTCAACGCGAGGTCGGTGATTTCATGCTCGTCGCCCGGGTTCCACGTGTCTATCGATATCGCCGACGAGGGCTTCGTGACTTCGGGATCGTTGATCTCCAACACTGCTCTGACGTTGGTTGCCGCCGCGTAGCCCATATGGCGGAGACGCGCGCGTGGAGATACGCGCTCACCCGCATCTGCGATCCCATCGTGGTTGCCGTCATCGTCGAGCCACGTAGAGACCAGCCCAAATTGCACCGGCGGCGCCTTGATAGGCATCTCGTAGACGAAAGACCAAGACTCCCCCCGTCCCGCCTGTACAAGCATCGTCAGTGTCGCGACGTGCGGAGTGGCCAGCGGGGCGATGTCGATGGACGGCCCGTAGTTGTTGCGGGCCTCTCCCGGCTGCCAAACGTCGTGCACGACGGCGCCGCTGATGACGGTGACGTCCGGATCGTCCGTGGTGAGGGACACGCGGACATTCCGCGCTTCCGCGACGCCGATGTGCCGTAGCCTCAGGCGTGGCAGCACGCGCTCGCCGGCCTCCGCCTGTCCGTCCCTGTCGCCTCCCGGAGCGGGATCGAACACCCAGGAACTGCGTTGGGCGAACTCCACGGTGCGGTGCACGAGCGGCAGGGCCACGGTGAACTGCCAAGGCCCGGCGTGGGCGGTAGTGACAGTCACGGTAAACATCGCTTCATGTGGTAGCGCATCGGAACTCACTTCGAGCTCGAATCCGGTGTTGTTTCTCCCGACGCCCGCCGGCCACCTCTCGTGGGTGACGCGGTCGGCCACTACCGTGATGTCCGGGTCATCCGTGGCCAGCGTCAGTAGGACGCCGAACGCGTCGTCGGACCCGACGTTCCGTAGTCGCACGCGGGCGAATGCGCGCTCGCCGGGACTCAGGTTGCCGTCGCGATTGCCTGTGGGCTGAGGATCGAACACCCAGGACGCTTCGTGCGAGAACGCGGCGTCCGGCGGCGCGATGGCGAATGTCACCGGGAATCGCCAGGGACCCCCGTCGGCCGCACTGACTGTGACTGTGGCGGCGATGTCGCGAGGCGTGGCATCCGATGAGATGTCCAGGACGAGACCTTCGTTGTTCCTGACGTCGCCAATCGGCCAAGCCTGATGCCCTGCCGAGCCGTTCACCACCGTTACGTCCGGGTCGTCCGAGGTCAGTTCTACGGAGACATCCGTCGCCGCCGCGGAGCCAACATTTCTGAGCCGTACGCGCGGCAGAACTCGTTCCCCGGGGACCGCGCGGCCGTCTCGATTCCCACCCGGCGCGGGGTCGAACAGCCAGAAGCTGCGGAACTCGAACTCGGGGTCGCGCCCGACGATGGGGAATAGCACGCTGAACTGCCACGGCTCGACGCCGTCGACGGTGACGGTGATGAACATCGACGCGCTGTGCGATAGGGCGGACCCCGCGATGTCCACCAGGAACACCGTGTCGCGTTCTGCGCCTGCAGGCCAACTCGTGTGGATCACCTCTGATGTCAGCGGAGCGATGTCCGGGTCGAGGGTAGTGAGCGTGACTCGCACATTCACGCCGTCGTCAGTACCGTCGTTGCGCAGGCGTAACCCAACGCGCACCCGCTCGCCCGGCTCCGCGACGTCGTCGCCATCGCCGTCAGGGGCCGGGTCGGCCATCCATCCGTCGAGCCTGACGAAGGCCAACGGGGACGCAACGATCGGGAAGGTCAGGCCGAATACCCACGGCCCGCCGTTGTCCGCGGTGACGGTGACTACCGCCGTCACATCGTGGGGGACGGCAGTCGCGGCGATCACAGCGTTGGAGCCGTAATCCCGCGTATCACCAACCGGCCAATGCGGCCTGTGGAAGTAGATAGAGCTGAGACCAACATCCGGGTCGTCCGTCGCGATCGTCATCCGCATGTTCACGGCGTCGGCAAATCCCACGTTCTGCATCGCGACATGCACGTAAACGCTCTCGCCCGGGTTCGCGACGCCGGCAGGACCTCCTTGTGAGTCGGCGACCCAAGCGCGCCTCCCCGCGAACTCCGGCCCCACGGCAGCGATGCCCGCGACACCGGCGCCCGGCGGGCCCATCGGTTGAATGCTCGCCGCGTTGGCGACCCCCGCAAGCAACAGCGCCACTACGGCCCATGTCCACGCCAAGCGGTACAACCCCTGACCACGCACGTGTCAGCCTCCCTCACGCCGTTACTTCCGAACGACCATTCGCCGCATCTCGCGATGCGCGCCCGCGCGCAACTCGTACAGATAGACGCCACTCGACGCCTGCTCCCCGACTTCGTTCCGGCCGTTCCAGTACGCCGCGTCCGCTCGGCCCCGATATGGTCCCGGAGCCAGCCTCCCAAGGTCGAGACGCCGGACTGCTGTGCCCCGCGCGTTGTACACGGTGACGGTCACGTCGGCCGCCTCCGAGAGGTCGAAGGAAATCCACGTCTCGGGGTTGAAGGGGTTTGGATAGTTGGCGAGCAGCGCTGTCGCAGCGACCTGCGCTGCTACCACCGGAATGGTGAAGCTGAACGCCCACGGGCCGGCGTCGTCGGCGGTAACGCTCAGGACAGCCTGGACATCGTGCGGCGTCGCGTCCGGCGATATGTCGACCACCAGACCGTTGTTGTTCCGGGCCTCGCCGACAGGCCACGAGGCATGCGTCACGAAGCCGGACGGGACCTCGACGTCAGCGTCCAAGATGACGAGGCTCGCGTGCACGTTCGTCCCCGCGCCCTGTCCGACGTTCCTGAGCCTAACGCGGGGAAAGACACGCTCCCCAGGATCCACGTCGCCGTCGGCATTCGCTCCCGGGGCGGGCTCCCACACCCACGCGGCCCGGAGCTCGAAGTCCGGAGGGAGCGCGATGATGGGCAAGGTCCAGGTGTAGGCGAACGGGTCGGCTTCGTCCGCCGTCATCGTCAGCACGATATCGATGTCATGCGGCGAGGCATTCGGGCCCACTTCCGCGACGAATACGAAGTCGTGGTCGCTCTGCTGAGTCGAGCGCGGCCAGTCTGCGACAGTCTCCACGCCATGTGTCACGGTGATGTCCGGGTCGTCCACGGTGAGGGCCGTCCGCACGTTGTAAAGCTGCCGCGTGCCGAAGTTGCTCACGGTGACGTGGAATGCCACGGTTTCGCCGGGGTTGATGTCGCCATCGCCGTTGCCGTCCGGCGCGCCATCACGCATGCGCCACTGGCGGACCCGCATCCCTGATGCCGCGCTCATCGGCACGGGGACGTCGAATCGCCATGGCCCTCCGCCATCCACCGCAATGATGATGGCGACGGCCGTGTCATGCGGCGTCGCCGTCGTATCGATCCGCATCTCCAGGGTCGTGATGTTCCAGTGTTCGCCGGGAGCGAGTGAGTCACGAGCGGCGCTGACGGTCGTGATGGCAATGTCGTCGTCGGTCGCCACGAGCGTCGCTACGAAGCCGGAGGCGGGCTCCGTGCCCACGTGGCGCAGGCGCAGCCGTGGCCGGACGGTCTGCCCAGGTCGGGCCTCCTCCAGGCGAGCCGTCCCGGAAGAGAGCCACGCGTCTTCCACCGCGAGTTGCACAGGCGGCGACGTGATCGGGAAGGTGTAGGGGAACGCCCAACTCACGCCGCCATCCGCCTGTACGTTGACGGTGAACGCCATGTCTTGCGGCTGTGCCAGGGCGCCGACCTCGATTACGAATCCGTTGTTGTTCCGCGCCTCGCCCGCAGGCCACGAGTCGTGGTGGACCTCGCCCGCGACAACGGCTACAGAGCCTTCCTGCCTCATCAATCGGACGGTCACGTTCGTCGCGTCCGCGACACCGGCGTTCCGCAGCCGGATACGGGGGAAGACACGTTCGCCGGCCTCCGCCTGACCGTCCCCATCTCCACCGGGAGCGGGATCGAAGAGCCACGCGTTCCGCTGCGCGAACTCAACCGGCCGGTAGGCGACCGAGAACACGAACGGAAACTCCCACGGGCCTCCGTTGTCCGCGGACACGCGCACGGTGGCTGTCACGTCGTGCGGCGCGGCGTCGGGCGCGATACGGATCGCGAACCCGTTGTGCGTAAAGGCCGCGCCTGGTTCCCAACGCGCGCGGCTCATCGCCCCACGTATAACGGTGACCGACGGATCGTCGAATTCCAGGGCTACGATGACGTTACGCGCGGCGCTAGGGCCGTTGTTCAGCAAGCGCAGGACCGGCCGGACGCGTTCCCCGGGGTTGGCGTTCCCGTCACGATTGCCGCCCGGCTCAGGATCGAACAGCCATGAACGTCGGTGCACGATCTCGACACGTGGCGCGCCCACAGGGAAGGTCACGTCGAACTCCCACGAGCCCCCGTTGGCCACAACGACCCGGGCGACGAGTGTCGCGTCATGGGGCGTCGCGTCTGGCGCTACATCGATCACGAAGCCGTCGTTGTTCCGTGCCGCGCCGGCGGGCCATATGGCGTGCGCCACCTGCGCCTGAGTGATGCCGATGTCTGGGTCGGTGGTGGTTAGCGTGATCTCGACATCCTGGGCAGCCCCAGGGCCGCCGTTCCGTAGACGGACCCGCGGGCGCACCTGCTCACCGGGCGTCGCCAGGCCATCCCTGTTGCCGCGGGGCTCGGGATCGAACAGCCAGAAGGCCCTCAGCTCGAATTCCGGGTCCTGTGCGACGATCCGCACACGCATGCTGTATTGCCACGGGTCGACGCCGTCTACGGTGATGGTGATGAACACCGGCGCGTGGTGCGATCGCGCCGTGGGCGAGATGTCCACGAGGAACACCGTGTCGCGTTCTTCTCCGGCAGACCAACCTGTGTGCGTCGCCTCGGCCGCCACGGGCGAGATGTCCGGGTCGAGGGTAGTGAGGGCAACGCGCACGCTCTCGCCGTCAGTCGCGCCCACGTTCCGGAAGCGCACGCCGACGCGCACACGCTCGCCGGGCTGTGCGATCCCGTCGCCGTCGCCGTCGGGGATGGGGTCCTCGAGCCAGTCATCCGTCCTCGTGAACGCGATCGGTCCCCCTGAGATGGGGAAACTCACGGCAAACCGCCACGGCCCTCCGCTGTCCGCTCGCACGGTTAGCATCGCGGTCACTTCGTGAGATGCCGCCATGGGGACGATGTAAAGCGTGTACCGGGTAACATGGGCCGCGCCCGCCGGCCATTCGGAACTCCGCCAGGACCTGACTGCGATGCCCACATCCGCGTCGCCTACGTTGATCGTGGCGACCACGTTCGTGGCATCAGCGGGGCCCGCATTCCACAGCGCAACCGCGAGGACGATGGACTCACCCGGGTTCGCCACGCCGTCGCCGTTTCCGAGGGGATCGGCCACCAACGCGCTTCTCGCGACGAAGTCCGGTATCGCGGCCGCGGCGCCGGCCACGGCGCGAGCCCCTTCGTCGAGTCGGTAAATGCTCGCGGCGTTGACGGCCCCTGCGACCACCGTGAACGCCGCCACTGCCCATGTCCACGCCGATCGAGATGCACGCTGACCACGCATGTTCGGGCCTCCCTCGTGTCTCTACTTTCGGACGATCATCCGCCGCATGTCGCGATGGGCGCCCGCGCGCAGTTCGTAGACGTAGGCTCCGCTCGTGACCGGTTCCCCAACGTCGTTCCGGCCGTCCCAGTACGCGGCCGCCCTCCTGTCTCGATATGGGCCGGGAGCCAATCGCCCGAGGTCGAGACGCCGGATCACCATGCCCCGCGCGTCGTAGACGGTGACCGTCACGTCGGCCGCCTCCGAGAGGTCGAAGGGTATCCACGTCTCGGGGTTGAATGGATTCGGGAAGTTCGCGAGGAGCGCCGTCGTGGCGACCTGAGCGGCGACGATAGGGAACGTGAAGCTGAACTGCCGTGGGTCGACGTCCTCCGCGGACACGCTCAGCACCGCATGCACCTCGTGAGGCGTCGCGTTCGGTGAGATGTCGAGGACCAGGCCGTTGTTGTTTCGCGCCTCCCCGGCGGGCCAAGAGTCGTGCGTGACGAAGCCGGAGATGACCTCGACATCTGAGTCCAAGATGACAAGGCTGGCGCTTACGCTCCTGCCGGCTCCCAGCCCGACGTTCTTGAGCCGTACGCGGGGGAAGACGCGCTCGCCGGGGTTGACCTCGCCGTCACCGTCGGCGCCCGGGGCGGGATCCCACACCCACGCGTTTCGCAGCGCGAAGTCCGGCGGCAGGCTGGTGATCGACAGCGGCACCGTACGATAGATCGGGTCCGCATCGTCTGCGGTGATCGTCACTGCGACGTCGACATCATGGGGCGCCGCGTCGACTGCCACATTCGTCATGAAGGAGAAGGGACGGGGCCACTTCGACCCGGCCCTCCAGTCCGCTACTGGGTCCACAACGCCCGTCACGGTCATGTCTGGATCATCCACCGCGGCGGTCACCCGGACGTTGGATAGGTTGCGTGTCTTGTCATTCGCCACGTTGATGTGGAGGGCCGCGGCTTCTCCTGCATTCACCTGACCGTCATCGTTGCCTCCCGGCCCCGAATCATCGAACTCCACGCTGGTCAGACGGAGACCCGATTCGGAGCTGAGCGCCATCGGGATCTCGAACCGCCACGGCCCGCCGTTGTCCGCCGCAACGACGATCGCGACGGCGCTGTCATGGGGTGTCGCCGCTGCGTCCACCCGGAGTCGCAACGTCTTCACATCCCACACGTTTCCCGGGGCGAGCACGCCCCAAATCGCGTCGGAGACCTTCACGGTGATGTCGTCGTCGGTCGCTATCAACGTCGCTCTTAGGCCGGTCGCCGGTTCGGACCCAATGTTGCGCAGGCGTAAGCGAGGCCAGACGGGCTCTCCGGGCAGGATAATCCCGTCGCGACCTTTTGGATCATAGAGCCACATGTTCTGGCCTACGACCTGTACCGGCGGCGACACTATCGGGAACGTGTACTGGAAGGCCTCGCTGACACCACCGTCGGCCTCGACGGTGACGGTGAACTCCACGTCGTGCGGCTCGGCCAGACGGTTGATATCCACGACGAAGCCGTCGTTGTTGCGCGCCTCGCCGGCCGGCCACGTCTCGTGGTAGACCTCGCCCGTGACAACCGTCGCATAGCGGTCGGGTGTCGTCAGACGAACCGTGACGTTGCGTCCCTCCTCGATACCGGTATTCCTCAGTCGGATGCGGGGGAATAGGCGTTCCCCGGCCTCCATCCGCCCGTCCTTGTCCCCGCCGGGTGTGGGATCGAAGACCCACGCGTTGCGCTGCGCGAACGCAACCGGTCGATCGACGATCGGGAACACGAACGTAAACTGCCATGGCCCTCCGCTGTCCGCGGACACGCTCACGGTTGCGGTCACGTCGTGGGGCACGGCGTCTGGCGCGATGTCGATCGTGTACGCGTTGAGCGTCATGCCGGTCCATGGCTCCCAGCGGGCGTGGGTTGTCTCGCCGTGTATCACCGTGACGGCCGGGTCGTCGGTCGTCAGGCTAGCGCGGACGTTTCGCGCCGCGCTCGGCCCCCAGTTGGTGAGACGCACGCGCGGCAGCACACGCTCGCCCGGGTTGGCTTTCATGTCCCGGTTCCCGCCCGGCTCCGGGTCGAAGAGCCATGAGCTGCGGTAGGCAATGTCGACGCGCGGCGGCCCGATCGGGAAGCCGACGTTGAACTCCCACGCGCCTCCGTGCGCCGCGGTTACACGCGCTACGAGCGCCACGTCGTGGGGCTCCGCGTCGGGTGCGATGGTGATTACGGAGACGGCGGTCTCTGTAGCGCCCGCGGGCCATGTGGGCCGCCAGTACCCCGAGGTCAGAATGGCAATGTCCGGGTCGTCTGTCGATAGAGTGACCCGCACGTCGTTGGCATCGTCAATGCCGACGTTCCGCAGGTCGAGCCGCGGGAACACCCTCTGGTCGGGGGCCACCAAGCCGTCGGCAGGGCCACCCGAGGCGTGATCGAAGAACCAGAAATTCGGCTCGGCGAACTCGACGGTTCGAGGTGTGATCGGCATAGCCACATCGAATCGCCACGCGCTGCCGGAGCCATCGACCACGTCGACGACCAGTGACGCATCGTGTGGGATGGCGTCGCCGGCGATATCGAGGACAAGACCCTCGTTGTTCCGCGCCGCGGCCAGCGGCCAGGTCGTGTGCGCGGCCTCTCCGACGACGACCGTGACGTCGGGGTCGGAGGAGGAGAGCGACACGCGCACGTCGCGGCCGTCGCCATCTCCGTCGTTGCGCAGGCGCACGCGCGGATAGACGCGCTCGCCCGGGGCCGCGGCTCCGTCTCCGTTGCCGCCGGGCGCAGGATCGAACGTCCAGAAGTTGCGTAGCGAGAAATCGGGCCTGGGCCCGGCGATCGGCATCGAAATGCTGAACTGCCATGGGTCGGCCCCGTCCACCGTGATGGTGATGAACATCGGCGCGTCGTGCGTCTCGGCCGTGGACGTGATGTCGACCAGGAACGCAGTTTCGCGCTCCTCGCCGGCCGGCCAACTCGTGTGGATCCCCTCCTCCGCTACGGGCGTGGCGTCCGCATCGAGGATCGTGAGCGTCACGCGCACGTCCGTAGCGTCTTCGGTTCCGTCGTTGCGGAACCGCACTCCAACGCGTACGCGCTCGCCCGCCTCCGCTCGTCCGTCGGCATCGCCGTCAGGAAGCGGGTCGTCGATCCATCCGTCGAGCTTGACGAAGGCCAACGGGGGCGCGACGATCGGGAACGTCAGGACGAACTTCCACGAGCCGCCGTTGTCGGCGGTGACGGTGACTATCGCGGTGACGTCGTGAGGCTCGGCCCCCGCAGCGATGACGGCGCCGTAGCCATACTCCCGCGTGGCGCCGACGACCCACCGTGTCTGGGCATATCCGATCCCGCTGATATCGACATCTGGATCCTCGGTGGCCATCGTCATGCGGGCGTTCACCGCGTCGGCGAACCCCGCGTTCTGCATCGACACGTGCACGCGAACGAATTCGCCGGGATTCGCAACGACCTCGAGGTCCGTTTGTAGGTCGGAGATCCACGCGCGCCTGGCGACGAACTCAGGGCCTAGGGCCGCGATGCCCGCAACGCCGGCGCCTGCTGGGACCACCGGGCGAATGCTCGTGGCGTGAGCAGAACTCGCGACCAGAGTGAGCGCCGCCACTGCCCATGTCCACGCCGACCGATGTGCACGCTGACCACGCATGTTCCGTCCTCTCTCGTGTCGCTACTTTCGGACGATCATTCGCCGCATCTCGCGATGGGCGCCCGCACGCAGTTCGTAGATGTACGCCCCACTCGACACGCGCTCCCCGATGTCGTTGCGACCGTCCCAGTACGCTGCATCGTCTCGGCCACGGTATGCGCCGGGATTCAGTCGTCCGAGATCGATGAGCCTCACGACCGAGCCCCGCGCGTCATACACGGTGACGGTGACATCGGCTGGCTCTGAAAGGTCGAAGGGGATCCATGTTTCGGGGTTGAATGGGTTCGGGTAGTTGGCGAGGAGCGCCGTGGCGACCGCCTCCGGCGCCACGATGGCGATGGTCACCGGGAACTGCCACGGACGGACGCCATCCGCCGTCACGCTGAGAACGGCCTGCACGTCGTGCGGCGTCGCCTCTGGGTCGATGTCGATGACGAACCCGTTGTTGTTGCGCGCTTCGCCTCCGGGCCACACCTCGTGGGTCACGATGCCGTTCACCACCGTGATGTCGTCGTCGGCGAGGGATAGCACCGCGTGCACGTTGGTGGCAGCGCCATCGCCGACGTTCCTGATTCGGACGCGCGGGAAGACGCGTTCACCGGGGTTGGCTTGCCCGTCGCGATTCGCGCCCGGCTGCAGATCCCAGATCCACGCATTACGCCGCTCGAACTCCGGGGGCGGTGTGACGATGCTGAACGAGAACGTCTTGCGCACCGGGTCTCCGTGGTCGGCGGTCATGGTCAGGTGCATCAGCGCGTTGTGAGCGGTCGCATCTTCCGCGATATGAAGCGCGTAATCCGACAAGGTGCGGGGCGAGGAGGCGACCCATCTCGCGAATGTGTCCACGCCGCTCACGACAGTGATGTCCGGATCGTCGGAGGTCAGCGTTGTCACGACGTTGATCGAGTCAGCGCGGCTCTTGTTCTGGATTTTCACGACTGGCACGACGGTCTCTCCCGGGCCCATGACGCCATCTGCGTTGCCGCCGGGCGAGGGGTCCGTCATCAACCTCCAGCGGACCAAGAACGCAATCGGGCGTGTCACGGCGACGTTGAACTCGAACTGCCACAGACCGCCCTCGACCGTGGTGACGCTGGCAACCAACGTCACTACGCGCGGAAGCGCATCCCGGGACCCGTGGACCAGCAGTTCGGTGGTCTGACGCGTCTCGCCCGGGAGCCACGTCGCGTACACCTGCTGCGCGGTGAGGACCGTCAGCTCCGGGCGGGTGCTTGCCAGAGTGACGCGGACATTCTGCAGTGGCTCGGTCCCGATATGCCGCAGGAGGATGCGCGGCCGGCCGCTGAGACGCGCCTCTACGCTGCTGAGCTGGGCGCCCTGGAACGCAAAGCCGACCGCGGGGGCAACGACGGGTATGCTGTAGGTCAGAACCCAGGGGCCGCCGTTGTCGGCGCGGACGGTTGCCCGAACCGTGACATCGTGCCCCTCGGCGTCCGGCGCTATGCTCATGATGAAGCCGTCGTTGTTACGCGCCTCGCCGGCAGGCCACGTTCCATGTGTGACTTCCCCGGCCACGATCGTGACCTCTGGATCGTCCGTCGCCAGCGTGACGCGGACGTTCCGGGCCTCCTCGGCGCCGACGTTCCGTAGACGGATGCGGGGGAGTACCCGTTCGCCCGCTTCGGCCTGGCCGTCCCTGTCCCCTCCGGGCGCGGGGTCGAATACCCATGCGCTACGCTTGAGGAACTTCACCGGCCGATACGCGATTGGGAAGACGAAGGGGAAGTCCCATGGTCCTCCGTCGTCCGCGGTCACACGCACGGTTGCGGTCACGTCGTGTGGGGAGGCGTCGGATTCGATGCTGACCGTGAAGCCGTTGTGCGTAATGGCCGCGCCTGGTTCCCAACGCGCCCGGCTCATCTGTCCGCGTGTCACGGTGACGGCCGGATCGTCGATCTCCAACGCTACGAGGACGTTACGCGCCGCGCTGGGGCCGTTGTTCACCAAGCGAATGACCGGCAGGGCACGTTCGCCCGGGTTGGCGGTTCCGTCGCGATTCCCGTGCGGCTCAGGGTCGAACAGCCACATGCGACGCGCCACGATCTCGATGCGCGCCTCGCCGATGGCGAACGGGATCGTGAACTCCCACGACCCGCCGCCCGCCGCAGTGACCGTCGCGACGAGCGTCGTGTCACGGGCCGTCGCGCCCGGCGCTATGTCGATCACGAAGCCGCTGTTGTTCCGCGCGGAGCCGGCGGTCCAGGTGGCGTGTGTCACCTGTCCTTGTGCGATGACGATGTCAGGGTCGGCAGTGGACAGCCTGACTTCGACATCCTGCGCGTCCCCTGGCCCGACGTTCCGCAACCGCACACGGGGGAGCACCCGCTCGCCGGGCGTGGCGAGGCCGTCCCGGTTGCCTCCGGGCGCGGGATCGAACAGCCAAGAGTTGCGGAACGCGAAGTCCGGCTCCCGCCCGACGATGGGCAAAAGCACGCTGTATTGCCACGGGTCGACGCCGTCAACCACGACGGAGATGAACAGGGAAACCGTGTGCGAGGCCGCTGCCGGCGCGATGTCCACAACGAACACCGTGTCGCGCTCTTCGCCAGCGGGCCAGGTCGTGTGGATCGCCTCCGCTACGACGGGTGAGACATCTGGGTCGAGGGTTCGCAGCGCAACGCGCACGTCGGACGCGTCCGTTGCCCCATCGTTGCGAAGTCGGACGCCGACGCGTACGCGTTCGCCGGGTTCCGCCACGTCGTCGCCATCGCCGTCAGGGATGGGGTCCTCGATCCGGTCGTCGGCCTTGGTGAAGTACAGCGGCGCCTGGGCAATGGGGAAGGTCAGGATGAAGCGCCACGGGCCTCCGTTGTCGGCCGTGACGGCGACGATTGCCGTCACGTCGTGGAGGGCCGCCGTGGCCGCGATCGTGACGTACCACGCGCGCTCCTTCGCGATGCCCGCCTGCCACACGGTGGTCTGGAAGGCATGCTCGGTGATGTCGATATCCGGGTCGTCCGTCGCGAGGGTGATACGCGTGTTCATCGCGTCGACAGCGCCCACGTTCCGGAGCGAGATGCGCACGTACACGCTCTCTCCTGGGCTCGTGACGCCGTCGCCATGCGCTTGTGCGTCGGTGATCCACGCGCTCCTCGCTACGAACTCAGGCGCTACGGCTGCGGCGCCCGCGACGCCACCGCCGCCATCGTCGAGCGCGTGGATGCTCGCGGCGTGAGCGGAGCCGACGACTGCCATGAACGCCACCAGCACCCAGGTCCATGCCGACGCATGCATACGCTCAGCAAACACGTTCCAGCCTCCCTCGCGCCGTTACTTTCGGACGATCATTCGCCGCATCTCGCGATGTCCGCCCGCACGCAATGCGTACAGGTAGACGCCACTCGACGCGGCTTCTCCGACTTCGTTCCGGCCGTCCCAATACGCCGCCGTCGCTCTGCGTCGGTAGGAGCCCGGCTGCTGCCATCCGAGATCGAGCCGGCGTATCGGCCGCCCCGCGATGTCGTAGATGCGCACGGTGACATCGGCGGCCTGCGACAGGTCGAAGGGGATCCACGTCTCGGGGTTGAAAGGGTTGGGGAAGTTGGCGAAGAGCGCCGTTTCCGCGATCACCGGCACGATGATCGGCATGCTCAGGTCGAACTGCCACGGCCCGCCGTTGTCCGCCGTGACGCTCACCGTCGCGTTCACGTCGTGAGCGGTCGCGGTCGGAGAGATGTCCAAGACGAAGCTGTGGTTCCGCGCTTCGCCGACCGGCCACGTGTCGTGCGTCACAGCGCCGCTGACGATGGTTACGTCGTCGTCGTTGATGACGATGCTGACCTGCGCGTTCTGCGCCACGCCGCCCGCGTTCCTGAGACGCACGCGCCACTGTAGACGCTCGCCCGGGTTCGCCTCGCGATCCAGGTTGCCTCCCGGCGCTGGGTCCCAGATCCAGTCGCTACGCTGTTGGATGTCCGGTGGAGGCTCGACGATGGGGACGACGTATGTGAAGCTCCAAGGGCCGGCTCCGTCGGCGGTCACGGTCAGCGCCAGAGACACGTCGTGCGCGGTCGCGTCCGGAGCGATGTCGAGGACGAATCCGTCGTTGTTGCGCGCCTCGCCGGGCACCCACGTCTCGTGCGTGACCCCGGCCGTCTGAACCGTTACATCGGGATCTGTCACGGTGAGCGTTGCCCGGACATTTTCGACCGGTTGTTCGCCGCTGTATCGGAGCCGGAGACGGGGAAGCACGCGTTCTCCCGGCGACATCGCCCCATCGCTGTTGCCGCCTGGGGCGGGATCGAACACCCAGTGGTTCCGCCGCTCGAAGTTTGGGGGATCAGCGCGGACGCGCAGGACTCCGGAGTACTCCACGGGTTCCGAGTGGTCGGTGGAAGCGGTGAACACGAGGGTGACGTTGCGACTCGATCCGCCGTCGGCGATGGCCAGACTCCACCCGCCGAGGTATCTGCACCGAGTCCGCTCCCAGAGGTCGACGCTCACATCAGCGACAACGACAGTGATATCTGGATCCTCGGCACTGAGCCTGAGGCGCAGGTTGCGCAGGGGGGCGCCGGTGGCGTTGCAGGCCCAAAGAATGAACTGCACCGTCTCGCCGGGTTGCATACGGCCATCGCGATTCCCGCCGGGCGGGGGGTCGACGGCCTCGATCCGCACACGCCCCAGTGCTACGACCTCGATCATGGGTAGGACAAAGTCGAACTGCCATGGGCCCCAGCCGTCCGCGGTGACCACAAGGGTGATAGCGATGTCGTGATGTACGGCTTCTGGGTCGACGAACACGCGAAACGGGGCGGTCTCGCGCGTTGTGCCGGCGGCCCATGCATCGTACTGCCTGAGTCCAAGTTTCACCGTGACATCTGGATCCGTGACGACAAGGGCCGCCCTGACGTTTTCTGCGGATCCGGCCCCAATGTGTCGTAGAGACGGTCGCAGGTCTTGGCCCGCGCCTGCTCGGACGGGCGGCTGATCGAAGTCGACCATGACGAACTCGACCGCGGGAGCCTCGATGGCAAGGGCGATGCGCGAGCGGAACAGCCCGCGGCCCTCCACTGTGACCACCACCCATGCCGCTACCTCGTGCGCAGCTGCGGCGCGGTCGATGTCCAGCGCGAGACCTACGCTGTTCAGAGCGACCCCCGGCTCCCACGTCGCGTACGTGACCTGATCGTGGATCACGGTGACATCCGGGTCGTTCAATTCGATAGCGACGGTGACGTCCTCCGCGGCGACGGTCCCAACGTGGCGTAGCCGTATCCTCGGCAGCACGCGCTCACCCGCTTCCGCCTGACCGTCATGGTCGCCCCCAGGCTCGGGGTCGAATATCCATGAGTTCCGTAGCACGAATTCCACCGGCCGGTACGCGATGGCGAACGTGTAGCTGAACTCCCACGCCCTGCCGTGTGCAGCCGTCACGGCCACCTGGACGGTCACGTCGTGCGGCATCGCGTCGCGGTCGATGTCCAGAGCCAGGCCGACGTTGTTGCGTGCGGCCCCCGGGGCCCATTTGGCGTGGTCCACGGTCCCGGCGACGACGGTCACATCCGGGTCATCAGTAGATAGCGCGACGTGGATATCGTGGGCGATATCGAGGCCGGGGTTCTGCAAACGGACTCTCGGGAACACGCGTTCGCCGGGGTTCGCGGCGCCGTTGCGGTCGCCGCCGGGTTCGGGGTCGAAGAGCCAGAAGTTGCGCTCCACGAACTCGATTGCTGGAGCCGCGATCGGCATGGTGACGTCGAAGCGCCACGCGCTGCCGTCGGCGTCCACGACATCGACGACCAGAGCGGCGGCGTGGGGCTGCGCGTCCGGCGCTATATCGAGGACCAGCGCCTCGTTGTTCCGCGCGGCGCCGGCAGGCCACGTCGCGTGCGTCGCCTCGCCACTAACGACCGTGACGTCGGCATCCAGCGTGGAGAGCGACACACGCACGTCGCGACCGTCTCCGTCGCCACTATTGACGAGGCGTACGCGCGGGAAGACCCGTTCGCCGGAGACGGCGCGTCCATCGCCGTTGCCATCGGGCGCCGGGTCGAACGTCCAGAAGTTGCGCAGTGAGAAGTCGGGTTCTGGCCCGACCACCGGCATGACGATGCTGAATTGCCACGGGCCCGCGCCATCCGCTTGGGCGGTGACGAACACCGGGACGTCGCGCGTCTGCGCTGCGTCGGCGATGTCCAGCACGAACTCCGTGTCCCGCTCTTCGCCCCTCGGCCAGTCCGTGTGGAGCGCCTCCGCCACAAGCGGCGTGACGTCGGGATCGAGCGTGCTGAGGGACAGCGTGACGCCGGTGGCGTCGGTCGGGCCGTCGTTCCGCAGACGTATGCCGATGCGCACCCGCTCGCCGGCGTTCGCCACACCGTCCGCGTTTCCGTCCGGCGCGGGGTCATCGACCCAGGCGTCGAGCTTCGTGAACTCCACTTCGGGCGCGTCGATCGCGAAGATGACCAAGAAGTGCCAAGGCCCGCCGTTCGTTGCCGTTACGGTCACGATCGCAGTGACGTCATGCGACGACGCGTCGGGCCCGATCTGGGCAACCATCCCTGGGATGTGCGTTTCGCCCGCGGGCCAATGCGCGATCGGCGACCAGGGAACGTCCACGATGTTTACGGACGCGTCCTCCGTACTCATTGTGACGCGAACATCGGTGGCTTCGGCGAATCCCGCGTTCCGCAGTCGTAGGCGCACGGTCACGGTCTCGCCGGGATTGGCCACGCCGTTGCCGTTGCCATTGCCGAGTGGGTCGGTCAGCCACGCGTCCTTGGCTACGAACTCCGGGCCCAGGGCGGCGATTCCCGCCACAGTATCTACGGAACTGTCCAGAGCATGGATGGGAAGCGCGTAGGCCGCCCCGCCCATGGCCGCCAGCCACACGCACGCGCACATCGCCTGCCACCGGGAACATCGACGACGCATGACTCAGCCTCCTGAGCGCGTGTTATTTGCGGACGATCATCCGCCGCATCTGCCGCGAGGGGCCCGCGCGTAGCTCGTACATGTACACACCGCTGGACACCTGTTCTCCGAAGTCGTTCCGGCCGTCCCAATACGCGGCCGTGCTTCTGCCGCGGTACCTCCCGGGGCCCAAGCTGCCGAGGTCGAGACGGCGCACGACCACGCCTCGCGGGTCGTACACGCTCACCGTTACCTCGGCGGCCTCGGACAGGTCGAAGGGAATCCACGTCTCCGGGTTGAACGGGTTCGGGTAGTTCGCCAGCAGCGCGGTCGTAGCGACGGCCTCCGGCGCCACGACCGGGATGGTCACCGCGAACCGCCATGGACCGACATCATCCGCCGTCACGCTCAGCACCGCCTCGACAGCATGCGACGTCGCGTCAGTCGCAATGTCCAGCACGAAGCCGTTGTTGCTGCGCCCCTCGCCAGCGGGCCATGTGTCGTGCGTGACGAGTCCCGACACGACCTCGACATCCGGGTCCAAGATCACCAGGCTTGCGCGGACGTTCGTGGCGGGGCTTTGTCCGATGTTCCTGAGTCGGATTCGCGGGTACACGCGCTCGCCGGGGTTCGCCGCGCCGTCCCCGTTCCCGGAGGTCGATCGATCCCACACCCAGACGCTGCGGCGTTCGAAATCCGGCGGACGGTTGATGATAGGAATGACAAGGGTGTAGAGGTGCGGGTCGGAGTCGTCGGCCGTGATCTCGACGACGACGTCCACATCGTGCGGCTGAGCGTCTGACGCCACGTCCGCGGTGAACGAGACGGTTCGGTTGTGGGAGGACTGCGGCGACCAGCTCTCGACGGGGTCAACGGCGCTCGTGACGACGATGTCAGAGTCGTCCACGACAAGCGTGGTCTGTACGTTCGTGTGCACACCCAACCCGTCGTTGGCCACGCGGACATTCACGGTGATACTCTCGCCCGGATTGATGCCCCTGTCGCCATCTCCTCCGGGCTCGGGATCCAGGACCCAAGCCGTCCGAACCTGCATCCCTGACACGTTCGAGATGGGCAGCGGTATTGTGAATCGCCAGGGCCCGCCGTTGTCGGCGGTGATGTCGATGACGGCCGATGCCTGGAATGGGACCGCGTCGGACGTCACTTGCAGCCGCAGGTTCACGATCTCCCACGTTGCGCCCGGAGCGAGTGTGGCGAGACGCGCGTCAGGCCGAACTACTATGATCTCGTCGTCGAGGGATAGGAGCGTCGCCCGCAGGTTGGTCGCCACTTCGGTTCCGATGTGCGCCAGCGTGAGCCGCGGCCACAGCGTCTCGCCGGGATCGGCGATGCCGTCGCCTGCCGCGCCGTCATACAACCGAAGGTCGATGTCTACCAGCCGGACGGCAGGGGTCATGATACGGAGTGTGTACGGGAACGTCCTGCGCACGCCACCATCGGCGTCGACCGTGACGGTGAACTCCACATCATGCGACCCCGCGAGACGGGCGATGTCCACGACGAACCCAGCGTTGTTACGCGCCTCGCCGGCCGGCCACGACTCGTGGTGTACCTCTCCCACCGCGACCGTGGCGTCCACGTCAGATGTCGTCAGACGGACGGTCACGTTGCTCCCCGGCTCGACGCCGACGTTCCGCAGCCGGATGCGAGGCAGAACCCGTTCCCCGGCCTCCGCCTGCCCGTCTCTGTCTCCGCCGGGCGCGGGATCGAACACCCAGGAACTCCGTGGAGCGAATTCGATCGCGCGGTATACGATCGGTAGCACGACGGTGAATTGCCACGGACCGGCGTGGACAGTTGTCACGGTCGCGGTAAACGTCACGTCGTGTGGGCGCGCGTCGTTCCGAACCTGGACCGTGAATCCCGTGTTGTTTCTGCCGATCCCGGCCGGCCACTCCGCGTAGGTGGTCCGGTGGTCCACCACCAGGATGTCCGGGTCGTCGGTAGCAAGTGTCACGGCGACGCCGAACGCATCGTCGGCGCCGGTGTTACGCAGTCGCACGCGGGGGAGGGCGGTCTCGCCGGGACTCAGCGCTCCGTCACGATTCCCCGACGGCCGAGGGTCGAACACCCAGGACGATTCCAACGTGAACGCGGCCTCGGGCGGCGCGATCGTGAACGTTAGAGCGAACTCCCACAGGCCCCCGCCGTCCGCGGTGACGGTGACGGTCGCCGCGAAGTCGTGAGGCGCCGCATCCGGCGATATGTCCAGAAACAGACCGCTATTTCTCGCTTCTCCCGCCGGCCACGTCGCATGGTCCGCCGTCCCGTCCACGACCGCTACGTCTGGGTCGACCGTCGTCAGCCGCACGGCCACGTTCGTCGCCTGTACCGCACCGACGTTCTTCAACCGGACGCGTGGCAGCACGCGTTCACCCGGGACGGCCCGACCGTCGCGATTCCCGCCGGGAGCGGGGTCGAATATCCACGCGCTACGCAGCTCAAACTCTGGCGCTGGAGCCACAACGGGGATCAGCATGCTGAAATGCCATGGGTCGACGCCCTCCGTGGTGACGGAGATGAAGACCGGCACGTCGCGCGTGTGGGCTGTTGGCGCGATGTCCACGAGGAACACCGTATCGCGCGCCTCGCCGGCCGACCAACTCGTGTGGATCGCCTCCGCCACCACGGGCGCGACATCCGTATCGAGCGCCCTGAGCGCGACGCGCACGCCGGAGCCATCCGTCGCCCCTTCGTTCAGGAGGCGCACGCCAACGCGGATTCGCTCGCCGGGTTCGGCTCGACCGTCGCCATCGCCGTCCGGGACGGGGTCGTCGATCCACCCGTCCGTCTTGGCGAAGGCGACCGGCGCCGCCTCAATGGGGAAGGCCACGATGAACACCCACGGCCCGCCGTTGTCGGCAGCGAAGGTAGCGGTGGCCGTAACCAAGTGAGGGGCCGCCGTCGGTGCGACCGTGACGCGCCAGGTCACGCTGGTCGTTACGCCGGCCTGCCATCGAGGGGACACGAGTACGGACTCAGGGAGGTCGATGTCCGGGTCGTCAGTGCTCAATGTCATCGTCAGGTTCCGGGCGTCGTCGGCGCCCGCGTTCTGCATCCGTAGGCGCACATGCACCCTTTCCCCCGGGCTCGCCACGCCGTCGCCGTTGGCGCCTTGGTCCTCAACCCATGCGCTCCTCGCGACGAACTCGGGCGCAACGGAGGCGATACCTGCGACGCCGCCACCTGCCGGGTCGAGTCGGTAGACGCTCGCGGCGTGAGCGGCCCCCGCGACCACCGTGAACGCCACGAGAACCCGCGCCAACCGACGCACACGCCTATCACACACGCTCCAGCCTCCCTCGCCGCTACTTGCGGACGATCATACGGCGCATCTCGCGATGCCTTCCCGCGCGCAGTTCGTACATGTACATGCCGCTGGACACCCGCTCTCCGAAGTCGTTTCGGCCGTCCCAATATGCGGCGGAGCTTCTCCCTCGGTGCGCGCCGGGCGCCAACCGCCCGAGGTCGAGACGGCGCACGACCACGCCGTGCGGGTCGTACACGCTCACCGTCACCTGGGAGGCCTCGGACAGGTCGAACGGAATCCACGTCTCCGGGTTGAACGGGTTCGGGTAGTTCGCCAGCAGCGCGGTCGTCGCGACCTGTGCGCCGGCGATAGGGATGGTGAAGCTGAACTGCCAGGCTCCCGCATCGTCTGCTGTGACGCTGAGCACCGCCTGCACATCGTGTGGCGTCGCCGTCTCGGATATGTCGAGGACGAAGCCGTTGTTGTTGCGCGCTTCGCCCCCTGGCCACTCGTCGTGCGTCACGATGCCGTTCACCACCGTGATGTCCTCGTCGGCGACGGACAGCACGGCGTGGATGTTGCTGGCGGCGGTCTGCGCGTTGTTCCTGATCCGCACGCGGGGGAAGACGCGTTCGCCGGGGTTCGCCTGGCCGTCGTGGTTCGCGCCGGGCGCCGGGTCCCACACCCACGCGTTGCGTAGAGCGAAAATCGGCGGCTTCCTGGTGATGTGGAACGCGATTGTGTGGCGCACAGGATCGCCGTGATCCGCGGTCAGCGTCGCGTGCACCGTCGCCTCGTGAGTGGTCGCGTCGTCGGCAATCAGTAGCGAGAAGCCGGGTATCCACACTCTCGACAGGCGCCCCCACGCCGCGACCGTATAGTCGTCGCCTAACACCGTCACGTCTGGATCGTCCGTGGTCAGCGTGACCACGACATTTCTCGACGCAGCGAGGCCGACGTTCCTGAACCGCAACCACGGGAGGACGGTCTCTCCCGGGTTGTTCTGCCTGTTCCCATCCCCGCCCGGCGCGTCGTCCCGGACGACCCCGAGGAGCATGTCGAACTTGGTCGAGCGTGCCAGAGCGATCGTGAACCGGAACTGCCACAAGCGGCCGTCTTCCGTCGTCACGCTCAACACCAAGAGCGCGGTGCGCGGTTCTACGTCCGCGGCGGCTCTAACTCGAAGGTCGTCACTTTCGCGCGTCTCACCAGGGAGCCACGTCTCGTGCACCTGCTGCGTCGTCACAACGGTCACGTCTGGGTCGCCGCTCGCGAGTGTGACGCGGACGTTCCGTAGGGGCTCGGTTCCGACGTGCCGCAGCTTCGGCCCGGGAGGCCCGCTGCCGTTCACCTCCACCGTTCCGCGTGTCACGCCTTGGAACGCGAAGGCGGCTCGCGGCGCGACGATCCGCAGCACGAAGGCCACATCCCACGGCCCGCCGTTGTCGGCGCGGATTGTTGCCCGTAGCGTGACGTCGTGCGCCGCCGCATCCGATGCGATGTCCAGGACAAAGCCGTTGTTGCGCGCTGCGCCGGGCGCCCACGTCTCGTGCAAGACCTCGCCTTCTGCGATCGTCACCTCGGGGTCGTCTGTTGCGAGTGATACACGGACGTTCCGCGCCTCCTCCGAGCCCACATGGAGTAACCTCAGCCGAGGGCGCACGCGCTCCCCGGCCTCGGCCTGACCGTCGCGATCGCCTCCTGGCTCGGGGTCGAAGACCCAGGCGTTGCGCTGTACGAATTCGACGGGCGCGTAGAAGATGGGTAGGCCCACGGAGAATTGCCACGGGCCGCCGTGCGCGGTAGTGACCGTCACCGACAGCGTCGCGTCGTGCGGCTGAGCGTCGGGGGACACGTCGAGGGCGAATCCCGTGTTGTTGCGTCCCGCCTCCGCGGGCCACCGTCCGTGGGCGATCTCTCCGGCCGTCACGGTGATGTCGGGATCGGCGGAGGCGAGGAGCACCGTGACGCCCTGGGCCTCGTCCGTGCCAGTGTTCCGCAGCCGGACGCGTGGCGCCACGCTCTCGGCCCGGTTCGCGCGGTGGTCCCGGTTGCCGCCCGGCCGGGGATCGAAGACCCATGAGGTCTCGAGCGCGAACGACACGTCGGGCTCGGCGATCGTGAACGGGATCTCGAACTGCCACGGGCCGGCCACATCGGCCGTGACAGTCACCGTCGCCGTGAACTCACCTGGCTGCGCGTCGGGCGACACGTCGAACGCTAGGGCGCCGTTATTCCGCACCTCTCCGACCGGCCACGACGCATGCGTCACAACGCCGTCCGCCACGGTGACGGTTGGATCGGCGACGGCGATCGTCACCACGACGTCGCGCGCGTCGACCGCGCCGATGTTTCGCAGCCGGACGCGCGGCAACACGCGTTCGCCAGGGACGGCTCGGCCGTCTCGGTTCCCACCGGGTCTGGGGTCGAATATCCACGAGTTGCGCAGTTCGAAATCGGGAGCAGGCGCGACCACGGCGACCACAAAGCTGAAGCGCCACGGCCCCGCGTTTCCCGTAGTCACGGTCACGAACACGACGACATCGCGCGTAAGGGCCGACGCGGAGATGTCCAGCGCGAACCCGCTATCCTGAGACGTCCCCGCCGGCCATGACGAGTGGACGGCTTCTCCCACGACGACCGTCACGTCTGGGTCGAACACCGTGATGCCCACGCGCACATCGCCAGCGTCAGCCCTCCCGACGTTGCGCAGGCTGAGACGAGACTGTATGCGCTCTCCGGGTCCCGCCCGCCCGTCGTTGTTCCCGCCGGGAACCGGGTCGATTACGACGGCGCCGTCTATTACGAAGTCGACCGCCGGGGCGACGATGGGGAAAGTGAAGAAGAAGTGCCACGTGCCGCCGCCGTCCGCCTCGAGGCGGACGATGACTGAGACATCATGCGCGGTGGCCGTGGGCGCGATGTCCATGCTAAACCCGATCGCCCGCGCTTCGCCCGCAGGCCAACCAAACTGCTCGGCGACCGTCGTCCGAACGACGACATCGGCGTCGTTCACGGTGATGTACTCCTGCGTGGGGCCGGCGGCTTCGCCGACGTTTACCAGGCGTATTCGGGCGTCGATGTGCTCGCCGGGGTTCGCGAGGCCGTCTTGGTTTCCCCCAGCGTCAGTCACCCACGCCTCGCGGCCCACGAATTCCGGCCCTCCGGTCGCGGCGGCGGCGACCGCGCTTAGCCCGGCGTCCAGGCGATATATGGGCAGTCCACGCGCACGACTTGGGTAGAGGAGCAGCGGCGCGATGGCGCACAGGAGCACCGGGCGAAGGCTGCGGGAAAGGAGGGTCACGGGTCGGCTCCTCGTCGGGTAGCTACTTCCGCACGACCATGCGGCGCATCTGTCGCGATGCGCCCGCGCGCAGTTCGTACATGTACATGCCGCTCGACACGCGCTCTCCGAAGTCGTTTCGACCATCCCAGTACGCGGCCGCGCTTCTGCGCCGGTACGCCCCGGGCGCCAATCGCCCGAGATCGAGCCGGCGCACGACCACGCCTCGTGGGTCGTACACGCTCACCGTTACCTCGGCGGCTTCGGACAGGTCGAAGGGGATCCACGTCTCGGGGTTGAAGGGGTTCGGGTAGTTGGCGAGTAGCGCCGTCTCGGCGACGACCTCCTGCGCCACGATGGGAATGGTCACCGCGAACTGCCAGGGGCCCCCGTTGTCCGCCGTGACGCTGAGCACGGCCTCCACATCGTGGGGCGTCGCCGTCTCGGATATGTCCAGGACGAAGCCGTTGTTGTTGCGCGCCTCCCCCGACGGCCATGCCTCGTGGGTCACGATGCCGTTTACCACCGTGATGTCGTCGTCGATGATGGACAGCACGGCCTGGACGCCCGTGGCGGGGCCGCCCGTACTTGCGATCCGCACGCGCGGGAAGACGCGTTCTCCTGGGTTTGCCTGCCCGTCGTGGTTCCCGCCCGGCTGAGGATCCCATGCCCAGGAGTTGCGCAACGCAAATGCCGGAGGCTTAGCCAACGCCGCGCTAATGTCGAAGGAGAATGTATGGCTCCGCGGGTCACCGTGGCTCGCGGCTATCGTCACGGTCACCGTCGCTTCGTGCGCGACGGCATCGTCGGCGATCAGGATCTGGAAGTCAGACAGGTTCTGAAACCGCGACCGACGGGGCAGGCCGGGCCAAGTCGACCGCGTGTCCACACCGTCCACAATGGTGAGGTCCGGATCGTCTGTCGTCAGCGTGGCGACGACATCGAACGACTCGAGACTGTGATTCTCGATTCGCACATCAGGTACGACAGTCTCCCCTCGGTTCGCGGTCCCATCGCTGTTCCCGCCGGGCGCGGGGTCACTCACCGACGAACCCCACATCCTGTATACGGTCGTACGTTCGATGGTGATGGGAACCTCGAATTGCCACAGGCCACCTTGCTCCGTCGTCACGCTCACTACCAGCGAGACGGCGCGTGGGAGCGCATCGGTCGCCGCGCTGACGGTCACGTCCCCACTGTCTCTCGTTTCGCCCGGGAGCCAGGTTGAGTGGGTTACCTGCGCCGTGCCAACGCTCACGTCTGGGTCGGTGCTTGCGAGCGTGATACGCACAGCCTCTAGGGGCTCGCCGCCCACATGCCGTAGCCGGATGCCCAGCGCGCGCGAGCCTCCCGCCTCTACACTGGCTCTCGTGAGTCCCTGGTACGCGAAGGCAATGGCGGGGCCGGTGATGGGTAGCGTGAAAGACATGTCCCACGGCCCGCCGTTGTCGGCTAGGACCGTCGCCCGCAACGTGACATCGTGCACCGCCGCGTCCGGCGCGACATCCACAACGAAACCGCTGTTGCGCGCCTCCCCGGGCGCCCACGCCTCATGCGCAGCCTCGGCCTGCACGATCGTGACGTCTGCGTCGTCCGTCGTAAGGGAGACGCGCGCGTTCCGCGCCTCTTCGGAGCCGACGTGGAGCAGCCTCAGACGGGGGAGCACGCGTTCGCCGGCTTCCGCCTGACCGTCCCTGTCTCCTCCGGGGGCAGGATCGAAGACCCAGGAACTACGCGCCACGAACTCCGCAGGCCGGTAGACGATCGGGAACACGAAGGGGAACTGCCACGGCCCGCCATTGCCCGCTGACACGGTCACGATTCCGATCACCTCATGCGGCGTAGCGTCGGGAGTGATGCGGATCGCGAACCCGCTGTGGGTGATCGCCGCTCCCGGCTCCCAACGGGCCTGGGTCACCTCCCCCTGGTCCACCATCACGGCCGCGTCGTCGAACTCCAGGCTGACGCGGACGTTCAGGGCCGTGCTGGGTCCGTCGTTGCGCAGACGAACACGTGGCAGAACACCTTCGCCCGGACTGGCTCGCATATCATGATTGCCATCCGGCTCGGGATCGAACAGCCATGAGTTGCGGTGCACAATCTCGACCCGAGGCGCCCCTACCGAGAGCGAGACGGTGAACTCCGACGCGTCGCCGTTCGACGTGCTCACGCGCGCGACAAGTGTCGCGTCATGCAGCAAGGCGTCGGGCGCGATGCTGATGACAAAGCCGTCGTTGTTCCGCGCTGCGCCCGCCGGCCATATGGAGTGCGAAACTCGTCCCCGTATGATCGTTGTGTCCGGATCGTCGGTGGACAGCGTAACCTCGACCTCACGGGCATCCTCTATGCCGACGTGTCGGAGACGAATCCGGGGGAGCACCTGCTCACCGGGCGTCGCGACCCCGTCCCTGTTCCCTCCCGGCTCGGGGTCGAACACCCACGAACTCGCCAGGGCGAACGAGATGCTGGGCTCGTGGATCGTGAACCGGACATCGAACTGCCAGGGCCCACCATCGTCCGCCGTGACACTCACCGTCGCGTCGGCCGATATGCTGAAGATTAGACTGTCGTTGTTGCGCGCCTCTCCCGCGGGCCATGCGTCGTGCGCGACGAGGTCGCGGAGCACGGTGACGTCCGGGTCGTCGACGGCCATCGTGACGTCGACATTGCGAGCCCCGGCCGCGGCTATGTTCCGCAGACGCACCCGAGGTCGGATGCGCTCGCCGGGGACGGCGCGGCCGTCTCGATTTCCGCCCGGCGCTGGGTCGAACACCCACGCGTTCTCCAGCGCGAACTCTGGCGCCGGCACGAGGACCGGGACCACGTGGCTGAAATGCCACGGCCCCCACGTGCTGCCGCTTACCTGGAAGAAGAGTGACAGTTCCGGCGCCGTGAACCCCTCGCCGAGGTCGAGCACGAAGTCCGTTTCGCGGGTCGTCCCGGCGGGCCACTCCGCGTGCATGGCTTCGCCTGCCAGGACTGTCGCGTGGGGATCGCGGACGGTAAGGCTGACGCGCCCATCAGACGCCGCCTCGGAGCCGTCGTTGCGCAGCCGCAGCGTCACGACAACGCGCTCGCCAGGCTCGACGATGCCATCGCCGTCACCTGTGGGAGACGGATCGGCTACGGTCGTCTCATCGCGGACGAAGTGGATCGACGACGCGACGATTGGGAACGTAAGGATGAAGCGCCACGGGCCGGCGTTGCTCGCCGTCACCGTGATGGTAATGACGGCATCGCCCGACGGAGCCGCAGGCGGGACCGGGTAGTTCAGCCAGAGCGAGTGCGCTTCACCTGCTTCCCACGTGCCTTGAGACCCGGCGACAGGGCGGGAGCCTATGGCAGGTTCATCGCCGAACGCGCTCACATGGACGTCAAACGCCGTGGCCTGTCCGCTATTGTGCAAAGAGAACGTGATGAGCGGCCACTCGCCCGGGTTTGCCAGGCCGTCCCCGTTGCCGTTGTGGTCGTTTACCGACGCCCAGGTCGAGACGAAATCCGGCCCCGCCACCGCAAGACCGGCCTTGCCCGTGTCCAGCCGATCTATGCGCGCCTGCGCAAGAGACAGCAGCGGCAGCATCATCGTCGCGCCCAAGGACATCAGCCATGCGAGTCGTCGCACCGTCCACACTCCCTAGCCGTCCGGCGATCTAGCCGACGACCGCACACCCAGTGGGCGAATCTCACGAGGGACACGTCCGGCCCTCGCCCGTAGCTACTTGCGCACGACCATGCGGCGCATCTGTCGCGACGCGCCCGCGCGCAGTTCGTACATGTACATGCCGCTCGACACGCTCTCTCCGAAGTCGTTTCGACCATCCCAATACGCGGCCGCGCCTCTGCGTCGGTACGCCCCGGGCGGCAGTCGCCCGAGATCGAGCCGGCGCACGACGACGCCTCGCGCGTCGTACACGTGCACCGTCACTTCGGCTGCTTCGGATAGGTCGAAGGGGATCCACGTCTCGGGATTGAACGGGTTCGGGTAGTTCGCCAGCAGCGCCGTAGCGACGACCTCCTGCGCCACGATGGGAATCGTCACCGCGAACTGCCACGGCCCCGCGTCGTCCGCCGTGACGCTGAGTACGGCCGCGACATCGTGTGGCGTCGCCGTCTCGGATATGTCCAGGACGAAGCCGTTGTTGTTACGCGCCTCCCCCGCGGGCCATGCCTCGTGGGTCACGATGCCGTTTACCACCGTGATGTCGTCGTCGATGATGGACAGCACTGCCTGGACGGCGCCTGTGGCCGGGCCGCCCGTATTTGCGATCCGCACGCGCGGGAAGACGCGTTCTCCGGGGTTTGCCTGCCCGTCGCGGTTTCCGCCCGGCTGAGGATCCCATGGCCAGGAGTTGCGCAGCGCAAATGCCGGCAGTTTCGCCAGCGACGGCCTAATATGGAAGGAGATCGTGTGCTGCCGCGGGTCGCCGTGGCTCGCGGCTATCGTCACGGTCACCGTCGCTTCGTGCGCGGCGGCATCGTCTGCGATCAGGATCGCGAAGTCAGACAGGGTCTCAATCCGATTCCGGCGGTACAGACCCGGCCAAGTCGCGCGCGTGTCCACACCGTCCACGATGGTGAGATCTGGATCGTCGGTGGTCAATGTGGCCACGACATCGAACGCCTCGAGGCTGTGATTCTCTATCCGCACAGTTGGTACGACAGTCTCCCCTGGGTTCGCGTCGCCGTCACTGTTTCCGCCGGGTGAGGAGTCACTTATCGACGAACCCCAGAGCCTGAACACGGTCGGACGTTCGATGGCGATGGCTACCTCGAATTGCCACAGACCACCTTGCGCCGTCGTCACGCTCACCACCACCGGAGCGGCGCGTGGGAGGGCGTCCGCCGACGCGCGTACGGTCACGTCCCCACTGTCTCTCGTTTCGCCTGGGAGCCAGGTTGAGTGCGTCACCTGCGCCTTGCCAACGCTTATGTCTGAGTCGGTGCTTGCGAGAGTGATACGCACATCCTCTACGGGCTCGACGCCCACATGCCGTAGCCGGATGCCCGGCGCGCGCGAGCCTCCCGCGTTTACGCTGACTCTCGTGAGTCCCTGGACCGCGAAGGCGATGGCGGGACCGGCGATGGGTAGCGTGAAAGACATGTCCCATGGGCCGCCGTTGTCCGCGCGGATCGCCGCCCGCAACGTGACATCGTGCACCGCCGCGTCCGGCGCGACATCCAGGACGAAGGTGGCAGTGTGCGCGACCCCGGGCTCCCAAGACTCGTACAGCAGGTCGCCCTGCGCGACCGTGATATCCGCATCGTCCGTCGAGAGCGCGATGCGGACGTTGCGCGCCTGTTCCGAGCCTACGTGGAGCAATCGCAAACGGGGACGCACGCGCTCTCCGGCCTCGGCCTGCCCGTCACGATCTCCCCCGGGCTCGGGGTCGAACACCCACGAACTCCGCCGAAGGAGTTCGACCGCCCGGTACGCGATGGGTATGTCCACCGAGAACTGTGACGTTACGCCGTACGCCGTCGTGATCGTCACGGTGACCCGCGCGTCATGCGGCCGCGCATCCCCCGAAATGTCGACGACGAATCCCGTGTTGTTCTCCGCCGCGCCCGCAGGCCATCGTTCGTACGTCATCTCCCCAGCCACCACGATGACGTCCGGATCGTCCGACGTGAGGACCACGGACACCGCGAAGGCGTCGTCGGTCCCTTCGTTCTTCACGCGAACGCGCGTCAGGACGCGTTCCCCTGGGCTTGCCGTGCTGTCGCGGTTCCCACCGGGACGCGGATCGAAGACCCACGAGCGCACCACACCGAACGGGATGTCCGGCGCCTCGATCGTGAAGGGAACATCGAACTGCCAAGGGCCGCCCCCACCGTCCGCAGTGACGCGCACGGTCGCGATGAAGTCGTGGGGCGTCGCGTCGGACGCGATGCGGAGGATCAGACCATCGTTGCTGCGCGCCTCTCCCGCGGGCCATGCGTCGTGCGCGACGAGGTCGCGAAGCACGGTGACGTCCGGGTCGTCGACGACCATCGTCACCTCGACGTTGCGCGCATCGGCCGGGGCGACGTTTCTCAGACGAACCCGCGGCCGGATGCCCTCGCCAGGGACGGCGCGGCCGTCTCGATTTCCGCCCGGCGGCGGGTCGAATACCCACGCGCTCGCCAGCACGAACTCCGGCGCAGGCGTTACGACCGCCACCACGTGGCTGAACTGCCACGGGCCCCACGCGTCCGCGTTCACCTGGAAGAACAGCGACAGTTCGGGCGCCGTGAACTCCGCGTCGAGGTCGATGACGAAGTTCGTGTCGCGGGTCTCTCCGGCGGGCCACTCCATGTGCACGGCTTCGCCTGCCACCGGCGTCGCGTGCGGGTCGAGCGCGGCGACGCTGACGCGCGCGCTCGTCGCGGTTTCGTCGCCGTCGTTGCGAAGGCTGAGTGTCACGAAGAGACGCTCGCCGGGCTCCGCGATGCCGTCGCCGTCGCCTGTGGGAACAGGGTCGGAGACGGTCGTGGACTCGTGCGCGAAGCGGATCGACGGCGCGACGATGGCAAACGTGGCGATGAAGCGCCAGGGCCCGCCGTTGTCCGCCGTGACAGTGATGACGATCGTGACGTCGGCCGAAGTCGCGTCCGGCGAGATCCGCGTGTCGAACGTCACCGTCCCGGTGTCGCCGACGGGCACGGAGGACGGCCGGCCGCGCGAGCCGAGTCTGACGTGGGGATTGTCGATATCCCAGGTCACGAGGACGTTGCGCGCGTCCTCGGCTCCGACGTTCCAAAGGCCGAACTCCACCCGGACCGTCTCCAGTGGGTTCGCGATCCCGTCGTGGTTCCCCACGTAGTCGTCGATCAGGCCGGGAGTCGCCACAAGGTCCGGCCCTGCCGCCGCTAGGCCGGCGACGCCCACTTCCAGGGCACTGATGCGCACCTGAGCGACGGACGGCAGCGGCAGCAGGATCGTCGCACACAGGGACGCCAGCCATGCGAGTCGTCGCATCTTTCACACTCCCTAGCCGTGCGGCGATCAAGCCGACGACCGCACACCCAGTGGGCGAGTCTCACGAGGGACACGTCCGACCCTCGCCTGGTAGCTACTTGCGCACGATCATGCGGCGCATGTGTCGCGCTGCGCCGGCGCGCAGTTCGTACATGTACATGCCGCTCGACACGCGCTCTCCGAAGTCGTTTCGGCCGTCCCAGTACGCGGCCGTGCTTCTGCGTCGGTACACGCCGGGCGCCAATCGCCCCAGGTCGAGCCGGCGCACGACGACGCCTCGCGCGTCGTACATGCTTACCGTCACGTCGGCTGCCTCGGATAGGTCGAAGGGAATCCACGTCTCGGGATTGAAGGGGTTCGGGTAGTTCGCCAGGAGCGCCGTCTCGGCGACGACCTCCGGCGCCACTATGGGAATCGTCACCGTGAACTGCCGCGCGCCGGCGTTGTCCGCCGTCACACTGAACACCGCCTGCACGGCGTGCGGGGCCGCATCGGGCGCGATGTCGATGACGAACCCGTTGTTGTTGCGCGCCTCGCCTCCGGGCCATTCGTCGTGCGTCACGATGCCGTTCACGACCGCGACATCGTCATCGGCGATGGACAACACCGTATGGATGTTCCGCGCGGCGTCCTCACCGACGTTCCTGATACGCACGCGCGGGAAGACGCGCTCGCCGGGATTCACCTGCCCGTCGCGGTTCGCGCCCGGCTCAGGATCCCACACCCACGCGTTCCGAAAGGCGAGCAGTGCCGGCGCCGTGCCGATGTCGAACACGAGTGCGTAGTGCAGGGGATCGCCATGATCCGCGGTCAGGGTCACGTTCACTGTCACTTCGTGCGCGGTGGCGTCGTCCGCGATCACTAAGGAAAAGTCGCTAAGCACCATCGTTCTTCCGCGCAGCCAGATGTCGACCGTATCCACACCGTCCACGACCGCCACGTCTGGATCGTCGGTGGCCAGCGCAACAACGACATTCCTCGACCTAGCGAGGCTGCGGTTTGTGAATTTCAGATACGGAACGACTGTCTCGCCCGGGCCACGAAACTTGTCTCCGTTCCCACCGGGCGGGTCGTTCCTCACACCCCCGCCCCGAGGGAGGTACTCGAAGTCGGCCGAGCGATTCAGAGCGACTGTGAACTCGAACTGCCACAGGCCTCCCTCCTCAGTCGTCACACTCAGCACCAACCGGGCGGCGTGCGGGTCCACGTCGGAGGCCGCCCGGATCACGATAGCCTCGCTCGCGCGCGTCTCTCCCGGCAGCCACGTCGCGTGCACCTGCTGCGCGGTGAGAACAGTCACATCCGGATCCCCACTAGCGAGCGTGACGCGGACGTTCTGGAGCGGGTCGGACCCGATGTGCCGCAAACGGGCCCCCGGCGCGCCAGTGCCAGTCACCTCCACGGTGTCGCGGGTCGGTCCCAGGAACACAAAGCCAACGGCGGGCCCGGCGATCGGTAGCGTGAAAGTCATGTCCCACGGGCCGCCGTTGCCCGCCCGGATCCTGGCCCGCAGCATGACGTCGTGCACCGCCGCGTCCGGCGCCACGTGCAGCGTGACGCCGGCGTTGCGCGCCGTGCCCGGCGCCCACGTCTCGTAGAAGTGATCGCCCTGCGTGACTGTGACGTCCGCGTCGTCCGTCGTGAGGGAGATGCGCACGTTCCGCGCCTCCTCGGAGCCGACATGTAGCAGTCGCAGGCGCGGCTCCACGCGCTCCCCGGCTTCCGCCTGACCGTCGCGATCCCCTCCCGGTTGCGGGTCGAACACCCACGAGCTACGCCGAACGAACTCCACTGCCCGGTAGGTGATCGGGATGGCGACGGGGAGAACCCACGACCCGCCTCGCGCCGTCGTGACCGTCACGGACATCGGCGCGTCATGCGGATGCGCGTTTCCTGCGATGTCGACGACAAAGCCGGTGCTGTTCACCGCCGAGCCCGAGTCCCAGCGCTCGTACGTCATCTCCCCTGCAACCACCGTGACGTCTGGATCGGCCGACGTGAGGACCACAGACACGCCGAAGGCATCGTCGCGCCCTTCGTTCCACACGCGCACACGCGGCAAGACGCGTTCGCCCGGGCTCGCCATGCCGTCCCTGTTCCCACCCGGCCTCGGATCGAACACCCAGACGCGCGCTACGCCGAAGCCGATGTGCGGCGCCGCGATCGTGAAGGGAACATCGAACTCCCACGGGCCACCCTCGTCCGCAGTGACAAGCACGGTCGCGGTGAAGTCGTGGGGGGTCGCGCTGGGCGCTATCTCTAGCACAGGGCCGCCGTTGTTGCGCGCCTCTCCCGCGGGCCACGTGTCGTGGACGACGCGGCCGCCAACCACCGTGACGTCCGGGTCGTCGACCGTCATCGTGACCTCGACGTTCCGTGCGTCCGCCGCGGCGACGTTCTTCATACGAACTCGCGACAGGACGCGCTCGCCCGGAGCGGCCCGCCCGTCTCGATTCCCATCCGGCGCCGGGTCGAATACCCACGCCTTCGCCAGGACGAACTCCGGCGCGGGCACGATCACGGGAACCACATGGCTGAACTGCCACGGTCCCCAGGCGTCCGCGTCTACGTGGAAGACGAGCGATAGATCCGGCGCCGTGAACTCCCCGTCGATATCGATGACGAAGCCCGTCTCGCGCGTCTCTCCGGCGGGCCACTCCGCGTGCGTGGCTTCACCGGCGAGGATCGTCACGTGCGAATCCACGACGGCGAGGCTTACCCGCGCGTTCGTCGCGGCGTCGGTACCGTCGTTGCGCAGGACTACGTTCACGAACAGCCGTTCGCCGGGTTCGACGATGCCGTCGCCGTCGCCGGTGGGGACAGGGTCTGTGACGGTGGTGTCGTCACGCGAGAAGAGGATCGCCGGCGCGACGATCGGGAAGGTCAGGATGAACCGCCATGGGCCGCCGCTATCGGCAGTCAGCGTGATGACGCTGACGACGTCTCCCGATTCGGCCGTCGGTGAGATGGACATCACCACGCCGACCGTGCGAACGTCGCCGGGGATCCACTCGTCGACGCTGCCCATCGTGCCTATCTGGGTCACGCGCGGGTCCGCCGACGCAGCGGTCGGGCGGACATGTGATGCGGCGAGTAGACCGCTGTTGCGGATGCGGAACGTCACGCGCACCTGTTCGCCGGGGCTGGCGACGCCGTCTCCGTTGCCGTTCCAGAAGAAATCCTCGACGAAGCCGGGCGTGGCGACGAAGTCCGGGCCCACCACGGCGAGTCGGGCCTTGCCTGTGTCGAGCACCTCGACGCGCACCTGTGCGAGCGAGAGCAAAGGGAGCAGCGCCATCGCCGAACATACGGACGTCATCCATACGAGTCGTCGCATCTTCCACACTCCCTTAACTGCCTGCGGCATCTGGCATGCGACTCGGGCGCGATCACCCGGCGAGGCCCACGCATCGGTCTGCTGGTCATGCCCGCCCCTGCGCGCTCGCAGGCCGGTGGCAGGGACAGCAATCCCGCGCATCCTGATGCATTTACTCGACGGCAACCGAGAGGGAGGACACGACGACAGGCCTGCCGCCAACACGCGCGGCGATTCCCACTAGCCTTGTCGACTCTACCGGCATTACCACACGCGTCCGGCGTCACGCGCGACCCGGCGGCGCACCGATCCGCAGACGCCGTATGTTTCCGCCTGCGCAGGCGGAAACATATCCTCTACTACATGATAGGTAATGGTTGCGGCGGGCGAAAGGCCGCGGGGCCGGGTCGTACGGGCCGAAGACGCCATTGGTCACTGCGCGACGGCGGCGTCCGGCTCGATTGCGGCGGCCTCGGCCTCGAAGAGACTGGGGGTCTCCTGTTCGAGCAGTAGGCGCAATCGTCTCAGGTCGAACTGGGCCATATCCGCCCACGCCTCGGCGGCGCCGGCGAGGAGGAAATCGCGGGCCTCCTCGTGCACGGGCATCGGCGCGCAGGAGTCGGCGCGCGCGTCTCGCCATGCCAGTTCGATCACGGCGCGGGCGAGGTCGCGGTAGCGGTCGCGGCGTTCTTCACGCGATATGTCGCGAGAGGGCTCGGCGCTCATAGTGCGTAGCCTCTCTTCTTCACAGGCGAAAACGGAATCGACTTGGTCAGCCGCCGGGCGGTTCAGTACGTGACAAACGCCGGTTCCGTCGGGGAGGGTTACGGTAATCGGAAATAAAACGACTCCGATTCTGTATTAAGTCGGCGCGTTTGGACATTCGCTGAGCGCTTGGTCGGGCGTCTCGGAAAGACGACGGGCCGGGTGCCGTCATGCGCTCTTTTCGGCGCTTTTCACCGGACGATTGGGCGCCGTGTACGCATTACGAAGGGACGAACCAACGCCCGCGACGGCCCGTCGCAGAGCGGTTCCTACGGAGGCGTGCGCAATGCTCGTGGAGTGTCTCGTGATCGCGGCCGCAGTCATCTATCCGTTGTGGCTTGTCCACAGCATGGGCGCGCTCGGCGCGTCAGAACCGACCGCCAAGCAAGTGGCCAAGCACCTTAAGGAAGCGGGCGTCTATCGTAAACACGCCGTCGGCATGATCCCGTATCGCGCGGTGACGTGGTCGCTCGCCGGATTCATGCTCGTGCTGTGCGCGGCCAGCCTGGCTCCGCTGTGGCGCGTGCCGTAAGGGAAGGCTCCGAGAAACGCGAACTGGCTACGAGGCGGGGCCGCTCCGAGTGGCCCCGCCTTTGCGCTTCAGTGTCAGTAGCCGATGCAGGAGTACGCGTCGTCTACCGACTCCAGCTTGCCGCTCGCAGCGGAGCGGATGCCCGCGTCCAGGATCGCCATCGCCTCGAGGTTGAAGCTGGCGTCCAGCGTGGGGTGCAGGGCGTCGCCCGTCTCGATGTGGTGCGTGAACTCCTCGGCGAGCGTCTTGCGGCCTTCAGGCAGCGCATCGCCCTCGACAAGTTCGTCCGGCTCGCCCGAGCCGTGGCCACGTGACGTGTGGACGGCAACCGCCGGCACGCGCCGATCACCGACCGTCTTCGATGTCGCCACGAGCGTGCCCTTCGTCCCGTACACGATCGGCCCGGTGGGGACGCCCACGTTCCAGGTGGTCCAGGTGCCCTCGAGGATGCTGATGGCCTTCGGGAACCGCACGGTGATGACCGCGTTGTCGTCCGCGTCGCCGTAATGGCTTGTGAGGTTGGCCTTCATCCCGAACGCGGACGCCGCCGGCTCGCCGATGAGCCAGCGCGACAGGCACGCGCCGTAGCAGCAGTAGTCGAGCAGCGCCCCGCCGCCCGGCGCGGCCTGATGCCACCACTCGGCGCCCTTCTCGGCGTCGGTCATGTCCTGGCCGTACGCCAGCGGACCCATGGACGCGCCGTTGCGCCACTTCACCTCCCACGCGTCCCCGACGACGCCGGAGTCGAGAAGCTCCTTCATCTTCCGTACCGCGGGGGACCACGTGATCGGCCAGTTGACCATGAGCGAGACGCCGGCCGCGTCGGCGGCGCGGGTCATGCGTAGCGCCTCCCCGAGGCTCGCGGCCATGGGTTTCTCGGTCATCATGTGAGCGCCCGCCGCGGCGATCGCCTCCGCGACCTCGCCATGTCGCGCGTTCTCGGGGCAGAAGACGATGATGTCGCACTCTTCCGCGTCGAGCATTTCGCGGTAGTCGTCGTAGGCCTTGGGGATGCCGGTGTGCTCCAGCGCCCGCTTGAGGTTCGCCTTGCGCGTCGAGTCCTCCTCGGAGATGGATGGCACTACCGGAACGGTGTCCGCGCAGGCCACCCACTCGACGTTCGGTAGCGCCGCGAAGCTGTCGATCATGCCGTTCACGTGCATGTGGGCGAATCCGATGACGCCCACGCGGTGTGTTCTGGACATCGTGCGCTCTCCTATCAAACAGTCGGGGCCTATTGGAGGCGAGCCGTCAGCCGTCGAGGTCCATCGTGAACGCCACGGCGCCACCGTCGGGAGCGTCGTCCGTCGTGATCACGCGCAACGTGACGCGATCGTCGTTCAAGAAGTCGACGATCATGAAGCCCTCGCCGTAGGTGTCGAACAGCGTGTTGGCGCCGTGCTTCACGGGGCTGGTCTTCGAGCCGGCCCCGCTGACCAGAAGATAGTCGGCCATCTCGCCGCCGTCGAGGACTTCGAGCACGTGCTCGTGGCCAGACGCGTAGACGAACGGCCTGTGCGTCGCGAACACGCTGCGGAACACGCTCAGCATGTACTGGTACGGCGGCGTGTGGATGTCCTGACCCGCGCTGGCGATTCCGTGTAGCAGCGTGAAGTTCGCGTCGGTGGGCATGTACACCGCTAGTCCAACGCCGTACAGCGCAAACGGCAGGGGCCAGAACTCGCCCTTGGCCAGGGACAGCGCGCCGCCGACTGCCGCCCCGAGGATCCCACCGACTACGGGGGATGGGACAGGGCCGCCGAAGCGCTTCCTCAGGTCGTAGAACCCGCCGTGCGGGCCGTGCGACGCGATCGGGTGATGGGCGATGACGATGACGCGTCTGTCGCCGGCGCCTGCCATCGCCGCCGTCAACTCTAAGCGGAAGCGGGACACCTCCACCGGCTCGAAGTCGGCGCGTATCCACCATTCTGTGTCGAGGGCCACGAGGCGAATCTCGTCGCCGATGTCCATGACCACGGGGCCGGGGTTTCCAGGCTCCGGCGCGAACGTGATGTCGCGGGAGCCGTCGGCGGCGTGTCGCCGCACCATGCCCGCCTGGCGATCGACGCCGGCTTGACCGTACTGCCAGTCGTGGTTTCCGGCGACAAGCACCGCGCTGGAGCCGCTCGAAGTCGCCGCCTCCAACTGTGCGGCCAGCGCGGCTTCCGCTCTTCGGCGTTCGTATGCGCGCGCGGGGTCCGCGGGCGGCACGCCGCTCGGATACACGGTGTCGCCGAGGACGGCGACCGTCGTTCGGTCAGGGATCTCGGCGGCGCGGGCAGCCAGCGCGCGTAGCGTGGGGTCGACCAGATGAGCGGGGTCGTCCACGTCGATACCGGACGATCCGCCATCGCCGAACAGGATCACGCGCTGTGTGACCGCGGCGGTATCGACATCCATGGCTGCGATAGAAGCGGCGGCGAGGTCGGGGCGCGTCCACATCTCCTGATACGGCGCGCACCCGAGAAGCAGCGCCGAAGGCAGGAGGGCAAGGCAGGCCGCCCTCAGTCCGCCTCGCCTTCGGGCGTCACGGGTGTAGCACATAGGCGGCGGTAGTTCCCTCTCAGCAGGTGTCCGCACCCAACGATACCCGCGCGTCGAGGCTAACTCAATCGTCAATGAGGGCCAGATGTGGTCTTGTTGGGCATGCCCCGCGCCCATATACTCGCCACGACTTCCGCAGGCCTCCTAGACTACCGAGAAAGCGAGTGGCCGTTGCGAATATCCGACATGCAGGTGTTCGTCCTCGGGACGAGTTGGCGCAATCTGACCTTCCTCAAACTGGTCACCGACGACGGGTACGAGGGCATCTCGGAGGTGCGGATCAACAACCGCACGGAAGCTCTCTCTGGCTACCTCGAAGGCATCAAGAAGCGCCATGTCTTGGGCAGCGACCCGTTCAACATCGAGGACATGGTCCTCCGCCTCTCGCGCAACGACTTCGGGCGGGTGGGCGAGATCGTCGCGTCGGGCATCAGCCTGGTGGAGATCGCCTGCTGGGACATCATCGGCAAGGTCACGAATCAGCCGGTGTATCGGCTGCTGGGTGGGACTTGCCGGGATCGCATCAAGGCGTACGCGAACGGTTGGTACCGCGTCGAGCGTTCTCCCGAGGAGTTTCACGCGGCCGCGTTGCGGGTTGTCGAGCGGGGGTATCAAGCGCTGAAGTTCGACCCGTTCGGCGCGGGAACCTACGAGATGGACGTCCACGAGACGAGGCGGTCCATCGGGCTGGTGGAGGCGGTGCGCGATGCCGTGGGGCCGGACGTCGAGATCCTCATCGAGATGCACGGCCGGTTCTCGCCCGCGACGGCGGTCGCGATCTCGCGTGATCTCGAGCAGTTCGCGCCGTCGTGGGTCGAGGAGCCCGTGCCGCCGGACAACCTCGACGCTCTCAAGAAGGCCGCGGCTCAGATCAACCTACCCGTCGCGACGGGAGAGCGGCTCCACAACCGGTACGAGTTCCGGAATCTCTTCGTGACCGAAGCGGCCGACATCGTGCAGCCGGACATCACCCTGATGGGTGGCCTCTCCGAGGTGAAGAAGGTCGCTGCGATGGCGGACACGAACTACGTGACCGTCGCGCCGCACAACGTCGGCGGCCCCGTGGCGACATGCGCCGCGTTGCACTTCGCCGCCTCCACGCCGAACTTCAAGATCCAGGAGCACTTCAACGACTTCCAGGAGCTGTGGGTAAAGGAAGCCGCGACGGGCGAAGGCTACCCGGAGGTCGTGGACGGGTACTTCCCGCTGCCGGAAGGGCCCGGATTGGGCGTCACACTCAACGAAGACCTCATCGCGGAGCACCCGTTCCAAGAGGGTTCCTTCAACCTCTGGGACGACGACTGGCACAAGCGGGAGTTCTAGGGAACGGCGTCGGCCGCCACAAACCAGTTCAGCCGATCTCGTGGCGTAACCGAGCCCGGATCACGGAGGGCAGGTCTCGCCGCGCCCACGCAGTTCGACCGAACGCCGAGTTGAAGGGTCGCCCCAAGCCGATGCGACCTCCCACAGATCGAACCGCCTGCGCGCGTGCGACCGAACGCCATTGAACAGGCCGGCATAGCGTTCAATCGGCAGCGATGACCGTTCCCCAGCGACACGCCGCCGTACAAGCGCCTCGCTCGGCAGCGCGGGCGGCGTTCGGCGGCCCCATCTCCCGACCACTCGACGTCATCCTATGCACGGGTCGGTATCTACGCGAACCTTTTGGCGCCGATGTGGGACTATGTCGTAGCGAGTCACGCGAAGGGGTATGGCCGGTGTCGGATGCAGTCACTCTCATAGAGCGCGCTCGGTCGCCGCAGATGCCGCGGCGTGCGCAGACGGAGGCGTTCGCCGCGCTCGTCCGCCAGTTCCAGGACATGGCCGTCGGATATGCCTTCTCGCGGCTTGGCGATGTTCAGCTTGCCGAAGACGCCTCGCAGGAGGCGTTCCTGGAGGCATGGCAGAACCTGAGGCAGTTGCGAGAGCCGGAGGCGTTCGTGGGATGGCTTCGTCGCATCGTGCTCAAGCGCTGTGATCGGGTCATGCGGGTCCAGCGACCGGCGTTCGTCACGATGGAGGAGGCGAGCGCGACGCCGTCGCGGGAACCCACTCCGGCGGAGCACCTGGAGCGCTCCGACGTTCGCGCGCAGGTGGCGAGCGCCCTCAACGCGCTCCGCGAGCACGAGCGTGCGGTCACGACGCTGCATTACATCACCGGTCACACGCAGGCGGAGATCGCGGACTTTCTCGAAGTGCCGCTGGGAACGGTGAAGCGCAGGCTACACTCGGCGCGCCAACGGATGAAGGGGGACCTGGTGGGTCTGGTTAGCGAGAATCTGAGGGAGCAGGCGCCGTCCAGGGACACCGCGTTCGAGCAGCGTATCACGCGGCTCATGCAGCCAGAGCAGATGCGCGCGCCGGAGTACCAGTACGGTGTCGACAACGTAGACGGCAACGACGCGTGGGACCTAATGCGAGCGTGCGCCGCGGGCGATATCAAGGAGGTCCGACGCCTGATCCGACGAGACGCGAACCTCGTCAACGCCCAGCACTGGTATCAGTTCCCGATCCACTTCGCCGTGCGAGAAGGTCACGCGGAAATCGTGCGGCTCCTGCTCGACGCGGGCGCGGAGCCAGGCCGGTCGCGCTATATCTACAATTCGTGGCAGGACCTGGTCGCCGACGCAAGAAGGCGCGGCTACGACGATGTGCTGAGCGTCCTCGAGTCGACGCTGCGGACGCGGTATGCGTACGATCCCGAGTTCGAGCACCTCGCCCAGGCTATCCGAGACCGGGACCGAGAGCAGATCGACGCGCTGCTGTCGATACGTGCCGACATCGCCCGCGCTTCCGACCTGCGCGGCGCGAACGCGATTCACTGGGCGGGCCTGACTCATCAGATCGACCTGATCGACTACTTCCTGGAACGCGGCGCGAACATCGACGCGCCCCGCGTTGATGGCCAGACGCCCGCTATGTTGACCATGAACGGCGACAACCGGTTCGTGCGGGAACGCGATCTGCCTGGGGATTCGGCCCGGGACTTCTGGCTCGTGGTGGAGCATCTGCTCGACCGTGGCGCGGAGTACAACCTGTCCATTGCGACGATGAAGGGCGATGATGGCAGGGTTCGCGAGATACTGGATGGCGATCCGTCGGCTGCGCGCCGGTTGGACCCGTGTCGCAGGAGCTATCTCCACTACGCCGCGGCCGCGCGGCGCCCTGATATAGCCGCGCTGTTCCTCGACCTTGGGTCGGGCCCGAGCATGCCGGAGGATCTGGCGCCCAGCGGCCGGGCGTTGCACACGGCGTGCGCGCAGTCGGACCTGGAGATGGTCCGCCTGCTTCTGAAGCACGGAGCGGATGTGAACGCGGACGTGGACTCGTCAGGCGTCCCGATGACCATCTCTGCGCATCGGGACCCGGTCGGTCCGAGCGGCGTGGCGATACGAGAACTGCTACGTGAGCAGGGCGCAGTCACGCCGCCGCCCAGAATGACCGTAGATGACATGCGAATGGCATTGGAGAGCGCACAGACCCCGCCGCATCCCGGTTCGCACTTCGCCGATGAGCAGTTCATCGGCCACCTACTGCGCCACGATGACGCCGATCTGATCCGGTTGCTGCTGGACGCGCGCCCGGACGCGCTACAGACGGTCCCTATCGTCTCGAACCGCTACCCGAAGTCCCGGGAATGTGTCGAACTGATGTTGCTACACGGCCTCGACCCGAACGGCAGCGACTGGCTCGGCAAGACATGGCTCCACTTCATCGCCGAGAAGGACGACGTCGATATTGCTCGTGTGTTCCTGGAGCACGGCGCGAACATTGATGCAGTGGAAGCGGAACACCGCTCAACGCCGTTAGCAGAGGCGGCGAAACGCGGACATATGGACATGGTCCGTTTCCTGCTGACGGCAGGAGCGAATGCGAGCATTCCCACCGAGGAATGGGCGCGACCGCTCGCGTGGGCGACTCAGAACGGCCACACGGGAATCGCGGGGCTGCTACGTCTCTCCCAACGCCCATAGCGATGCCGCTCTAGCCGGACGCCGGCGAGATCTGCGCCTCCAGCAGCGCCTTCAGGTAGTCCGCCGCCTGTCCATAGGCGATGGACATCTTGCCCCACGCAGGCTCCGCTCCGAGCGGGCAGAATGTGTCGGTCGGCCCCGCCTGCGTCGCGGTCGGCCGGTCGAGGAACCTGCCGAATTGCGACGCGAGGCGCGCGATCGCCTCGAGCCACGTTCCCACGTTGTCGGGATCCGTGAGCGTCGGGAGGCCCTTGCACGCGCGCAGACGGGCTCCGGGACGACGTCCTTCATGCTGTCGAGGTCCAGCGGCATTTGGAGCGCCAGGGCGCTCATGCCGGGAAGGAAACGGCGCAAGAGTTGGTCGAACGCTTCCGTTTGGCGTTGGCGCGCGGCATCGACTACGCACCCAGTCGACCGGCCCTCCCATGAACAACAGCCCATCTCCCTCCCGCGCCATACAGACGGGGCGACTGGGGAGAGCATGGAACGGAGTTGCCCAAGCTGGGTGACGCGGCGGAGGACGTCGTCGGCGCCGATCGGAGGCTCCCGCGGCCCGTCCGGCCCCCGCCGGTCCGCAGCTGTGGACGTCTGCCACGCGTTGTCGCAGAGCCGGACTGGGCGGTACGCTCAGCGACGACCCAACGCGGGACACTCGTTCCAGCAGGGCTCCTTCAACCCGTGGGCCTACTCCCGCCGGAGTGAGTTCTGGCTAGCGGCGTAGCGCCAGGGGGCGAACCGAATACAAGACAGACGCTCCCCACCCACAGACGACGTTGGCGACGTAGCGCGTCCATACGCCCGCCGAAACTACGCCTTGGGTGTCGTATCCGGGACGGTGGGGCGTCTGGAGCGCTCGTTCCTACACGTCCAACTCGTCCTTGCCGCCTATGTCTACGAACTCACGCAGTCCAATGCGCTGGTGGGCCTGCTCACCACGGTCACCGAAGCGGGCATGTTCGGGCCCCAGCTCTACGTCAGCAGCCTCATCGAACACCGCGCGAGGAAGCTGCCGTCGTTCATCGTGATGCACGCGGCCCGTACGGTGGCCGTCGCGTGCATGTGCGCGGGCGTGTGGGTAAGCGCGTCACACGTGGCGGCCGGGCTGCTGCTTTTCTTCGTCGCCTGCGTCTTCCACCGCGTCCTCCACGGCGGCAGCGCGCTCGCGTTCACGGACATCATCGGGAAGACCGTCGACCCAAGACGCTATGGCGGCTTCCTCGCCTGGCGCGCGGTGCTGGGCGGGATACTCGCTCTGGTCACCGGCTTCCTCGTCGTGCAGCCCATTCTGGATCGACTCGCGTTCCCGGTCAGCTATGCCGTCCTGGTAGGCGCGGGAGTCGCTTTCACGGGCATCAGCGGCTTCGTGTTCTACCTCGCGCGAGAAGACCCGATGGAGCGCGTCCCGAAGCGACGCGGCCTTTCCGGCGTCATCCGCGGCGGGCTCGCGGATCTGCGCGCCGACAGGAACTACCGCCTGCTTCTCACGCTCAGGCTGCTGATGCGCGCCAACGGCCTCACGCTGGCGTTCTACGTGCCGTACGGCGTGGAACGGCTGGGAGCGTCGGGAATGGCAGGCGTGTTCATCGGCGTCATTTCGGCGAGTCGGCTCGCGTCGAGTCCGCTCTGGGGTCGCGTGAGCGGCGGTCGTGGGAACCGCGCCTGTCTGATCTGGTCGGGGGCGTTCTACGCGCTGAGTCCCATCGCGGCGCTGGCAGCGACACGCGTGCCCGACCCGGCCGCGTGGTCCGTGCCGTGGTTGGGCTTCACGCTCAGTCTGCCGCTGGGCGTCTATCTTCTTTCGCTCGCACTGTTCGGCCTCGCTCTGCAGGGGAACATCATCGCGCGCAACGCGTTCATCGTCGAGATCGCCCCGGATGACCGTCGCCCGAGCTACATCGCGTTCCTGAACACCGTCAGCCTGCCGATGTCGATTCTGCCGGTTCTCGCGGGATGGACTATAGGCGGCTCCACGAACGGGCTGGACGGCCTGTTCATCGTCGTCGCGGTGACGGGCGCTCTCACGTTCGTGGTGGCGTCGCGCCTGACGGAAGTCCGCGAGGACGCATGACGCGGCGGCTGGTGACGACGCCACCGACCTCCTCATGAACGCGGCGCCTTGAGAACGACATCCACGTCGTCGGGACGCTTCCGTACGCGCGCCATATTCCCGAGCTTCCGCTACGAGTGTCTGGCCCAGGCGCCACGCCCACTCGATCTGCCTGATGGTGTGCGGCGCCCGGGCGTCGGTCGACAGGCGCGTGGAGGCGCGGCCCGATCCTTGACCACGTGCCTCCGCGCCCGGAGAATCACCCGGAACAGCCGCAAGGAGAAGACATGAAGATTGCCGAGGTACGTATTACCGAGCCGCATCGCGCGGAGCTAATGGACGGGACGCTAGACGAAAAGGTCGGCCCTGGCGACCTATTGATCCGTACGGAACACAGCGGCGTCAGCTCCGGGACGGAACTCGCGGTATACACCGGGCTGCACCAATGGATCGCCGACCCGAACTACCCCGACTGGGCCTTCCCATTCCCCGCCGGATACAGCGCGTGCGGCGTAATCGAGGAAACCGGCGATGACGTGACGTCGTTCGCCGTCGGGCAGCGGGTCGTGATCCCCGGCAAGCACAGATCGCACGCCATCCATCCCGCCGTTGCGGTCGAGCCGACCGATGGATGCTGGCTCGTGCCTGCCGGCGTGCCATCCGAAGTCGCGGCGTTTGGGTGCATCATCCGCTACGGCTGGGGAGCTGCCGCGCGCGTTGGCACGACGATGGGGCGTAGCGTCTTCGTGCAGGGACTCGGGATCGTTGGGCAGGGCGCCATCCGCGCCTTTGCTGCAGCGGGGGCGTACCCGGTAATCGGCCTCGACCCCATGCCGAACCGTCGCGACACGGCCATGTCCGGCGGCGCGACGGCCTGCCTCGACCCAACCGACGCTGGCTTCGCGGACTCCGCGAGCGAACTCCTCGGCGGAGAGCCGTTGGCGGACATCGTCGCAGACGCGTCGGGCGTCCCGGCGGGCGTCGTGCAGGCGATGTCCCTGACGCAGGAGGGTGGGCAGTGCGTGATCGTCGGCTCGCCGCGTGGCCTCGCCGACGCCGTGAACTTCTACCCCGACCTCCACAAACGCTGCATCGAAGTCCTCGGCGCCCACGGCGACTATCTCTGGTGGAATCTGGGCTCGCGCCTTGGATGGGACGTGGACAAGGCTATGGATTGGATACTGTGCCAATTCGGGACCGGCCGGATGGTCGCCGACGGCGTGCCTACCGCGACATTCGCGCCATCCGAGGCTCAATCCGTCTACGACAGGTTGCTGAACGACAAGGCCGGGATCGTGTCCGCGGCGTACGACTGGTCGCGGGTCTGAGGAGAGTTCGACATGCTGCTACTGGCCGACGCAGGCGCGACGGAATACGTCATTACGCTCGCCCGCGAAGCCTCGGCGCCTGAGAATCACGCGGCGGCCGAGTTGTCGCGCCTCCTGGGCGAGATCAGCGGGGCGGAGTTCACGATCGTCCTACCCGGCGACGCGGGCGACGCGCCACGGATCGCCGTCGGCCCAGACGCCGCGGCCGAGGCGGGCGTCGCCGCCGAAACGCTGGAAGGCCTCGGCGACGAAGGCATCCTGATGCAGGTCGTCGCGTCGAATCTCGCCCTCACCGGCGCCGACGGCGCTCCGCGAGGCACGTTGTACGCCGTGTACACGTTCCTGGAGGAGTATCTCGGCTGCCGATGGTGGTCGTCGAAGGTGAGTCACATCCCCAGGCACGAGCGCGTCGAGATCGACGACATCGACGAACGCTTCGTACCCATCCTCGAATACCGCGAGTCGTTCTGGTACGACGCGTTCGACGGCGACTGGGCCGTGCGCAACAAGTCCAACGGGAACTCCGTCCGCACCGACGAGGCGCGCGGCGGGCACCACACCTACAAGGGCTTCGTCCACACGTTCTTCCCGCTCGTGCCGCCGGCGGAGCACTTCGAAGAACATCCCGAGTGGTATTCCGAGATCGAGGGCGAACGGAAGCACGACCGCGCGCAACTGTGCCTGACCAACGAGGAACTGCTGGCGTTCACCATCGACAAGGTCGAGCAGTGGCTGCGCGAGTCGCCCGA
>JABGQA010000132.1 GCA_018644665.1 Candidatus Poribacteria bacterium
GAACTTCGCCGAGTCGCTGCCGTCCTCCTGGATGATCGGCTTGAGGCTCTCGATGCCTTCCCCAAACAGCTCGGAGGAAAGCTTCGCCTCTCGGGCGTGCATCCAGTTCTCGTTTCCCCGTAGCGTGTTGATCTCGCCGTTGTGGATGACGTAACGGTTCGGATGCGACCGTTCCCATGAGGGGAACGTGTTCGTGCTGAACCGCGAGTGCACCAGCGCGAGCGCGGTCTCCATCGCCGGGTCGGACAGTTCGGGGTAGAACTGCTCGACCTGATGCGGCGTTAGCATGCCCTTGTACACGATCGTGCGACAGGACAGGCTGGGTATGTAGAATTCCTTGTCCTGCGCCTTGGCCGAGTAGCGGATGGCGTTCTCGGCGCGGCGTCGTATGACATAGAGCTTGCGCTCGAATGCCAGGTCGTCCGCGATATCGTCTGCGCGTTCGATGAATACCTGTCGCACGAGAGGCATGCAGGCGAGCGCGGTCTCGCCCAGGGGCGCCGAGTTTGCGGGCACGGTGCGCCAGCCCAGGACGGTCTGTCCTTCGGCGTCGATGATCTCCTCGACCGCCTGCTCGCACCGCTTCTGCCCGTCGGCGTCTTGCGGCAGGAACATCATGCCCACGCCGTAAGAGCCGGGTTCGCCCAACTTGATGTCGTGGCCATAGCAGGCGTGTGAAAGGTAGGCGTGGGGAATCTGCATGAGGATTCCGGCGCCGTCGCCGGTGTTCTCTTCCGATCCACGCGCGCCGCGATGGTCCAGGCATTCGAGCGCCGTCAGCGCCTGCCGGACGATCTTATTGGACTTCTCGCCCTTGATGTTGACTACAAAGCCGATGCCACACGCATCGTGCTCGTGCCGCGGGTCGTAGAGTCCCTGCTTGGGCGGGAATCCAACCGGTCGCTGCATACCGTTGCCTCTCCTAATACGTCACCGCCTCGGTCAGCGCACACAGGCGCGATTCGCTCGGCCTTGTTCCGTCGCGGGCTCCTGAATTCGGGCGTTGTCCCGTCCCGATATCCGCCTCAATGCCGTTGGATGAAGCGCGACTTGGCGGGCTCCGGCCGTGTCGGCCGGGAAGGGCTCCAGGCCCTTCTGTCGTCGCGTATGGCAGTCATCCGTTCGCCGATTTGGTAGCGCGTTCTGGGGGCGCCACCCACTAACCATGGTACCCAGAGGGGCGATATGGTCAAGGTCGCTCCGGCTACAGACCTGCGCTGTGACCGTGCTCGGGACGTGCGGGCAAGCCACTCCACTCGCGCCCAAACGACCTCATACAAGTGGAGCGCGCGTCCATCCCAGCGTCGACATCGCGTCCACGCGGCGGCGCATCTCGGCCTCGCGGTCAGTGTGGTGGGATGGCATTGGGACCCACCGCAATCACGTCTCCAATGCCTTTGATAGCACGGTTCGGACGCTTGTCGCAAGCAGGCCTGCGGACGGCCTGGCGTGCCACCAGTAGACGCCCGGCGAGCCGGCCAGGCTGCCGTCTGCCTTAGAGCAGGCCGTCGCGCAGTGCGGCGACTACCAGTTGCACGGTGGCGTCCACGTCATCGAGGCTAATGACCTCGGTCGAGCTGTGCATGTACCGCGTGGCGATGCTGATGACGGTTACGGGGATGCCTCCGCGACGTGACGCGATCGAGTCCGCGTCCGTGTAGGTGCGTCCCGTCTCCGTTTCGACCTGCCACGGGATATCGTGCTTTTCGGCGATGTCCCGCAGCTTGCAGAACACGCGCTCGTCGGTCCTCACGCCGCGGATGAGCACCGGGCCCTTGCCAAGCGCGACATCCCCAATCTTCGTCGCGCTCGCGGATGGGTAGTCCGCCGCCCACGTGACGTCGAACGCGATGCCGAGGGATGGTTCCCATCGGTACGCCACCGACCCCGCGCCGACATCGCCGGTCTCCTCCTGCACCGCGGACACTCCGAGCACCCCCGCCGGCAGGGACGCGTCCCCCGCGACCTCGCGGATCACCTCGGACACGATGTAGCACCCGACGCGGTTGTCGAAGTTCCGGCACGCCGCGAGACCGTTGTCCAGGTCGACCCAATCGCTGCCGACAACGATCGGGTCGCCCAACGCAACGCGACGTAGCGCGTCGTCCTTGTCCTTCGCGCCGATGTCGACGAACACCTCGTCGATGCTCGGCTCCGCCTTGGTGTCCGAGAATGACCCGACGACGCCGGTAACGATTCCGGCCCGCCCGACGATCCGAACGTGCTGCGACTGCAACAGATGTCGACGCATCCCGCCCACGCTCGCCACGTGCAGGAACCCGTTGTCTGCGACGTGCTTGACGAGGAGCCCGATCTCGTCGATGTGCCCCACGAGCATCACGCGCTCGTCCGCGTCGGGATTCACGACGGCGACGGCGCTCCCGTGCGCGTCCTCGCTGTATCCGTCCGCAACGTCCTCGACGCGTTCGCGCCACACTGCCTGGGCGCGTCCCTCGTATCCCGACACGCCCGGCTCCGCGAGGAGCCGTTTGAAATACGCTAGCTGTTCTGCGGTCATGAGCGCCTCGTCTCGACTGGTTAGACGTCCAAGCGTGCGATGACCGCGTCCGTCATCTCGTGTGTCCCAACGACATCGAGGCCGTCCTGTCGGATATCGCCCGTGCGGAAGCCGTCCTCAAGCGCTTTGTCCACGGCGTCGTCGATAGCCTGCGCTTCTTCGGTCAGCTCGAAGGAATGGCGCAGCATCATGGCCGCGGTAAGGATCATCCCGAGCGGATTCGCGAGCCCGTGCCCCGCGATGTCCGGCGCCGTCCCGTGGATGGGTTCGTAGAGCGCGTGCCGCCCATCGCCGTAGCTCGCCGACGGAAGCATCCCCAGCGATCCCGCGAGCGCGCCCGCTTCGTCGGTGAGGATGTCGCCGAACAGGTTGCCCGTCACGAGCACGTCGAACTGCGAGGGCCGCAGCACGACCTCAAGCGCGCACGCGTCGATGAGCAGATGGTTCGTCTCGACGTCCGGGTACTCTTCGGCGACGCGCACCGCGACCTCGCGCCAGACGCGCGACACCTCGATCATGTTCGCCTTGTCCACCGACGTCACGTGGTTACGTCGACCGCGTGCGAGTTCGTACGCGGCGCGGAGGACGCGTTCGATTTCGGCTTCGGTGTAGGTCATCGTGTTATAGCCACGTCGGCCGTCCGGCCCCTCCTCGATGCCGTGCGGCTCGCCGTAGTAGATGCCCCCGGCCAGTTCGCGGACAACGACGAAATCCAAGCCTTCGCCGACGATGCGCTCCTTGACGGGCAGCACGGGCGCGAGGCTCTTCCGCGCCCGCACGGGGCGCAGGTTCACGAACAGGTCGAACTCCTTGCGGATCGTCGCAAGCGCGCGTTCCGGCCGTTCCGCCGCCGGCACGTTGTCCCACTGCGGCCCACCGCACGCGCCGAACAACAATACGCCGACGTCGTCGAACAGCGCCAGAGCTTCGTCCGGCAGCGCGACGCCGTGCGCGTCGATAGCGCATCCGCCCACCAGCGTCTCTTCGTACGTGAACGTGTGGCCGCATCGGCGCTGGATCTCCGCCAGGACGCGTAGCGCCTCCGGCATCACCTCGACGCCGATGCCGTCTCCTGCCGCGACCGCTACCCGCGCTTCCATCTAATACACCTCCGCAAGGGTCACTGCTAGTCCGTCCTCGTCGTTCGTGGGAGCCACATGGTAGCCCATGCCTTTCAGCTCCTCGTGCGCGTTGCCCATCACGACGGGATGTCCCGCATATTCCAGCATGTCGATGTCGTTGAAGTTGTCGCCGACCGCCATGACCTCGTCCGGCGTGAATCCGGCGCGCTCCGCGAGAAAGCTCAACGCAAGCGCCTTCGACACGTCGGGATGGGCCACCTCGATCTGCGACACGCCGGAGGATATCTCCCTGATGACGCTCGCGCTCTGGCCAAGTTCCGCAGAGAGCGTGTTCGCCATGGGGACGGACTCGTCGGCTGTGACCGTGATCATCACTTCGATGGCGTCGCCTGCGTATCCGCCGACGATGTCGTCCAGCACATGGAAGTATTGCGCATTCCGGCCGTGGTAGGTCGTCGCAAACCCACGCACGCCGTCTGGCGCCGACCTTGGGTCTTCGCAGTACACGCGACAGTCGCCACCGTCCGGCTCGTCGACATATATCCACGAAAATCCGCCGCGCGACTTGGCCGACTCGCACGCGCGGCGCACTTCCGCGGCGGCGAGCGTGCGACGGTACAGCGCGGACCCGTCGAGATGCCGCAGCGAGGCGCCGTTGTGGATGCCCAGAAGCACCGGCACGGTCAGCTTCCTAGCCACCTCAGCCGCGCTGACGAAGCGTCTGCCGGTCACAAGCGCGAGTGTCTTCCCCGCTGCCTGCAATCGCTCGATCTCGCGATGCGTCGCCGGGGTAATCTCCTCGGACGAGTTCAGGAGCGTCCCGTCAATGTCGATGCCGATCAGCCGGACATCCCTCATCGCGTGACGCGATCGACGATGTCGGCGACGTCGTCGTACTGCGGCTTCAGGGCGTGGTACAGGTCGCGGTACACGCCGTAGTACTCGTCGTAGATCGGCACGTTCTCCATCGCCGGACGGTTCTCGGTCGTGGGAGAGATAAGGGCATCCGTGGCGGACTCGCACGAGTCGTACACGCCCGTGCCGACTCCCGCGAGGATCGCTGCGCCCAACGCGGGGCCTTCCGCCTGGTTGATGGTCGTGACTGTGGCGTCGTAGATGTCCGCCTGCATCTGCCGCCAGAACTCGCTACGCGCGCCGCCGCCCGTGGCGGTGATGTGCGTCACGTCCACGCCGAGGTCGCGGATGATCTCCAACGAGTCCCGCATGCCGTACGTGATGCCCTCCATCGTCGCGCGGGTGATCTCGTTCTTCCCGTGCCGTAGCGACAGCCCGAAGTAGACGCCCCGCGCGTTCGCGTCGGCGTGTGGCGTGCGTTCGCCAGCTAGGTAGGGCAGGAAGATGCAGCCTTCGCTTCCCACCGGGGCTTGCTCCGCGCGCTGCGTCAGAAGTTCGTACGGGTCGACGCCCTCCGCCTCGGCGCGCGCGATCTCCTCCGCCCCGAGCGCGTCGCGGAACCAGCGGAACGCGCCCGCCGCCGAGAGCATCACGCCCATCGTGTACCAGCGATCCGGCACGGCGTGGCAGAACGTGTGCGCCCGCAGATCCGGGTCGACGAGCGGCGTGTCCGTGTGCGCCAGCACCACGCCCGATGTCCCGAGGCTCGCGCTGACCAGCCCTTCCGACACGATCCCCGTGCCCACGGCGCTGCACGCGTTGTCCGCGCCTCCGCCGACGATCGGCGTGCCCTCGGCCAGCCCGGTCTCTTCGGCGACGCTCGCGGTGACCTTGCCGCACACGTCGACGGATTCGTATGCGGGCGGCATCCACTCGGTGGGGATCTGGAGCGCGTCGAGCACCGTCTTGGACCACCGACGCTCGCGCACGTTAAAGAGCAGCGTACCGGCGGCGTCGGACACCTCCATCGCCAGGTCGCCCGTGAACCGGAACCGCACGTAGTCCTTTGGAAGCAGGATGTGCCGCGCGCGGTCGTACACCTCCGGCTCGTGCTCGCGCACCCACAGCACCTTGGGCGCGGTGAAGCCTTCGAGCGCGGGGTTGCACGTCTCCTCGACGAGCGTCTGGCGACCCACGGTCTCCGTGATCTCGTAGCACTGCTCCGTCGTGCGAACATCGTTCCACAGGATCGCGGGCCGCAACACGGCGTGTGACTCGTCGAGCAGAACGAGCCCGTGCATCTGACCCGAGAAGCCGAGCCCCTTCACGTCCGCCGGGTTCACGCCGGAAACGCTCAGCACGCTACGGATCGTCGCTATGGTGCCTTGCACCCAATCTTCCGGGTCTTGCTCGGACCACTTGGGTCGTGGTGTCGAGAGCGGATACTCCTGCAGCGCGCTCGCGACTAGCGTCCCGTCCTCGTCGACGAGTATCGTCTTCGCCCCCGTCGTCCCTACGTCTACGCCGATTAGGTAAGCCATGATGAATCCCTGATCCTACGCGCGCCTATCGAGAGTGGTCGCCCAGGCCGCTCCTGCCGCCGCACACGCAATGGTAGACGGTGGACGCCGCCCGCGCACCCATCATCTCAGAGGCAATTGCCTCGAATCGGCAGGCGGCCCGGTGGACGCGACCCCCCTCGCGCTGGTATGGCTGGGATTCGGCGGATGGGGCGCGCTGGCGCGGATACAACGGCTCTTGTATAGTCAAGCATACGTACCTACCTGGGAGGCCGACGATGGGCATCGTGCGCTCCTGTCTCGTTGTTCTGGTCCTGTGCTTCGTCGTGGCGTCTGCCGCCGCGGACACCAATGAAGACACTATACCCAAGGAGCAGCGCGGCGAGGCCGTCTTGCGTCTCCTCACGGACCCAGCAGGATATCGACCCTACTCCGCCCATCGCCTCAAGCGTCAGGGCGAGGCGATGTATGCACTCTGGGCTCTCGGGGACGACGCTAGCGCCGTGCTCGTAGAGGCGTTGCAGGCCGAGCCTGTCGATGCGCGGTTCTACGCAGCGCGGTTGCTGCCCACCTTCGGGGACGAGAGCGTCCGCGAGCCGCTGCGAACGGCGTTCCTCGCGGAACCGGACCCCGGCACGCGCACCGTGATGGCGCGCGCCATGGCAGACCTGTTTCCCTCCGCTGCGGCCGACATGCTAGTGGATTCCCTGGCGGACAGACCCGCCACGAAGGTCTACGACAACCGCATACAGCAACTCCTCGCCCTCCATGACGCGCGTGTGCTGCCGCGTGTGCGGGCCTTCGCTCCCGCGGAGGCGGGCCCGAACACAGCCGACGCGTTCGCGACGCTATGCCTCGTCGAGGCCGGTGACCGCGACGCCATCCCCCTGTTACTGGAGTTCCTCGAGGTCTCGCCCCCGAAGGAGACAGGGTCGAGCTACTGGAGTCGCAAGCGGATCATAGCCGCGCTTGCCGCTATCGGGGATGAACGGGCCATCCCGGTCGCGCTCGATGCAATGCGAAGCTCTCGCGACGCCATATCGGAGTCGCCCCTGCCTCGCGTCTTCGGCTCGCGGCTCGTGCCGCATCTGCTGGGCGGCGCCATGCCCGCGGAGCCAACGTACCTCGATGGTCTCAACGACGCTCTGAAGGCGGTCCATACCGGCGAGCGGCAGAAGGGGTGGGACGGCGTGCCCCCCGCTGCCGACCACGTTGACCTCTATGGGGAGGCCTTCCTAGACGCGAGCTACGCCGTCGGGTCGCGCGGGTCTGCCCGCAGCCGCAGCGGCGCCGAGCTGCGTCAGACGATCGCCGAGATACTGGCATCCCTTGGGTCCGAGGGCAGGGAGTATCTGCGGCAGGGAGTTCACATGCCGCACTCCCATCGCGAGGCGCTGACGGCCTTGGCCTCCTACAACGACATCGCGACGCTACCGGAGATCGTTGATCTGGCAACCGACGCCGAGTATGCGTATCGCGACGCAGCCGTGACGGCGTTCGCGTCTCTCGCCGCGCTATGGCCCGAGGAGGCGGAGCCGTACTGGCAAGAGTTGCTGCGTTACGAGCCCATCGGGGCAGGTTGGCGATACGTGCGCCATGTTTGCCTAAACCGACCGACGCGCGCGGCCACGCTAGTGGCTCCGCTGCTGGAGTCCAGCGATACAGCGGTGCGCGACCGGGCGCAACACGCGTACGAGCGCTTCGGCGCCCGCATCCGGCCGGACCCCCGCGAAGGACTGGAGATACGGATTGCCACCGACCGTCAGACGTACGGCTACCTCGCCCGCGCGACGCTTGCGGTGGAGTTGGCGAATCGTGGCGATCTGCCGATCCCGATGACCAAGTTCGTGTTCGACAGCGCCGACCTGTTCGACGACCCCAAGCGCGTGTCGGACGACTTCAACCTCGAACTCGTCATGCCGAACGGAGATCGACGCACGTACCCCGAACGCGACTGGGTCGCTAGCCAGGCCGCTACGACGAACTCCGGCCGCACGTTGGATCCAGGCGGCAGCACCGCCGCGCAGATCGACATCCGCAAGCACTGCGTACTCGCGCAGCCCGGTGCATACCGCGCGCAGCTTTCCTACAGGCGCCTGTTGGACACCTTGCCCATGGTTCGGTCGAACTGGGTCGACTTCGCCGTGAAGCCGCCATCTTCGGCGCACGTCGACCGGCTCGTGGCGCGCCTGGACATCGACGGTCCGAAGACCGCGGGCTTCCTCCCTGCCATGCGGGTCTGCTACATACTCGGCGAATTGGGCGACCCACGCGCGATCGACGCCCTTCGCGCCGTCGCCCTGCTGCCCGTCAAGCCAAACCGGGAGCGCAACAGCCACGCGATGCTGCATCGCGCGAGAGAGGCCCTCACGAAGTTCGCCTCCCCTGCGCTGGTTCCCATGTGGATCGCGTTGCTGAATGGGGAGTGGGACCTGCCAGCCGAGCAGCTCGCGAAGCTCGGGGACCGTCGTGCGCTGGCGCCCCTCCGCGGCCACGCCGTGAACTCCGGCCATGTCGCGGCGGCGCAGGCGCTTGCGGAACTGGGCGACGGCAGCGTCGTCCGTTTCATGCGTTGGGACGCGCAGCGAAGCATGGATCCCGAGGACGAGTCCACTTGGAGCGGCTCGCAGGCGCTGGGTCTGCTGCTGCCCGGCGAGCGTCTCGCGGACCGTCTGCGCCACGAGCATCCTGCGGTGCGCCGCCACGCCCTGTGGACGGCGAGCCGGGAAGGTCTCATCGATGTCCTGGCCAAGGCGACTGAGCACGCGGACGTGGGTGTTCGCCGGGAGGCGGTCGGACTCCTGGCTGATTGGCACAGCACCGTAGGCACCGCGCCGGGAGACGAAGCCATTCGTATCCGTGCCCTGCAGCGAGCGCTCTCGGCCGCCGAACCGGACATCCGTCACGATGCGGCGTTCGGGCTGGCCCACGTCGGCGACGACTCCTGCGAGCCAGTGCTCCGCGAGGATCTTCACGCCGCAGACTACGGTACGAGAGCACGCGCCCGCACCGACCTTCTCAGACTTCGTGCGGCCCTTTGACTCCGCCACGTCAGGGAGGGGCGATGCCCGCCACGCGACTGCGGCTTCCTTCCGGTTCACGCTCGGAGCCTACCGATGACCATCCCCCGCATCGCTACGTTGCTGACCATGTCCCTCGTCGTTTCGAGTTGCCTTGCGCAAGGCGCGCCCAACGGACGCGAACCGGACGCGGTATCCGACGAGGACCGAGCGCGTATCGCGATAGACGCGCTCGGGGACCCGGCTGCCCACGTCCTCCGTAGCGACGGACTACTGCCACCCCAAGGCGCCGCCATCTACCAGTTGGTAATGCTCGGCGATGCCGGGACTCCGGTGCTGATCGAACTGCTCCACAGCGAATCTCCAGAGGTGCAGCATCGCGCGCTACAACTTCTCGGCGCGCTCGCCCCTACGAACGCCTTGGAGGCACTAACCGACATCCTGTGGACGCTGCACGAAACGAGGATCCGGGATTCGATATTGCGGCAGTTGGCTAGGATCGACAGGGACTACACGGCCGACGTGATTCTCGCCTCGCTGGACAAGACGCCCCCGAGCGCGCCGAGCGGCACGCGCTGCGACCTTCTGGCACGCGCCGGCGACATCCGCGTGATCCCCCACCTACGGCCGTTCCTGACAGGCTCCGAACCCTACGGACGTAGGCGGGCGGCGGAGATGCTGGCGAGGTTCGGCGACCCGGACGCGGTCACCGTGCTGATCGAACTGTGGGAGAGCCTGGACAAGAACGTCGATCGGGCCGAGCGAGAGAAGATATCTGGCACGCTGTCTCACAGCGGGGACGAGCGCGCCATCCCAATCGCTCTGTGGACGCTGCGGAGCAACAAGTCCGCGATATCGGGTTCGCCATTGCCTCGCGAGTTCGGCCTACGCCTCGTGCCCCATCTCCTGCGAGGAGTCCGGCGCGCCGCGCCCATGTATCTGGAGGGTCTCGCCAACGCGTTGAAAGCCGTCCACTACGGCAGAGGCCAGGAGGGATGGGATGGCGTCCCTCCCTCGCCCGAGCACGTCGACCTGTACGGAAGCGCCCTTCTGGATCATCGGTACGCCACGGAACCTTACGGGCGAAGCCTTCCCGACGCGGAACTACGCGGGACGATCGCCCAAGCGCTGTCGTCCCTCGGCGACGAGGGTAGGGCATACCTACGGCGGGGCGTCCACAAGCCATACGCGTATGCCGCGTCGTTGCGTGCCCTGGCCTCTTACAACGACATTGAAGCGCTACACGAACTCGCCGCCCTGGCTACTGACGCGTCGTATCCCCACCGCGATACAGCGGTGGAGGCGTTCGCGTCGATCGCCTGGCTGTGGCAAGACGCCGCGGAGCCCTACTGGCTGGCGCTTCTCCACGACGAGAGCATCGACGTGTCGTCCTCGGCCAGGCGCCACATCGCCCGAAGCCGCCCAACGAACGCGGCCGCGCTTCTCACGCCGCTGCTGAAGTCCGAGGACCCAACCGTCCGAGCGACGGCCCAGCGTATGCACACATTCTACGTTGAGCGCCCTGGGGCGAATCCCAACGAAGGCCTGGACATACGCGTTGCCACGGACCGCGAGGCGTACGGATATACCGACGACATCACCTTGACCATCGAACTGACCAACGGCGGCCATCTGCCGATCACGATCGACACGTTCCTGTTCGACAACCCGACATACATCTCGAATAATCTCGACCTTGAACTCGTCCTGCCGGACGGGGCACGACGGACCTACCCCAACCATGGCGGAGGACCCGACTGGGCCCGGACGACGGACTACGTCCGAACCCTGGAGCCGGGCGACCGGATCGCGACGCACATCGACGTGCGCCGGCATTGTCGACCCGCCATGCCCGGCATATATCGCGCGCAGCTTGCCTACGGCCACTCCTCACAGTTTCGAGGCCAGCGGTCAGCGTCGCCGCAGCTGGCGCCACTCGTCAGGTCCAACCGAATCGAGTTCCGGTTGGCCGCCCCGTCGCGGGCGCACGTGGACGAACTCGTGGCCCGGTTGGACATCGCCAGCCTCGCCGATGAAAGCTACGCCGCCATCGCACGCATCTGCCGTACGTTTGGCGACTTGCGCGATCCGAGCACTATCGCTGCCCTTGCCGCGCTCGCCCACCTTCCCAAGCACCCGCGGCGCGTGCGCAACGCCGACCTGATTCGCAAGGACGCGCGCAAGGCGCTCGCAGGGTTCGACACGCCCGCGCTGGTCCCCGTGTGGATCGAGCTGCTGGACGAAAGGACCGGCCTACCCGCGCAGCAGCTCGGGAAGTTGGGCGACAGTCGCGCGATCGGACCCCTCCGCGGCCGCGCGTTCCACAGTATAGGTTCAGGGCCGGGTTCGGTGGACGGAGCGGCCGCTGCCGCGTTGAGCCAACTTGGGGATGACAGCGCCATGCGATTCGCACGGCGCCGGGCGCTGGCAACGATGGACCCCAACGACGAAACCACGTGGGACGACGGCATTGAGGCGTTCTTAGTCGCGATGCCCGGCGAGGGCCCCACGGACCTTCTGCGCCATGAGCACCCCGGGGTGCGCAGCGCGGCCATCCACGCAGCGAAGCGCGACGGGCGTGTAGCCGTGCTCGCGAAGGCGCTCGCCGACACGGATGCGCGGATTCGCCGACAGGCCATGCAGGCCTTGACACGTCGATGGGGGGTTAGCGATGACGAGGAAGACGAGCCCGCAATACGCATCGACGCGCTTCGGCACGCCCTCGCCGACCCAGAACTCGATGTACGTCGCGCGGCAGCGATCGGCCTGGCCGAGGACGGTGACGATGCAGGCGTGTCACTACTCCGCGAAGACCTTCACGCTCGCGACCACGCGACGCGAACGCGCGCCCGCAGCGCCCTGCTCAAGCTTCACCAGTACCGCTGACGACCCCCGCTGGCGAGGAAATATCGGACGTCCTCGCCATGGAGGCCCCTTCTCAGGGCCTCTGCTTCAGGGCGTCCGCGTAGCGCGCCGTGCAACTCCTGCTGCACAATCAAACGCCGGATCTGCGGGAATCGCCGCGCCTGGCGCCCGAAGCGTTCCTGCCGTCCACGCTCGGAGCCCAGCCATGCCCACCCCACGCATCGCAACGTTGCTCGCCCTGATGTTCGTCGTCCCGGTCTCCTTCGCGCGGGACGCGCCCGATCCGTCCGACCCGAAAGCCGTGTCGGACGAGGAGCGCGCACGCGTAGTGATCGACGCACTCACCGACCCGGATGCCTACGTCCGTCTCAACAACGGCCTCCTCCCGTCGCAGGGAGCGGCCATGTACCAACTGCTGATGCTCGGTGACTCCGCGACGGCGACGCTGCTTGAGGTGCTCGACTGCGAGCTGCCCGCAGCGCGGCGCGCGGCGCTGCGCCTGTTGGGCGTCCTTGGTCTCAAGGATGCGCTGGAGTCGATAGAGGCAGTCATGAAGGCGGAACACGACCCGTACACGCGAGGCGTGGCGCTCTCTGCGATGCTCGGGCTGGCCCCGGAGTACACGGCCGAAGTGGTCTTCGCGTCGCTGGACAGCCGGTCGCGCGACTTCGTTGGCCGTTGCTCGATCCTCGCCAAGATGGGAGATACACGCGTGATTCCCCACCTCCGGCCGCTCCTGGAAGGCGAGGTGTACACACGCAGAACGGCGGCCGAACTGCTGGCGACGTTCGGCGATGCCGAAGCGGCGACCGTGCTGCTTGAGGCGTACAGAAGTCTGGGCGTCGACACGGAGCAGGACCGACGGGCGCGTGAGAGTGCGTTCCGCGCGCTGGTAGGTAGCGGCGACGAGCGCGCCATCCCCTTGATCGTTGCTTTATTCGACGGCTCCTCGCGCCATCCGGAGGAGGGCGACTCCCCCGTTCGGGCGCCCAAGGACGCGTACCGCTACGGAAGCGCGATCGTGCCGCCGATGCTTGAGGCGATAACACCAGGCGATGTCGTCAACGTCGGGAGCATCGCGCAGTTCCTGCGCGACCTGCACTGGGGGCAGCGGCCTGAGGGGCCGCCGAACACGGCCCCCTCGCCCGACCACGTCGACGACTACGCTCGCGCCCTCATGGACCCGCGGTACGCGATTGAGCCGTACCGGTCCTACAACGTGGACTCGCGACTGCGATCGACCCTTGCGGAAGCGGTGGCGTCTCTCGGGGAGGAGGGCAAGGAACGCCTGCGCCGCGCCGTCCACACGGCCACGGCACACCGCGAGGCGCTGAAGGCCCTCGCTTCATACAGCGACGAAGCGACGGCGCACGAACTGGGCTCGCTCGCGACGGACGTCTCCTACCCGTACCGCGAACCGGCCATCGCGCAGTTTGCAGACATGGCCTGGCTGCACGAGGACGCAGCGGAGCCCTATTGGCTGACGCTTCTCGCCGACGAGACGATCGACGCGGCGCCGGCGTGCATACGTCACATCTCCCTGGGGCGCCCTGCCAAAACGGGAGCCCTTCTCGCCCGACTGCTGCAGTCCGACGACCCCGCCATCCGAGAGCGGGCGCGAGGGGCCCACAGCAGATACGTCGATGCCGCGCCCGCGGACTGGCAGGAGGGCCTGCGTATACGAGTCGCCACGGATCGCCAGGCGTACGGCTACGACGAGGACATCACTCTCACCGTCGAGTTCATCAACGCTGGCGAACGGCCGATGCAGATGAACACGACCGTGTTCGACAGACCGCTGTACGGGCTCGACGCCTTCAACCTTGAACTTGTGACGCCGGACGGTGACGTGCGCGCGTACCCCGCCGACAGCGGTCACGGCAGTCACGGGGTCGCGCCCACGGAAGGCCAACCCCGCACGCTACAGCCGGGCGATGTCGTCTCGACGCAGCGAAATCTCCGCACCCGCTGTCGCCGACCCGGCACGTACCGGGCTCAGGTTTCCCGCGGACATCTCCCGGGGTCCTCCGGGTGGCGGTACGCGTCTCCTCGTCCGGCGCCGCTTCTGACGTCCAACGTGGCCGAGTTCAGACTGGACGCTCCATCGCGCGCGTTCGTGGACGATCTCGTCGCCCGGTTGCACCCGGGTCTCCTGACAAACGACAGCCACAAGTCGATGCGGGGCATCTGCGGAACGCTGGGCGCATTGCGAGATCCGCGAGCCATCGATGCCCTCCGAGCGCTCGCGCTCGTTCCCTTGCATCCGTTCGCGGTCCGCAACATGCAGGCGATCAGTGGGCACGCGCAGAAGGCGCTGGCGGAGTTCCACACGACCGACCTCGTCCCCATGTGGATCGAGCTCCTGGATCGGCCACACGCCAATGCCGCCAGCCAGCTCGGAGAGCTCGGCGATCGCCGCGCCATCGTGCCGCTCCGTATGCGCGCGTTCCGGTTTCCGCTTGCGGGCGCGTACGACATGGAAGCCGTGGCCGCGTTGAGCCAACTCGGCGACAACGACGCCATCCACGCCGTACGTCGGGACATTCTGACCAAGATAGACCCCAAGGACGAGGCCACGTGGTTCCGAGCCGTGGAGGTCTTCTCGCTGAACCTGCCCGGCGAGCAGACGATGGACCTACTGAGCCACGAGCGTCCGGGAGTGCGGGCCGCAGCCGTCTACATCGCCACCCGCGAAGGCTACGTAGACGTGCTGGCGAGCGCGGCCTCCGACCTGGACGCGAGGATTCGTCGCCGGGCCGTTGACGGGCTAGCCGCCCGGAGCGGGGTCCGCGACGACGACCCGGCGGAGCCCGCTCTACGCGCCGACGCCCTACGCCGCTCGCTTGTCGACGTCAACCACGGCATCCGCCGCACCGCCGCGATCGGACTGGCGCAGGCCGGCGACGACTCCGGCGAACCGGTGCTGCGTGAAGACCTTCACGCCCGCGACCACGCGCTCCGCGTGCGCGCGCGCTGGGCTCTCATGGCCATTGGCCGGCTCCACTGACGGCCGCTGTCGTCCAGCGTTGCGCATCTCGCGCGGTGTGGCTATCGCATTACGTAGCAACATCGGATGGGCATGTTGGAGCAAGACCATGCGCGCAGGGACAGATCACGGCGACGGCGGGATCGACGAGCTGAGAGAAGCGATTTCCGGGATCATCGCCCGCCTTGAGGCTGTCGAGGGTTCAACAGGAGGAAAGAAGCAGGAGTCGGGCGCCCCGCCCACCATCGCGGTTACGAAGCTCAAGGGCTTCTGCGTCGAGGGAGGCCGCATATTCACCCACGAGACCGGCTACTGCGGAAAGGGCACGCTGAGCGCCGACAGATCAGTGCTATATGTCCCAACGCCCGCGGTGGAAGCGAATCGTGAACTCCCGGCGGAGGAGACCGAGCGCCTGTTCACTCCCCTGGGCAACCGGCAGCGCGTGGTGTTGCTCCGCGCGCTGAGCCATGATGCGCCGACGGGCTCGGGCGCGCTACGCGACGCCACGGGCTTGACCGAAGGCCAGTTCTACCACCACATGGGCGAACTCTACGCGCAGGGGTACACCTCGAAGTCCGGGCAGGATCGCTACCAGTTGTCGGACAAGGGCAAGGTGATGCTCGTGGTCGCCGAGGCCCTCGCCGCCGATCTTGGGAGCGCGAGATAGTCGGGCGCCACTCACTCGACCGGCGCCGGCGCTGCGGCGCGAGGCGCGATCACCGCGCGGATCATCCAGTCGAACGCACCGTTCACGTCCGCGACGTGCGCGCCCGGCAGGGCCCGTTTCGAGTGGGTTTGGGTGACGCTCTCGTCGCAGCCCACGTACACGCCCTTCGTCTGCGCGGGATCGAACGTGACGCACACGTAGAACTGCTCGGGCGCGGCCGTGGCGGGGACGTCCACGAGCACCCACGCCCACTCGCCACGCGCGAACCGCGCATACGGCGCGCCGACCTGCGCGAGCACGTTCATGTCCGCGTCCGCGATGTAGACGTTGAAGTCCTCGTCCGGCGCCTGTGGGTAGCCGTATCGGCTGCCGTACACCTGCACGCGCGTCACGTCCCACTCGCCGTCGGGCCGGTCGAACAGCACGGCGTGACCCGAGCCAGCGATGCTGCGCTTCCCGTCCATCGTCCCGTCGTCATGTTTCAGCGTGACCACTCGAGGAGGCGCCTCCTCCGCTGTTCGCGCGGAGTCCGAGACGGGCGGGGGCACAGCGCACGCCATCCAGGCGCTCGCGCACGTCAGGGCCAGGCACACGGTCAACGTGTAGCGGGTCATGTCGAGTCTCCTGCATCTTCGCCGGGCGTTTGCCCGAAGTATAGTGCGCACGCAACTGACCCGCACGCGGCGTGGCCGGATCCACGTGCATGATCGCCGTGAGGCGCCGCACAATGGCCGAGGGAAGCGCATCGCGAGCGAAGCCGGGAGAAGGCGATGTACGCGAACGAGAAGACCGACCAGGGCGATTGGGACCGCCAGGACGACGAGTTCCGTGACTGGGTCACGCGCGACGGCTCGTCGGACTACCCGGCCGAGCCGGGACGATACCACCTGTACGTGTCGCTCGCGTGTCCATGGGCGCACCGCACGGTAATCGTGCGGAAGCTCAAGCGGCTCCAGGATGTAGTCGGCATGACCGTCGTCGATCCGATCAGAAACGACGAGGACGGCTGGGCCTTCCGGGAGGGGCCGGGCCACTCCGCAGACCCCGTCAACGGCTGGCAGTTCCTGAAGCAGGCGTACACGGGAACGAGGCCCGGCTACGACGCGCGCGTGACGGTGCCGGTTCTCTGGGACAAGCAAGCCGGCCGGATCGTCAGCAACGTCGACGAAGACATCATGCGCATGCTGAACGCCGCCTTCGACGACTATACCGACGCTGATCTGGCCCTCCTCCCCGACGGGCTCGTCCCCGAGATCGACCGCGTCAACGACTTCATCTATCCGTCCATCAACGACGGCGTGTACCGGTCGGGCTTCGCGACCACGCAGGACGCCTACGACAAGGCGGTGGCCGCGTTGTTCGACGCGCTCAATCGGCTCGAAGAGCGGCTCTCCGAGCGCCGGTATCTCGTGGGCCGCGCCATCACGGAAGCTGACTGGCGCCTGTTCCCAACGCTCATCCGGTTCGACGCCGTCTACCACGGCCACTTCAAGTGCAACATACGCAGACTCATCGACTACCCAAATCTCTACGGCTACACCCTCGACCTGTATCAACAGCCCGGCGTCGCGGACACGGTCGACTTCGACCACATCAAGAGGCACTACTACATCACGCATGACGATCTCAACCCAACGCAGGTTGTTCCCCTGGGCCCGGACATGGATCTCACGGCCCCGCATGGTCGAGATGCGATCGGGTAGCGCAACGGCGTGGCTGATGGTCTGCACGATCGCATCGGTGGCTGTGGCTGCCCCCTGCGTTGCCGACGAGTTTGTGCTCGACAGTGATGTGTGGACCATACGCGTGTCCCCGACGACCCTGGAAGTAGTGGCGACCCCTCGTGGCCACAGCGACGTGACCATCGCCGCTGCTCAGGCCGAATTGGGTCCGGTCGCGCACCAGCGCGTCGATGGCGCCCGCGCGACTTGGTCCCTGCCCGATGTCGGCATGACGGTCACGATGGAGCTGACGGGCGATGCGCTCACGGCGGATTTCGTGTCCGACCGCGTCGGCGAGTTCGAGTGGCCGCGCGTCCCGGGAGAGCTCGCGCACGGGTGGATACTGCCCCTGCACGAGGGCAACTACGTTCCGGCCGACCACGCGGGGTGGCAGCGTTTCCTAGGCGAGCGCGGCCGCACGGACACGACCGAGGGTCTGTCGATGCCCTTCTGGGGTCTCGACTGCGGCGACTACACCCTGACGTACATCGCCACGAACGAACTGAACAACGCCTACTGGTTCGCGGAACGCGACGGCCGGCTGGCCCTCCGCTTCGCCCACGAGTTCACGCGCAATTGGGATCGCAAGGAGTACGGGCTCACGGTCCTCTTGGGAGGACCGTCGCCGATAGAACCCGCGCGCAAGTACAGGGAATGGCTCATCGACCGGGGCGAGTTCGTCTCCATGCGGGAGAAGATCGAGCGGACGCCCGAAGCCGCCAAGCTGCTCGGCGCCGCGCACATCTATCTGTGGGGCGACGCGCTCCTTACGCGCCACGACGTCCGGGACTGGCCGGCATTCGTGAGGGCTCTCCGCGCCTCCTCCTCACCTCCCCTGGCGCGCCTTGTGTCTCGACTAAGCGAGGACGCAACCGCCGCCCTCGGGGACATCGAGGCGGACAGCATCGTCTTCAAGTACCTGAAGATCACGCTCACCGACGGCATCAGCGAGGCGCTTCGAGACCCGGCCTACTATGACCAGGCCGCATGGAGCGGTATCGAACTACCTGACCAGGCCATACAGCTCCTGGCGACCGACCGCGCCACCTTGGGCGAACCGGACATCTACCGTCTCAACGGCCTGCTGCTGGGCGCGGCGCTTCCAAAGGTCCTCCTGCCGCCGGAGACGTGGGGCGACGGTGTCTCCACGAAGATGGTGGACCGGTTCGTGGCTGACGGCTTCGACCGTCTCTGGTTGGGTCTGGACTCCTGGCAGGGCGGCTTCCGCCATCCCGCTGCGATCGAGCGGGCGCAGGACGCCGGCTACCTCATTGGGCCGTACGACTCGTTCCACAGCATCCACGACCCCGACGAAGAAGACACCTGGGAGACCGCGCAGTTCAGCCGGGAGCTGTACGAGACGGGCGGAATCGTCCGGGCCGACGGGTCGTACAAGCGGGGCTTCAAGCAGAAGGGGTACAACCTCAGCCCCACCGCCGCGCGACCGCATGTCGAACGGCGCGTGAACCGGATCGTCGACCTCATGCGGCGTCCGTACAACTCGTGGTTCGTGGATTGCGACGCGTACGGCGAGCTGTTCGACGACTACTCGGAACTGCATCCCGCGACGCAGCTCGACGACATGCGAGAACGGCTGCGCCGCATGGCATGGATCGTCGACGAGCACGACGCCGTAGTCGGTTCCGAGGGAGGCTCGGCGTACGCGGCCTCGACGATACACTTCGCCCATGGCATGACGACGCCCGTCATCGGGTGGGGCGATCCCGACCTCAAGGACAAGCAGTCGCCGTACTACCTCGGCGGCTACTGGCCGCCCGACGGTCCTGCGGTGTTCACGAAGCAGGTACCGCTCAAGCCCGACTACTACCTGCCCTACTTCGACCCGCGCTACCGACTGCCGTTGTTCCAGACGGCGTTCCACGACTCGGTCATCACGACGCATCAGTGGGGCTACCCAAGCCTGAAGTTCTCCGACCAGATAACGACGACGGCGCTTACGGAAGCGCTCTACGCCGTGCCGCCGATGTACCACATGAACCTGGGCGAATACGCGAAGCACCGGGCGCGGATGCGCGCGCACTACGGCTTTCTGTCCCCAATACTGCGCGAGTGCGCACTGGAGGCGCTCACGGACTTTCAGTGGCTCAGCGAGGATCGGATGGTGCAAAGGACGGTCTTCGGCGCCACGGGGGAGATCGTCGTGAACTTCGGTGACGAACCCTACGAGCGTGAAGACGTGCGAATCCCAGCGAAGGGCGTAGTCGCCCGCGTGGGTGGACAAGCGACGGAGTACGTGCCATAGGCGGTGTTGCGCGACTCCGCATCAAGCATGTCGCGAGGCGCAGATCCTCGTGGCGCACACCCGTCGCTTTCCGCGGCATCCGCGACCACGTAACATAGAGCCGACGGCGCCCACACGATGGACGGGAGGGTTCCATGTCCGTGTCCTCACGCAGATCGCTTCACGAGCTGATAGAAGCTCTCCCCGACGCGGAGATAGAGGCCGCGCGCAGGGCCCTTCAGGAACCGCTCGAGCGCGCCACCCTCGGGACCCTTGAGGACGCGCAGGCGAGGGTGGAGCGGCGGCTTCTCGAAGCCGGGCAGCTCGCAAAGATCCCCCGGCGAGAGGACATCCTCGGCCGCCCAAAGACCCCGCGACCACGGCTGTCGGGTAAGACCATCGCCGAGACGATTATCGAAGAACGTAGGTGATGCCCGCCTACTACGTAGACAGCAGCGCCCTCGTGAAGCGATACATTGAGGAGGCGGGCAGCGGGTCCGTGGCGCGACTCCTTGATGACCCTGACGTCGTGGTGTACGTGTCGCATATCGCAGGCGCCGAAGTCGTCGCGGCCTTGACGCGTCGAGGTAAAAGCGAACGCTGGTCGTAGGGGCGCATTGATGGAATCGTCGGCCTGTTCTCCGACGACCTGGATTCGCGATCCTGGCGCGTGGAGACCTCCTCAACGACGCTGGATTTCGCGATGTCGCTCGCGCGGCGGCACGGGCTGAGGGGCTATGACGCGGTACATCTGGCGGCGTGCCTTGAAGTGAACGCCATACACATCGACGAGGGCGCCGATCCCGTAACGCTGGTCTCGTCTGACGACGAACTGAACGCCGCGGCAGAAGCGGAGGGACTCGCCGTCCTCAATCCGCTCGACTGACGCCCAGGGGGCCTTCGCGAAGCCCAACCCCGCGGGAATGGATCGTCTCCTCGGCCAGGCGGGCAGGAAACCGCAGCGCTTCGTCGCGCGGAGAACCGCGGAGTTCGCGACGCGCGTCCCTCAGCCATCAGGGGTCGATCGCGTAGGGCGGCCCACGTGCCCGACCCGCTCCGGCGCGGAATACACGTTGAACCGCCCGTCGCGCAGGAATCCGACGAGCGTCATCTCGGCCTCCAGCGCCATGTCCACCGCGAGACTGGACGGCGCCCCGATGGCGGCGAGTACCGTCACGCCGGCCACCCAGCACTTCTGCACGATCTCGTACCCAGCACGCCCGGTCACCAGAACGACGTGCCTGTCCAGCGGCACACGTCCGGCGAGCAGACTCGCGCCGATGACGGCGTCGGTGGCGTTGTGCCGCCCAATGTCCTCGCGGCGAAGGGTCAGTTCCCCGTTCAGGTCGAACAGTCCTGTGGCATGGATGCCCCCCGTCCTGTGGAACGTGGACTGCTCCTCGCGCAGACGGCTCCCAATCGAGTTGAGAACGTCGGCCTCCACGCGGTGTTCCGTTGCGAGGGGGCGGAGTTCCGCAGTCAGATCCTCCACGACCGAACGCCCGCACACGCCGCAAGCCGACGAACTCACGAACGAGCGGCGCTGCCCCATGTCGGGCGGCGCGCAGTCGGGGTGCAGGCGGACGACGATGCGGTTGTCGCGGTTGTCCCGCGGTATTCGCGGGTCGGACGTGTGGTCGACGGAAAGGATGTCGTCTCGTATGCGAACAATACGCTCGGCGTGCAGCAGCCCGACGGCGAGTTCCGCGTCGGCGCCCGGCGTGCGCATGGTCGTCAGGAGTGGGATGGACGAACCGCCATGCTCGACCACGATCTCGAGCGGTTCCTCGACGGCGAGCCAGTCCTGCGCCCGAGACGACTCGCCGGCTTCCCATCGGCGCATGTCAACGCGCTCGGAGCGGCGATCCCTCGCCATCTGCGGCTTGTCCTCACGACGGCTCCGATGCGCCTGCTGACGCGCTACCGCCGGTCGTTGCCCTGATACAGCGGTTCCCCACGCACCAGTACCCGCTTGTCGTTGTCGAAGTCCATCAACTCGTCTTGGCTATGGTAGCCGACGGTCATGCTCGTCCGGCTGCCGTCGGTCGCGTTCGGCCCCACGCCGTGGAAGATCATGCTGTCGATCGCGAGCAGCCCGCCGGCCTTCATCGGCACCGGCACCATCTGGTCGATCAGACCCGCTTCCGCCATCCGATCCACGCCCTCGTGGCTCGGCGACGTCATGCCCGATTCCAGGAAGTGCGTCCCTGGGATGATCCGGGTGCACCCGTTCTCCATCGTCGACTCTTCGAGGTAGATGAGGACGGTCACGATGGTTCGCGACCATTGCAGCACATCGCGGTGCAGGTAGGCGCTGCCGTCCTCGTGCAGCCGGAGGGTCGCGTGGTTATGACGGTTGCGGATGAACTCGATGTTCGGCCCGAGCAGCGACGTGAGCGGGTCTAGGATCTCGTCGCAGGTGATCGTGCGCTCGAACACGCCGCCTCGCCCCCACACGTCGGATATGCGGACGGGCCTCCCCTTGCTTCGGACGACCGGCTCGACCTCGTTCTCGATGTCCTGCCAGATAGCGTCCCGCAGTTCCTCGGTGTGCGCGTCGCTCAGCGTCGTGGGCAGCTTGAAGAACCCGTTGTGCCGGAAGAACCGCACCTGTGATGGCGTTAGTGACATCTGACCCCCTTTGCCCCTTTTGCGCAGGCCTACACGTGCCGCAACGCATCCGTAGGTGGCAGGAACGCCGCTCGGAACGCGGGCAGTATCCCCGCGATCACGCCGATTATCCCTGCGACCAGCATCGCGAAAAGCGCGGCGTCCAGCGACACTACGGACGGCCACACCAACCCTCCCGGCGGCCCCCCGCCGCCGCGGTTCAGCAGCGCCGAGATCGCGAACGCGGCGATCTTCCCTAAGCCCCAGCCGACGCCAACGCCGACCACGCCACCGATGGCTCCCAGCACGAGCGATTCGATGAGGAACTGATACAGGATGTGGACGCGATGGGCGCCGACAGCCTTCCGCAATCCGATCTCGTACGTACGTTCCGTCACCGACACGAGCATCATATTCATGATGCCGACGCCTCCGACAACGAGCGCGATACTCGCCACGCCGGTAAGGAAAGCCTTCATCACGAAGCTGATCTTCCCCACCTCCTCCATGATCTGGTCGGAGGTCTGGAACCGGAACGCCTGCGCCGCATCCGCGATCATGTGGCGACGCTGCAAGATCACCTTCACCTCGCGCACGGCCTTCCTCACCTGAAGCGTCGACTTGGCGCGGATGAAGAACACGCCGACGTACTGGTGCCCGGCGAACCGCTCATGGAAGGTCGTGAGAGGGAGCAGGAGGTTGTTGTTCGTCCCCGTGAAGTCCGGGGAGTTGTCCGGCTTCTTCTCCATGATCCCCACGATCGTCAGCCGCACACCGGCGATGGTGATCTGTTCGCCTAGCGCTGAGCCGCCCTTATACAGGTCGCGCTCGATGTCCGTGCCGATCACGCAGACGCGTGCTTTCCGTTCGATATCGATCGCTGTCAGGAACCGCCCGCGATCGATGAACCAGTTGTGCCCCCGGTCATAGTCGGGCGAAGTGCCGACCATGCGCACCTGCTTGTATTGCGCGCCATGGCGGGCCGTCTTCTCCCACCAGTTCTCGGGCACCACGAACTTGACGGACGGAGCGTCGGCCTCAATCGCCAGTACGTCCCCGTATTCCAGGTACGCGCGGCTCTTGTTACGCTCCCATTTTCCGTCCGGTTGCTGAACCCAGTCGTCTCGCCAGCACACGATGCCGTTGCCCATGCCCATGCTCTCGAGAAGGCCGATAACCATCTTGTTCAGGCCTTCGCTCACCGATACCGACACCGTCACCGCGCAGATGCCGATCACCATACCCAGCATCGTCAGGCCGGCGCGAAGCTTCTGCCGGAACAGCGCCGTGAAGCCTTGAAACAGACTGTGGGATAGGACCATCCGAACTCCGTCTGGTGGAACCGTAGAGCAACGACATCGCCGTCGATGTCGCCCGGGTCGCGCCGCGTGCCCTCTGTGTAGGCCGGTCCCGGCGACGGCTGAAGCGTCAGCCGGCCTCTACACGTGCCGCAGCGCGTCTGTGGGTGGCAGAAAAGCGGCCCGGAACGCGGGCAATATCCCCGCGACAACGCCGATTATCCCCGCGACGAGCATCGCGAACAGCGCGGCGTCCAGCGACACAACGGACGGCCACGTGAACCCTCCCGGAGGCCCTCCGCCGCCACGGTTCAGCAGCGCCGAAATCGCGAACGCCGCGATCTTCCCGAGGCCCCATCCAACGCCGACGCCGACGACGCCACCCAGCGCTCCCAGCACCAGCGATTCGATCAGGAACTGGTACAGAATGTGAACTCGGAATGCGCCGACCGCCTTCCGCAACCCGATCTCGTACGTACGCTCCGTCACCGACACGAGCATCATGTTCATGATGCCCACGCCACCCACGACGAGCGCGATGCTCGCCACGCCCGTGAGGAACGCCTTCATCACGAAGCTGATCTGCCCCACATCCTTCATGATCTCGTCGGAGGTGAAGAACCCGAATGCCTGCGTGGCGTCAGGGATCATGTGCCGCCGTTGCAGTATCACCTTCACCTCACGCAACGCCTGCCGAACTTGCAGCGTCGACTGCGCGCGGATGAAGAACACCCCGACGAACTGATGGCCCGAGAAGCGCTCTTGGAACGTCGTCAGCGGCATCAGGATCGTGTTGTTCGTGCCTGTGAAGCCCGGCGAGTTGTCCGCCTTCGCCTCCATTATCCCGACGATCGTCAGTCGCGCGGTGCCGACGGTTATCTGCTCGCCGATCGCCGACTCGCCCTTGTAGAGGTCGCGCTGGATGTCGGTCCCGACGACGCACACCTGTTCCTTTCGCTCGACGTCAAGCTCCGTCAGGAACCGGCCGCTGCCCGTGTACCAGTTGTGTCCTCGCATGTAATCGGGCGTCGTCCCGACCAGCCGCACCTGCTTGTATTCGGCATCGTGACGCGCCGTCAGATCCCACTGGTTCTCGGGCACGACGAACTTCACCGAAGGAGCGTCCGACTCGATCGCCAGCGCATCGCTATACCGCAGGAAAGCGCGGCTGGTGTTCCGCACCCACTTGCCATCCGACTGTTGAACCCAGTCGTCGCGCCAGCATACGATGCCGTTGCCCATCCCCATATTCTCGAGGAGGCCGATGACCATCTTGTTCAGGCCTTCGCTCACCGACACCGACACGGTCACCGCGCAGATGCCGATCACCATCCCCAGCATCGTCAGGCCGGCGCGCAGCTTCTGCCGGAACAGCGCCGTGAACCCTTGCAGCAGGCTGTGCGAAAAGACCATCGCTCGACCCGCCTATTGGTGGCGTAGCGCCTCGACAGGGGGAAGTTGCGCGGCTCGGATCGCCGGGCCGAGGCCCGCGAGCACACCTGTCACGGACCCGACCGTGACCGATATCGTAACGGACGTCCACGAGAACAGCGAGGGCCACTCCCCCTCCTTCATGATGAACTTCACCACCGCGAACGCCAACGCCCGCTCGGTCAGCCACCCGAACAGGATCCCGATGCTGCTCCCCACCAAGCAGAGCAGTACGCCCTCCATAAGGAACTGGATCGCGATGTCCATCCGACTCGCGCCGACGGCCTTGCGGATTCCGATCTCCCGAATGCGCTCGGCGACGCTGACGAGCATTATATTCAGGATGCCTATGCCACCCACGAGCAGGGACATCCCGGCGACGACCCCCAGGGCGGTTTTGATCGCCGCGCCCATGATGTTCGCCTCGCGCTCCATGTTCGCCGCCTGCGAGTAGATGCGGAAGAAGCTCTCGCCCCCGTGGTAGCGCCGTAGTACCACTTCGACTTCCTGTTGCGCGCGTTCACGCTGGGCTGGAGATGTCGCCTCCAGAAGCAGATTGTCGATTCGCCGGCTGCCGAAGAACGTGCTGCTCGCCGTCGTGATCGGGATGAACACCTGGTTGTCCATGCTGCCGGCGGGGCTGTCGCCCCCGCCCTTGGACTCCATGACGCCCACGACGGTGAACCGCTGGTTGTTCATCCGCAGTTCCTGACCGACGGGGTCTATGTTCCCGAATAGGTCACGCGCCACCTCGGAACCGATGACGGCCGCCTTGGTCCAGAAGTTCACATCTGGATCCTCGAGGAACCGACCGGTGTCGGCGAGCCAGTCGCGAATGCGTCGGTACACACCCGTGGTCGCGCGCATCTCCGCGCGCTTTGACCCGCCCTCGGTCTGCAGCCCGACACCTCGGCCGACGTCCGGTGTAACCGACTTCACCGACGGACATAGCTCCTCGATGAGCGCTACGTCCTGCATCCGTAGGTATTCCTGGCTTGGGTTCCGCCTCCACCGCCCGTCGCGGCGTATCCAATTCTCACGGCGGACGTTGAACGTGGACGTGCCGCCCATCTTGTCCACCTCGGAGAGCACAAGATGGCGAGCGCCGTCGCCGAACGACATCGTACCGATCACGCCGCCCGTCCCGATGATGATGCCCAGCATCGTCAACGCGGAGCGGAGCTTGTTGCCACGTAGCGCGCGCCAGCCTGTCGACAGACCTTGTATGAACTTCATTGAGCGCCTTGAGACGTCATAGGGCCAGGCCACACATCACGGCGAATCCGAGAACAGCCGTGCCGGCCGCGTGCCAACACTCACGATCAGGACCACGGCCTTCATAGACGCAGTGGAGCCGCGATCCGTTGAACCGCCCCCGCTATATGCATAGCGCATCGGGCGGGGTCATGTTCAGGCGTGGGTGGTGTGTTAGCTGCGGGAGACCATCGAGTCCGGCGCGCCGTCCATCAGCGAACCCGAGTCGGTGTCTAGCAGTTGCCGAACGAACTCGCGGACCCCGGAGTTCTCCGTGCGATCCAGGAGCGCCCGCAGTTCTGACAGTGCGGGCCCGTCGCTGATCTTCGCCAGCGCGGTCGCGATCGTCAACTGTAGTGGAACGTCCGTCGTCGCCCCCAGGGCCGACACCAGCGCGCGACGCGCTACGTCGCCCCCAATGTCGCCGAGCGCAGTCGCGGCGATATCCTGCGCGCGCAGTGAGGACGCGTCCTCAAGCGCGGTAAGCAAGACCGGCACGGCGCGCTCGCCGATCGAGCCAAGGATAACCCCGGCCTTGAAGTGGACCCCAGGATCCTCGTCAGCCATGGCCGAAGCGACGAGGCCGATGCTGGCGTCATCGAACGCGGCGTCAGGCAGCCGCGCCGCGAGCGCCTCCACGATGTTGATGGCGTTCCTTCGGATCTCGACATCAACCTCGTTCTCGTGGGCGATGTGCGGCAGCATCGCGCGCAACAGCGCGCTGCCGTCCTGGCTTCCTGCCAGAGCCTCCAGCCCACCGGCTGCGGTGCGGCGAACGGCGGGATCGTCCGAGGCCTCGAGGATTTCGATGAGGCGGGCCATCGCGGCCGGGCTGGAGCCGCCCAACTGACCCAGAGCCCCGATCGCTTCCAGCCGAATGCCCGTCAGCTCGTGCGTGTAGACGTATGTCTCGGTGGACGCCGACGCCACCTCCCAAGTCTTGCGGAATTCCTTCACGCTCGGGACGACCTGCTCGTCGATCACGGCGACGACGCGGTCACCCACCTTCAGCCCGGACGATAGCGCGGGACTCCGCGCAGGCGCGTGCTCGAACCCAGCGGTTACGCTTTGGATGCGCATGCCCGAGAAACTCATCCCGTGGTCGGCCCAGTCCCGGGGTTCGACGGTCGCCAGTTCGATGTGCAGCGTCTCGCCGTCGCGCTCCACCTCCAATACCGCCGACGCGTCCGACGGGTCGACCTTGCGCACTTCCCAAGCCGCCTTCTGCGACCCGATCGCACGACGCAACGCGGCCGTCAGGGCGTCCTCGTCAGACACGACCGTTCGCGACACAACGTGTGTGATGAGGTCGCCCGTAGTGAGCCCCGAGGCGGCCGCCGACGCCTTTACGACCACTCCCGCGGTGCCCCAACGGTCTTCCAGTTCCGGGTCCAGGCGCGTGACCGTGAGCCCGGAGGACGTCCGGTACTCGCGTTCTTGGTCACAACCGCCGAGAAGGAGGAGGACGCACAGCCCGAGGCATGCCGGGGCCATCGTCTTGCCGAAATTGCGGCCGGCGGTGATCAACTCGTCGTACGACACACTATGTCCTTCCCCGGCCTAGCGCAGGTGCACCGCGCGGCGCCCGGCGCTCGCGCGCGATGTCCACTGCAGCTCCTCGGCCGTGGGTTCTACCAGCAGCCCAAGCAGAACGTCTACGGCGCTCTCGCCCGCCCCAGACGCAATCAGCGCCTTCATCGCATTGGAGCGCAGCGACGAGCCCTTGTTCTGCAATACCTTCAGAATCTCGTCCGTCGCCCCGATCGTGCCGAGGGTAGTCACCGCCAGCGCCCGGACTTCGGGGTCTTCCCGTTCGCCCTCGCCCAGCCACAGCTTCTTCCAGGTGGGCTTTGGCGCGGACTCGATTTTCGCCAGCAGTTGAGGCACGTACCGCCGTGCCTTCGTTGCGTCCCTACGCGCCAGTTCGTCCACGGCGAGGATCGCGTTGAGCCGCGTAGCCATCCGCTTGTGGTCCAGCGAATCGCCGATCAGGTTCGCCAGCGCGCCGTCTTCCGCCGCCAGATACCCGATCACCCATGCCGCGTCGTGCCGGCTTCGGTTGTCCTTACCTTCCAGCGCGTCCGTGAGTTCCTTACGGATGCGGCCTGGCGCGCTCTTGTACTGCTTCACGAGCGCTACACGCACGGCTTCACGCACGTCCGGGACGTTGTCGCGTAGGGCCTCGTGGATGAGGGCCTCTTCGTATCGCTTGGGCTCACGCGCAAGGGCCATCGTGAAGTGGTCGGCGCGCTCTTCCACACTCGCCGACTCGTAGTACCCGAGCAGGTAGTGCGTTTCCGCTTCCTCACGCTCGGTCATCGGCGTTTCGACGGCTTGCTTCAGCTGCCGCACGGCGAGTTCTACGCGCGTCCGTTTGTCGGACTTGAGCAGATCCTTGGCTTCGGCGAGGAACTCGTTCTGTGCGCCGCACCCGGCAACCGCGGCGAGGCCACATACCAACGCGAGCGCCCAGAACACGCCCTTACGCTGCACGAGCGATGACGCCATTACATACGACAAGATCATGCTCCGAATCGCCCAGAACGCCACAGAAGCCGCGTCGAATCCTATCATGCAGGAACGACGGCCCGCAACTCCGGCATTGGCTCGGAACGACTGCCCTCGGAGTTGGGACTGTTGCGTCGAAGCCGAGGCGCCCTCGACGCAAGCTCGGCCGAGCCGCCACCGTGCCGGCGACACCGAGGCCGGCTCCCGCGACCCCAGACGAGGGAACGCCGTCGATCGCCCGATTTCTGACGGATACAGGCGGGAACCGGGCGGCGAATCCGCTCACCGGCTGTCCGCCTGCCGACGGATCTTAACCGCGACATCGGTCGCGATCTCGGGGGCCAGCAAGGTGACGCGGCCGTTGGCGGCCTCCACCGTTTCGACCCGGGAAAGCCTGCTCCTCCACGTGTCATGCCATTCCACGCGGTAAACGCCATCGTCGAAGCCTTCCAGCACGACCACCGACGCGGGCACGAGCGGCACGGCGCCGTTTTCGTGGCTGTGCCAGGTGCTTTCCCGATTATGCAGCCACGCGATCGCCACATCTGATGAGCGCAGACCTGCAACGAGCAAGTCGGGTCGGCTCATGACGCGCGCGCCCGTAAACACATACCGCGTGATCTGCATCCAGTCGCGGCCCGTGTTCTCCACGCTGATGCGATGTCGGCCGGCAGGCAGGCTAACTCGCACGTCCTCGTCGTACTTGGATTCCCACAGATCCCACTGGGGTCGATGCTCCGACTGCTTGCCGAGACCTTCCCCGCATGGGAACGCGCGCTGAAGCGCCACTTCGTCGCCGACGCGTATGGTGAGGTCGCCGTGTGCAGAGACGCGCCCCACGCGGACGATGAACTCCCCTGGGGCGGGGTAATCGACGACGAACGTCGGCGGATTGCGCAGATCCGTGTGCGCGTCGCCGTGCAGTAGGTCACTGATCACAGGATCACCCTGTACGGAGCCGTCGGCCTGGATCACGTATTCGCTCTGCGATGCGCGGCCCCATCGGCGCGACGGCCCAATCACTACGTCGCGGGCCGGTATCGCCGGCGCTGGGTCCGCGTATGCGACCTCAACGGGAGCCAACTGCGCCCACGCGGCGGACCCGAACGGGAGGTCGGCGGCGAACGTCGCCATGCTGCCGAAGTGGAAGTACAGGTCCAGCGGGTCGATGTAGCTCTCATGCCACCAGGGCATCGCGATGCCCGACACGCCGCTGGCCAACGCGGCCCAATTGGCGTTATGCAGGGCCCATCCTTCGGGGTCCAGATCCGCCGTCGTGCCGTGGCTGCGTATGCCGAACTCACCGAAGATGTGCGGCTTCGCATACGACTCCCATTGGCGCAGCGCGTACGCGCGGACGCGAGACGCGACGCCGACATCGTCGTTCGTGTAGGTGTGCGTCTGGACGATGTCGATCTCGGGGATCTGCCAGATGGCCTCGGGGCCGGTCGTGCTCCACCAACTCGTCGTGATGAGGTGGCCATACGGGTCGAGCCGGTCAAGGTACGAGGCCATCTCGCGATGCCACGGGATCTGCGCTTCGAAGTCCGTATCGGCCCACCCCTCGAACTCGTTGCCGAACTCCCACGCGAGGACGTGCGGGGAGTGTCCCCATCGTGCCACGGTATAGCGCAGACGCTTCCGGTAATGCTCCCTGGCGACCTCGTCCGTGAACCAATCGCCCGCCGTCTCACTGGGCCCGCCGTTAACCGCGTTGAACGGGTTGTTGAGCCAGCCGCCCTCGCGGAAATCCTGGTGCGTGTCCATGCAGAGCATGTAGTAGAAGCCGAGTTCCGCGGCGAGCCCCAGCATGTCGTCGAGACGCGCAGCGTGGGCTTGCCTGTACCAGCCAAGTTCGCCCTCCCACTCGATGCCCAGGCCGCTGGACGACATCCACCACCGGTTGTAGTTCTCGCCGTTCGCCGCCATCTTGCGGATTGACTCCTCCGCGAGTTGCCCGGTCGAGTGGTAGATCGGCACGTTGTGGCCGATCGGGAAGAACCCGTCGCCGTTGTCGAACTGCAAGTAGCGGGGGTCGGCGCGACTGGCACGAAGGAACCCGTGGTCGGATGTCGGCGACACGTCCCACGTCTCGAGCGTCCGGCGCACCGAGCCCGAGCGGTCCGTGCCCGCCAATTCCACGACGAGTTCGCCCGGCTCGGCCGGTGTGATGCGCACGTGCCATTCACCCGGGCCAACGGGCGACATGAACTCCGCCCCGTCCCGGACGCTCCGCGCGTGCGGAACCATGTAGAATCCGGGAACCGTGAACGAACGCCCCGAGGCGGTGACCACATGCGCGTCGAGCGCAACGTCGTCGGGATCGTACGGGTTGTCCCACGTCGCCGACATATCGACCACAAGGTCGAGCGTGCGGAACTGCGCTATCGACCCCGCGGCCGGCTCCACGGCCCGTATCGCGAGCGGTTCACGCTGTGGCGCGACTTCGCTGGGGAGCATGTCCGGCATCGTATCGAAGCCTATGTTCAGAGACGTGGTGATCGGCTGTCCCGCGGGGAAGTCGTCCGGGGTCAGATTCCACTCCCACCGCAGGCGATCGCCCTCACGACGCGTACGCAGTTGGCGCGCCCCGTCCCCTTGGAGTCGCACGGCCCGGCCGGGTTCCAGCTCGATCAGGAGCCCGTCGGTGATTCCGTTGATGAGCTTGCCGAGTGCGCCTCCATCCGACGGCAGGGCAAGCATCCGTTGGTCCTGCGTGAAGTCCTCGAGGTCGAGCCACACGACGCACCAGATCCCCGACACCAACGCCAGGTCGCCGGTCTTAGTCGTCTCCAGCGCCATGGTCGCGCCCTCGGCCGCCTCTGACACGGTGAGGCTGTACGTCATCGGCGGGGCGCCTTCGCGGCCGACCCATGTCCCCGACTCCGCGATGCGCCCGTCGTGCGTGAGTCTAGGGCCGACTGTCACCGTGCCGGACTCGAGGCGCTCGTGAATCCAGGAGCCATGCCAGAGAAAGACCGCGATGTCGATGTGTGGCCCGTCGGGGCTCCCGACAGTGATGCGACCCGGTTCGCCGTACCGCACGGGGAACGGCGTGGTATCCAGCACGAACCCGCCCTCCGTGGCTTCCCACGCCCAGCTACTGCACACGATGGCTGCGCAACCCGCGATGGCGGCGGTCAGACGATGTCGCCGTGACATGCTCGACTCCTCGGGGTGCGCGGGCGGCAGGCGTACGTTCGCATTCATTTGCAATTGATAGCGCGGAATGCGGGTGGCGCTAACGACGGCATCGGCGCCAGGAGTAGCGAGACCGCCTGGCCGCCGCGCCGGCCGGAGACGCGAAACGGGGCCCGGCGTCTGCCGAGCCCCGTTTCGGATGGATCAGTGCCGGCTGTGCGCCTACGCCGTTACCGGAGCCAACTCCAACTGCTCCAGGTGCGCGTGCACCGCGCTGTGGAACCCGTCGAGCATGGAGCGTAGGTCACGACGCGTGCTGACCTGGATGCGCGCGTACCGCTTCTGCGCGCGCGCCAGCGCGTCCGTCGCGTAGACCTTGGCCTCGGCGATGTGCTCCGACTGGTTCTCGGCGACGCGGGCGATGAACTCCTGCAACTGCCGGAGTTCGCGCTCGAGGTATGCCTTGAACTCGTACTTCGTGACGCTGAGCGCCGTCACCTTCTCGAAGTGGTACCCGATGATCGCGGACGTCACCGCAGCGGGGAACATCTTCGGATACTTGACGACCACCGTGGCGAGGAACTTCAGGTAAGCCGGTCCCTGACGAGAGAACATCTGACGGCGGATCGACCGCCCCACGGCCTTTACGTCGCGCATCGTGAGTCGCCCGTTGCGCACGCGCGTGGCGGGTGTGTCCGAATTCAGATGCTCGTACATGTTCAGCGTGCGTGCGAAGTAGTTCTTGAGCGACCCATCGTAGAGGGTCGTCAGGACGCGCTTGTAGCCGGCGACCAGCGTTTCAGGGTCCATCTCCGGCACGAAGTTCAGCGTGATCTCGACGTTGTTGCCCGACGAGTGGTGCAGCAGGCGGCCTTCCTCTTCGAGCCGCTTGTGCAGATCAGTGCCCCGGAGCGCAGTCAGGAGGCCGACCATCGCGCGTTGTATGCCAGCTTCCTGGATGAAGTCGATCTGCGCGTCGAAGACGGTTTCGTCCTCGCCATCGAGGCCCAGGATGAAGCCACCGGCGACCTCAATGCCCTTGTGCTGTATCGCTCTGACGGCGTCCAAGAGGAAGTTATCTGTTCCCTCCTTGACGTTCTGGCCCTTCTTCGTCTTCGCTAGGGCCGCGGCCGTGGGTGTCTCGATGCCGAGGAACACCATGTGGAATCCGGCGGCCACCATCGTGTCCATGAGTTCGTCCATGGCGGCGAGATTCACGCTGGCCTCGGTGTATAGTTGGAACGGGAAGTCGCGTTCCTCCTGCCACTCCGCGACGGCCTTCAGCAACCGTAGGGCGTCGCGCTTGTTGCCGATGAAGTTGTCGTCGACGAGGAACAGCCCACCCCGCCATCCGAGATCGTACAGCGTGTTGAATTCGGCGAGCATCTGCTCGTTGCCCTTGGTGCGCGGCACGCGCCCGAAGAGCTTGGTGATGTCGCAGAACTCGCAGTCGAACGGGCACCCACGGGAGAACTGTGAAGCCATCGAGTCGTAGGCAGCCAGGTTCAGGAGGTCGTAGCGCGGCACCGGGGCATCGCCCACGTCCGGCTTGACCGGCGCATCGTACATGCGCTTTGTCGTGCCCTGCTGCCAGTCGGCTAGGAAATCAGCGAAGGAGTTCTCTACCTCGCCCAAAACCAGATGGTCGACGTGGCCGAGTTCGTCGCTGAACGACGTCGGGTGCGGCCCGCCCGCGACGAGCGGAGTGCCGGCCTCTTTGCACCGTGCGGCTACGTCGATGAGGGACTGCTGCTGGACAATCATCGTCGAGGTGAACACCGCGTCCGCCCACTCGATATCAGCGTCCGTCAACGGGTCGACATTCATGTCCACCAGACGGAGGTTGTACCCCTCCTCCGGGAACATCCCAGCGACGGTCAGGAGCCCCAGCGGGGGCATCACGGATTTCTTGTCGACGAAATCGAGAGCGTGTTGGTAACCCCAGTACGAAGTCGGAAACTCTGGGGAAACCAGGAGGGCGTTCTTCTGAGGCATATGCGATTTCCTCCGTTCTACGTGAAACCTGTCCTTGCGTGACGAATGGGCGCATTCGAGCGCGTGCTCCCACCATGGGCTATAGTAAGCCCGGTCGTAGTGGATCGACAAACCGCCCGGTGTCGGCGTGCGCCGCGATGCCAATCGCTGGCGGCCCCCGCGCCCGATGGGCAGCGTAGCCGATTGCGCGGCCCGCTCCAAGGGCACTCGGACGCCATCCCGAGCCGAGACCAGTCCGGCCCCGCAGTGCGTGGAACTGTCGCGCGCGCCCGACCTGTCTACGGGCGGAGTCCCCCGGCGCGTTTCATTCCGCGATAGGGTAGCGCCCGAACTCCTCAACCATCTCAGTCACGCGACGGATACGCTCGATCTTCGCGTCCGGCATGACGTTGTCCGCTACACCCAGCACCAGCGCGGCGCCGGGGGCCGCGTCTCGGAACACGCCGCGCATGTAGTCCTCGAACTCCTCGTCGGTGTACGGGTCTTCGAGGATCACAGACGGTATGGCGCCCCAGATCACTACGCGGTCGCCCCACGCTTCACGAGCCATCTGGAGCGTAGTGCTCACCATCGGAGCGGTGACGAAGCACTCGACCATGTCGAACCCGCTCTGCTCAATGTGGCCGAGTATCTGGGTAGTGTCGTTGTCGGCGTGCATCGCAAGGTATTTCTCCTTCGCGTGCAGCGCCGCCGAGAGGTCGCGGTAGTAAGGCGTGATGTACTCGTTGAAGATAGGCGGCGGGGTCATCTGGCTCGACAAGTGGACGCCGTGCAGCACCATCCGCCCGGGAGAGTCGACGACGATCGGCCACACGACATCCCGGTCTATACCTTCCATCACCCGGAGCAGGTGTTCGACCTCGTTAGCATGGTCGGCGAGGTGGTAGTACGCATCGTTGTAGCCAACAAGCGCGCGCATCCATTCGTGGAACGGGCAGTCGCCGCACGATACCAGCGGGTAGCCCTCGTCACCGATATCCGCCTCGTATGCGCCGTACTCCTCGTATGTGGGGACATACTCCGTCCGTTCGAGGATGTACTGGACGACGGGGTAGTCCTCCACCGTCTTGAGCATGAATTCCACCTGCAGGTCGGCGATGCCGTTTGCCCGCAGATCCTCGCTGCCGCGGAAGACCGTGGACACCGTGCCCACCGGGGTGACGTATTCCGTGCGCCGGGTCAGCGCGTCGATGTCGTGCGTACGCGTCTCCACGCCGGACATGCGGCTGCGGAACACGATACCGTCACGGGCGGGGGTTCCCAGTCCCAAGTCGCGCTCGATGTCGCGCAGGCTCATGTCTCGGTACCGCGCCGGCAGCGTGCCTTGCTTCTTACGCGCGTTGTACCAGAGCAGCAGGCGCGGAATCCACGGAACCCTGTCGATGGGGTCGCCCTGCAGCACGGCGAGCATGCGTTCACGGTCTGTCATGTCGATGCCTCCTGTTCGGTACTCATCCTCACTGATAGGTGGCCGGAGACCGTATTGGAAGGCCCCGCGCGACGAGGCCGACGGCTTGACTGCATTGCGTGGGGCTGGTAAACAGCGGCGGGATAAGGTTCGTCGCCGTGAGGGATGAGCGCTATGGCCCGACATCACGTGATTGCCTGCCACGTCCTGTGGCGTGAAATCTGCTACCACGCGTCGCTATCGCCGAACGTGTTCGACTTCACGTTCCTGCCGCAGGGCCTGCACAACACGCCTGAGAAGCTCCGCGACCAGGTGCAAGCCGCGATCGACGACTGCGTGGACGATTCCGAGGCGATCCTGCTGGGCTATGGACTGTGCAGCAACGGCCTCGCGGGCATCGTCGCGCGCGACAAGCCGCTCGTCATCGCCCGAGCGCACGACTGCATCACCCACCTACTCGGGTCCAAGGAGCGGTACCGGGAGTACTTCGACAAGCACCCCGGCACGTACTGGTACAGCCCCGGCTGGATCGACTCCTCGACCATGCCCGGCAAGGAACGCTATGAGCGACTTCGCGCGCAATACGGCGAGAAGTACGGCGAGGAAAACGCCGAGTACCTCATGGAGATGGAGCAGGGCTGGTTCAAGAGGTACAGCAACGCCGCGTACGTGGATCTAGGCGCGCAAGAGACCGGTCAGTACAAGCGCGACACGCAAGAGGCGGCCGACTGGCTCGGGTGGAAGTACGACGAGCTGGAGGGCGATCCCGCGCTGATAGTGGCGTTCCTAAACGGCGACTGGGACGACGATCGATTCATCATCGTCCAGCCCGGCCAGGTGATCACCCCTTCACACGACGAAGGCGTTCTCACCATCGAGCCTCCGCCGACTCTATAGCCTGCGCTGCACGACCTCGGCGTCCCTACCGCAGGCGGCCATGCCCGGCTAATGTAGTCCATGTGCGGATCAACCCGATCCAGGCAGATAGGACGCAGGAGGATAAGCATGGCCACGGCCCTTTCCGCAGACACTCAGGTAGGCGTGATAGTCACCCATCATCCGGCCGCCGCGGCGGTATTCAGGCATCGCCGGGTGGATTTCTGCTGCAACGGCCGGCAGACGCTGGCCACGGCGTGCGCGGCGCTATCCCTTGACCCCGAGGCGCTACTTACCGAGGTGCTGGAAGCCGAGGCTCGCGCGGAAGGCGGCCCCGCGCCACGCGACTGGACTCAGGCGCCCCTGGGTGACCTGTGCGCGCACATTATCGCGACGCACCACTCATACCTGCGTGTCGAGCTACCCCGACTGGCGCTCTTCATCGGCAAGATCGCGGGCGTCCACGGCGATGAGCATCCAGAACTCGCGGAGATCGGCCGCACGTTCGCAGCTCTGACCGCCGACCTCGAGGGGCACATGGCCAAGGAGGAGCAGATCCTCTTCCCCATGATCACGAGCATGGAGACCGCGGCGGAGTTGAATCTGTCCCTGCCGGAGTCGCACTGCGGCAGCGTGCGCAACCCCATCGGCCAGATGGAACACGAGCACGAGGTAGCCGGCGGCGCGCTTCGTAGGATGAGCGAACTCAGCGACGGCTACACGGTGCCTGAAGGCGGATGCGCCACGTACCGCGAGACCTACCAACGGCTGCACCACTTCGAGGGCGACCTGTTCCAGCACATCCACCTCGAGAACAACATCCTGCATCCGCGCGCGGCCGAATTCGAGGCGAGCCTCTAGGCGGCGAGTAGGCGCTGCGGGATGCCGAGGACCACGCGTGGAACTCGCCTATCGCGCGAGCCGAGAAGAAGGGCCACACGGCGATCGTGGGCCTCCTACGTGGCGACGCGACGCTCCCCCGCCCGCAGCGGGTGGCGGGAGTGTCGCGGACGCGCTACAGCCAGCCTCGCTTGCGGAACAGCAGGATCAGCCCGCACGCCAGCGCCAACATCAGCCCAAGAGCCGCCGGATACCCCCAGTACCATCGCAACTCGGGCATGTTCCACGGCGACGCCCCGCCGTCGAAGTTCATGCCGAACACGGCCGCGATGAAGCTCAGCGGGATGAATATGGTGGCGATGATGGTGAGCACCTTCATGACTTCGTTCATGCGATGGCTCGACATGGACAGGTAGAAGTCCATCAGGTCGCCGCTCAGTTCGCTGTAGCTGTCGGCAAGGTCCGATGCGCGCGTGATGTGGTCGTGCATGTCGTTGATGTACGCGAGCGTTTCTTCCTCGAACAGCGTGCTTTCGCAGCGGAGCATCGTGCCCACGGCATCGCGGAGCGGCCCGAATCGGCGGCGCATGCCCAGCAGATCCCGGCGGAGGGCGTGCAGGCGGAGGATCGTGTCGCGACCGCCTTCACGCGTGGGATGGACAATGGCCGCTTCCATCTCCTCCAATTGCTCGCCGTAGTGCTCCAGCACCGGGAAGTACCCATCGATGACCGCGTCGACCAGGGCATACATGAGGTAGTCCGGCCCCGCGCCCCGGATGCGTCCCGTCTCGCGCCGTAACCGCGCCCTCACCGGGTCGAGGCAGTCACCGCCTTCCTCGTGGAAGGTGAAGACGTAGTTCGCTCCCATTGCCAGGCTAACCTGACCCGCTTTCAGGCCGTCGCCGTCGGCTAAGCGCATCGCGATGAGCGTCAGGAAGATGTGGTCGTCGTGGTCCTCGACCTTGGGCCGCTGGGGGACGTTCACGACGTCCTCTAGCATGAGCCGGTGCGCCCCGATCGCTTCGCCGAGACGCTCGATGACGCCCACATCCCTCAGGCCGTGCAGGTCCACCCACAGCACCCCGGGCTCGGCCAGCATCGTCTCGATGTCGCCGACGTCCGACACCTGCCGCTCACGAAGCGTCTCCCCGGTATACGCCGCTGTGTGCACGGACGTGGCCAGCGCCTCGCCGTGGGACACGAGCGTTCCGGGCGCCTGGTCAATCGGCGTGTGGCGCTTCCGTCGCGTCCGCGTGACCCACGAGGGCCATCCCCCTCTGTCTTGCCGACCCACTGCCATCCGGTCTCCCTGTACAGGTCGCCGTGTGTAAGGGGCGCTCCGCCAGCGCTACCGCGCACCCTTGATCGTCGCCCAAGTCGTCGCTATCTTCGAGCGTGGATCGACGCCCAAGGCTCCGGTTAGTCCCTGATCCATGATCTGCCGAATGTCGGCCTCGTCGAGTTCGACGTTGAATATGGCGACCTCATCGATGAACCCCTCCGCGTTGACGTGGTGCGCGAGCCTCGCGCCGATCACGACCTGCTGCGTCGCCGTGTCCGTGTCGACGCCGATGTCGTCGCCGCCCGTCTGCGTCTCGAGCACGCCGTCAACGTACAGCAGATGCTCCTTGACCATGCTCGAGCCGGGCGGAAAGGCCACCGCGAGGTGGTGCCACTCGCCGTCGCACACGTTCGTGCCGCCGTAGTGCTGTCCGCCCGCGGTCTCGATCCTCAGCCAGCACTCGCCGCCGGCGAGATGTGAGCGGATGTAGTACTTGTTCGTGGTCACGTTGACGCCCCATTTCACCCACGAGTGCTCGATGGCGGCGTCGCCCTTGAACCATAACACGGTGGTGCGCGGGTCCGAGCCGTCGACGCCGTTGTAGCCATCGATGGCAACGTGGGTGTCGCCGCCGAGGATCTCGACCGCGGAGCCGAACGCCCCGTCGGCCGACCACTTGGCGTCCAGGAACTGCCCGTCGCGCCCGTTGGCCGACACGTCGCGCGTGGACGCCCCCGCATTCTCGTCGAACAACCACATTCCTTCCACGGTGCCCGCGTCGATCCTGGAGTCCGCGCGGACCGTGGCGAGGACTCCGACGGTCAGGGCCAGCACATACGTCGCCGCCCGAGACAATGGCATATGTCGCATGGTGTCTATCCTCCTTGGCGCCGAACCGTATCAGCGTTCGGAAGGGACCGGCAAGCGTCATGAAGACCAACTCGTCGTGCCTATCCACCAGGCTCGACCCGACCCTGTCGGCCGCCCGCGAATCCCGGCTGGCGCGGCTTCGGCGACAGGTGGAGGAGACCCACTGGAGTCGCTTCGCCCACATGTGACTGCGAGCCACGCGAGTTCCTGAGCAGGGGGCGTAGCGCGGACGACAGGTATGCCGGCGCGCACCACCCACGTGTGCGCTGGATGGTCCCCTGCCGTGCCGTGCGCTACAAATTGCGGTAAAGACTGTCCATAGGTCGCGTATTGTCTCATCGAGCGGTGGGCATCACGCATGGCTGACGATTCCGTCACAGGTCGGGACGACTTCGATCGGCGCGTATTGGCCCATGTAGGGCTGATCCGCCACATCGGCGCCGCCGAATTGCGGCGAAAGCGCGACCTCGACGACTTCACGCAGTCGGTTCTGCTGACGGTGTATGCCACGCGCGAGCGACTCCGGGTCGACACGCTGAAGAGCTGGATCGCGACGGTTTCGCGGAATCGGGCGAGGACATGGAACAGGCGCCGGGAGGCGGTCCTCCTGGACTCGCTGCCCGAGGTCCCGCTGGCGGACGCGCCCGCCGACGAGACCCTGGAGGACGAGGAACGCTGGAGCGCGCTCATCGACGCGTTGGAGGACATGCCGGACAGGCACGCGGCCCTGCTCCGCGCCTACTACCTCGACGAACGGGGATACGACGAGCTGCAGCAGGAGTACAGCCTGTCGTACCAGGCCCTCGGCACGCGGCTTACCCGAGCGCGTCAGTTGCTGCGGAAGCGCGTGGCGCACGTGCTGGGCATTCTCGGATTGGCGTCGCGCGCACGGCACACACGCGGGTTCGGGCAGGTCCCAAGGGGAGGACACGGAGTGTCAGTTTCATTGACCGTGACGACATCCCTCGCTCTCGTCGGCGCCGCAATACTCGGCGGTCTCGTTCCGGGCCACGGCGCCACATCAGCCGGCCCCGCTGGGCCGGGGCGGGGGGTCGTCCGCGTACACACGGGGCGGCAGGCCGAACCAGCGCCTGAGGCGGCGGAGTCCCGGGCGATCGCCGGCGAGACACCGCTCGAGTCGCCCTTCGCCGCCACGGCAGCCCGGGCTAATAGCGCGTCCCCAATCGGAGTGCCGACCGTGCGTGAGGAGCATGCCGTCGCGGAGCCCCCGGCCGACATCCTTGCCGCTGACCTCCTCGCCTCATCCCGGCTGCACGAAAGCGTCCCGGGCCCGTGGGTTCCATCGCGCGACGGCGGCGCAGCCGCCGTGGACGCAGCGTCAGACCCGCGCGTAGCGTCGGCGGCTCCGGGTGGCCCAACGTTGGCCGAGGCACGGAGCCAACGCGGCCCCGATGCGCCGCCGGTTCCAGCGGCGCGCGCCGACAGCGAACTCCTTGCCGTGGCTGACACCGTTGGCGCGATGGCAGCCTCAACCCGGACGGCGCCGGCCGACGACCCGGGGGCAGCCCCCGAAGGGCTGATCGCGTTCGTCCAGCAGGTGGGCAGGGGCTCGGGCGAGGGCCCGGCGTCGTTCCTGCACATACCTCGGGGCAAGCGATCCTACGAGAACCCCTGGGATCGGTACGCCTACGACATCTGCACGATCCGCGCGGACGGGACGGACAGGCGATGCCTCACCGATGACGGATGGAGCCGTCGACCCGTGTGGTCCTGGGACGGCGAGTGGATCGCGTACGTCAGTGGCGCGGCGCCGCAGTTGGAGTTCTGCGTCATGCGCGCGGACGGGTCGGATCGGAGGGTTCTCCTCGAACGCGAGCAGGGAGTGTTGGCCTACTGGTGGTCGCACGACAGCGCGCGCGTCATGGTGGCGGTAGAGTCGCGTAGGTCTTCACCACGACCGCCGAGGAGGCGCGGCGCCGACCTTCTCGAGGGGCGCGTCGTGGATGTGGCAACCGGCGACATCGCGCGTCTTTCGAACAGCGAGTGGATGCGCGGCTGGAACCATTGGGAGCCAGGCGAGAGCGATGTCATCAACCCGCGTATCCGCCTGCTCCAGGCTCTGGAGGGCGTCGAATGGCCGTTCTGGTCACCCGACGCCACGTATATCGCCTTCGTCAGCGACGGCCTCCTGGCCTTGGCCCACGCCCCCACCACCGGCGACACGGGCGCCTGGTTCCTGCGCAACGAGGAGCCGTCTGCCGACCGCATCCACGAATGGGCGCGCGACGGGTCGAAGATCCTATTCTCAACACGCGGCGACGGAGGCCGTTACCTCGTCCTGGCCCACCGTGACGGCGACCGATGGGGCGATGCGTACCTCGTAACGACGCGCTCGCCGTCGTCCGTGACGCTGAGTTCCGACACTGCACATGTCGCGTTCGCCGCCGTGCCGCCGGGGATGCGGAATCACGAGGTCTTCATCGTCGAGGCGACCACGGGCGACGAATGGCAGGCTACGCGGTCGCGACTGAACCACCTCGAACTTGCGTGGCAGCCTCGCCCGTGACACGACCAAACTGACGGCTCCCCGCGACCAATCCCCGTTCGAGACGTAAGACCTCGTCTTCGGCCCAGCGGCAATCCTCCCGCGCGCCGGGTGCCCAAAGTGCGCCCACAGTGGCTCGAACGCAGGAGAAAGGCATCTCGATGCAGGTAGCGACGAGCCCGCGCGACGGTCGTCCCATGATCTTGGCAGTCACGCTCCTGGCGGCGGCCATGTGGATAGGGGTGGCTCCCGCCACTGCCGCCACGCCCGCCGGCACAGTCGAAATGCATGACGTGGAAAGCCGTGCTGTCGCTGGGAATCAGATGGGGATCAGCAGCCTTCGGCGCGTGCTCGTGTACCTCCCGCCCGGCTACGCGGATAGCCGACGTTCCTACCCTACGCTCTACTGGATTCCGGGGTGGGCCACACCCGCCAGCCGCGAGTACGTCGGCGCCCTCGACGAGGCGATTGGCAAGGGCCGAATTCCGCGAGTCATCGTCGTGCACATCGACGTCAGGGAAGGGCTCGTCCTCCTGAACTCCACTGTCTTCGGAGCGTGGGAGGACTTCCTCACGCAGGAGTTGGTCCCGTTGATAGACCCGCAGTACCGCACCATCCCGACCCCCGGCGGTCGAGCGATCATGGGTCATTCCACCGGCGGTTACGGGGCCATCATGGCCGCGGCCCTACATTCTGGGATGTGGGGCGCCGTGGGCCTGAACGATCCGTCGGTATGGGCAGCGTGCGGACACGGCCTCGTCGCCTACCCCACGGAGTTCGCCGACTACGCCAGTCTGTCGGGCTACCACAAGGCGCTCGTGCAGGTCGGCATCGCGGTCGCGCCGAACCCGGAGACGGCAAGGGGCTTCGACGTGCCCTTTCCGCCCAAGTCGGCCGTCGAAGCCACCACACACGCGTGGGAACGCCACTGCCTAATGCGAGAGGAAGGCGTCCTGGCACACCTCGACGCCCTCCGGCAAGTGTCCGCGATTGAGGTGATCGCGCCCAGGCGGAGCGCACTGACAAACCGGGACGCCTCCCGGAAGATGGTCGCCACGATGCGCGCCCTCGGCCTTCCGGTATTCCTCATGGAGACGCCCGGCTCGCATGGTGGCGGTCGGCCCGCGCGGTTCATCGAGTTGGCGCGTCGCCTGGAGCGGGTGCTCGACCCCGGCTTCCCGGACGCCACGCGCACGGCCGCTGTGACATGGGGTGGCGCCAAGGGGGATACTGTCCACGCGGCGCAGCCCGACTGACGCCCTCCCGTCCGCGACCGACACGCAACGCCATGCGCTGGCCCCGGAGACACGATGCCAACACGAAGCACACGCGTAGCGTTCGACGGCGAGACCGTCACCATCAACGAAGCGGCGACCTATCGCGGGTCGCGCGCGGAGGGGTTGCTCCTCAACGTCCGTACCGTGAACGCGACGTTCGATGACACGCTCGGCCGCGTGGCGTGGTGGGACGACGACGGCTCGCGGCCGGAGAACGACCACGCGGGCCATGGAGCGTGGGACTCGCCCGCCTCGGCCGACGCCAACACGCGGCGCTTCATCGAAGCTCTGCCCCAGTATCGGGATTTCGGGATTCCCGCGGTGAATCTCAACTTCCAGGGCGGCCATCCGATCCAGGCCAAGACGTGGATACCCGA
>JABGQA010000133.1 GCA_018644665.1 Candidatus Poribacteria bacterium
ATGCCGAGACAGTAACCGATACCCCCTAGCTGCGGCCAGGGGCTGAGCAGTCACGAACTCCTCGTGGTTGCGTCCTGATAGGTCGCTTACAGACATGCGACCGCCGGCCGAGCCATTCCACAGCAGAATACCACAAGGGGGTAGCCAACGCAAGGCGAAGCGACAGCGCGGTCGTGACCGTCTCAACTACGTGGTTGGGTCGTCTGCGTCCACACCGTCCGGGCCCACGAACACGACGACTCCTACGTCGGCCATCGCTTCCGCGCGCTCCCTCGTGAGGCGATCACGCTGCCTGTCCGTGCATCCAGATCTTGCGTAGCGCGATGGCCTGGTCCGTCATCCGCCCAGCTGTCCGGTCACCCCCAGATGCCGCCGCCGTAGCCGATGACCGGCGCCATGTTGCGGCCCCGCTGCCATCGGTCCTATGGGCAACAGATTGCGGAGCCCGAAGGCGGGCAGGCCAAGCCGGTACGCAGGATGCGACGCAACAGGGCAACCCTCACTGGAAGCGGGTGGGTACATGGATCACCCGCACGCCAGCGGAAGGTCGCGCGGGAAGCTACACGCTGTGAGGCGCCCACAGTGGCTTGGACATCCGCCATACGACGCTGTTCGCGTCAACTCCGGCGACGCATGCGCATGTGACAGAATGACCGTCATTGAGCGGAGGGCGCGGGTAGGGATTCGCGCTCTGGGAAACGGGTTGGCGCCGGCGGCCAGGGGGAGCCTATATGACGAATGGGTCAGTAGGGATGCAGGCACGGCACCTCCTGACACCGACTGACGTGCTGCCTATTCTCGAGGGCGCCCGATCCCATGTCGCCCTGTGTTGTCCACTTGTCGGGTAAGGAGAATGCGGGTGAAGGCCGGCGACGATGGCGTCCCTCCGTGTGACAATTCGGTGGGCCGGATTCACCTGCCCTACCCGATTGGGCCGGCGCGTGCCATGGGACGCGCTTCCAGTCCTGACGCTCGCCCCTGAGTTCCTATCGCCTCACCCACGCCGAGCCGACACGGTCTCCGGGCCGGGCGACCGAGGGCAGCAGCGGCGCGTGGGTCCGCCGGACGACCTGGGCACGCTGACGCCGGTCTGGATGGTTTCTGTGAGAGCCGTACGATCGTCGCCGACCACCTCGACCTGATGCACACGCAGGCGACCTGGTCGCGCCATGATTCCCGCGGTGGCAGGACAGGCGCGATCGGTGCGGCTAGTGTACGAGCATCATATACAGGAAGATCCCAAAAATGAGCATCGCCGTGCCGAAGCGCGCGGCCCACTTAGCGTCTTCCACGCGCTGGGGATGTGCTCTCAGATATTTCGTGACGAATCCAAACACTGCCCTTCGCTCCCGTCTGCGCTCACTCCCGTTGCCACGCGTCCACGCGATCTACGTCTACATTGTGCCACCGGTAGAGCCAGCGTCAAACCCTGGGCGGGAATCTCCACGGTACCGGAGACGGCCATCCGAGGCCCTCGCGTTCGCAGTACCTGGCAGGCCAGGGACGTAGGACGACCTTGTGATCTTGTCGAGACATGGAGTGGCATCGTGATCGCGGCCGAGCCGCAGAAACGCAGTGGTAGCGAGGTTCTGCGGAGATTCACGCCGGCATATCCTCGCGGGCGACGGCAATCGCCCCACGTCCGGTTTGGGTATGGGCTCCGACCTCGGTACCGACGCTACGGGCGCTCGGGAACAGCCAGGGGAAGAAGGACGCGGGACGGCTCGGGGCGAGGTGGCAACGCTCTTTACGCGGACAGATGGCCGTCTCGAACGACTCCACGCCGCGACGCCCGTATGCGGCTGCTAACCGAGGAAGGGATGGCCTGCCAACGGGCGAGGGCCGCCTCACGCAGGTCCGGCGCATCGCCACGCGGCACGGAAGGCGCGCGTGGACCGACCTTGCCCTCATCCTGACGGGAGCCCTGTATAGCTCAGACGTGCATCAGGCGCGCCTAGACGAACGCGAACACCCGTGTGGGCGCCGCCGACGAGTTCGCCAGCTTCATCGGCGCGACGACAACCTGGAAGCTCGCTGGGAGTTCGTCGAGCGCGCGTAGATTCTCGATGATCGGGACTTGGTTCTCGAGGAACGTGTGGTGGGACGGGAACCCGTCGCGCGGCCCCCAGATGCTCTCGATGGCGCACGCGTCTGTGCCGATGAGCTTCACGCCGCGATCCACGAGCCACTGCGTGCCCGGCCCGTCGAGACCAATCCAGTTCTGGTTGAACACGCTGTCGCCGAACAGCGCTTCCATGCCCGTCTTCAGGAACACGATGGCGTCCTTCGGGAACGACCCGCCCGCGTGTTCCCACGCCTGCAACACGTCGTCAGTGATGCTGTCGCCTGGCTTCAGGTGACTCACGTCGACCTTGTGCGCCTCGCCCGTGAGTCGCCACAACTCGACCTCTCCGACGTTGTATCCGTCGGCGTACATCAGGCAGGGCGTGTCCATGTGCGTGGCGGTATGCCCGGAGACGTCGATGCGCGACTCGAAGTAGCCGTCCTGAGCCATCGTGGCGGTGTGGTATAGCTTCGCCGGCCCGATGGCGGGCTCCCGTGGGGAGTCGGCGTCTACGGTGTACGTCAGGTCGATCATCCGGTCGAACGCTATCTGAGCCATGCGTGCCACCCTCTAACGACGTTGCATCACCGTGACCGCCGACGCTCTTTCCACGCCGATTTCAGCCGTCGCGCGAATCGACGTTCGTGCACATGATAAAGGCACACCTGCGCCCCGTCCATCTCCACAACCGGGATCAGCAGTTTGTACGCCTCGAGCCATTCCTCGTTCGACTCGATGTCCCTGTATTCGATGTCCACGGGAATGTCGCCGAGCTTTCTCAACACGCGTTCGACGGCGTCCCTCGCCTTCTCGCAGAGCGGGCAGTCGCGCTTCGTGTAGAACTGCAGGCGGAGGGGCTCTGGCGCCATGCTTTGTCAGGCGGATTCGTCGGGGCGGCGCAACGGCACGACATCGGACGCGTCGAACGACACGTAGACACGGTCACCGGGATGGTGCTCGACATGGCCGGGGTTATACACGGACGCGCGCATGGAGACCTCGTCTGACAGGGCGACCTCGTATTCCTCGATGCTGCCGAGGTACGTCGCGCCTATGATCGTCGCCTCATAGGAGTTCGTGTCTGCTTCGGCGGCGTCGCTGATCCTCAGCGACTCGGGCCGGATAGATAGCACCGCCTCGTCGCCGCCCGCGAAATCCAAGCGAGCATCGCAGCGGACCTGCCCGACGGACGTCTTCACACTCAGATTCCCGCCGCCGTTGGTCTCGACGCGGCCGTCGAGGAAGTTCGTGTCGCCGATGAAGTGCGCTACGAACGTGTTGTCGGGCTCCGCGTAGATCTCCCTCGGAGCGCCGATCTGGACGATCTTGCCCAAGCGCATGACGGCGACTCGGCTTGCGAGCGAGAGCGCCTCTCTCTGGTCATGCGTCACGTAGATGGTGGTCAGGCCGACTTCGCCGTGGATGCGCTTGATCTCCTGGCGCATCTCGTCCCGGAGCTTCGCGTCGAGGTTGCTCAGCGGCTCGTCCAGGAGCAGCACATCCGGCTCGATCACGAGAGCGCGGGCAAGCGCTACGCGTTGCTGTTGGCCGCCTGAGAGCTGGTTCGACGACCGCTCGGCGTACTCCTGCATCTGGACGATGTCGAGCGCCTCGCCGACGCGGCGTTTCTTCTCGGCGTCCGGCACTTTCCGCACGTTGAGGCCATATTCGACGTTCTGGTAGACGGTCATGTGCGGCCACAGGGCGTAGTTCTGGAAGACCATCCCCGTGTTGCGCTCGTGGGGCGGCACGTTCCGCATCGCGCGCTCGCCGAAGTGGATCTCGCCTTCGTCGGCCTGGTAGAAGCCCGCGACGGTGCGCAACGCCGTGCTCTTCCCGCACCCTGACGGGCCGAGGAGGAAGAACAACTCGCCTTCGTGTATCTCGAAGGTCACGCCGTCGACGGCAGCGGTGTCTCCGAAACGCTTTGTCACCGACTCGAACGTAACGGATACCGCCATTGGAGGGATTCCCAGACCACACGCAATGCGACCGCAGAACGGGGGAATAGTAACACGCGGCCCCGTACCCGCGAACCCGTCCGCCTCGCTGGAACATCGCCTGCTCCCGCACCGTCGGGTTCGGAGCCCTGCCGTCTGCTGGCGATCATCAGGACGCGTCGCTGATCCGGGCGCGTAGGTACCACGACGAGAGGGTCGAGGACGACGCAGCGGCCCCTACGGCTTGTGCTCGTGCTCGAGTGGCCCAGACTCGATCCGGCCCCAATCGTCCCGCGCCCAGTCGATCACGTCCCGGATGCCGTCGTCGAGGGCCACCGGCGGCTGCCAACGCAGCCCTGCGCGCGCTCAGAACTGATGACGTACGCCGCGTCGTTGTCCGTTGACGACCCCCTTATCGGCAGCTATATTCCGAGTGTTCGTCTGATCGCACATCGAATAGCACGAGGCGGTTGGCGCCCTACGAGGCCCACTCGGGCGACGAGGGAGAATAGGGAACACGGTTGGAATCCGTGGCTGCCCCGCAACGGTAATTCGGCATCCAAGCGGATGCCCATGTCGAAGCCACTCGCGCCAGGAGGCGTCGGGGAAGGCGACGTGGACGTTCCACAGGAACGGCGATAAGCCCGGAGACCTGCCACTGCCCGTTTCCACGCCGCCGAGGGGCGACGCGCGGAGACCCCGTTGACGCCGCCTTGACGTCGGTGCGCACCGGGTTTCCCGATGTCCCTCCTCGAAGGCATCGGGATGTTCTATGCAGTGGCGCCGCGCGAGGGCTTGGCGCGCTCTCCTCACTCCAATTCCGACCGACCGCCTTGCGGTTCACGCGTCTGCCGCGTGGGCACGCGTCGGCGTGCGCCGCGCTGCGATCCCACCACCCGTCATCGGCGCGCCAACCGAAGGGGTCCCTGCTGATGCCTGACGAGAGCGCGATGCGCCGGCGCGACCTCCCCGGCCTCGTGATCGTCTACACGGGGAAGGGCAAAGGAAAGACCACGGCTGCCCTGGGCCTGGCGTTCCGCGCGCTCGGGAGCAACCGCAAGGTGGCGATAGTCCAGTTCATCAAGGGCAAGTGGAAGACCGGCGAGCGCAAGTTCGCGGAGACGCTCCCCGGCTTGACCTTCCTGGTCATGGGAGAGGGCTTCACCTGGGACAGCGATGACCTGTCCCGCGACAAGCTGGCTGCGGAGAAGGCGTGGGCGGCCTCCGAGCAGATGATCCTCGCTGGGGATCATGACATCGTCATCCTCGACGAGATCACGTACGCCATCAACTACGGGTTCATCCCCGTCGAGCGTGTCACGCAGACGCTCATGGCCCGGCCGGAGAAGGTGCACGTGGTCGTCACCGGTCGCGACGCGCCAGAGGAGGTCGTCGAGTTGGCGGACCTGGTGACCGAGATGACACCCGTGAGGCACCCCTACGACCGAGGCGTCCCCGCCCAACTCGGGATCGACTTCTGAGGAGACACGTCGTTGCTAGCTCCCACGCTTATGGTTCAGGGGACCGCGTCGTCCGCCGGGAAGAGCCTGTTCGTGACGGCTCTGTGCCGCCTCTTCCGCGACGAGGGAATCCGCGTGGCGCCGTTCAAGTCGCAGAACATGTCGCTGAATTCCGCCGTGACGCCGGACGGGTACGAGATTGGCCGCGCGCAGGCGGTACAGGCTGCCGCCGCCGGGATCGTCCCCACCGTCGAGATGAACCCGATCCTCCTGAAACCCGAAGGCAATGCGCGGTCACAGGTTGTCGTGATGGGCAAACCCATCGGCAGCGAAACCGCGCATCGCTATGACGGACGTAGACCTGAGTTCGAGGAGATCGTGGCGCGTTGCCTGACGTCGCTGCGTGAGCAGTACGACCTGGTCGTCATCGAGGGGGCGGGGAGCCCCGCCGAGGTGAACCTGAAGGACCGCGATGTCGCGAACATGTACATCGCGAAGTTGGCGGACGCGCCGGTGGTGCTCGTCGGCGACATCGACCTGGGGGGCGTCTTCGCCTCGTTCGTCGGCACGCTCGAGCTTCTCGACCCCGACGAACGGGAGCGTGTGGTCGCGTTCGTCGTGAATAAGTTCCGCGGCGACGTGAAGCTGCTGCAACCGGGTCTCGACATTCTCACAGAGCGCACCGGCAAGCCCACATTGGGAGTGCTGCCGTACGTGCGGGGCTTGGCCATCGCCGACGAGGACTCGGTGTCGATCGAGAATCGTCGCGGCAGGTATCGCCCCGGGTACGACCAGATCGACATCGCCGTCATCCGATTCCCGCGCATCTCTAATTACGATGACGTCCTGCCGCTGGAGCATGAGCCGAAGGTGGTGGTCCGGTTCGTCGAGACGGCAGAAGCCGCGGCCGGCGCGGACCTCGTCATCCTGCCCGGCTCGAAGAACACCGTGCTGGACCTGTCGTGGTTGAGGTCCACCGGCATCGCCGATGTCGTCGCACAGCGCGCCGAGAACGGCGAGCCGGTATTGGGCATATGCGGCGGCTGCCAGATGCTCGGGGAGACCATCGAAGATCCGCACGGCGTGGAATCCGGCGAGCCCCGCGTGCGTGGGTTGGGCCTGCTGCCGTTGCGGACGCGCTTCGGTCGCGAGAAGGTCACCGCCAAGGTTGAGGCGCGGCGCTCAACCGGAAGTCTGCTGCACCCGCGGGATGGCGACGAACCGCTCGCCGGGTATGAGATACATATGGGCGTTGTCGAGCGCACGGCAGAGGGCACGGGGGCGTACGAGATCGTGTCCAGAAACGGCACGTCAGCGCGCGTGGCCGACGGCGCCGTCGACGAGAGGGGCACCGTCGTCGGCACGATGATCCACGGGCTGCTCGACAACGTGTCCGTCCGCGCCGGTCTCCTGACGGCGCTCGCGGGGCGCAAGGGCTTGGCCTACGAGCATGGCGCGGAAGGCGTGGCGTCGGCCGAGGACGAGTACGACAGGCTGGCGGAGACCGTCCGAGAATCGATGGACCTCGACCTTCTGTGGCAGATCGCGGGTCTCGCGCGTTGAGGGCGCATCGGTGGAGCGGTAAACGACTGGGCGTTTGCGTGCGTCTACCCAGGGCCGTATGTTGTCCACGAAGGTGGCGCAGGAGCTAGCTATGAGACCCATCACGGCGAGATTCGTCGCAGCGATGTGCGCGATCCTGATCGCGGCGGTCGGCGCGCTCAGGATGCTGACTGTGCTCCGCGAATTCGCCAGAAGCGGCAGCCAGGACGCGCTGATTGCGGCCTTCACGTCCGCGATCCTCCTCGCTGGCGCGTATGGCGTCTATCGCATGAACAGAATCGCCGCGTACGCGCTTCTGGTGTTTTCCCTGCTGCTGATCGTGATGACGGTTCTGGATGAATCCGTCGGGCCGCTTGCCGTCGTCGGTGTGGCGCTGTTCGCTGTGGTGGTTGCGTGTGGCGCAGTGGCGGCGTCTGTGCATCGCCGCGCGGCGGCGTTGAGACACGCTCGGCACTCGCGGGCATAGTGGCGATCATCGTCGGGACCGGGCATTCGTGAGATGTCCGTGCTGCCTTCTCTCGCGCAGCGCACGCCCGAGAGCGGCTCCCCGATCAACGCGAGAATCCGGGCGGCCAGAGGCGGAGCCGTTCGTGAGTTGGGAGCTGTCGCCAACGCAGGTCGCATCTCCCCCAACGCGCGCAAACTGGTTGTGCCCAACGGGCACATGAGCCCAGCGTGATCGGCTTGACACGAGTCGCCGTCTGCCCGAACGTCTCCACCTGACGAACCCCATCAGCGCCGACCCGCTCAGGAGAACGCCCGCGATGGCTCTTAGCACAGCGACGCTTGAGAAGCTGGTCACGTTCGACACCCCGACCATATGCAACATCATCGAGCTATTCGATGTGCGTCCGCGGAACACGGGCTATATGGACGGACGCATCCGCGCCTGCTTCCCGGAGATGCCTCCCATAGTGGGATTCGCGTCCACCGCCACGTTCCGGTCCAACGCAGCCCCGCGCGCGGGCGACGCCTACAGCGGCATGGACGACCAGGTTGCGGGTTTCGGCGCGCTTTCCGGGCCGCCCATCGTCGTGTTCCAGGATGTCGATGACCCGACCGTCGCCGCCACGTTCGGTGAGGTCATGTGCACGACGTATCAAGCCTTCGGCGCGGCGGGGCTTATAACGAGCGGCGCAGGACGTGACCTGGACCAGGTGCGCGACATCGGATTCCCGGCGTTTACCGACGGCACGATCTGCGCGCACGGATACTGCCACTTCCCGCAGGTCGGCGTACCCGTGCATGTGGGCGGCATCACGATCTTCCCGGACGACATGCTGCACGCCGACGTCAACGGCGTCACCACGATCCCGGTGGACATCGCCGCGGAAGTCGCGGACGTCGGCGACGAATTCGTCGGCGCCGAGGTGGTCGTTCTGGAAGCCCTGCGCGCAGGCACGCCATCGGTCGAGACGCTACGCGACGCGCGGCGGGAATCGGGTGAGATCGTGGCGAGGCTGCGTGAGCAGGTGGCGCGCTCCGTGGGCGCCTAACCGCGGGCTCTGGCGCTTGGCCGCTGCGTAAAAGGGGTGGCCCGTATGCTCGGCGGAACAGTCCTTACCGATACGCGACGCCTGCGGACGACGCTCGGGGCCGACGCGGCGACAGTCGAGGCGGCGATGCACGCCTTTGCCGTCCGCCACGACGCCACGGTCTTGGATGTCGGCGTCACGCAGGACGACGCACCGTTCACGTACCCAAGCGAGACGGCGTCCCAGGCGGCGCGCGACATCCAACGGAGCATCGCTAGTAGCCGCCCGCCGTTCGTCGCAATTGTCGGCGACGAGGGCGTCGTGCCGATGTTCGGCGTAGACTGCGGCGCCGAGTCCCTCTACACGGACTACTTCTACGGCTCGCGCGCCGACGACGGCCTCCCGGACGCGCCGGTGGTCCGTATCCTTGGCACGCCGTCCGCGATGGTCCGACAACTCGGGAGCCCCACCCGCCCGGATGAGCCGCGCGCTCTGTTCATGTGTTCCGAAGACACGCGGATGCACCTGGAGACGCGCACGTTCCTCCTCGCGCTGCAGGAGCTGGGCTACGCGTCCTCCTTCACGATGGACGAGGCGGACGAACTCCTCCCGGAATACGACGCCGTCATCCACTTCGGCCACGGGAACGACACCGCGCTGTCCGGCCGGTGGCAGACCTACGCCACGGCGGATGCCATCCCGCAGCTCCCACGCGGCCCTATCGTGTTCGTGGACGGCTGCGCTACCGCGCCGCCGGGGTCACGCCTCGTCAGAGCGTTCCTGAATCAAGGCGGAGCGGCCTACTTCGGTAGCAGTTCGAATGTCGCAGGCATGATTCCGGCCCGCTACGCGTGCGAGCTGATCCTGCACTTCCTGAGCCGACTCGCCGAACGTCCTGACACGGCCATAGCGGAGTTGCTTCGGCAGGCTCGCCGGGACTACGTGCGGGCGCGTCCACGTCTCATGGATGTTCTTCCAGAGCTGCTCCGCACCGGCCGCTGCGAGGATGAGGACCAGGCGACCCACGTGGCCACGCTGCTGCAGTGGCATCTGTTCGGCACACCGTTCGCCGGTTTCGCGCGCGGCGAGGCCGAGCCGGTACTATGCTCCAGCCACCTACTGCAGGAGGACGTGGCTCTCGACCCCGAGGGCAAGCTGACGCTCCATGTCCCCGCAACGCCGAGAGGGTGTGTTCCCGTCCTCGGCCTCCGCGCGCGCTGGTCGGCCGAGATAACCTCTGACGTGCGGATCGCCGTGCGTCAGAACAACACCCTCCTGCACGAAGTGCGAGGGAACGAGTGGACGATCTATCAGAACGTCGCGGACACGTGCATCGGCGGGTATTCCGCTGGCGCGGCTTACCACGCGTACTGCCTCCTACCGATCTTCGCCACGCGAGACCCAAGCGAGATTACCCTCACCCTGGAGGCGTCGGGGCCGATCACAGTCACGGCTGAGACGACGGTCGACATCTGGCCTGTCGAGCATGGCGAGCGCTATGTGAACCGCCTCGAATGGAACCCCGCGTCAGACGGTGAACGGACGCCTGTGGTGTCCGGTCCGCAGATGGATCGCGCGCGAGGGCCGGAACCGGTCCGCGTCATAGGCACCCCAGGGAAGTCGTCGGAAGCTGGCTATACGCTCCTCGACCTGGGCGAGCTGTACACACGACCGCACGGGTCCATGCGCGTCGGTGGCGGGGACAACGCGGGCTTCGCGACATGGTTCGCGACCGACCGGGTCGAGGTTGCCGGGGCGCCGTTCCGCGTGGGGGTCGGGGTGAACGACGTGCTCGTCTCGCCTACAAACGGCCCGAACCAGTGGACGCTACACGACCTGGACGTTGCGGTCGGTCGCATCCATATGCTGGCCTTTGGGTACAGCCGACCCGAGTCGCCGCTGTCCTTGCGGATTCTCTTCGCCGACGGCACGACTGAGGAGCGCGCGTTCGACGTGTACGAGTGGTCCGGCACACAACTGCCGGTGGGCGGCGACTCCGCCGAGGCGCGCGGGCTGATGGGCGAAGTCGCCTTCGAGTTCACGAGCAACGCTGGGTTCCGTACGGCGGCGATCACCTACTCTGTGATTGCCGTCCCGGGATGTGACCGCGTCGTCCGAGAGATCGCGTGCGACCGAGGCACGTTCGGCCTGGTGGCGATGACGCTGGATCGGGGAGGCGGGGGTCGTACGTGACAAGGGCGCGCATCGGAACGCGCGCCCTCGCCGATCACATAAGCTCCGCACAGGCTAGAAGACGAGCGACATACCACCCGCCCAGTAGTCGGTCTCGAGGTCGCCGTACCAACCGACGCCCACGCGAACGACCGCCAGCTTCAGCTCCGCCGACCACGTCGAGAAGCCCTGGTTGTCGCCCACTCTCAACGCTAGGTTGATCGGGCTGTTGGGGAAGAGGAGCGCCTCCGCGCCGAGGTGGATGTTGTCGGTGATGCTGTCGTTCAGGAAGGCTTCCTGCGCGTCATCCCCAGCGCCATCGCTGAACCCGGCAGCGACCGTAAGATCGACGAGCGAGTTCTCCTTGTCCAGGAACGTCAGCGGCTTCGCGGCGGCCGAGATCGTCGTGGTGGTCGGGAACGTATCGTCACCGACGTCGCTGAACAGGCTGCGCACCACGAGCGCGGTGCTGAGGTAGTCCGTGTGGTCTACCTGCACTCCCACATCGACGCCCTGCCCCGTTTCGCTCTCGGTGTTGTTGTCGATGATGTCCTGGATGTCTCCGAAGGAGTCGATCTCCCCGTCGTCGGTCGTTGTGTCGAAGTGGTTCGCCTTGAACCTATCCGGGTCGAGCATGTCCGTGAGGGTGAAGAAGTCCCGCTTGATCTTGCGGTTCACGAGGCGAAGGTTTGCTCCCGCGCGCACACGCTCGACGAACGGCGTCGAGAGATCCTTCTCCGCCGCGGCCGCGAACTGCATGGTGAACACCTCGAGTGAGGCGTCCAACGTGAACTCGTCGTCGAGCACGTCCAAGACGACCGAACCCCACGGCAATCCGGCGCGGTTCAAGTTAATGCCGGTCACGAGTTGGTTAGACACGCTCGCGCCACCCACGAGACGGAATCCCGCCACCTCGGGCAGCGGCAGCGCGACGCGCGCCAGACCGACGGACGCCTGCACCTTCAGCTTCTGATGGCGCAGGTCGTCGATCCGCGCGACGACGTCGTCGATCGCCGAACTCGCGAGGATGTTGTCCGTGTCCTGCTTCGACAGTTCGTCGATCTCGTCGAGCAGGTCCTCGAGGTCCTGTACCTCGCCGGCGAGGTCGTCGCTGACACGCGCCTGCGCAGGAACGATCGCGAGCGTGAACCGGTCGATGTTCGCAAGCCCCGCGGGGTTGTAGTCGAAGGCGAACAGGTCGTCCGCCACCGCTTCGTACGCGTTGCCCAGCCCCATCGCGCGGAGGCTACGGAAAGGTAGCAACGGCTCGTCGGCCATAGCGGACACCGCGACGCTGGACGCCACGACGCAGCCGACCAGGAGCCCTCGAAGCTCTCTCATACGTGAACTGTTGCGCTGCATGAGTACTCTCCCTACACGCCGTCGACGAGGTTGACGAGGTCGGCCGGTAGCGATTCGATCGTGAATCCCCACGCCCCGAGTTCCTGGAGGATTTCCAGGCTGAGATTCTTGTTGACCGTATCGCGAAGCTCCCCGATCGCGTCCTCGACCTCGGCCGAGTTCTCGGCGATGCGCTCCGCCGCGAGGTTCAGGTAGAACAGACCACTACGCCGGTGCAGGTTCCCGTCCACGTCGGGACGCCTGCCGGCGGCGCTTACGACGCCACCCGTCAGGATCATCACCGCGTCGAGCATCGCCTGTCGTTGCTCGTCCCCGAAGCGCGCCAGGATCTCGTCCGGGTCCATGCTCGATGTGTCGAGGTTCAGGACGAATTCGTAAACCTCGCCCGTGTCGAAGCTCGCCGGATACTCGATCTGGAACAGGTCGCCGCCTACCTGCGCGAGCATCGAGACAGCGTCGAGAGATGTCAGGTACGCCAGGTGGACCAGGATCATCGCCTCGTCGGACGTAGAGAGCGACACCTGCGGCAGATTCCCCTGCGCCGGGGCGCCGAACGGCACGAGTTCTTCCGCCGGAAGCGTCGTGCCCATGACGTCGAACACCTCGTTGAGCGAACCGATCGCGCCTTCGATGTTCTCCTGAACGGCGGGGTCCTTTAGTTCGTTCGGATTCGGCAGGTTTTCCTGTAAGTTCTCCAACTGCGACGCGTCATCGAAGTCGATCGCTACGCCCGCCTGCTCCATCAGCCGTTCCGCGTTGGCGAGGGCCTCTCCAGCCGTCACTAACTGCGGCGCGATGTCGACCTCATCAATCTCGTCCACTCGGTCGGCGCAGCCGATCGAGCCTCCGACTACCAACCCGAGCGTGAGCCCAATGGCCGAAAGGCGCGGGATGATGTCCATATGCTTTCCTTCCCTAAATGCCGGCACGCAGACGTACCGTTTCCCGGCAGACTGGGTAGATGTTAACTCGGACCCCACGTGGGGGTTCATCTTTTGGGCAGGACCGTGAGCGGGTCGACGGGATTGCCGTTGCGGCGCACCTCGAAGTGCAGATGCGGGCCGTTCGCGTTGCCCGTCGCACCGGCGAGCGCGATCTTCTGGCGTTGGTTCACGCGCTGACCGACACGGACGAGGATGCGGGAGCAATGACCGTATCGGGTCGTGGAGCCGTTCCCGTGGTCGATCACGACGAGCTTGCCGTATCCGCCCATCCGACTCGCGTGGGTCACACGACCGCCACGCGCGGCCACTATCGAGCCTCCCGCGCCGCACGCGATGTCGATCCCTGCGTGCATCTGCCTTCGCCCGCTGATGGGGTGCTTCCTCTGACCATAGCGTGAGGATAGGCGCCCCTTCGCAGGCATCGTGTAGGATGCGCCACGGGACCTGGATCGTGCCGATGTGGTGGGCGGCGTAGCGCCGGGCAGGAACAGCTCCTGCTTGACGCGGATCTGGTTAGCGTCTGCGATCTTGTTGGCCTTGACGATCGTCTCGATCGGGACCTTATAGCGCAACGCGATATCTTCGATCGTGTCGTTCCGCCGCACCACGTGGAGAATGCCCTTGCGATCTGGGACCCGCAGGCTCTGTCCGGGCTGGATCTTCGCGCCCGTCTTGAGGCGGTTGGCGCTGTGCAGCGAATCGACATCGACCCCGTAGCGCCGGGAGATGGTCCACAGAGACTCGCCTGGCCGCACCTCGTGACGGGCGTAGGTGATTGTCGCGCCGGCCGGCCGGGTCACTACCGCGGCCTTCGGGCGCCCTCGCGGCTCTGCCTTGGCGGCTGCGGGTTGGGCGACGACTGGCTCGTCAGATTCGGGGACCTCGGACTCGTAGAACGCCGCCAACGGGTAACCGTCGGGGCCACCCAGCGCGTCCTCGACCGGCTCGTCGGGCGCCGCATCGTCGTCGTTGGCCGCTAGGAAGGAGAGGGTCGGGAGCCCCGACAGTTCGGTCAGGTTCGGCATGCGTACATAAGCCGACGCCAGAATGACCAGGGGCACGGAACACACCAATGCCCACTCAACAACCACCCTCTTCGACGTGCGTGCGCCTCGCAAGCGATTAAGCAACGGCACCAAAGACCTCACTACCGATGAGCGACGACGCCTGGCCCGAATCCCGCGCGGCGCGACCTACACCACAACCCAGGGCCCAGTCCCACGATTCATACGGAGACCTCGACCCGCGCGTTCCATTCCAGGGCCAGTTTTGCTCACGGTAATCCGCCTCACGTTGGCTCGGTGGGCGTGGCCTCACACGCCCCCGGCAACTAACGGCGATGACGCATCGATGTTCAGCCGCCTCGCAGAGGCTCCCGCCTCCCGACGCTGCTCGTTCCGCGCCAGACACTCATAGGATAGCTCAGATGGGCAAACCCCGCATGCGAGACGCCCAACGGGTAGGACAACCCCCACCGACGCCTATGGATAACCATGTAGACAGTGTACAGAACGTGGCGGAGAGAGGCCAGTGCACACATAACACCGGTGCCGCGAGGAATCACCGCGGCGGAGCCATGATGGGGATGTAGTTGTGGTTCAGCTCGCGGGGCCGAGGTTCCAGCCGCCGTCGAGTACCGAGACGCGTCCCGTCTTGTAGTGCCCGCGCGGATGCGCCATACAAAGGGCCTCGAACACGACGGCGTCGACATCGGAGAACTTCGTCACAGGGAGATCGCCCTTGGCGAGGGCCTCTTCCTTGCCCTCGATGGTCGCCATGCCCATGCCCGCGTAGACAACGCCGACGGCGATCACGCCCACGTTGATGTCGACGGGGCGGAGTTCCAGCGCGAGTCGCTTCATCCCATCCTCGAGCGAGCGCTTGGAGTGGGCGTAGTGGTGCAGGTAGTCCGACGCATATTCGTGCCACTCGGTGACGTACGAGGAGATCGCCAACAGCGCCCCACGCGAGGGCGTACGTGCATCCGCGTGGGCGTTATTGCGGATATGCACAGCGGCCTCCCGCGCGAACGTAACCGGCGCGACAGCGTTGATCTCCTGCTGTAGCCCGACGCGCTCCACCGAGAGATCGTCGCGGAAGCACACACCGGCGTTGTTGATGACGACATCCAACCTGCCCCAGGCGTCTTGCGCCGTCGCCAGCACGCGTTCGCGATCCTGTGAGCGTGTGAGGTCCGCGCGTACGATCGCGAGGCGACCCTTTGAGAGCGCGTCCGCCTGCTGCGTCCTCAGCGCGCTCTCCGCGGCCACGGACTCCTCGGACTCTCCTCGGTGGAACGCGACGACGCGCGCGCCCGCGCTGAGGAACCCGTCGGTAAGAGCGCGGCCGATGCCCCGAACGCCGCCGGAAATGACGACCACGCGATCGCGATGGGACAGATCGGTGCTAGGAGCCATGTGAATCCCTGTGTGTTGTGCCGCGACGGAACGTACCACGCGTCCGCGAAGGACGTCAACCGTCGACGGCCCGTCAGGGCCGGCGCGACGACCGAGACGAGACAGCCCAAAACGGCCTAGAGTCGCACAGCACTAGGCTTGACACCCTATTGAAGCCTGGGTTATTTTAGTAGACGGGTCAGCGCGTAAGGGCTCGTTGACATCGGCTACAACGTAGAGCATGAAGGGAGTCTGGCACGGATAACATGGGCGGTTCGACCGCCGTTCTCTGCCAGCAATATCGCACTGATAATGACAGAAACACCAGAACAGACGACGGACGACGACGACGTCCGGGAACCCGATTCGCCCGAGACAACGGACGCCGAAGCCGCTGATAGCGCGGAAGAGCCGGCTCCCGAGGCTGCGGACGACTCGGCCGATGAGCAAGCTTCCGAGGCTGCCGACGAACCGGCCGAAGAGCAGGCTCCCGAGGCTACGGACGATGCGCCGGTGGCAGAGGCTGCCGACGACTCAGCCGAAGAGCAGGCTCCCGAGGCCACCGACGACGAACCGGCGGCCGAGGCTGCCGACGAACCGGCCGAAGAGCAGGCTCCCGAGGCTACGGACGATGCGCCGGTGGCAGAGGCCGCCGACGACTCAGCCGAAGAGCCGGCTTCCGAGGCTACGGACACGGCTGAGGCGCCTGACGCGCCGGTCGAAGCCATGTCCCCCGGGGTCAGGGCCCCTGGCGAGCCCGAACGGGAGATGGAAGAAGCCCCGGCTGCTGGGGTTAACGCCATTGATCTCCCCGACGATGACGTCTTTACCGACGAGCAGTTGGCCGCCGCCTACGATCAGACCATGCGCCACATACAAGAGGGTGAGGTCGTCCGAGGCACGGTCCTGAAGCTCGCCGAAGAGAGCGTCCTGGTAGACATAGGGTACAAGTCCGAGGGCACTATCCCCCTCGAAGAGTTCCCACTCGGCGAAGACGGCAAGCCGCAGATCGCCGCGGGTGACGAACTCGATGTCTATCTCGTGCGTCTCGAGGACGCCGACGGTTCCGTCGTGCTGTCCAAGGTTATTGCCGACCAGCGCCGCGTATGGGACGACATCGCGGAAGCGTACGAGGGTGACCGCCCCGTCAAGGGAACTGTCACACGTCGTATCAAGGGTGGCCTCCGGGTGGAGATCGGCAGCATGTATGCCTTCCTCCCGGCTTCCCAGGTGGACATCCGGCCCGTTCCTGACTTGGACACGTACCTCGGTCGAGATATCGAGATGCGGGTCATCAAGCTCAACCGTCGTCGACGCAACATCGTCCTTTCGCGGCGCGTGTTGCTCGAAGAGGCGCGCGAGTCGATGCGTCAGGAGCTGCTGGAAACCCTCGCCGCCGGGCAGACGCGCCACGGCGTTGTGAAGAACATCACGCAGTTCGGGGCGTTCATCGACCTGGGCGGCCTCGACGGATTGCTGCACAAGAGCGACATGTCCTGGGGACGCGTCAGCCATCCGGCGGACTTCGTCGAACGCGACCAGGAAATCGACGTGATGGTGCTCAGCATAAATCGCGAGTCCGGTAAGGTCTCGCTCGGGCTGAAGCAGCTGACCAAGGATCCGTGGGAAGGCATCGCGGACAAGTTCCCGGTTGCCAGCGACGCCGTCGGCCGCGTGGTCAACATCGTCGATTACGGTGCCTTCGTGGAACTCGAAGAGGGTGTCGAAGGTCTGGTGCACGTCTCGGAGATGTCCTGGACGCGACGGAACATCGACCCGCACACCGTGCTAGGGGTGGGCGACGAAGTCACTGTCCGCATCCTGAACGTCGATCCCGACCGCCAGAAGATCTCCCTCGGGCTCAAGCAACTCGCGGAGAACCCGTGGGATCGCCTCGAGCGCGACAAGCCGGTCGGCGCGCGTGTCGCCGGACGCGTGAGAAACATCACCGACTTCGGCGTCTTCGTCGAAATCGAGGAAGGTATCGACGGTCTCATCCACGTGTCCGACCTGTCGTGGACGAAGCGGGTCGAGCCGGACGAGATGCTTCAAGAGGGCGCTGAAATCGAGGTCGTCATCCTGGATGTCGATCGCGACCGCGAGCGCGTGTCCCTCGGGCTCAAGCAGCTCGAGCCGGACCCGTGGCTGGACGTCCCCGAGAAGTACAAGGTCGGCACGACCGTCGAAGCGCAGATCGTCAATCTGACGAACTTCGGCGCCTTCGCCAAGCTCGAGGACGGCATCGAAGGCTTGATCCACATCTCCGAGTTGAGCGATCAGCACGTGGAGGACCCGATCGAGGTCGTCCGCGTCGGCGACTCGCTCGACGTCAAGGTCATCAACCTCGACTTGCAGGACCGTCGCATCGGCCTGAGCCGCAAGGCGTACATTGCCGATCAACACCGCACCGAAGCCGTGGAGCAAGACGCGCCGACGCCCGTCGCCCCCACGGCGGCCCCCGCTCGACCGCAGCCGCAACCGCGTGGACGCGAGCGCGAGCAAGAGCGCGAACGCCCGCGCGAACGCTCCGCCGGCGGCACGACTCTGGGCGATCTCATCGACCAGGCTCAGCGCGACCTCACTGACGACGACGACGGGGACAGCGACGACGAAGAGTAGAGCGCCTCGCGTCCGTAACGCGCGGATGATCGGCGATTCTCACCCCGCCGATCGGTCGTACAATGCCCATGTGGGGCTGTGCCCGCCCGCGCCGCGAGAGCGTCTTCACGCGTGCCCATGTGGCTGAAAGGAGCCTGACGTTGGACTCCCTATTCACGTCGGAGTCGGTGACCGAGGGTCACCCCGACAAAATGGCCGATCGCATATCCGACTCCGTGTTGGATGCGATCATGGCCGACGATCCGAACGGACGGGTCGCCTGCGAGACGATGGTGACCACCGGGCTCGCCATCATCGCGGGCGAGATCACGACGACGACGTACGTCGACATGCCCAACGTCGTGCGGAAGACGATCCTGGACATCGGGTATGACGACGCCACGTTCGGCTTCGACGGCCACACGTGCGCGGTCCTGACGTCCATCGACAGTCAGTCGCCCGACATCGCCCAGGGCGTGGACCGCGAGGGCGCGGGCGACCAGGGGATGATGTTCGGATACGCCTGCCGCGAATCCGAGGAACTCATGCCTCTCCCGATCATGCTCGCGCACAAGCTGACGGCTCGTCTGACGGAAGCAAGGAAGACGGGCGTACTCCCGTTCCTGCGGCCCGACGGCAAGTCGCAGGTGTCCGTGCGGTACGAAGACGGCGAGCCGGTGTCCGTCGAGACGGTCGTCATATCGTCGCAGCATGACGCCGCGATCGCGACGCCGGAACTCCGGGAAGCCGTCACGGAAGAGGTGATCAAGGCGATCATCCCCGAGGACATGCGCAGCCCGCAGATCACCTACCACATCAACCCCACCGGGTTGTTCGTCGAGGGTGGCCCCAAGGCGGACTGTGGACTCACCGGGCGCAAGATCATCGTCGACACGTACGGCGGGATGGGCCGTCACGGCGGCGGCGCGTTCTCGGGTAAGGATCCGACGAAGGTCGACCGTAGCGCCGCGTACGCGGCCCGGCACGCGGCGAAGAACGTCGTCGCCGCCGGACTCGCGGATCGTTGCGAGCTTCAGCTTGCCTACGCCATCGGCGTCGTCGAGCCGGTCTCCGTGATGGTCGACACGTTCGGCACCGGCGCGCGGCCGGACGCGGAACTGGGCAAGATCGTCCAGGAGACGTTCGACTTCCGCCCACGCGGAATCATCGACCGACTGCAGCTTCGGCGACCCATCTACGCCGCGACGTCGGCGTACGGTCACTTCGGCCGCACCGAGCCCACGTTCACGTGGGAGAAGACCGACTTCGCCGACGAGCTTGCGAAGCACCGCTCCTAGCCCCGAGGAATCGCGCTCCATGAACTACGACGTCAAAGACCTTGGGCTGGCCGAGGCCGGTAAGCAGCGCATCGAGTGGGCCGAAAGCTCGATGCCCGTGCTGCGACAGATACGCGAGCGTTTCGCGGCTGAGAAGCCGCTGGACGGCGTCCGCATCGCCGCGTGCCTGCACGTCACGACCGAGACGGCGAACCTGATGCGCACCCTGAATGCCGGCGGCGCCGAGGTCGCGCTCTGCGCCTCGAACCCGTTGAGCACACAGGACGACGTTGCGGCCAGTCTGGTGCAGGACTTCGACACCGCCACGTTCGCCATCCACGGCGAAGACAACGACACCTACTACGGACACATCGGCGACGTGCTCGACACGAAGCCGCAGGTCACCATCGACGACGGCGCCGACCTCGTCAGCGTGATCCATTCGGAGCGACGCGACCTCATCGACGGCATCATCGGCGGCATGGAGGAGACGACGACCGGCGTCATCCGCCTCCGAAGCATGGCGAGCGACGGCGTCCTGGCGTATCCGATCTACGCCGTCAACGACGCGATGACCAAGCACATGTTCGACAACCGCTACGGCTCCGGCCAGAGCACCCTGGACGGCGTGTTGCGCGCGACGAACGCGCTCATCGCCGGGATGGTCGTGGTCGTGTGTGGTTACGGGTGGTGTGGCCGTGGCGTCGCCGATCGCGCGCGTGGACTCGGCGCGAACGTTATCGTCACGGAAGTCGATCCGCTGCGCGGCCTCGAAGCGGTGATGGACGGCTTCCGCGTGCTGCCGATGGCTCAGGCGGCGCGGGAGGGGAATCTCTTCATCACGGTGACGGGCGACATCAGCGTCCTGCGGCGGGAGCACTTCGAGGTGATGCGCGACGGCGCGCTCATCGCGAACTCCGGCCACTTCAACGTTGAGATCGACATCCCCGCGTTGGCAGAACTCGCGACCGACATCCAAACGGCCCGCCCGAACGTCGAGCGGTACACGCTTGCGAACGGGAATCGCCTGCACGTGCTGGGCGAGGGGCGTCTCATCAACCTCGCCGCGGCGGAGGGTCACCCTGCGAGCGTCATGGACATGAGCTTCGCCGGGCAGGCGCTCTCCACGGAGCACATGCTCAAGAACGCCGCGGACCTCGAAGCCAAGGTGTACGACCCGCCGAAGGAGATCGACGGACATATCGCCGCCCTCAAGCTGGCGGCCCTGGGCATCGAGATAGACACGCTCACCGCCGAACAGAGCAAGTACCTCTCGTCGTGGGATATGGGCACGACCTAGGCCCCTCGACGCGATTGAGAAACTGGACACGTCGAGCGTAGGGGCAAGAGCGATCTTGCCCCTATCCTCTTATTCGGCGACACATCCTCGGAGGCGAGCCATGTCACGCACAGAGTGGGTCGAAGGCCTCGTGATGCTTCTGTGTATTCCGCTCCTCTGGCCCGTCGTGAAATGGATGCGGAGCGGGACACCCCTACCACCGTACTACGGGGTCGTGCTCGTAGCGGGCGCTCTCCTCCTGATCGCAATCACCGTGCGCCGCGTACAGCGCCTCAGCAAGGCGTTCCGTGAGCAGCGCGGCCGAGGCCCGGGCCGGTTCCCGTCCTGACGATGAGGTCGTACCTGGTGGTTGCGAGTCGCGGGCGCCTTCCATGCCTCAGAGTCGTAACACCAGGGGTTCGCCACGCAGTACCTGTTGGCATGTCCCCAACCCCATCCTAACCTTCCCCTGCGAGGGGAAGGGATTATCGAGATCGTTCGCCGCGCTTCCCGACACAGTCACCGTGGTGGACCACAAGGAGCACCCGTTGAGCGTACTTATCGTAGGTTCCGTGGCGTTCGACTCGATCGAGACCGCGACGGGTTCGGACCCGCGCGCGTTGGGCGGGTCGGCGACGTATGGCTCGGTGGCGGCGAGTTTCTTCTCGCCAGTGCGGCTCGTGGGGGTCGTCGGCGAGGACTTCGACCAGGAGAACATCGACCTGCTGGCGTCGCGCGGCGTCGATCTGGAGGGACTCGAGCGCAAGGCGGGCAAGACGTTCTTCTGGGCCGGGAAGTACTCGGAAGACTTCTCTGAACGGGAGACTCTCACGACCGACCTGAACGTGTTCGCCGACTTCCATCCGCACATCCCGGAGTCGTACCGAAGCACACCGTACATCTTCCTCGCGAACATCGCGCCGAACCTGCAACAGATGGTGCTGGAGCAGACGGACGAACCGATGCTCGTCGTCGCGGACACGATGAACCTGTGGATCGACATCCAGCGGGACGACCTGCAGGAACTCCTCCGAAGCGTGGACGTGTTCGTCCTCAACGACGAGGAGGCGCGCATGCTTACCGGTGAAACCAACCTGATCCGGGCTGGACGCCGGTTATTGACGTATGGACCCTCGCGCGCCATCATAAAAAAGGGCGAGCACGGCGCGGTGTCCCTTACGGCGGACTCGTACTTCTCCGCGCCCGCGTACCCGACCCAGGATGTCGTGGACCCGACGGGAGCCGGTGACACGTTCGCGGGAGCCCTGATGGGCTACCTGGCGGCGCACGATTCGGCGTCCGAGGAAGTCATACGGCGCGGGATCGTGTTGGGTAGCGTCGTCGCATCCTTCACAGTCGAGGGCTTCGGGCTGGACAGGCTGCGCGAGATCGACGAACACGCCATCGAGCAGCGATACCGAGAGTTGCGATCGTATTGCACGGTGGAATGACCCAGATCCAGGACATCGTATGTTTCGTATGCAAGGGGACTCGTTGACGCAGGCGCCGGATATATCGGCGACGTTGTACGACTACGCCGGCGCGATACACATTCATTCCACGCTCTCCGACGGCTCCGGCACCGTTCCCGAGATTGTCCGCGACGCCCAATCCGCCGATCTCGACTTCATCATGCTCACCGACCACGAGCACCTGCAGGCTCGCGACCTCGGCTACGAGGGCTGGCACGACGACCTTCTGTGCCTCGTCGGTGAGGAGGTCACTCCGCGATTCCACAACCACTACCTCGCGTTCGATATCGACGCCCCTGTGAAGGGCCGCGGCAACTGGCGACAGCCCCAGCGCTTCATCGACCAGGTGCAGGCGCAGGACGGCATCGGCTTCATCGCGCATCCCATCGGGGAGGACTACCCCACCCGCGCGATGGCGTGTCCGTGGCTGGACTGGAACGTCACCGGCTTCACCGGCATCGAGCTGTGGTCGTACATGCACGATTGGGTGCGTAACGTACGGTGGAAGAACGTCGCCGCTGCGATCGCCGCGCCGGACAAGGTCATCCAGGGGCCGCACCATCGCGCGGTGAGGATGTGGGACGAACTCGGGAAGAAGCGCCCCGTCGTCGCTCTCGGAACGCTCGACATCCACGCGAAGAAGATCCCCGGTATCGGCCTTCCGCAGATCCTGCCGTATGCCTTCACGTTCAAGACGGTGAGAACGCACGTCCTTCTCGACGCGCCCCTGGACCCCAACGACTCCAAGGCCGCCGCCGCACAGGTGTACGCCGCGATCCGCGCGGGGCACTGCTACATGGCGCATGACGGCTTTGGCGACAGCACCGGGTTCTACTTCGACGCGCAGCACAGGGGACGCATCGTCGCCCTGATGGGTGACGAGCTGCCGTTCGCCGCCGGTATGCGGCTACACGCCTCGGTGCCGGAGCAGGCGTACATCTGCCTCGTCCGGGACGGACATGTCATCGAAGAGTTCGAGGGCAAGCGTCTCTCGTACGCGATCACGCAACCCGGCGTGTATCGCATCGAGGTCCGGCGTCGGTTCAAGCCGTGGATCTACTCGAACCCGATCTACGTGCGCACTCCCTAGCCTTCAGGCCACGTAGGCCCTTCCGCAAGCACCTCGGCGTGCATCGCGCACAGCGTATCCCGCATCCGCGCTACTCTGGCCGGCTCACGCTCCAGGGCGTCATCGCGCTCCGTCGGGTCTTCGCGCAGGTTGTACAGCTCGAACTCGTCGAGGTCGGCGTTCGCCAGTAGCTTCCAGTCGCCATCGCGGATCGCGACACGCGGCTTGCTGATCGCGGCGTCGTACTGCCAGTAAAGCGGCCGAGCGCGATCAATCGACTCGCCACCCAGCAAGGGAGCGACATCCGCGCCGTCCTGATGGAGATCTGTCGGTACGTCGACGCCTGCAGCGGCGCACATCGTCGGGAGCAGATCGACGCCGCTGACGGCATCGGTCACAACGCTCCCCGCATGCGTCACGCCAGGCCATCGCACGATCCCCGGCACGCGGATGCCGCCCTCGTACACGTGAAGCTTCATGCCCCGCAGTACCCCGGGCGACCCGTAAGAGCGGGCGGCGCCGCGGTAGCGGTTGAGCGTCTCAGGTCCGTTGTCGCTGGTGAACATCACGAACGTGTCGTCGCGTAGGCCGAGATCATCGAGCGTGGCGAGCATACGCCCGACCTCGTGATCCATCTGCGTCACGTTGCCGAAGTAGATCGCCTCCTCCGGCGTGGCGGCGGTCTCCTCGTACATCCGCGTGAACTCTTCCGACGTCGCGACTGGCTCGTGCGGGGAGTGGAACGACACGAAAAGGAAGAACGGCGCGTCGTCCGCGCGCTCGTTCAGCCACCGGATGCCTTCGTCGACGATCACCGCACTGGAGTACCCCTCCAGTGGGCCGACGGCCTCACCGTTGCGCACGAAGTTGTCGGGGTTGCGATGGCTTGGGGCGGCGTTGTTCTGCGTGGCGAACCAGTGATCGAAACCGTGATCGCCCGGTTGAGGCTGATCGAGCGAGTTGAACTTGCCGTTCAGATGCCACTTTCCGACGACCGCCGTCGCGTACCCGGCGTCGGCGAGGAGGCCGGCGCCGGTGGTCTCGCTCGCCCGGAGATGCATCGGCGAGTCGGGTGGAATCCAGTTGTAGATGCCGCATCGGTTCGGGGTGCGCCCGGTCATCAGGCCCGCTCGGGCGGGCGAACAGACAGGAGCGGCGGCGTAGCAGTCGGTGAGCCGTGCTCCCTCATCCGCGAGGCGGTTCAGGTTGGGCGTCTTGATGGCTCGATGGCCGTAGCACTCGAGGTCACCGTATCCGAGGTCATCGCACAGGAACACGACGAAATTCGGTCTGCCGCTCACGATTGCCCCCTCCTCGCTCGCCCCGGAACGTCGGCCGAGGGTCGCCGCAGCCACCCCTACCGCGCCCAGGAACGTCCTTCGGTCCATCGCCTGCCCAATGCCAATGCGCTGCTTCGTAGGCCCACGCCCGATCGCGGGCCATGTCCGTAGGTCACCGGCAGCCTCCGCTACGCGCTCGGGTCGAACGGCTTCCGCTGCATCTGCAGGGATCGCCCCTTCCACGCCGACCGACCGGATAGGCCCGCCAAGCCGACGAGCAGCACGTACGACGTGTGGAACGGCGCGAGCAACGGCAGGTACCGGAGCAGATCACTCCGCCCGAAGAGTGACAGCCCGCGCGCCAGGAGCGCCCACTCGGGAGCCAGCTTGAGCGCCACAAGCCCCGCCGCCCACGGAAGCGATCCGAAGCCCGCCAACGCGAGCAGCACGGCGACCGGCAGAAACAGGTTCACGCCGTACGCCACAACGCTGAACCACACGACGGAGAGGCGGTTCTCCAGGCTGTTCGACGACCACCGCAGCCGCTGATCCAGGAACGCCCGGTAGGTGGGCATGGGACGCGTCCACACGAGCGAGTCCGCCGAATGCGCCACCTCGATCTGCCACTGCGTATGTCGATCGACCCACTGCACGAACATGTTGTCCTCGGCGACGGTGAAGCCCATCTTCATGAACCCGCCGAGTTCCTCGTACGCGGCGCGTCGGTACGCGAGGTTGTTGCCGGTGCAGCCCATCGCCAGGCGCCATGCCAGGCCGCCCGCGAACGCCGCGAAGATGCCCAGCAGCTCCAGCGACTGGAGCTTCACGAACGCACTACCACCGTCGCGAGGAGCGTCCAGCACGGAGAACCCTACGACGACCCCCGTATCCCCCTGGAAGCGAGATGTGAGCGCCCGCAGCCAACTCGGTGGGGCGACACAGTCCGCGTCCGTCCCCGCAATGATCTCGCCGCGGCTTTGGCGAATGCCGAGGTCGAGCGCGTGCTGTTTACCCGTGCGCTCGGCGTCTCCCAGGTCGGCGAGGGACAGGACGCGCAGGTTCGGCGCGCTGTCGAGATGCGCCTCCCCGCGGGCGCGGGTGTCGTCATCGGAATGGTCGTCCACGAGGATCACTTCGTATCGGTCTTGCGGGTAGTCCTGCGCCAACAGAGAGCGCAGGCAGGGGTCGACGTTCTCGGCCTCGTTGCGTGCGGCTACGACGATCGATACGTGGGGCAGGTCGGCGTCGGCGGGAGCCGGCGCGCCTCGGCGACGGAGGCGGAACAGCCCGACGACGAAGAAGCACGCGACCACGGCATAGGTCAGCGTCAGCGACGTCACGAAGCCGTACGCGGCGGTCCAGATGTCGCTCAATCGGTTCCTCTCGGGCCGCCTATCCGCGCAGCACGCGATCCTCGAAAAGCGCGAGGAATCGCGGCGCGTCCACGGACAGGGCGATGCGCGCGTTGGGCGTGTCCGTAAACCGAGGACGGTCCCGCAGATCGGCGACCGTCAGCCCGGCGGAGATGTCGCCCGCCGTCTCAATGGTAACGCGCGCTTCGCGGAACCCGAAAAGCGTCTCGTCCACGAGGTAGGCGATCGTCAACGCGTCGTGGACGTACATGCCCTGCGCGTCTTCGTACTGCGCCGCGAACTCCATCGTGTGGCCCGTGACGTCCCGGACGAACCGGCCGAGGCCGTCGCTTCCGTGTCGGTTCACCGCGTCGCGAGTTAGGGTCACCTGTTCGGTGACGTTCAGCGGGAACAGCGTGATCGGCGCGCCACAGCCCAAGACGATGGCCGCGGCGTGCGGGTCGGCGTAGATGTTGAACTCAGCGCAGATCGACACATTCCCAGGACGATCGAAGACACCGCCCATGATGGCGATCTCCCGCACACCCCGGATGGCCTCCGGGTCTGCCTGAACACAGCGTGCGATGTTCGTCAGCGGGCCCACGGCGACGAGCGTGATATCGCCGTCACGCTCCCGAATCTCTCGGAGAATGACGTCTGCCGCGGCGTCTTGGACCGGCGGTGTGTCACTGGGTGGATACGTCGGGCGCCCGTCGTCGTCTGTCAGAGCGTGCGCCCCACCGAGTCCATCCCCGCCGTGCACCTCGTCGGCGTAGACCGCCTCCCGCACGAGCGGACGATCCGCGCCCTTCGCAACGGGCGGGCGTCGATCCGGCTCCAGCGCGTCGAGCGTGCGCAGGATGTTCGCGGTGGCGTAGTCGACGTCGATGTTGCCGCTCACGGCCGTGATGCACGCGACGTCGATCTCGGGCGACCGCATCGCGAGGCAGATCGCGAGTGCGTCATCGACGCCTGTGTCAGTGTCCAGAACGATGGGTCGAGGCATGTGTCCCCCTCGGATCTCGCGTTCGGCGATGATCCCACGACGTGCGCGGACCCGCAATCGACCGCACATCCCGCAGGTTTCCGCGTCGACGCGGATCGCGAGCGTCAACGCACGGCGTAGAACAGCGGCATGTCCAGGTCGAGATCAAGCGTGTCGGACAGGTAGATGCTGTCGAGCTGCGGGTTGTCGGCAAGAGACTCGATCCAGAACCGAACCGGCTGAGCCGTCCCTACCGACGGCAAGCCAAGCTCCTTCCTGCCCAGAATCGCCCACCGGGCAACGCGAATCCGTTCGGCCTCCAGGGAGCCCGAAACGACCGCGTGCACCGCGTACTCCTCCATGACCAGCGCGTCCCGATACGGCGCGATGTCCTCGAGCGCGGGGGCATCCGAACGGTCGACAAGCGTCGCCTCGACCTCGATGCGCTCCACCTCGCGCCGCGCCCGCAGGAGACTGTTGTGCTCCTCGTAGCTGCGGCGCGCTTCTTCGGGGTCGAGCGCGCGAGCGTACAACGCGACGCCTTCCAATGTCCCGCGCCACACGCGGCCACCATCCCACTCATCGCCGAACAGGAGGTGGTGGGCCTCCCAGTTGCTGAACCCGCCCTGCACGTCGCCCGTCGCCATCACCTGCTCGCCGTTGCGGTAGTAGACCAGCTGACCGGCGGAATAGGTCACGACGACATGCTGAGGTTCGCCCGCGGTGAGAGGGCCGAGGTCGACCTCCGGGCTCGCGCCGTTTACACCGGTGCGAGGCGTTCGCAGGCGGAAGACCAGGCGATCTCCCTGCTGCCCTAGCGTGAAGTTGCGCGACCCGGAGCCGGTCGAGAAGGTGACGATGCGCGCGGGGCCGCTCTGCGAAAGATCGCGTGGCGTGATCGTCGCCTCGACCGTGAGGGCGTTCGCGTTGCGGAACGCGTCGAGCAACGGCGCATCCGCTTCGTCCGCGAGGAACGCGCCTCCGGTCAACGTCATCGCGTGGTGATGGTCCAGCGCCGCCTGGTCGCGGGACCATAGCCGATACGTCGGTTCGCCGGGATCGTCCGCGTTCTTCCAGACGAAGATCGGCTCCGTGCCATCGACAGGCCACGTGGGCGGACGGACTGTTACCCACTGCGGCTCCAGCAGGTTCGGCTCCTGGGCGCGGTCGGCGATGCCCTCCAGGCGGATGTCATCAGCATCCGACAGGCGGCGATCGAGCGTGACGGTCAACGTTCGCCCGTCGGTCCCGATGCTCCACCCCTCTACATCCGCGCCCGAGCGCATGCGGAAGTTTGGGCGGTCGATCTGGATGTCCTCACCGAACTTGACGACGATCTCCGTGCCGTCCCGGACGACGGCGTAGAGCGGCCGTGGTGGCGCGGCGGCATCCACCTGCACGTATCCGCGTCGCTCCCCACCTGAGCCTCGCGCGACGACCGTGTACCGCCCGGGCGTCGTGTACGTGTGGCGGCCGACGGCCCCCTTAATCACAACCCCGTCGCCGAAGTCCCACGCCCAGTCAGCCGCAACGCCCTCGCCCTCAAGCGCGACCGTATAAGGCGCCTCGCCACGATGACGGCCAAGCCGCCCGGGATCGATCCACGCGTCGCCCTCCATGTCCGCCGTATTGTCGTAAGTGATGCGGACCCATCCGTCCATCGCCGTGAAGCCTTCGTTGAAGCGACCGATGTAGAGTTCCCCAGATGCCTTGCCGATCCTCGGGCCGGTCATCGTCATGAAGCGCGGGTGGTTGCTCCATCGTGGGTAGTACACCTCCTCGCCGTCGATGCCCGGAGCGTCGTTGATGCGCAGGGTGCGTCGGTTCTGCGCGTCGGCGTCGAACATCGTCACCGTTCGATGGTCGCCGTTGAAGACGAACATGCGATAGCTGTCGTCCGGCGCGATGGATGGCCAGCATCCGTTGGTGTATTCCCGCCACGTCGGCTCGCCGCTGAGCGTCGCGATGCCGCACCGTGGCCACGGGAACGCGTCGGCGGCGCGTGTCCCGTCGCGTGAGAGGCGGAACCAGGGTACTTGCTCATGTCCCAACGCCGTCTGCCGCCAGAACGGGTCCACGACGGATGGATCATCCAGAGCATAGCGGAGCAGGGAGTTTTTGTGGGCTCCGTCGCCGCCCCGGACGTACAGCCACTCGACGCCCGTCGCCGGATCGGCCCACACGTCCGACGCGAAGCCGCTTACAAGCCTGCGCAAGCCCGTCCCATCCCAGTTGACGATGTAGACGGCGTTCTCCGCCCGCCTCGTGAAGACGACTCGGCTTCCGTCCGGCGTGAAAATCGGCTTGGCGTAGGTTCGTACGTCGGTGGCAATGCGACGGACGCCTCTGCCGTCCTCGGTATCCAACCCGTACACAGCGGGGGATCCGCCCTCGTCTCGCACCCAGACGAGGCGCGTGTGCGCGCCCGTCAGCGAGACGACCGCGTCTTCGACATCCGCGAAGGCGCCGAGTGACGTCGCGCAGAGCACCGCCACGAGCAGCAGTACGGTTGCCAGTGCGGAACGAGAGATGACCGGACGCATCGTCGTCTCCGATTCTACGCGGACGCGTGAACACCGCCCGCTACCGGTAGCCATAGCTCCAGGCGGACTCGATCCGGCGGGTCACTCATCCCGGGCTACCCGGAACCCAACGTAACTCAGACCCATGTCTGGGTACTCGGACAGGCGGCGTGCCACGCGCGCGTCGAGGGCGTCGTGCGCCCAGGAGCCGCCGCGAATCACGCGGTAGAAGCCGGTTTCCGGCCCCGGCGGATCGACATCCGCCGCGCGGCGGTAGTACGTCGCGGAATACCTGTCGGTCACCCACTCGGCGACGTTGCCCGCCATGTCCATCGCGCCGAACGGGCTCGACCCGGTCGGATAGCTTGCCACGGGCGCGGGGCCTTCGTGACCGTCATCTACGCCGCGTATGTTCGCGTGTGCCTTCGCTCCGCTGGTCGGCCGTGCGAACACGTCGCCCCACGGATATGCTCGCCCATCGTCGCCGCGTGCGGCTCGCTCCCATTCCGCCTCCGTCGGCAGGCGACAACCCATCCAGCGCGCGCACGCTTGCGCGTCCTCCCACGTGACGCCCACTACTGGATCGTCGGGCCGGCTCTCGGCAATGTCCGGCCACAAACCGACGTGATCGTAGGCGATGGGCGTGTGTGCGCTTACCACGCCTCCGTCGGCGAGCCAGAACATCAGGTATTGGGTGTTCGTCACCTCGGTCCGGCCGATCTGGTAGGCGGACAGCGTTACAGATCGCTGTGGGCTCTCGTCGTCCGCGCCCCTCTCGCTGCCCATCGAGAACACGCCAGCAGGAATCGAGACCATGTCAGGCGCGGCTATGTCGGCGGCGAACGTCCACCCCACGACCCAAAGCATCAGGGCCACCGGTCCCGCCGAACGTCGGCAGTTGGCTATCCCGATCATTCGGGCGCCGCCTTCATCGCCTGGTAGACAGCGTAGGCTTTGCCCGCGCGCCTCTCGTCGCCTCCCTGCCTGTACGCCGCCGCGAGGTTGAGGTGGTACCCCGGCTGTCCCCCGTCGAGTGCGATCGCCTCACGGAACTGCGCGATGGCTTCCTCGACCCGTCGCATCCGCAACAGGAGCACGCCGAGGCCGTTGTGGTAAGCCGCGATGCCCGGACGTCTCCGCATGAGCTCGGCGTAGACGGCGAGCGCCTGCTCGTGTGCGTTCAACTGGCCATAGACATACCCAAGCGCCTCGTAGCCTCGTGCGTCGTCGGGGGCCAGAGCGACGCATCGGGTCAACGCCCGCGCTGCTTCGGCCCACTCACGCCGATCCATGCGCACGCGGCCCATCCGATACCACGACTCTGGGTCGCGCGCGTCCCGCTCCAGCGACCGATCGATCCTGCCGATTTCCTCGACCTGTGCCATGAGCCGGTGGTGCGCCGCAAGCATCTCATGTCCGCGCTCCGTCTGCCCGAGCCGGATGAGCGCATTCCCAAGGGCCAGTCGCGCCGGGGCGTGCAGGGGGTCGAGTTCTACGACGTTTCGCAGTTGCTCCACGGCCTCGTCCAACGAGCGGAGTCGCAGCAGGGCGCTTCCAAGCTCATGGCGCGCGTCGACATCGCGGGGGTCTATAGCGATCGCGGCCTGCAATGCCGCGGCCGCGTCCTCGTCTCTGCCGACGCGCCCGTACGCGATCCCCAATATCCGACGCGCGGGAGCGTGGCGCGGGTCGATGGCCGTGGCGCGTTCAAGCGCCTCGATGGCAGTGGCGGCATTCGCGAGCCCCTTCAGCCGCACTTCGCCGAGTCGGAAGTGCGCCTCGGCGAAGTCGGGACGCGCCGCCGCCTCGAAGCGGGCTTCGGCCTCGCGCCAACGGCTGCGCGCCGCCAACAGCATGCCCAACTCGCGTTGCGCGACCGACAGATCGGGATCGGCATCCGTCGCGCGCTGGAAAGCGGCCATCGCCGTGTCGCTATCCTGCATGAGTAGCGCGCGCAGTCCCTCGTCGTAGGCGCGCGCAGCCTGCGCGTTTCCGCTAAACCCTACGGCCGTTCCCGCCGTTAGGAGAGTAGCGAGCAAGGCGAGGCATGCGACGCGTGCTCGTAGCGCGGCGTTGGGCGTGGAGGCCAATGGCGTCTCCGCTTCGATGACGACGCGCGATCGTGGAAGGAATCGGCGCATTATACAGAATCCTCGGCTTCACGCGGTGCGTGGTCTCGAGCCACTCGCGATCCGGCGCGGCCGATGGGCCGCCACTCGGACCCGTGGCTCATTCGAGACGCGTATCCGTCTCACCGTCGACGCGGGAGATCGCCGTGCGAGGCATCAACCTCAAGACGCTGCTGTTCATGATCGCCCTCGGGCTAGTCGTGTACACGATACGCGGCACCGGATCGCGAGAGTCTTCATGGCAGGCGGCCAAGGTACTGTACGCGTTTCTTGGGATTCTGATAGTCGCGAAGGTTCTCTGGATGTTCATAAGGCGCAACCCCAACGGCGAAACCGACGAGTGATGTCGGCTTCGGCGGAAAGTTCCCGAAATCGCGCGATTAGGCCTCAAGCTGCGCGCCTCAGAGGCCGATAGGCGAGGGACAGTCAAGTAACGTTTGATTGCGAAAGACTTAGGGGATAGCGCCTTATGGACGGTTTCGATCGTCCATAAGGTTTTTCTTCGTACGCTCCCGGCCTGCCCGAACCCGACCCCAATCGTGCTAATATAAGCCCACGCCTCCTTGGGCGTATTGTCGCCTCGTTTCCGTCTGGACTCACCGGTCCAGTCGCATCGTCGGCCTCTCTGCAGGTCGCCGCACGCCCTATCGCGGAAGGTACACAAGCCATGCAGGTGAGTACCAACTGGCTCCGAGACTACGTCGCCACAACCCTGTCGCCGGACGAACTCGCGGCGAAGTTCACGATGCTGGGCGTCGAGGTCGAAGAGACGTTTCCGCTGAACGAGGGCATCGGCGACATCATCGTCGCGCGGATCGAGAGCGTGGCTCCGCACCCACACGCCGACCGCCTGAGCGTGTGTCAGGTGAACACGGGCGCCGAAACCGTCGACGTGGTGTGCGGGGCGCCGAACGCGCGCGCCGGGATGGTCGCGCCGTTCGCGCCGGTGGGCTCGAAGCTTCCCGCAGGCATGGAGATCGCGGAGACGGAGATACGCGGCGTGCGCTCCCACGGCATGCTCTGCTCGGCGAAGGAACTCGCCATCTCCGACGACGCGGACGGGCTGATGGAGCTTTCGGCGTCCTTAACGCTCGGGGAAACCCTCGTAGAGGCGCTGCACCTTGACGACACGGCGCTGGAGATCAGCATCACGCCGAACCGGCCGGACTGCCTGAGCATGGTCGGCCTGGCGCGGGAGATCGCCACCGTCGAGCATCTTGACCACGCCCTGCCCGAGATCGACGTGCCGGAGGGCGAGACGGCCGCTGCGGAGGTCACCTCCGTCGAGATCAACGACCCCGCGCTGTGCCCTCGCTACGCCGCCCGCGTCATTCGCGACGTCACCGTCGGCCCTTCGCCCTCGTGGCTGCAGCAACGTCTGCGCTCCTCCGGGCTGCGCCCGATCAACAACGTCGTGGACATCACGAACTTCGTGCTGTTGGAAATCGGTCACCCGCTCCATGCGTTCGACTACGAACTCCTGGCCGAGAATCGCATCGTCGTGCGTCGGGCCCGCTCGCGTGAGATGCTCACGATGCTGGACGGCAGAACACACACGCTGAACTCCGAGACCCTCGTCATCGCCGACGCGGAGAAGCCCGTTGCCCTCGCTGGGATCATGGGTGGCGCCGAGTCCGAGGTGTCCAGCGCGACGCAGCACATCCTCCTGGAGAGCGCCTACTTCAACCCGGTCAGCATCCGTCGCACTGCGAAAGCGCTCGGGATACAGACTGAGGCGTCGTACCGGTTCGAGCGAGGCGCGGATCCCGAGGCGGTCATCACCGCGTTGGATCGCGCTGCGCAACTCATCGCAGAGGTCGCGGGCGGCGAGGTGTGTCAGGGCGTCGTGGACGTCTACCCGGAGCCCGCGCCTCCGCTGGCGATCGCCTTCCGGCCACGGCGCGCGAACAAGGTGCTCGGCACGCACATCCCGAAGAAGGAAATGGTCCGCATCCTCGACGGCCTCGGCTTCGGCGTGGCCGACGATGGCGACCTAACCGTGACCGTGCCTACGTATCGGCCGGACATCACCCGCGAGATCGACCTGGTCGAGGAGATCGCGCGCGTCCACGGCTACGACGCGATTCCGGTGACCATCCCCGTCGGGGAGATCCCGAACCCACGGCTGGACCCGTTCCAGGGCCTCAAGCGATGCATCCATGAGGTCATGCACCGCCACGGCTTGTACGAGGCATGCCACGTCGCGTGGTACGCCACCGACGAGTTCCAGAAGCTGCGGCCCGAAAACCACGACCCCGTCCGCGATCAGATCGCCGTGGAGAATCCGTTGAGCCGGGAGATGGCGGTCCTACGCACGTCCCTGCTCCCGAGCCTCTTGCAGAGCGTGGCGTACAACCGACGACATCAGGTGGAGCATATAGCGCTCTACGAGTTGCAGCGGGTGTTCATCCCTGGGCCTCTCGGCGAACTCCCCGACGAGCAGCTCACGCTGGCGGGCGCGATTGCCGGCGCTTCTGCGAAGCACTGGTCCACCGACGACGCGGGCCCTGACCTCTACGACGTCAAAGGCATCGTCGAGGCGTTGCTGGAGGAGGTCGGTATCGCCGACGGATCTCTTGAGCGGTCCGATTCCGGCACGCTGCATCCGGGGCGGAGCGCCACGCTGAGTGTCGGCGGCGAGGAGGTCGGATTCCTCGGCGAGGTGCACCCGGATGTCCTACAGAACTACGGTCTCACGCAACGCGTCTACGTGTTCAGCGTGAACGTGGACCGCCTCGCGGCGCATGGCGACCCGACACGATGGATGGACCAACTCCCTCCGTTCCCGAACACCACGCGGGACCTGGCGATCGTCGTCGACGAGGGGGTGCCCGCGGAGAACGTCCTGAACGCGATCCGACAGTCGGTGTCCGGCTTGCTCGCGGCCATCACGCTGTTCGACGTGTACACAGGCGAGCACGTCGCGGAAGGCAAGAAGAGCCTCGCGTTCGCTCTGGAGTACCGGTCGCATGAGCGCACGCTCACGGACACGGAAGTCGACAAGCTCCAGGCGCAGATCCTCCACTCGCTGGAGGAGGAACTGGGCGCTGTGTTGAGGTCGTGATACCAGACCAGGATGGGGCGGGGTGGAGGCAGGCGTGAAGCCTGCCCCCTGAGAGATCAGGCTACTGCGACTTCAGGTCGCTCCACGTCGTCGCCAGCTTGTTCTGCGGCTCGACAGCCGCGGAGGTGATGAGCGCCAGCGCCTCATCGTCGGCCGGGCCATTACCCGGGCCCAGTTCGCCGTAGTTCCGCAGGCAGACGATATCGAACCGCGGGGCCCTCCACCGACGGCCCACCCGCCGCCCGCGCCTTGTGGCCGGACTCCATCAGTATGAAGGGCCACCCCGACCTTGCTCGACGGCGCGGATGATGGAGGCGCCGATGTGGTGAATGCTGCCGATGGCGAAGAGCGTCAGGACGATGTCCGCCACCGGCATGCCGCGCATCAGCACGAGACCCACGCCGATCACGGTGGCGATGTAATACAGCCCGGCGACCACGCCATGCGTCCTGCGACTGAACAATACGGCCTCTCCTTCATGCGTTGACGAATGCTCCGCAACGAACCGCGCCCATATAGGCATAGACGGGCACCGGCGCGATAATCCGCCAAGAAGGAGGTCGTTCAGCCGCACGTGGCCGATCCACGAGCACGCCACTCGTGGATCACGAAACGAGCAGGCGCGCCGCGACGAGTTGGCAGGGGAGGCAGTACGGCGCGCGCTCACGGCCCGGAGGAAACGCCACCTGCTCATACGCGGTGAGATGCCCCTCGGCGTGGTGGTAGGCAACGTGACCGTAGAGGCTGAGGAGGAAGTCGTCCTTCCGCCCCAAAGACCAGAGTCCGTACAGATAGTCAGCCAAGGGCCAGTCATCGAGGCGGTCCATGAACCTCGTCATGCCGCAAAACTGCCCGCCAGCGGTCAGCCGAGCGTCCACGAGCCGATTAGCCATGTGCGGCGGCAGGAGCCCACTCGACAGCAATTCGGGCCAGTACCGGTAGTTCGTGTAGGACGAATCCCTCGTCTCCGTTAGGAACTCGGGACGCTCGAGCCGCTCGACTCGCGGTAGCAGCCACCAGTCCGTCTCGTCGGTCGGCCAATCGCGCTCGATGGCGGCGAGCGTGTCCTCGGCGAGGGCGTGCGACGCGTCCCGTGCAGCCGAGCCCTGCCGTCCGCGACGTTCGCACAGGTCCGCCCACCGGCCGAGGCCCTTCGCGGCCCACGCGTTGTTATGGAAGTACACGGCGACCTTGGCGCGCTCGTCGGCTTCGGGCGCCCCGGCGATGAGCCCTCCGTCGTTCGCGGCTTCCTCGCGCAGGCGCATGAGATGGCTCGCCAGACGCTCCAGGGGATCGCGACAGTCCTCCCACCAGCCGCCCGGGCCGACGCGCTCGTCCAGCAACGCGGCGGTGTGGAGCAACTGTCCGTACTCGCTGACGGAAGGCCCGTAGTAGTCGATGGTCCCGTCGGCGCGGACGAAGGCGCGCAACCAGTAGCGGAACAGCTCTGCCGCTCTCTCTCCGATGCCCCACGCGGAGAGCGCGTCCACCGCGGCGATGATCGTCGGAGGGAACCCGTCGTGGATGTCCTCGCCGTACTGCTTGATCCCGTACCTCGGACGATCGCCTCGGAACGTGGCGTCGATGAACGCGAGACCCGTCTTGACCGACAGGTCGAGGAAGGGATGGCCCGTGTCGATCTCCGGCTCGGGTCGGAGCCTGCTGATGTTCTCCTCGATCACCGCCGGCTCGAACGCTGGGTCGCCGGTCGTTCGTGGGAACATGCCCAGAATGGCGTCGAGATCGGGCGATACGCCCAGATCAGCAAAGTGCTTTCGCACGGGATCTTCGAGGCTGTGCGTCCACTCCATCGACACGCTCCTGTCCATGCGCGTGGTGGCGACGTCCCGGGCAAGCGATCGAGAGCTTTGCTGCCACGCCTGTCCCGTGCTGGGGCGCGTGGATGTCAGTACGTGCGGTGGTATAGGAGCAGAGCGTAGCTGAAGGCAAGTGATGGCGCAGCATGTTCCGCCAGGATCTCCGCCCCCAGCGGGTCGGGGAACTCGTTCGCGATGACCCGCGCGAAGTCCTCCCAGCTCGCGAACCGCAACTCGACGGTGACGCGCTCCTGGTCGAAGCCCTGATCGCGCCAGAACCGCTCGACCGCCGCCTGGTCGCGCTGCGGGTAGCCGGAGCTACGCCCGGTCCACCCCGCGAACGTGCCGCGCGTGTCGTCGTTGTCGATGATGAACGCGGTGCCTCCCGGCCGAATCACGCGCGCAAGCTCACGGAGGCCGGGTTCGCAGCCTGCGCCCCAGAAGTACGCGAACCGAGCGTGCGCCACATCGACGCTCTCGTCCGGCAGGAAGACGCGCTCCGCCGAGCCGGCTATCACGGACACGCTGCGGCATTCGTCGCGCGCGACGCGCTGCATGGCGAGAAGCCGCAGGCTATCGTCCGGCTCGACGGCGAAGACGTGGAGCGCCTTCTCGGCGAACATCGGCGCGAAGAAGCCAGTGCCCGTCCCGAGGTCGAGGACGATGCTCCTGTCCCAAGCCGCGATGCTCCACATGACCGACGTGAGGAGCCCGGCGGGGTCCGTCGCCTGGTTTAGCAGGTCGTAGGCCGTTGGGTCGGTCTGTATCGCCGGCGCCGCATGGACGCCGGGCAACCAGTTCGCGTCGGTGTTGGGCATGATCCATCCAATACAGGGCGAGCTTCCCTGCTACCCACGGCATGGATGCACGCGTCGGCTCAGCGTGCGGAGCCCTTTAGCCCCGCCCAGGTGACCGCCACCTTCCCACGCGCCTCGACGCTCAGGCTTCCGACCTCCACGTTGTCGTACGCCATGGGGTTCGTGCAGTTGTACAGGGCGAACGATCCCTTCTCCAGCGCGCCTCCGGGAGCGAAGTCCGCGTCCTGAACCGAGTCCACCAGGTCGCCGTTCAGATACATCGTGACGGTGTCCCCGACGACCTCCGCCGTCATGCTGAACCAGTCCTGCTGCTGGATCGCGTCCACGCCCGCAGGCACGGCAGTTCCGCTGATGCCGTCTCCGCCTACGCCCGGGCCGCCGGTCTTGTGGAACATCGTCCACGCGCCGTCTATCTGCTTGTCGATGCTGTACGTGGTTTCGCCACCCACGTCCGCCTCCTCCTGCTTCGACCAGACGCGGATGTAGTTCAGTTCGTCCACGTAGCGCACGAAGAGACCGGCGTAGTCGTTGTCCATGTGGAACATCTCGCACGACGCCGAGTAGTCCGTCCAGTTGCCGGCGCCGGCCTTGAGCGTGAGGGCATAGGAGCCGGCTTGCTCATCGCTGCCGCCCGGGCCAGGCCCGTTGAGGGTGTTCACCGTGTTACCGAACGACCCATCGGGCAAGCCGCCGGCGGGGCCCATGACCCAGTTGCTGGGCTCGGCGACGCCGTCATCGTGGGTTTCCCAACGGGCCTCCCAGTTCGCGTCCGAGAAGTCGTCCGTGAGAAGCGCGGCCCGTGTCACGCCAGTTAGGGCCAGCAGCAGCACGGAAGCCGCAAGGTAGAAGCGCGCGCTCCGAGCGCGCAACGGCGAGTATGTGTGCATGTCATCCCTCCATATCCCACGGGCACGCGGCCTCCACCAGAGATCGGCCGGGTGTCGATGGAGGCGCGGCCGCGTTATCCGCTTCCAAGGTATGTCAGCCGTCGTTCCCTCGGCAAACTCTGGCGAGCATTCCCGACATAGGCGCCGCGGAGACGGTCGGCGTATAATCCGCGTGGCGATGCGCTTTCCGGCCGAAGACCCCGGCCACTGACGGTAGGCGGACTATGAGCGAATTGGCGTGGAGGGCATTCTACGACGGCGTGGTCACGCCGCTGATGGCCGTCGGGATAAGGGTCGGCGCGCTTGTCGACGACAAGGCCCGTGACGTCTCGGCGGGGCAGCGCCGGGCGGAGGCCGACCTCACCGAACAACTGCGCGACCTCGCCGAATCCGCCCCGGATCGCGCGGCCCTGCCTGGCATATGGCTGCACGCCACATCGGTCGGCGAGTTCGAGCAGGCGAAGCCCATCCTCCGCGAGCTGTGGCCGACTCACCGCATAGCCGTCACCTGCTTCTCGCCGTCCGTGTACGACGGGATGCTGCGGTATCCGAACAAGGACCTGGCGACGTATCTGCCCCTCGACTCACGGCGGAACGTGGCACGGTTCTTCGACCTCATCCAGCCGACAGCGCTCGTGTTCTCGAAGTTCGACATCTGGCCGAACTGCGTCTGGGAGGCGCATCGGCGTGCCATACCATGCGCCCTCATCGCCGGGACGATGCACTCGACCTCACGACGCCTGCGGGTCGGAATCCGCGGGCTGCTGCGCCATGTGCACGGCCACTTAGCGCTGCAGTGCGCCGTCGGCGAGGAAGACGCGGAGCGCCTCCGCCAGCTCTGCGGCCCGGACGGAGCCGTCGTGGTCACGGGCGACACGCGCTTCGACCAAGTGTTCGAACGAGCGGAGAACGCGCCCCCGCTCCCGGATGTCCTGCCTGAGTGGTCGGACTTCTGCGTCGTCGCGGGCAGCACGTACGCGCCGGATGAAGAGGCGCTCATACCGGCGTTCATGACGCTGCGTGAGCGCGTCCCGACCGCCCGCCTCGTGCTCGTCCCGCATGAGCCGGAGCCGCCGCGCCTCGCCGACGCGGAGAAACGCTTGGCGTCCCACGGCCTGCGCTCCGCGCGGCTGAGTTCTCTGGACGAGGCCACGACAGCAGACGACCTCCACGCCGTGCTTATCGATCGCGTCGGCCTGCTCGCGAGCTTGTACACGATGGGACGCGTCGCCTTCGTCGGCGGCAGCTTCAACTATCGCGTGCACAACGTCATGGAGCCAGCGGTGCACGGTTTGCCGGTGGTCTTCGGCCCCCTCATGGACAACGCGCCGGAAGCGTACGGGCTCATGGATGCTGGCGGCGCGCGGCGCGTAGGCGACGCCGACGAGTTGGCCGAGCGCCTCACAGAACTCGCTCTGACGCCATCGACGGCGGACGCGATGGGCGCCGCCGCGCGCGAGTACGTGCTCTCGAACCTGGGTGCGTCTCGCCGCACGATGGACGCGCTCCGTCGAAGCGTCTTGCCCCCGTCCGTCGGAGGGAGTCCGTGATCGGCGAAGCCTGGGCCCAGATGAAGGAACTGTACGAGTCCAGGATCGCGCATCAGTTCGTGCTGCACCTGAACGCGCACGACATGGTCCCACACGCTACGTATGGCTACCTGCCCTACATCGAATGGCTCGCGTGGAATCTGGCGCAACTCACGGATGACGACGGCGAGGAGCGCGAGTGGTTCGTCATGGGCTACGACCGCACGCGTGGAGCGTGGTTCCCCGAGAACCCGCGCGTCCGCGGTGGTGGCAGCGCCGACTACCGGTGGCGGCATGGACTCAACACGCCGCTGTACAAGTTCGCGCAACGATCGGCTCTTGAGGACAACGACCGAGCCGTGTTCGGGGCGCTGGCGCGTCTGTTCCTGTATCACAGCGACTTCCGCGACTGCGCGCGCGACGACGCGAAGGAAACCGGCCCCTTCCATCGCTACGCGAACAACGACACCTTCAACGCGCTCCTGAACCTCGAGTCCGTCGTCAAGCACCGGGGCATCAATCAGCAACTCCACACGAAGTCGTCGGGGATGGGCCCGACCATGGACGTCCCGGAGGTGCTGCGCAGACTCGGCTCCATGCTGCACCGCACCCCTTACGGCCGCCGCGTGGCGCTCATCGTCGATCGGCTGGAACTGCTGGCCCCAAACCTGCACCGCTCGCGACGCCACGAAATCATCGGTGATGCCGAAGCCGGACTCGCCGTCGAGACCATCGCGGGGTGGGCGTCGGACAAGAACATCCGCGCGCGACGCAACATCCTCATCCTCCTGGCGCACAACATCGGCGACGTGGCGCCGGAACTCATGGAGAGCCGCGAGTTGGTCCCCATCGAAGTCCCGCTGCCCGACCTGGCGGAGCGACGGACCTTGCTGCGACATCTCGCCACGCTTCCGCCGCATTGGGAGCCGGCGCCGGAGCCACACGACGAGGACGAGGCGCACTCCGACGAGTACCGGAAGATGGTCGAGGAGTGGCCACCCGAGCGTCCCGACACGCAGTTCCCCACATCGCTGCGCTACGGCGAAGGCGTCCGCCAGCGAGACGCCGCGCAGCTCACAGCCGGTCTCACGCTCCGAGGGCTCTACGACGCTTTTCTGGAGTCTGGCCCGCAGTCGGAGCCCATGGAACGACAGCACCTCATCGACGCCAAGGCGCGCGAGGTGGAGCGATTCTCGCGTGGACTTATGGAGCTGGTGTCCAGCGAAGTGTTCATCGACGACATCGGCGGCCTCGGCCACGTGCGGGACTACTTCGTGGAGGTGATTCCGCGACTTATGGCGCGCGACGCGACGAGCGTCGGCAACGGTCTATGGCTCTTCGGGCCGCCTGGAACGGGGAAGACACTGACCCTACGCGCGCTGTCCCGGACCACCACGCTGCCGGTGCTACGGCTGAAGATGCCGGATGAGTTGGGCATTCGCGCGGCGTCGCCGGGCGCGGCGCAGGATGACGACTATGCCAACGATCTGCAGTTGGCCCTAGCGTACGCGCGCTCCATCGGCCCCACGTTCGTGTGCCTCGACCGGGTCGATCGCACGTTCCACCACCACGACGGCGCGCGCGCTCCGGGCACGCGGGCGACGGGACTGCTCATGGATTGGCTCGGGCGGGCGGACAATCGGGGTCAGGTGTTCTTTGTAGCGACGTCGTCGCGGCCGCACGAGATCGAGCCGCAGCTACTTGCGACGCCGCTCATGGACACGCTCGTGTATCTGCTGCCCACGCCGACAGAGCGTGAGGCTGTGCTACGGCACGCCTTCCGGCAGCTCGGCGCCGAACTCGCGGACGACGTGGATCTGTCGGGGGCGATGCGCCATCCGGCTGCAGATTCTTTGAACGGGGAGGACCTCGCGACGTTAGCTCTACGGGCGCTACGTCGGGCGCGCGCTGCAGGCGCCGATAGCGTCCGCCGCGACGACCTGCTGTTCTGCGTGAACGACTTCTCCGCGGAGAACAGTCCCGCGACGCTGGAGTGGCTATCCTTGAACGCGCTCCGTTTCGCGAGCGCGCGAAGCCAACTGCCCGAGGAGATACTGCCGCCGCTCTCACACACCGCGCTGGATGGCGCCCGCCTGGCCAAGGACCGCATCGACACGCGACTACGCGAGTTGCGGGACTTGCTGCCCGGGTAACAGCGCCCGACAGCCGAGCGCATCGCCACCCTTGGGAGGTCGAATGCGCCGTTGCATGCGGCTATTCCACGACGTAGGAGATCCATGGCCTCTGGAAACGCTCGTCCGAAGCCGACTCGGACATTCGCCCAGTCGGGAGTCATTGCCTGTCGGAACAAATCCGGGAAGCTCCGTATCCTCCTCATCACTTCTCGACGGAGCAAGCGTTGGGTCATTCCCAAGGGCATGGTGGCGAAGGACACTACGGCCGACGAATCCGCCGCGAAAGAGGCGTGGGAAGAAGCGGGCGCGCGCGGGGATGTATCGCCCGTCGCTCTGGGCGCGTACACCTACGAGAAGTGGGGTGGAGTCTGCCACGTCGAGGTGTTCTCGATGAACGTCGAGGAACTGGCGGACACCTGGCCGGAAGATCACTTCAGAACACGTGAGTGGGTAGACCCGCGCACCGCGATCAAGCGCGTCCGCGAGCCCGAGTTGAGGGACATCATCGCGGGCATCGTCACGTCGCACGAGGCGAAGACGTAGGAAGCGCGTGCTTTCGCCCCAAGACACAGCGCTGCATCCCGTTATTCCTACGCGCAATCGGGGAGATCGACATGCGCCAGGGGAGCCATCCACGCGTCCAATGCACAGCGATCTCAGCGCTGCGGAAGCGACTCCCTCGAGGTCGCGCTACATCGAGCCGGCCGTTGGCTCAGCACGCCACGAATGCGGGACCATCCGAGGCTATTGCGTGCGGTTGCTAGATGCTGCTGGAGAGCGGCCGCGCGAAGCCAACTGCCCGAGGAGATTCTGCCGCCGCTCTCGCACACCGCGCTGGACGGCACCCGCATGGTCAAGGTCCGCATTCGCAGAGTCCGTCAGCTGCCAGACGCCTGCTTCTCCTCGTATGCCTCGATGAGGTCGGTTACGAGCATCCCGTTGATCCGAGTCCCTTCCAACGTGCAGTCGGATAGTTCCACGTGGTTCAGACCAACATGCATGAACTTCGCGTTCTGCAACTCGATACCGTGGAACGAAGCGCCGCTCATGTTGATGTTGTGGAAGTTCGCGGCGGCGAGATTGACGTTGTCGAACTCCACTCTTCCCATG
>JABGQA010000030.1 GCA_018644665.1 Candidatus Poribacteria bacterium
GCGGGGCCGGTTTCATCTTGAGGTGAGTGATGAGTGATCCGAAGATCCCGGGGGATGTGCGGGAGGCGATGCCGAGCGACGCCGAATACATCGCCGCGGCTTCCGCCTTCGCCGGTCATCAACGGGAGTGGCGAACGCGGCGAGCCATCGACATCCCGGGGTACGTCGTGCACATTGAGAGGCTTCTCTCCGTGATCGACCGCCGAGACGATGAGGCCGCGGCGCTGCGGGAGAGGGTGGGGGAGTTGGAGGGGCTACTCCGCGACGTTCAGGGCGTCATCTGTTCTCACGTCAACGAGTGCCACTGCCCGCGCTGCGAGATGTACGACCGTATCAATGAAGCGCTGGGGCCGCGAGAGGAGCCCACGCCATGACCACCAAGCCATTCACCGACCAGCTCACGCCCGACGAGGCCGCCGACTTCGAGGCGCACGGCGAGGAGCGGGCGCGCCGAGAGCGTGACCGAAAGAGGACCGCGGGACGACGGCCCGGGGCGGGGTTCAGTCGGCTCGCCAAGGTGACGAGGGAAAGGGGTGAGGCCGTGATGGACGACGGATGGAGCAAAGGCGGGGAGCTGCGAAGCGGTGTGCTCGCGCAGATGGTCCACGTGGCGGCCATCGATCGCAGGGATGCCGAGATCCGCGCGCTGCGGGAGCGGGTGCGGGAGTTGGAGGCGCAGCACGACAACATCATCGCCAACTGCCGAGACTGCGGACAGTCGATCCCCGCTGACGGTGGGTACAACTGGAGCGGCGGGGAGCTGTACCGCTGTTCCGATTGCTGCGCTGTTCGCGATGCCGCCGCATTGAAGCCCTAGATCACCCACCCAACGAACAGCACGAACCCGATCACGATCAGCAGCACCGCGATCCCCTGCGTATCGCTCAGAGGTGACCGGAGATCTTGCCGTACAGCAGCAGCCCGCCGACGCAAGCGACCGCCAGCAACGCCGCCCACGGGAGCTGCTTCGCCACCAACAGAGCAACCTGTGCCGTAACCGTCTTCGCCACTGGCTCCGATGGTGTAGGCGTCGGCGTCTCCACTGGCATGCTCGCCACCGCACAGGAGTCCCGCATCGAGTCCAACGTCCGCTTGTAGCTCTCCGTCGCCTTCGTCAGCGCGTCCACTTCCCCGCTCATGGAGTCCACGCACCGCCGCATCTCCCGCACGTCGGCCTTCATCTCGGCTTGATACTGCACGCTCTGTCGCAGGATCTTGAGTAGCCCCGAGTTCCTGCGCCGCTTGCGCTCCGCTTCCGCTTCCGGTCCCGGCCCGCTGTCGAGTGGGTCGTCGTCGTAGTCGTCGGTCGGCATTCCGGGTCTTCCTTGCTGCCTTCATCTGCCGCACCTCGGCGCTCACGTATTCGTGATAGCTGTCGAGGATCGACTCAGTGTCGTCGTCGTTGGGGATCGTCCACGTGCTCACGGCGCTGCACCTCCCACCACGATCCCGATCACGAGGCCGACTGCGAATGCCGCAGCCCCGGCGACCGGCAGTCCCACGCGCATTAGATCGGACTGCCTGCGTTCACGCTTCCATGCAGCTTCCCACTCCCTCACCGCGGAGTCCGCGTGCATGCGATCCGCCACCCGTTCGTCGCGCTCGATGACCAGCCGCTCGCGGTAGTAGAGCTCGAGCTCCTCGTCACGCACGAGATCGAAGACCCGCCACGCGGGGAGCACCATGCCGTAACACGTGGCGCAGCCCTCGTCATCGACGATGGACAGCCGTACACCGGGCACGACAGGGACTGTCGCAGCGCACTCGTCGGGCTGGGGTTCAGGCAGCGCGGGCAAGTCCGGGTGCTCGAGGGCCGGCAGCGGATCGGGGGAGTAAAGGGCCGGGGCGTGAGCACAGGCGAGCATGCTCAGGAGGGGGGTGAGCACGGCAAGCCATCTCATCGCCCCGGCTCCGTTCCTCTTGCGTCGATCAACTCAGCCAACCGGCGCAGACGCTCCTCGCGGTCTGGATCGTCGAAGGCTTCTGAGAGCGCAGCATCCGCCGCATGTAGCGCCTCGTCTACCTCGTCGACCCGTTGACGCTCACGGGACTGCCGCGGCGCCACAACGGGCGCTGGCTTGCGCTGACGCCACATGAGCAGGGTAGCCGCCGCCATGCCGATGCCGCCGATGAACGCGACGATCGCCCACGTGTAGCGGGCCCACCATGGGGAGGTCGCCTCGGTCACGGCGCACCGCCGTTGGTGTAGCTAGCGCCCGGCAGATGCCTCGCGCCCACCGCCGCAGAGCCGATCCCACTCACGCCACCGAAGGCGCCGAGCACGATCATCAGCAGGCCGGCGAGATCGCCCACGTTGGCGCCGCCGGTCCATACCTCGCGGGTGAGTAGGATCATCAGCCACAAGCCGAAGAAGCCGAGCACCGCCAGCCCTGCGGCTGCGATGGTGGCCGTTCTCGATGGTTGCATGTGTCCCTCCTAGTTGCGCGTCAGTCCGCGCTGTCGTCGTCTCCTGCGCTGTCGTCATCTCCCGCGGTCACTGGTTCGGGCTCGTCGACCACGGGCGCCGCTTTCTTGCATGCGCCCACCGTCGACAGCAGGCACACAGATCCAGCCAGAAGGAAGACAGCCGCGAGCAGCAGCCACTTTTTCGGGATCGTATCCAAGTTCATCATCGGGGGCCTTCCCAGTCTGCGATCCCCTCGGCGATGGCCTTGCCGAGTGAGCCGCTTCCCATGGCGAGCGTAGCCCGCTCGGTGTCGGTGGCGTTGGATCCGAAGTAGCTTTCGACGATGACCGCTGGTGCGTGCGTTCGCGTGAGCGTCTTGAGTTCCACGCCTGCGCCGTTGGTTTCCGTTGCCTTGACGCCGCGGTCACGCAAGCCGAGCACCGCGCACATGGAGCGCTGGATCGACGTGGCGAGCGCGTGGCCGTGCGTGCTGCGTGGGTGACACAGGGTCTCGGTGCCGGTGGCGGCGGGGGCGCTTGCTGAGTTGAAGTGCAACTCGACGATCCCATCCACGCCCATGCCGTTCAGGATCTGCGCCTGCTCGCTGTAGCCGCCGCGGTGATTCGGGCGCTGCACGACCACGGACTCGATCCCGTACACCATGAGCGCGGCGTGCACGTCGGCTGCGAGGGTGCTGTTCCACGTGTGCTCGGTGACGCCGCGGGTGTTGACCGCGCCTTGCGACGACAGACGGTGGCCGATGACGACGGCGATCACAGCGCGGCCTTGACGGCCTCGACGTACTGGGCCTTCCGCAGGTTGTTGGACACGGCTGCGTCGAGGTGTGCCGCGGCCTCGATGGCCTGCCACTCGGCGAGCGTGTGCGCGCCCTCGTCGTCCTCGGCGATGGCCTTGCGTGCCGCCGTCTGCCCGGTCGGCGCGGTACAGACGCCCCCCTTCGCGTCGGTGCAGTGCTCGATGTCGAACAGGTAGCGGGCCTGCGTGGGGGGCACCGCTTCCGAGGTGGACTGCACCAGCACGGCGCCGTCGCCTACCTCGGCTGCCTGGGGTCCCCACGCCACGAAGGCACCGGAGATCTCGGCGTCGGGCGGTAGCACCCACACACCGCGACCGTCGGCCTTGATGGTCCCGTCTGCGAGCTTGATGATGTAGACGTCCATGGGTTTCTCCTACGTCGCGATCCGGTTGATGGTGCCGATCTCAGAGAAGAGGATGTCCATGTTGCCCCCGTTCGGCACGTCGAATTCGCACAGCAGACGGGGCGGCCCGTCGCTGGTCGCGCCGAGCATGGAGTCGATCACGATGTCGGCGGCGCCCGCGTTGAAGTTCGTCCCGATCTCGTGAGCGTACGCCTGCTGCTCGGTCATGCCGCGGATCGCGTACATGCGCTGCATGTTGTTGCCGTTGGTGATGTTATGCAGCACGGTGCCGCTCCAGGAATTCGCGCGCTTGAGGTTGTGCCCCACGCGGATGTTCGCGCCGTCCCACTCGGTCATGATCTGCGAGCCCTCGCGCTGGACGGATGACGAGTAGAAGACCATCTGCGCGATCGTCGATGCGACGGTCGATAGCGTGGTGGCGGTGCTCTCGAAGTAGATGGTGTACCCGTCCATGATCGCCAGGGGGATCGAGGCCGGGAGGTCGAGCGTGATCCGCGCCTTGACTTGGTGGCCGGTGGCGTTGTTGAGCGTGGCCTGAATACCGGCGTTGCTGCGCTGCAGCGTGGTCCACTCGGCGAGCGTCCCGGCGACGGCGGTCACGGTCATGCCCGTTACGGGGTCAGCCGCGCCACCCGTGAAGTCGTGAGTGGACCCGATCATGTCCATCGTCCACCGGATGTCGGTGAGGGGGTACTGCTTGAGCGATGTCATGCGATCCTCCTACGTCCTGATCCATGCGTTGCTGCCCATGGAGCGCAGCGTGTACGACGTGCCCTGCGCCGAGAGCACGGTTGCCGATGCCCAGCCCTTGCCAGCGACGAGGATCTCGTCGCCAGCCCCCGCCAAGCACGAGAGCATGGACACGCCGATGTTCGTCACGTCGTATTGGTACCCAGCCACCGTATCGGAGTCACCGGACGTGAGAAAATCCCACGTACCGCGGATCGCCTCGAAATCGCGTGTGAACGTGTCGGGCTGTGTGCTTCTGACGTTCGTCATCTCATCCTCCTAAACCACGATCAGGGCGTTGGAGCCGAACGCCCGAATTGTGACCGTCTCAAGCGGCGACGAGAGCACCACCGACGACACGAACGATCCGGCACCGGCGACGCCGATGAAGTCGCCGCTTCCGGCGATGCACGACAGTTCGGACACGCCGATCGTTGTGATGTCCCACTCGGTACCCGGCACCGAACTCGCAGCAGGGAAACTCACCTGCAGATTGCTCGCTGGGTTGAAGATCAGCCACTGCGCCGACGTGGGAGCCTTGACATTCACCGCGAGCGGGCCAAGCGACCGCATCCGCAACCGCGCGTGCACGTGGCTGTTGATCAAGTCGACAGCCGACACGATCTCCGCGCCCGTCGCACTCGCCACCCCGTCGTCGATGGCGCTGGCGGTGTTCGCCTTTGCCGCCGACGTCGCAGCGGTGGCGCTGTTGGCATGGCCTGCGCTTGCCGCGTATCCGGCGCTAGCAGCGTAGGCAGCACTCGCAGCGTATCCAGCGCTCGCGGCATAGGCGGCAGAAGCAGCATAGGCAGCCGACTCAGCGTAAGAGGCCGACACCGCGTAGCCCGCTGACGCCGCCGAATCCGCGAAAGTTGCCGATCCAGCGTGCCCAGCGCTTGCCGCGTATCCGGCGCTAGCAGCGTATGCCGCCGAATCCGCGAACGTCGCGCTACCAGCGTGCGCTGCTGACGTGGCGAAGGCGACCGACGATGCTGTGCTCAGCAACTGCGCCCACGTGGCGCTATCGCCCGCTGACGCTTCGGTGATGCGCGGGCCCATCTGCAGATCGAACCGTCCGCCCGTACGCTTGAAACCCCAAGGACCGTTAGCCATGACTTACTCCTCGAACCATCCTTCGAAACCGGCTGTGACGTCTGCGCCGCCGAGGTTGGATTTCGCACGGATCTCGATTTCGGTTTTCGCTGGGATCACGAATGGCGCCGACGGGTTGAACCACACGAACGTGTCGATCAGATTGCCCTCGAGCTGCGAGAGCCACGGGCCGGTTTCCGTCCGCATGTAGAAAGAGATTTCGGTGCCCTTGCTGCTGTCCTCGCTGCCAGTGAACGCGGTGATGTAGAGGGTGGTCCCGGCGGGAACCGTCCACGCCGCCGTGTGATCCACGCCCTCGCCCTCTGCGATCGTGCCGATGATGTTGCCACCCGCCGCCGATGCGATCGTGATCTCGCCAGCGTTCTGCCTGTCCGCGCCGACCGCTGACACACGCGCTCCGTTGATCCGGAAGATATCCGTGGCCGTCGTGATCACGTAACTGCCGCCCGCCGTCGGTACCTCGGTGGTCTTCGGGCTGTAGCTCGCGTTGAGGTACGACAGCATGATCGACTGAGCGCCCGCCGATCCCGCAGAGTCCGCGGCACTCTCGCAGCTGACGATCACCGCTTGGGCCGCTGCTAGCCTGTTCAGCAGCCCGCCTGCGTGCGCGACCGTCTCAAGCGACGTGCCGACGTTGCTGTTGTGGCCGAACGTCCGCGCGATCCAGTGGTTCGCGATGTTGCCCTCGGCGATGTCCCACATGTACGGCATCGCGTTGACGCGCGGTTTGTTTCCCACGTGCTTGACGCCGTAGGGCACACCGCTCGGCGTGAGTAGATTCGCGTCTACATTCTTGAGGTTCGTCATCGCTGCCGCCCTAGAAGTTGATGTGCCATGATCTCACCTT
>JABGQA010000029.1 GCA_018644665.1 Candidatus Poribacteria bacterium
CACGTTCCATAGGTCACCTGCCCTGTGACGATGGTGATGTCGGAATCGTCCGTGGTGAGGGTGACGGTCGCGTTCTGTGCGTCGGCGGGTCCGCCATTGAGTAGTCTGACCCTGGGCAGGACGCGCTCCCCTGCGTCGGCGACGCCATTCTTGTCGCCGCGCGGCGTTGGGTCGAAGACCCAGGCGTTCCTGAGGGAGAAGGTGAGAGCGGGGGCCACGATGGGGATGGTGACGTCGAAGGTCCAGGGCCCGCCGTTGTCGGCGTTCACGGTCACGGTGAGAGCCGCGTTGTGGGACGTGGCGTTGCCGGCGATGTCTAGGACCAGACCGTTGTTGTTCTTCGCCGCTCCCGCCGCCCATGCGCCATAGGCCACCTGCCCTGTGACGATGGTGATGTCGGGATCGTCCGTGGTGAGTGTGACGGTTACGTTCTGTGCGTCCTGGGGCCCGACGTTCAGCAACCGCACACGGGGCTGCACGCGCTCTCCGGCGTTCCCCTGGCCGTCCCTCGTGGATGCCGTCGGCTCGTAGAGCCAGTGGCTACGCTTCGCGAACGTCACCGCAGGGGCGACTACGGGGAAGGCGTACGTGAACTGCCACGGGCCCCCGTTGTCCGCCGTCACGTCGACGACGACGGAGACATCGTGCGACGTGGCGTTCGGAGATATCTCGAGAAGGAGGCCGCCGTTGTTGCGGGCCTCTCCGACCGGCCAAACCGCGTGAACCACTTCCCCGGTCACGACGGTCACGTCGGGGTCCTGAATCGTCAGCGACACGCGCACGTTCCGCGCGATGCCAGGCCCGTCGTTGAGCAGGCGTATGCGGGGCTGCACGCGCTCGCCGAAATTGGCTTGGGCGTTGCCGTTCCCGTCAGGGTCGAAGATCCAGGCGTTCCTGTACGAGATCTGTGCCGGGAGACCCACGATAGGAATCGTGAATGTGAATCGCCAGGGGCCGCCGTTGTCGGCCGTCACGTCGGCCGTCACCCCAACGTCGTGTGGCGTGGCTCCCGGGGCGATGTCGAGCGCGAGCCCCACGTTGTTGCGCGCTTCGCCCGCCGGCCACGTTCCGTGGTCCATTTGCCCCTGCACTACCGTCACGTCGGCGTCGTTGACCGTTAGCGTCACGCGCGCGTTCTGCGCCGCTTCCGAGCCGGCGTTGAGCAGGCGCAGCCTTGGTTCGATCCGCTCGCCGGGGTTGGCCGCGCCGTCCTTGTTGGCGCGGGGTGTAGGATCGAACACCCATTGATTGCGAAGCTCGAAGAAGACAGGCGGGTAGGCGATCGGCACGGACACCGTGAACTGCCACGGGCCGCCGTTGTCGGCCGTGACGACCACGGCGAGGATCGCTTCGTGCGGCGACGCGTCGGAAGCGATCTCCAGCAGGAGGTCGGAGTTGTTCCTCGCTTCGTTTGCGGGCCACGTCGTGTGGGCCACCTCCCCGACGAGTAACGTCAGCGCGGGATCACTCGACGTCAGAGTCACGCGGACGTTCTGCGCTCCGCCCGGTCCGTCGTTCCTGAGTCTGATGCGGGGACGCAACCGTTCTCCGGGGTTCCCGATGCCGTCCCCGTTGCCTCCGGGCGCCGGATCGTACAGCCAGTCGTTCCGCAACGACATCGAGGGCCCGACGCCGATGTTCAGGATCGGCGGGATGCCCGCGACTGAAGGGATCTCTCTCGCGCCGCCATCGCCGAAGAACGCGTAGTCTATCGCCAGGTCCGCGGAGCCGTTCCCAACCGCGCGGAAGTCCACACGAAGCAGCGCACCCGCTCCATCGACCCCGTCTACGCCGGAGACGTTGATGAGGGCTCCGAACTCTCCCGGGGTCTGCGCGTTGGGGGTGATCGATGCCCCTGCGAGGAATGTCCCCGCAGTGGATTCGCTCGCCAGCACGAACTCAACCACTGCCGGATCGAAGGTCAGGATGACGTGCGCGGCGTCGAGAGCAGTGACTGCCCCTACCGTCACCTCGACCGTGAACGTCTCCCCAACGGCTGCGGTGGAAGGCGCAATGAGATCTACGACTATGGGATCCACGGCGAGGGCCGCGCGTGTCATCAGGATGGCGAGGACGCCCACTGCGAGGAGTGCGCGGGACGCCGCGGTCTTCGGCGATGGGAGACGGTACTGACTGATGGTGTTGGCCATGCTTGCGTCACTTCACTTCCGGCAGGGCTACTTGAGGATGAGCATCCGTTGGATGGCGGAGAAACCGTCGGCGCGTAGACGATAGAGATAGACGCCCGACCCAACGCGTTCCCCGGTCGCGTTTCTTCCGTCCCAATACGCGGCGCGGCTGCGGTCGCGATATGGCCCGGCCGGAAGGCGTCCGAGGTCTATCGTGCGGATCACCCGCCCGGCCGGCGAGTAGATGTCAACCGTTACCGACGCCGAGTCGGCTAGATCGAAAGGAATCCACGTCTCGGGGTTGAAGGGGTTCGGGAAGTTGGGGAGAGCCGCCGTCTGGTCGGGGATGCGCCACATCGGGATCGAGAACGAACGTAGCAGCAAGCTGCGTCCCGACGTGTCGCCGATGTGTACGTCCAGCGCTATGGGGCTGTTCGCGTCGCGGGATTTCCGGCGTAGGCTGATCTCGACGATAGAGCCCGACAGCGACATTCCACCGACGCCCGGCGCATTCAGCACACGGATCGCCCGACTCGAGGAGTCGTTCTCTACGCGACTTGCATTCGCGTGCCACCCCGTCGGGTTGAGCGAGAGGAGTTCGTAGTCGCCCTCTGCATACGTCACCTCGAACGAGCTCGCATCCACGTCGTGCAGGACGCCGCTAACGTCTACCCGCAGCGTTACCACGTCGCCCGTATCCGACGTCGTAGATAGGCTCACGAGTGGAGCGCGAGCCGCCTGTGGAGCCAGCGCGACGGCCGGTAGCCCAACTACAAGGCGCTCCGTGGACGTGACGTCGAGGACGTTCGTGACGTCGTCTTGGTTGGCATCGGGACATGCGGACAGAGGGACATCGTCGAGGCGCGCGACGATCCGCTCCACTTTGGTGACGTCCAGGATGTCCAGCGCGCCGTCGCCATTCGAGTCGCCCGGCTTACAGCTCAGCGCGACGACGACCGATCCCGAGCCGATATACGATACCAGCCGCTCCGCCCTCGAATCCGCCAGTGTTAGTTCGGTAAGTGTGACCGTTGCCGTTGCGTCCTCCTCGCCGACGGCTCGCAGGTATATGCGCGCCAGGTCACCTGATCCTGTTACCCCATCCACGCCGGAATGGTTGAGGACCAGCTTCAGACGCGTGGGGTCGTCGGCGTTGACCGTGACGCCGCTTCCTTCGAACAGCGTGCCGTCGACCTCGTAGTGGTCGTATTCGAGAACGCCCGCAGGCGAAATGAGCATCGTGAGTGACGCGGCGTCCAACTGTGCGGCCTCGGCTCCGAGACTGACGGCTATGGGCGCGATTGATCGCGGTCCTACGCGCTCCGGCCCGGAAACGGCTGCCGGAATGCCGACTCCTCCGGCAGCGGTCGGGAAGTTAGAGAAGGTCGACAACTCCTCGGCGGTGACGCCTTCGAGCGCAAGCCCGTCCAACAGCGAGAGTTCCTGCGCAGCGGCGACCGCCTCGGCCACCGTGTCCCGTTGCACCGCGAAGTGAACGACGATGGACACGCCGCCTGCGGGGACGATGACGTCGTAGCGGTGTGTCACCACGTTCGGCGTGTAGTCGGCCTGCGTGGGGCGCAACGCGCCTCCGTCGCCTGCGAACACATGCGCAACGTTCGGCTGATAGCCGCTCACGCCGTCGTACGAGTCGTCTGTGATGACCCAGTTGTCGGTAGTGGCCAATTCGTCCAGGGTTCCCGGCCCCGCCACGACCGCCGGGATGCTGTGGTTCATCCGTGACGTCAACTCTAGCGAGATCGGCAGGGCAATCCCGGTGGGATTGCTCAACACCTCCATGTACCGCGCGAACCCGCCGGCCCTCGGGACGTATATCTTCCTCGTGACCTCGATGCCGCCGTAGTCGAACGGCCCCATGACCAACTGTCGGCCGTTGTGTTCCGTTAGCACCGTGGGCGAAGCGCGGTAATCCACGAGCCCGGCGCCACCGTCGATGCGGAGTCTGTGCCCACGTTCGTATGCGTCGCCCGTCGTGCGCTTTAGCTGCCCGGTGGGGTGTATCGCCCAACGGAACCCCACGCCGTCGTTCATCTCTAGGGGCGGGACGATCGTTCTTTCGGGGAGGATGAGCGGATTGCCCCGTACATCGACTTCACGCAGGCTCGGTAGGTTCCATAGTGGGGATATGTCCGTGATTTGGTTGCTATCCGCGTAGAGCTCTTGGAGGCCTGTCAGGCCGGCCAACGGCGTCACGTCGGTGACCTGGTTGGACGTGATGTACAGGACCCCGAGGTTCGTCAGCGTGGCCAGCGGCGTCACATCAGTGATACGGTTCGCGCCGACATCCAACCACGTCAGGCCGGTGAGATCCACCAATGGCGTGAGGTCCACTACTTGGGCGCCCCAGATAGAGAAGCTGGTGAGGTGGGTGGAGCCGGCGAGAGGGCCAAGATCGGAAATCCGACTGTGGCGCAGAGTGAACGTCGCGAGGATGGGAAGACTCGCCAAGGGCGACACATCGGATATCTGGGTGCTGTCCGCATAGAACGCGCGCAGCATTGTGAGCGCCGTGATGGGAGAAATGTCCGACACCGGGTTCTGGCTCACCGCCAGCCAGTCCAGATTCGTGAGGCCGCTCAGCGGAGTCAGTTCAGAGATGGCATTGCCCTCGAGTCCCAGTTGCACCATGTCGGTGAGAGAAGCCAGTGGTCCCAGGTCGGCAATCTGGTTGCTCCGTAGGAACAGGTAGCGCAGGCCGGTTGCGTGTTCCATCCCCGTTAGATCCTGGACGCCCCCAGAGGCGTCGAGTTGAACGAAGCTGGCCATGTCCGCGACCGTGATGACGCCCGTCGGGCGCCCGACTAGTGCTCGGATCGCGGCCAGCAACACCGGGTCAGGTATGGAGACTCCGTCAGCTACGGCGAACGTGGTGCTCGTCTGTGACCCGACGACCTGATGGCTCGCGTCGACCGGCACGACGTAGATCGTGTGGGTCACTCCATCCTGCAGCCCACCGGGAAACTCGATGACGGCCGTGGAGCCTGCTGCCACCATAGTCCCGCCGGCAGGCCCACTCTCAGGGAAGGGCGAGTCCAACGACCAGTGCCAGTGTCCGTTCGGGTTGTCCAGCATCGCGACCGTGACAGGCATAGACGCTGATCCGGTCTGAACCGTCGTCCCGTCAGTCGGCGCCAAGAGAGCGATGAGTGGGCTCCCCGGGCCGTCACGAGGGCCGTGTCGCCAGTGCAGAATGTCATGATTCTGATACCCGCCGCCGGTGCCCCCGGTAAGTCCAACCCAGGCAGCCCCCGCATCGAGGTTCAGCAGATGGTCCAAATCGAGCGGAATCACCAGACGAGGGATGGTCATGTCGTCGATATACACGAAGAGCGTCCCGGGGTCGTAGATGATCCTGATGACGTGAAGCGCCCCGTCCTGGAAGCTCGGAATATCGCTTGAGTGGCCCAACGAATAGATGTGCTCCACCGAATTCGCCTCGGTACCACGGCTGTGGACGCTGACGTGGTTGCCGCTGGGTTCGCCGTTGTTGTACGTGTCGAACTCCACGGCCAGGCTGTTGGCGATCCCGTGGTAGCCGAGGCCGCCCCCGGCTCCTCCGAGTGCGTCCAGCGATGAGTTCTGGACGACGAAAGCGAAGCCGTCTGAGCCGTTGCCTCCGCCGATTTCGGACCCCTGGAAACTGAAGTCTGTTTGCCAAGCGTTGGCGACGTTCTGCTTGGCCACGTACCAGGCCGCCCCGACCTGATTGTTCACGGCCCTCACTAGGCGCAGGCGGTTCGCGTCTGTCGTCGCATCACCAACCAGACGTAGCTCCGCCGGGTCACTGAAGTCCGGGTAATCGATTGTCTGCGCGGCAGCCACGCCGGCCACGGAGCCGAGGACGAAGGCGCACAACGCAACGATCCTGCAACGGCGCAACACGACGGGCCCTGCGAACGCGAACATCAGCGAAGTCTCCATGCATCGAACGACGCGTTCGCCACGAGTTCTCATTTGAGGATGACCATCCTTCGCGTCGCGCGGTAGCCCCCGGCGCGAATCTCGTAGTGGTACACGCCGCCCGCGACTGGCTCGCCGGCGTCGTTGCGCCCGTCCCAATAAGCCGCTCGCGACCTGTCCGCGT
>JABGQA010000105.1 GCA_018644665.1 Candidatus Poribacteria bacterium
TCTAGAGCGGCTGCAGTGCTTATCTAGCTAGTCGATATTGTCCCGTCGAGCTTCCCCCAAGGCACGCTCTTGGAGGGGATCAGCATGAACGCACCCCACCGCGACATTGCGCAAAGACTCATCGACATCGGCCGGCGCACGCTGGCAGCGGCGCGTCCCGGAGTGCGCGTCGTTCACGGGACGGAGTCTGAGTCGCTGGTCAACGACCTGGCCGAGCATCCGCACGCCTACGTGATCGGTTGCGTGATGGACTTGCAGATACCTGCGGAGCGCGCGTTCGCCATCCCACTGGAACTCAGCGAGCGGTTCGGCTTCTTCGACATGCCCAGCCTCGCGCGGCTAACCCGTGAACAGTGCCGAGAGGCGATGCTGTATCCCACTCGGCTCCATCGGTTTGAGTACATGGGTGATCGGCTGTACTCAGCGATACAGCGTGTTCACCGGGTGTACGGGGACGATGCCTCGCGCATCTGGGCCGGCTCGCCGTCCTCGACGGCGATAGAGAAACGGTTCCGCGAGTTCGACGGAGTGGGGCCGAAGATCGCGTCGATGGCGACGAACATCCTCGCCCGCAGCTTCAACGTGCCAATGAGCGACCGCTCGGGCATCGACATTTCTATCGATTCGCACGTGATCCGAGTCATGCCACGACTAGGGTTGGAGGAGGAGGGGGCCGACGCGGAGACGCTGCGAAACGTGGCCCGCGCGCTCAACCCCGAGTACCCCGGCGTCTTCGATATCGCGCTCTGGGACTTGGGACGGTCTGTGTGCGGGTCAAGCAAACCAGACTGCCCGTCCTGCGAACTCCGCGACGTATGCCCCACCGGGAGGGGTCTTCGTCCCGCGCAGCCGGCGTTGTCCGAGTCGACCCCACGTCGGGAGCCGTTGCCGCACTCAACGCCGCGTCCAGAGCCTCTGTCTCGATCTGCGACGGCCCCGGAACGCCTACCGCAGAGCGCGCCACGCCCGTCGCTGTCCGGCGCGGTAGAGGATGTCCCCCAGGGCCTGCGCGATGCGCTCGTGACTCCTCGCCATGTCGGCAAGGTGCTCGAATCGGACAAGGGACTGCAGAGGGCGTTCTATGCGCTCTACGAGTACTGCATGGGCCTCGCCGCCGACGTGCGGTTGACGGACAACAAGACGCACGTGCACTTCAAGCGGTTCGATGGCTCCTCGCGTCTGTTCGCGAAGGTGAAGATTCGCCCTCGCCCCGGCAAGATGAACGTCTCCATATGGGGCGGTTCATCGATGCCGCTAGGGTTCGCGCGCGACGTGCGGGCTCTTGATACGCCCGACGAGGATTGGGAGCTGGGGATCAGTTCCGCCTCGCAGGTAGAGCAGGCGAAGTCGCACATCAAGCAGAGCTTTCGTTCTGCGTAGAGTCGCCACCCTACGCCCACCCCTGGGAAACGCCATATGACGAAGTTCATCCACGCCGCCGACCTTCACCTGGACAGCCCGCTTCGAGGCCTGGATCAGTACGAGGGCGCGCCGGTGGACGATATACGCGGCGCGACGCGGCGGGCGGCGGAGAACCTCGTCGACCTCGCTATCGAAGAGTCGGTGGACTTCTTGCTCATCGCCGGCGACATCTACGACGGCGACTGGCGCGATTACAACACGGGCCTGTTCTTCCTGTCGCAGATGTCACGGCTGCGCGAAGTAGGCGCGCGCGTGTTCTTCATCCGAGGGAACCACGACGCCGCCAGCCAGATAACGCGAAGCCTCCAGCTTCCCGACCACGTGCGCGAGTTCTCCATCCGGCGGCCCGAGACGATCAGGCTCGACGACCTGGGTGTTGCGATACACGGTCAGGGGTTCAGCAACCGCGCCATCGTCGACGACCTGTCGCAGGAGTACCCGTCCCCCGTGTCAGGAATGCTCAACATCGGCATGCTGCACACGAGCGCTACGGGGCGTGAGGGACACGATGATTACGCTCCCTGCACGGTGGAAGGGCTGCGCGCCAAGGGGTACGACTACTGGGCGCTGGGACACGTGCACACCCGCGAGACTCTGAGCGAAGACCCGTGGATCGTGTTCCCCGGGAACACCCAGGGGCGGCACATCCGGGAAACCGGCCCCAAGGGCTGCACCCTCGTTACCGCTACCGACGGACGTATCGAAGACGCCGTCCACATGAGCATCGACGTGATGCGCTGGGAGCGGCGCCAGGTGGACGCGACGGGCGCGCGTTCTGCCACGGATGCCCTGGAACGCGCTTCCTCCGCTATACAGAACGTCGTCGACGAGTCTGACGGCCTCCCCACCGCGATCCGCGTCACCATCACCGGCGCCAGCGACGCGCATGCGCAGCTGGCGTCCGACCCGGAGAGATGGGCCACCGAGATACGCGCGCTGGCCACCGACGTGAGCGGCGGTTCCGCGTGGATTGAGAAGGTTCGCGTCAAGACGGAACCGGTCGCCGACTGGACGCAGGCGCAATGGCTCGAAGGCCCGCTAGGCGGACTGATTGAGACGCTCGAGGACGACGGTGGGGCCGGTATGGATGACGAGTTGGTCGCCGGTCTTCAGGAAGTGAGGCAGAAGATACCCAGGGAGGCCCTCGACGGCCAGGACGGCCTGGACTTCGACAACCCGACAACGCAGCAGGATGTCATGGCCGACGTGAAGCAGATACTGCTAACCCGGCTCACCGGCAGGAGGGCGGACGCATGAAGATACTCGACCTTCGGCTGACCGCCTTCGGGTGCTTCACCGACGCGTCACTCGACCTCTCCTCCGGCTCCGAGGGAATGCATGTCGTTTACGGGCCCAACGAGGCGGGAAAGAGCACCGCGCTCCGCGCGTTGAGGTCGTTCTTCTTCGGCATCCCGATGCGCTCGGACGACGACTTCCTTCACCAGTATTCGCAGATGCAGATCGGCGCCACCGTCCGGCGCTCGGACGGTGGCGAGCTTCGCGCCACGCGGCGTAAGCGCAACCGGAACGCGCTGCTGGACGACGACGGTCAGGAGGTCGAGGTGGCGCTGCGCGACGACTTCCTGGGAGGCCTCGACGAAGACCTATTCGTGAAGCAGTTCGGGATCGACTATGAGGGCCTTGTGCAGGGAGGCGCCGAACTCCTGAAGGGAGGCGGCGCGGTCGGAGACAGCCTATTTGCCGCCGGCCTCGGCGGAGCCGGCATTCAGGACGTTCTCAACACGCTGAACCAGGAGATGCGCGAGCTGTTCCTTCCGACGGGACAGAGGCCCGCAATCAATGCGGCTATTGCCGAGCACAGAGCTGCCAAGCAGACAATCCAGGCATTGGAGCTGCGCAGCGGCGACTGGAAGGAACACAAAGACCGCTTGGAGCAAGCGAGGGAAGAGCTCGACGAGGTGGACGCCCGGCTTGGCGACCTGGAGCGGCAGCGATCTCGATTGGATCGACTGCAGCGCGCGATCCCACTCATCGCCAGATGGCGAGCCACCGTAGCCGACCTCGACGGGCTGAGGGACGCGCCCGTGCTACCAGAGGACTTCGGAGAGGAACGTCGCAGCCTGATCCAAGAGCGCGAAGGAACAGTCCACGACATCGAGGAGGCACAGGCAGACCTCACGGTCATCGACACGGAAGTCGCGGAGCTGTCCATCCCCCAGGGGATCATCGAGGCCGGAGCGACCATCCGCGAGCTTCACAACCAACTGAGCGCGCACAGGAAAGCAGCGCACGACGCCATCAGTCTCCGCGCGTCGCATCGGCACGAAGTGTCCGACGGCACGGAGGTGCTTAAAGAACTGCGCCCGGAATTCGAATGGGAGCACGTAGAACGCCTTAAGCTGTCGGAACAGCAACGCGTCCGAATCCGCGATCTGGGCAGCGAACGACAGTCGCTGTACGACCGTCTGTCCGGCGCGAAGGAAGACCTGACAGAACTCGAAGGCGACCTGGCCCGCAGGCGCTCTAAGCTAGACGGGTTGGAGGCGCAGCCGGACGTACAGCCTCTCAGCCTCGCCATCAACCAGGCCCACCGCGCCGGCGACCCCGATGCCGATCTCGCTGGGGCCCACCACGAACTAGAGCGCGCGCAGCAAGACCTTCGCGTAAAGGCACGGCAACTGCCACTGTGGGAAGGCGACCCGGCAGAACTGGAAGCCCTGGCGACGCCATCCCGCGAAACGGTGGACAAGTTCCGTGACGAACGGAACGCGCTCGATGCGGACGGCGTGGCGTTGACGCAACGCGAAGACGCTCTGCGGAGAGAACGCGCCGACTACTCTCGCGCGTTGGACGAGCTACGGCTCGCGGGAGCCGTGCCGACCAAGGACGATCTCCTTCAGGCGCGCGAGCGACGCGATTCCGGATGGGGTCTTGTCCGTCGCGCCTGGCTGGAGGATCACCGCGACCATGACGCGATCAGGGAGTATGCCACCGACTCTCCACTGCACGAGGCATATGAGAGCAGCGTGCAGGAGGCGGACGACACGGCGGATCGCCTGCGTCGGGAAGCCGACCGCGTAGCGCAACAGGCCTCCCTCAACGCTTCTCTCCTGAAGGCCCAACGAGCACTCGACGAGTGCTCGGAGGCACGTCAGGCCCTCGACCAGCGGCGCGAGGAATGGGTCTTCACATGGAATGCCACGTGGGAGCCCGTTGGCGTGAAGCCGCTAACCCCGGCAGAGATGCGAGACTGGCTAGAACTTCATCGCGAGATCGTCGACCTCGGCGGCGACGTGAGGCGGCAGAAGCAGACCGTCGGAAACCTGAAAGAGCGCGTAGCCGACCACAGGACACGGCTAGGCGAATATATGAAGGCCCTCGGCGAAGGGGAGCCGGGTCAGGACGACACCCTCTCATCGACGCTTGACCGGGCCGTCGCGCTACGGGACGCGATACAGGAGAAGATCGACGAACGCGATCAGCTCGAAGAGGACATCCCGCGTATAGCCGACGACGTAGATAAGGGCCGACACGAACTGGAACAAGCAGAACACGCCGTCGCCATATGGCAGGAGAACTGGGTCGACGCTATCAAGATGCTCGGGCTCCGCGAGAATGCGACGCCCTCTGAGGCAAATGCCGTCCTCACGAGGCTCGAAACCCTAATGGGACACGCCGCCGAAGCAACATCGATAGAGCGACGACTCGACGGCATTGAACGCGACACTGACAAGTTCCGCCGCGACGTAACGGCGCTTGTAGAGCAGGCCTCGCCGGAACTGATGGACACGGAGCCCGACCGGTGCATGGAGCAGCTCTACGCGCGCCTCCACGCGGCGGAGCAGGATGCAGTGGCGCTGCGGCAGCTGGAGGAGCGACGGAAGGGCGCTCTGAAACGGATCGGGGATGCGGAACAGACCGAGCGGAGGGTAACGGCGCGCCTACAGGTGATGTGCGAGGAAGCGATGTGCGAGGACGAGAGCGGCCTGTCCGACGCAGAGGAGCGCTCCAATCGCAAGCGATCCCGGCAGCACAGCCTCGAAGACACGGAGTCGCAACTGCTGGAACAAGCCGGCGGCGGGACACTCGACGACCTACACCAGGAAGCCGAAGGCATCGATCCCGATACGCTTTCATCGCAGATCGCGGAGCTCACCCACGAGACGAGCACAGCCCGAGAGCGACAAGGAGAGCTTCGCGAGGTCATCGGCCGCGAGCAAAGGGAACTGGAAGCGATGGACGGCTCGTCGGAAGCCGCAGCGGCGGCCGAAGACGCGGCGCAACTTCTCGCCCGGATCGGTGAGGGCGTAGAACGCTACGTCCGCCTCAACGTCGCCTCGATGGTGCTGCGTAGGGAGATAGACCGCTATCGCGAAGAGAACCAGGCGCCCATCCTCACGTCAGCAAGCACGATCTTCCAACGACTGACCTGCGGGTCGTTCCAGTCGCTCACGACCGACTACTCACAGGGCGACGATCCTGTGCTCATCGGCGTGCGGCCCACCGGACAGCACGTCACCGTGGAGGGCATGAGCGACGGGTCACGGGATCAGCTGTACCTCGCCCTAAGACTCGCCAGCCTGGAACGCTACCTCGACGCCAACGAGTCGATGCCGTTCATCGTCGACGACATATTGATAAAGTTCGACGACGAGAGAGGACGCGCCGCGCTCGAAGCCCTCCACGACCTGTCCCAACGGACGCAGGTCATCTTCTTCACCCATCACGACCACCTCACGCGCATCGCGCAGGAGGCGC
>JABGQA010000108.1 GCA_018644665.1 Candidatus Poribacteria bacterium
TGGAAACGCACTACCGCCCCGAGAGCGGGAGCCGCATCGAAGGCTCGCGAGAATCGCTCGAGGGACTGCGCGCGGTCATAGCCGAAGCGACCTCGTGACGAGGCGTGAACAGCGCATGGTGCTCAATTATCGGCACATTGTGCAATTTGCGACAAGCCCCTTGAGCAGGGCCTGTGCGCAGGCAGGGCGCGGCTTTCGACGAATGCCCTGATAGACCGGCTTTGGGGCGGATCGCGGTAAGGCGCCGAGTTGGCATCCCTCTTGCTAAAAGATCAGGCAGAACCAAGTGATTTTTCTTCGAACTACCTCCCTTTTCAGTTCGCAAGAGAATCCAGTCTAACCTCCTTATCCGATGGGGCTGCCTTGGCGAGAGGCAGCCCTTCTTTTGTGCCCAGAACCGGCTTCTGGCCGGGGCACGGCCGCGTGCGCGGCCCAGTGTCGGTGACCCTGTGATAGGCGTCCAGCGACCCCTGCTTGGCCGCTATTGCAGATGGTGGACGGGCGAGACCTTCCTGGCTTGCCGCTCCGCAGAGCGACCGTCCACGCAGGTGTCGCCCGCACGGCCTGTCGTCAAGTGACGGCCATAGGATTCGCTCTACCGGCGTCGCGTTCGTAGCGCTTGCGGGGACGCACTCAGCTGGAGGATGCCGCGCGACGAGGGCCGCGGGACTGCTCTACTCGGTGTCGGCGAGGAGTTGGCGAGCGTAGTCCCGGAGTTCCTCGCGGTCATCGCCGGACGCGAGGGCGTAGCGCAGGTAGGCTTTCTGAGCGTCCAGCGGAGTGCCAACGCTCAGCCATGTGCCGTCGAGTTCCACCGCGACGAGGTCGCGGGAGGCGGCGTTGTGTTGCTGAAGCGCCGTGAAGTCCAGTTCGACGTCGATCGACCCTTCGGCGCCCGTCAGAAACGCCATGTCCTCGGGACGGATGAGATAGCGCCCGACCACCGCGAAGTACACGTCCTCGCCATCGATGACGTTCGGCGTTGGCTCCGCAGGCTTCTCCTCCATGCCTAGCGCGCGGTACGCTGCCTTCCCGACGAACTCTGCGCCGAGCTTCAGAGGCTGCGCATCGACGAGGATGACGCCGTATCTGCTCGCGTCCTCCCTCGACACACGCTGCACCGCCACGACCATCGACGCCGTGAGCGTGTGCGCCGTCATCAACTGACGCGCTGCGGGCGTGGAGGCGTGGACCACATCGTCGCCCAAGGCGATCACGGCTCCGCTGGACCCGCCCTCCGCCAAGTGCGGCTCGGCGAGCGAGATGGCGTCTCCGAAGCCACGGGGCTCCGTCTGCACGACGAGGTCCACGCGGCTCAGCATGCCGCGGTCGGCGATGACCTGCTTCTCTGGGGCCTTGTCGCGGCGTTCCAGATACTCGGCGAAGGCCGGGTCTTCGCCTAGAGGGTCGAGGTAGCGCCGGAACACGCTGACGTTCTCCTCCGACGACGTGATAATGACGCCGTGCTCGATCCCGCTATCACGCGCTTCACGCAGGATCTCCTCAATCACCGTGACACCGCCTGCGCCGACGTTGATGAGACTCTTCATCTTGGCGCCGTAGCCGGTCAACGGCAGCGCGCGCGTGGCATAACCGCCAGCGGCAACGATGAGCAGGTAGGAGGACATTAGATCAGTCCCGACCTCGAGGGATGCACCAGGTCGAAGAACTCCTTGCGCGTCGCGGGATCGCGCCGGAACGCGCCCAGCACACAGCTCGACAGCGTGCTGGAGTGCTGCTTCTCGACACCCCGCACCATCATGCACATGTGCGCCGCCTCCATAACCACGGCGACGCCCAGCGGGGCGATGGCCTCCTCAAGCGCGTGCGCGATCTGCTGCGTCAGCCGTTCCTGTACCTGTAGCCGTCGCGCGAACATGTCGACGAGCCGTGGGATCTTGCTGAGGCCGATGATGCGCTTGTTGGGCAGGTACCCCACGTGGCACTTGCCGAAGAACGGGAGCAGGTGGTGCTCACACAGGCTGTAGAACTCGACGTCTCGGACGATGACGATGCCGTCGGTCTCTTCCTCGTAGACAGCATCACCAAGCACTTCCGGGACCGACTGTCGATAGCCCTGGGTCATGAACTGCATCGCCTGCGCCGCGCGATCAGGCGTCTTCACGAGACCTTCACGCTGAGGATTCTCGCCCACCTCGGCCAGGATGTGCGCGTACATGTCGGCTAGTCGCTTGCGCGCGTCGGGGCTTCCGTCGGCGTCCATGTCGCGTTCGGAGTAGGCTCGCGCGTCCCAGTCTCCGTTCACGACCTCGTGGTCGGTCTGTGCGCGCATGACGAAGTTCGCCTCATTCTCGCGGGCCGCCGAACGCGGCGTCGCGTGTTGGGACGTGTCGAGCGTTCGCTGTCGCTACTGCAGCGGGGAGAAGTCCACCGGGTCGAGTATCTTGACGTCGACTTGGGCGACGATCGGGCCCTCGACTTCCGATTCTGCCCGTGCCGCGATCCAGTCGGCGTCCTGCCGAAACGCGGTCCACCCGGCCTCGCGCGCGTTCAAGTCCGGCCAGCTAACGAGATAGACCAACTCGCCGTAGCTCCGCTCGCCAATATCCGTGACCCAGAACCCGACGACGTTTATGCCGTGACGCTCGAACAGCCCCATCGTATGGTCGCGGAAGCGCGCCAGGATGCCGTCCATCTTGCCCGGCGGGATGATGTACGTCCGGTGTTCGTAGACCAATGGTGTCTCCGCCCTCTGTGGCGTTTTCTCAGCCGAGGCCGTGCTACCGAGGAGCGTCGCGCTCCCCTTTCACCCACCGATGATACAGCGCATCCAGGCTGGAGGTGATGGGGCCCGGCGCCGCGAATTGCCGCGCGTCGACAGCGGCGATGCCGTACACCCCGAAGCTCGTGCCCGTGAGGAACGCCTCGTCCGCCGCCAGTAGCTCTGCAGGGGCGTATGGTCGTTCGTCGACACGGAGACCCAACTCGTCGGCGCATTCGATGACCAGCGCGCGAGTGACGCCCGACAGGATGTGCGTCCCTTCCTCACGCGTGATCACTGCGCCGTCGGCGACGATGAACAGGCTCGTGCTTGCCCCTTCGGTGACGAGGCCGTCTCTTTGTAGCACCGTTTCGAATGCGCCCGCGTCGGTCGCGTCCTTCTTCGCCATCATGTTGCCCAGTAGGTTCAACGACTTGATGTCCACGCGCGCCCACCGAAGGTCGGGACGCGTGATGACCGGAACGCCTCGACGCCGACGCTCCGTGTCGAGAGCGGGCATCGGGCGCACGGTGATGACGAGGGTCGGCGACCCGTTCGTCTCCACGGCGTAGTCTCGCGGCTTCACGCCGCGTGTCACCTGGATGTAGACGAGGGCGTCGGGGATGCCGCTCTGGGCGTACAGGTCGCGCGTGGCGGAGGCGATGTCGGCGATCTCGATGCCGTCCAGCCAGAGTTCGCCGAGGCTTCGCTGCAGCCGCGCGAAGTGGCGTTCGGGAGCCCAAAGGCGTCCGGCATAGCTCCTGATCACCTCGTAGACGCCGTCTCCGAACTGCAGCCCGCGGTCGTCGATGCGGACCGTCGCGTCCTCGGGCGACGTCACGACGCCGTTCACGTACGCGAGTTCTCTCACGCCACTGCTCTCATGGACCGCTTCGCCGGGACGGTGGGAGTATAGCGTCCTACGCGCGGTCGAGCCACTTGTACGCGGCCCTGGAGTTGTCGCGGAAGTACTTGCGGCGCGCCTCCTCGCCCTTGCCGTCGAAGTACTCCTCCACGAGGCGCTGCACCGTCGCATAGGGCGCGTATCGCTCGGACACGGGCCAGTTGCTGCCGTAGATCACGCGGTCGGCGCCGAAGGCGTCCCACAACGCGTCGAGCGTTGGCGCGTAGTAACCCAGATCGTCAGGCGGCGGCGTGTCATCCGCTGACTCGACGAGCGCGGAGACCTTCATGTACACGTTCTCGCGCTCGCCGACCGCCTGTACACCCGCGAGCCAGTCCGCGTTCGGCGCGCCGCCGTCGATGCGGACGCCTGCCAGGTGGTCCAGCACGATCCGCAGGTCCGGCAGTCCGGCGGCGACGGACGCGACGGTTAGCAGATCGTCGGGCCGCAGCAGCAAGTCGAGCTGGAGGTCTCGCTCCGCGAGCGCTCGAAGGGGCGCCAGGGACGCGTTGGTCGAGCTGCCCGCTAGCCTCGACGCGTGCGTGCGAATCCCACGGTACAGCGGGTTGGCCGCGAAGCGGTCGAGATGCTGCACGAACGCATCGTCCGCGATGTCGAGGTTGCCGACGAACCCTACGATGAACGGCTCATCGGACGCCAGGTCGAGGACCCATTGGTTGTCCTCCAGCCACGGGCTCGCCTCGACGACGACTGTCCCAATTACGCCTTCAGGAACGGCCAGCGCCTTGAAGTCGTCCGGGAGGACCGTTCGGTATAGGACGTCGTCATTCGGGTCGGGCCACGGCGTCCCCTCCGGGCGGGACGGGTCGTAATAGTGCGTGTGCGTGTCGATGATCATCGGAGGCTCCAGGGTGTGCTCGTGGCGCAGGTGCTACATTTAATGGAGAAATGGACCGCCGCCCGGACGCGATAGGAGCGCCGCAGGAGGAACCATGCATCCGCTCACGAAGGTAGACGTACCCGCCGGTAACATCGCCATCCACTGGTTCGAGCAGAGCACCTTCGCTCTGAAGGACTCGGGTGGCACTGTCGTCCAGATCGACCCGTACTATCCGCACAATCGACCGGCCGAGAGGTACATGCACGCCGACCCACCACTGGACGAAGCGGGTCTGCCGACAGACTATATCCTACTCACGCATGCCCACGGCGACCACACTTGCTCCGAGTCCATCGGGCGCATTCGCGACGCGTTCCCGGACGTGCGCGTCGTCGGCCCGCATGAAAGCATCGCGCAGGTGCTTGCCGAGACCGACGTGGACGAGGCGCACACCAGTATCATCGAGGCGGGCGAGTCCTCCACGCTGGGCTCGATGACGGCGCACGTGGTCTACGCCAAGCCGTCGGACGGTGACCCCGACGCCGATATCGCCCCGCCGGATGTCACCCACCTCGGGTACGTCGTGCAGGCTGCCGGTGTATCGGTATACGTGTCGGGCGACCCCATCAACACGTTCGCCGAGCACGACTCGCTCGTACTCCCGGTCGCGGACCTGGAACCGGACATCGGCTTGCTCACGAACCACCCGACCGAAGGGGAGTTCCCGTTCTTCGAGGGCTCGGTGGACATGGCGCTCGGGATCGGCCTGACGCACGTCGCCCCCGCGCACTACCAGTGCTTCGTGACGCGCAACTACGACCCGGCCGAATGGGTTGCGTGCTTCCCGGACGAAGGCCCGTCGCCGTTCGTGATCCCCCGCAACTCGCACATCGTGTATCCGTCGGGCCTATAGGTTGCGGATGCGGATGTTGCGGAACAGGGCGGCGCTGTGGTCGCCCTGAAGGAAGTGGGGCGCCGGGGACGCGTTGTCCTTCGCCAGCCAGTTGGAGCCGGTCGGCCCCTCGATCTGCACGTTGTCGTGAATCGTGTGCCCGTTGAGCGACGCCGTAAGGTTGAGACCCACAAGCGTCACTTCGAGCGTCTGCCACTCGCCGGCAGGCCTCGAAACCTCGACGTCGGGTTTCTTCACGAGGTAGAGCGCCCCGTTCTCCGACGGTCGATCGTACGTCTTCCCGTAGCTGTCGAGCATCTGGATCTCGTAGCGGCCGCGCAGGTAGATGCCGCTGTTGCTGTCGGGAAGCAGGTTGTACTCGATGTGCAGGTCGAAGTCGCCGAATTCGTCGTCGGTGAGCAGATCCAAGCCATGCCCCGCCGTTCGCAGGATGTCGTCCTCAACCGACCAGTTGTGAGGACGCGCTTCGCGATCGGCAGTTCTTGGACTCCACCCCGTAAGGTCCGTGCCGTTGAACAGTTCGATCCAATCGGATGCCATGCGCTTCCACTCCTTCCTGCGGGCGGCCTGGCCGCCGCGGCTCCCGCGTGATTACGCGTCGTCGTTTTCGAGTTCGTCGGCGTCCAGGCCGTAGCAGAAGTGCAGCATTTCGGCGACGAGCCCCTGAAGCTTCTCGGGCATCTGGCCGTCGACATCCAGCGTGGCGAGGAAGTCGATCAGCGTCGCGTCGCTGTGCGCCTCCCATCCCTCGCTCTCGATGACTCTGAGCACCTTGTCGGACGCGCGTTCGCCGGCCTCGTCCGTAGGCGGAGGCGGGCGCTCCAGGCGCACGACGCGCGGCAGCCGCGATGTCCGCGTGAGATAGTCGAAGGCGCGGGACGCGCGTCGGTTCCAGTGACGCATGCTTACACCTCCATGTCGAACAGTGACTCGCGCAGGTCGATACGGCGCACCACGGGCTCGTCGATGTCGGCGATTACGGCCACCAACGCCTGCATCTGTACGACGGAGTAACCCAGTCGCTCCAGCCGCCCGACCAGGGCGTCCAGACGCGGCTCAATGACGTCGCGCGCCTCGGGCGTCTCCGCTTCGATGGCTCCGCGTATGCGACCCTCGCGTATCACCAGGCGCGCGTGGACCAGTCCCCATCGACGGGTGCGGACGGCGAACTCAATCTCCGTGTTGTCGGCGTCCATGTCCCCTGTCGGTTCCTCCTTGCGGGCCTTGACCGTCAGGGTCAGGGGAGAGGTAGCGAAGGGAACCCAGTACGGGATCTGCAGGTAGAGGTGCGGCAGGTTCAGCGACGGGATGCGCGCGAGTATCTGGTACGCGTCGAGCTGGCGCAGCGCGCCGTCGATGCTTGTGGCCAGGGCGGTAATGCCGGCTGCGCTGCGTCCCTGCTGTTGCGCTATGAGGATCTGCTGGGCCAGCTCGGCCCTGGCGCCTATCAGGAGGCCCTTCAGACCAGCGCCGGCCGCCGCGCCCTCCGCCACGGCGCGCTCGTACCCGACGCCGAGATTCTGCAAGAGCTGTCGTACGCTCTCTGCGGAGGCCTCCTCGCCAGGGCTGATCGGGAGCGCCGCGATCGCCTGCGCCAAGCCGTCCAATGTCGGCGCCTGGGCGGCCGGGACCTGCGCTTGCGCACGAGCGAGTTGGGCGCCCATCTCCGCGAGCCGCGCGCCCAGTTGCGGTTGGGTGTCCGTGAGGGCCTGTATGGCCTCGAGCGTCGCGGGCGACACGGGGACGTCCAGTAGGTGGGCCAGTATCAGCGTCGCTGGGGTGTTCGGGCCTTGGGGGAGTGCGGCGAGTTGCTGAAACATGCCCTGGACGTTCTCAGGAGTGAGGGGCATGCCCGCGCGGGACATCAGCGCAATGAACTCTATGTTTGCTCGGGTGGCGGGAATGCCGAGGCGTTCGAGCAGGGCTGCGGCGTTGTCGATCCCACCGCCGGTGGGCAGCATCTTCATCGTGATGGGGTCGCCGAGATTGGTGATCTCGGCGTGGATATCGGCGCCGGCGTTCAGCGGCGTGCTCGACTGCGTGACGAGGTTGTAACCGCGGAACCGCACCAACGCCGTGTCCTGGTCGAAGACCTGGAGCACCTTACCGCTGAGCACATTACCGACGTCGAGCCCGCTGCGGAACTCGGCGGCGCTGCGCGCCGAGATGAGCAGTTGCGGGTCGCTCGTCTTCGCGGCCTGCGCGGCCCCCTGGCCCCCGTCGACGCGCCCCGCGCGCATACGTCGCGCCTCCGCCTATCAGTCGTCGTAGAAGATCGTCTCACGGTCGGGCGAGGAATAGGCGATGATCATGCGCACGGCGTCCCAACCGGTGTTGCGGGCGCAGTGATCGACTCCGCGCGGGATGCGGAGCATCATGCCGGCCTCGAGCGCGTGCCACTCGTCACCCAACTGATGGTCACACCGGCCGCTGAGGAGGTAGATGATCTCCTCGCAGTTCGGGTGCATGTGGCGAGGGTTCGCCTGACCGGCGTTGATGTACACCGTGCCGAACGTCATCTCGGCATCGCCGTCGATTTCGCTGCTACTGAGCCACTTGATGGCTCCCCAGTCGAACTCCGGCCCGGTCGCCGTCTGCGCGTCTGTTATCGTGGCTGCCACGCGTCCCTGCCTCCGCGTACGCTGCTGCGGTCGTTGTTGCCGACGCTGGCGAGTATACGCGCTGGAAACTCAGCGCGGCAACGCGGTGGGCACGCGAACGCGCCGTCGATAGACACGACGGCGCGCTCCAAGAATCAGACTCGGCTGCCTGGGCGGATTAGGCGCCCTTGCTCGCGGCCGCGGATGCCGCGCTTGCTTCGAGGGTTCGGGCGACCTCCTCGTGCGTGAAGCACTCGAGGACATCGCCTTCCTGATAGTCGTTGTAATCGCGCATGGCGATGCCGCACTCGTAACCGGCGGCGACTTCCCGCACGTCCTCACGGAATCGGCGCAGGGAGTCGACGTCACCCTCGTGGACAACGCGGTTATCGCGCAGCAGGCGCATCTTCATGCCCCGCAGGATGCGCCCGTTGTTCACGTAGGATCCCGCCACCGAGCCGAAGCGCGGAGCGCGGAACACCTCGCGAACAGTCGCGCGGCCAAGGACTTGCTCGCTCAGTTCGGGGTCGAGCATGCCCTCGAGGGCGGCGCGGATCTCGTTGGTGACATCGTAGATGATGTCGTAGGTGCGTATCTCGACGCCCTCGCGATCCGCCGCGCGGACAGCCTCGGGTGTTGGTCCGACGTGGAAACCGATGATCACCGCAGACGACGCTGCCGCCAGCATCACATCGGTCTCTGAGATGGCGCCAACGCCAGCGTGTATCACGCCGACGCGTACTTCCTCGGTGTCGAACTGCGCGACGCCCGACTGTAGGGGCTCGACGGAGCCTTCGACGTCCGCCTTGATGATGACGTTGAGGTCCTTGACCTCGCCCTGCTGGATGCTCCGGCTGATGTCGTCGAGTGTGATCCTCGACTGAGCTGCGAGACGCCTCTCGCGCTCCTGCGCCTGGCGCTCCCGCGTCAAGGCTCGGGCGTCCTCCTCGGTCAGGACGACGAACTGGTCGCCCGGTGAGGAGACTTCGTTAAAGCCCAGCACCTCGACGGGCGTCGACGGAGCCGCCTCTTGCACGCGCTCACCATGGTCGTCGATCAACGCGCGCACGCGTCCGCTGGCAGCTCCGGCGACGAAGTAGTCGCCGACCTTCAGCGTGCCGTTCTGCACAAGGACTGTCGCGACCGGCCCGCGCCCACGGCTGAGCTGTGCTTCGACCACGGTTCCGGCGGCCATACGATCCGGGTTGGCCCTCAGCTCCAGGAGTTCCGATTCGAGCGACAGGTACTCCAGGAGTTCTGGGATGCCCTCGCCCGTCAAGGCGGAGACATTCTGGAACACGGTGGTCCCGCCCCACTCCTCGGGCATGAGGTCGTGCGCGGAGAGGCCGTTACGGACGTTGTCCGGGTTAGCGCTCGCAACGTCGATCTTGTTCACCGCGACGACGATGGGCACCTCAGCGGCGCGCGCGTGGTTGATCGCCTCGACGGTCTGCGGCATGACGCCATCGTCCGCGGCCACGACCAGCACGACGACGTCCGTCACGTGCGCCCCGCGCGCGCGCATCGCGGTGAACGCGGCGTGACCGGGCGTGTCGAGGAAGACTACGCGGCCGTTGGGCAGTCTCACGTCGTAGGCGCCGATGTGCTGGGTGATGCTGCCGGCCTCGCGGTCCGCGACATTCGTCTTGCGCACGGCGTCAAGGAGACTCGTCTTGCCGTGGTCGACATGCCCCATGATGGTCACCACTGGGGCGCGCTGCACGAGGGTGTCCTCGCTGTCTATCTCGATCTTTTGGAGCAGTTGATCTTCGACGGACTCCCGTTTGACCGCGGTGAAAGTGAACGGCTCCTGGAGCTGTTCAAGCACCTCCATCGGCAGCGAGTCATTGATCGTGACCATGGCGCCCATCTGGAACATGTGTCCGATGATGAGGCTCGCCTTGACGCCCAGGGTCTCGGCTACGACCGCTACGGTGCTGCCCTCACTGATCTCCACCGGTTCGTCACGCACGGGGAGGACGACGCCATCCGCGTCGGTCCGCCCGGGCAGATCATCGAGGAGGATCTCCTCGTCGCGCTCCTCCGCGAGTTCGAGCAACTCCTCGCGCGCGCGCTCTCGCTCCTTGTCGAGTCGGCGACGCTCCTGTGCGCGTACGGTGTCTTCGTCCGCGCGGGGTGGCGCTACCGTCGGGCCGCCGGCGCCGCGTCCTGTTCTCGGGGCGGCTCCTCGACCGGCTCCCACGGGTCGCGGCGCTCCAGCGCCAGCGAACCGCGACGTCGGACCTCGTCGTGCGCCCTGCGGGCCCCCGGCTCCGCCACGTGGCCCGCCTTGGGTGGATTCGCGCCGGGCTCCGGGCTCGCTGGCGCGGCGTCCGCGGTCGCTGTGGTATGTGCGCGTGCCGTCACGCCCTTCGCCGCGCGTAGAGTAGGCTGCTCGTCGGCCGTCGTCGCCACCACCTTCGGCTCCCGGGGCGCCCCGAGACTCCTCACGTAGCGATCCGCCGAGAGTGCTGATGCGTCGCTTCGGCCCGGTCGGCCGTCGTGGCGTGGGCGTCGCGGGCGCAGTTGGCTCGGCCGCCGCCGGTTCTGGCGCCGGCTCCGGCGCCGGTCGGGCGCTTCGCAGGATTCGCTTGCCATCGCGCAGCGCCTGCGCTTCTCGAGCGGCGCGGGCCTCCTGTGGCGTCGGCGGCCGGCGCGCCGTCGTGCGATCGCCCCGGCCCCCCGCGGCGCCGGACCTTCCGCGCGGACCTGAGCGGGTATCCACGCGTCGGACAGTGCGGACTTCTCTGCGCGGCGGCGCTCCTTGAGGAGCCGCGGCAGCAGGCGTCGCGACAGTGGGCGCTTCCTCAGCAGGCGACGTCGCGTCAGCCTCGGCTGCAGGCGCTTCTACTTCTACTTCTGCTTCCGGAGCCGGTTTATCCGCGGGCTTCGGCTTGGGCTTGGCCTTAGCCGCCGCGGGGTCTGCTGCCTTCCCGAAGGCCGCGGCCAACTCGCCGGCTACTTCCGGCGGTACAGAATTCGAGTGGGTCTTGATGTCATGACCCTTGTCTTGCAGCCACGCTATAAGTTCCTTGTTGGACGCCCCAACATCCTTCGCTAGTTGGTTTACCCGCATCGGCTTTTCGTACTTGCCGCCTTCATCTGCCATCTGCCGTGCCCCCTTGCTCGGACGCCGTTGCCCATGCCCGTATACGCGCGGTGAGTGTCTCTGTCAGTGTCTCAATCTCTTCTGTTGACGGTGGCTCCGCGAGCCTCAGCGCCTTCACCAGCACTCTTGGCTCCATGGCTCGTTTGACGCAGGCTTCGCTCGCGCAAACATACGCGCCGCGGCCGCCGGACCGCGTCGGACCATCCAGGCGCACGCGGTCGTCCGGCCCTTTCTGAATGCGGGCAAGCGACTGCTGTGGCCGTTTCGTTCGGCAGGCCAGGCACATTCGCTGCGGCGCCCCCGCTGCCATGCTGTTCTCCGTCCGCTGATTCCCGTGACTACTCCTCGTCGAGAGCTACGTCCGTGCCTTCGTCGGCGTCCGCGGCGTCATCGACGACAGCAGCGTCGTCTTCGTCCGCGGCTCCTTCGGTGTCTTCGTCCGCGGCTTCTTCGGCGCCTTCGTCCGCGGCTTCCTCGGCGTCGTCGTCGACCACACCCGCAGCCTCGACCTCGTCGTCGACCACGCCCGCAGCCTCGACCTCGTCGTCGACCACGCCCGCAGCCTCGACCTCGTCGTCGGCCGCCACGTCCGAGTCGTCTGCTTCCGCGTCGCCTTCGACCCCTGCGGCGGGCGCAGCGTGCTGCGCGGATTGCACGAGCTTCTCCGATGTCTTCATGCCCAGGTTGGGCAACTCCGCGAGGGCGGTCGGGTCGGCCAGCGCGATGGCGCCGATCGTCTCGTAGCCGTTCTCGCGCAGCGTGACAGCGAGTTTCGGCGTAACGCCCAGCAACTCCTCGACTGGGGCCTCCGCGGGATCGCGTTCCACGGTGTCCTCGTCGGCCGTTTCCTCGTCGCTCTTGAACAGGTCGTCGCTCTTGAACACCTCGGCCTCGACCTGGGAACGCAACGCCTCGCCGGCCTCACGCTCGCCGACGATGTCGATCTGGCAGCCCGTCAGGCGGCTCGCCAGGCGCGCGTTCTGTCCTCGGCGCCCGATCGCCAACGATAGCGCCTCGTCGGGCACCACGACGATCGCGACCTGCTCACCGTCTTCGTCTTCCTCGAAGATGACGTCGGTGATGTCCTTGACGGGGCTGAGGGCATTGGCGACGAACCGCTTGGGGTCGGAACTCCATTCGATGACGTCGATGCGCTCGCCGTTGAGTTCCTGCATCACCATCTGGACGCGGCTGCCGCGGACGCCGACGCATGTGCCGACCGGGTCGATGCCGTCCTCGGTGGTCGCGACGGCGATCTTCGACCTCTCGCCGGCTTCACGGGCGACGGCCTCTATCTGGACGAGTTCATCCGCGATCTCAGGCACTTCCTGCTCGAACAGCCGCACGAGGAAAACCGGCTCCGCGCGCGACAGTATCACCGGAGCCTTCGGCCGCCTGCCGATGCGCTCTTCGTCGTCGGGATCGACAACATCAATGATGAGCGCCCGCATTCGATCGCCACGTCGGTAGCGCTCGTTGCGCAGTTGCTCCTTGAGGGGGAGTACGGCCTCGGCGCCCTCGATTTCCATGATGATGTCGCGGTAGTCCTCCTGTTGGACGACTCCCGACACGATCTCCTCGACTCGGTCCTTGTATAGTCCGAAGATATTGGCGCGCTCGGCGTCCTTGATCTTCTGCACGAGGATCTGCCGGGCGAGTTGGGCCTCGATGCGGCCGAAGTCCTCGGTGCGGACGGGAACCTGCACGAGTTCACCTACCCGCGCCTCGGGATGCATCTTGACGGCTTCTTCGATGGGTATCTCGGTCGCGTACGTGCGCATGATCTCTACGACACGCTTCGGGGCGGCGATACTGATCTCGCCTGTTTCCTCGTCGAGCCCAACATCCACGGACGCCTCGAGCCCGAACCGCCTCCGCGCGGCTTGCAGGAGAGCAGCCTCGATCGCGTCAACGAGGATCTCCTTGCCCAGACCCTTCTGGCTGAGGATCTGCTGCATGCTGGTTAACAGGTTCTGGTTCATATGCCACGTCCCATCATTGCGCACGCCGCCGCTACTACCGACGGCCGGGCCCCGTCTGTCCAGGCTACATGCGTATGTCGAAGCGTCCCTCTATGACTTCGTCGAGGGGTATCTCGACCTCGCCGCCGCCGTCCAGGGCCACGGTGAGCGCGGCGTCGGCAGCCAGCAGCTTGCCCACGAGACGCTCCTCGCAGTCCGGCTCGTCCGCGACGCGTCGCCGTATGGTGAGGTAGTACCCAACCGCTCGTCGAAAGTCGGCGGCTCGCCGTAGGGGCCTCTTCAGGCCGGGCGACGCGACCTCGAACGACGTGTTGTCATCGACGATGCTCTCGACGCGCAGCATCGGCATGACCATGCGGTGTATCCGCTGACACTCACCGACGGTCACTCCACCGGGGCGGTGAACGAAGAGGCGCGCCGTCACATTGCCTGCGCCGCTGCTCCACTCGGCATCCACGAACTCGAAGCCCTCGGCCTCGAGGAGCGGGGCGCACAGCGCGGCCATCCGGTCGCGCATCTCCTCACGGGGCGGCGACCCCGATACCGGCTCCACCGATTGACCTCCATCGGCTGACAAAACAAAAGAGCGGGTCGGAACCCACTCTTCACGCGAGGCATCGCTATGCCGCTCGCCCACGAAGGGCAATGTGAAGAGGCTAGACCATCAGTGAGAAACTCTCTGCTAGCTAGGGATTCCAAGTCGCAACAAGGGTAACACAGCGGCATGCGCATTGCAAGGAACAGGCGGCCACCGGCGTTGTGCGTGGGCGGGACCGTCGCTATGCTAACGAGGCCCTGAAGCAGGTCGGGCGTCGGGATCCGCCGACAGGCGCCCAGGATAACCGAGGAGGACTTCCATGCGCAGACTACTCTTGCTTGTTTCCATCGCATGCCTGACTACCGTGGGATCGGCCTCGGCGGACATCTTCGAGGGTCTCGTTCTCTACCTGCCCTTGGACGAAGGCGAGGGCGATGTCGCCGAAGATCTCAGCGGCCTCGGGCACAATGGCGTCATCGACAACCCGGTCTGGGGCCCCGGCAAGTTCGGGAATGCGCTGGTCTTCGGGGGCGACGGTAGCGGCACGTTCGTCACCGTCGAGAGCGCGGAAGCGCTCAACCTCAACGAGATGTCGTTCATGGCGTGGATCAACGCCAACGCGTGGGACGACGTCCGCCAGATCGCCGGCAAGTCGGTGCACGGCGGGTGCGGTGGTCGCACGCAGTACGGACTGTTCAGTGAAGGTGGCGTGCTGAAACTGCGGTTCGAAACGGTAGCCGGTCGAGCGGACATCACCGGTCCGCTGCCCGAAGTCGAGGTCTGGGCCAATGTCGCGGTGACAAGCGACGGAGGCGAAGCGAAGATCTACGTGAACGGCGAGGAGGTCGGCGCGGGCGCCGTGCCGGGAGATCTGAACGCCAACGAGGATCCGTGGCGACTTGGGCAGGACTGTGACCGGGCGAACTACATCTTCGACGGGTCGATCGACGAAGCTCGCCTGTGGAACCGCGCTCTCTCCGAAGATGAGATCAATGACTACATGGGCGGCGGCGTCGAGAGCCTGGCCGTCGGCCCTGCCGGGAAGCTCTCTACGACCTGGAGCGCCCTGCGCCGATAGGCGTGGTGAGCCGCCACGGCGCGTGCTAGAATCGGGTCGGACACCACGTAGGAGCACGACCCGATGCCGCACGTCAACGTACGCATGTACCCCGGCCGCACCGAAGAGCAGAAGCGCGCCCTCACGGCGAAGATCATCGAGGCCTTCGGCGAGGCGATGGACATACCCTCCAAGTGGCTCACCGTAGCCATCGAGGAGGTAGAGCCCGACGACTGGAAGGCCGACGTCGTCGGGCCGGAAATCCGCGCCAAGGAAGAGTTCCTGTACAAGGAACCCGAGTACCTGGACGACTGACTCCGTTCACGTGTCGTGATGCCGCCACCGTCACAGTGAGCCGGAGAGAACTATGCCCGGGTACTACCGCAGCCCCACGATCTACGGCGATAGCCTCGTCTTCGCCAGCGAAGACGACCTCTGGACGGTCTCGCCCGAGGGCGGCATCGCGCGTCGGCTGACGTCGGCCGTCGGCGCGACGCGCGCGCCATGCTTCTCGCCCGATGGGTCGCTGCTCGCGATGGTGTCCTCCGACGAAGGTCCGGCCGAAGTGCACGTCATGGACGCGCAGGGCGGCGAACTGTCGCGCCTGACATATCAGGCCGCGAACGCCATCGTCGCGGGCTGGACGCCCGACGGCTCCGGGATCTACTACGCGAGCAACGGCGAACAGCCGTACGCGCACGTCTACCACCTCTGGACACAACCCGTGGCCGGCGGGATTCCGCAACGTCTGCCCTACGGCCCCGCCGACTGCATCAGCCACGGTCCCGGCAGCCGGCTGGTTCTCGCCAGGCACGGCCGGCGCGACCCGGCGCGCTGGAAGCGGTATCGCGGCGGCACCGCCGGCCGCCTGTGGATTGACGCGAAGGGCGACGGCGAGTTCGCCGCGTTGGCCCCCGCCGACGGCGCGTACGCCACGCCTATGTGGATTGGCGACCGCATCTACTTCGTCTGCGACCATGAGGGCATCGGCAATCTGTATTCCTGCCTGCCCGACGGCGAGGATCTGCGTCGCCACACGGACCACGACGAGTACTACGTCCGCGGCGCGTCCACGGACGGGTCGCGGATCGCGTACCACGCAGGCGCGGACCTTTACGTGTATGACGTGGCGTCCGACTCCGGGCGACGTGTGGACGTGGACTATCACAGCCCCTTCACGCAACGTCGCCGCACGTTCCCGTCCTCTGAGCAGTATCTGCAGGGATGTGCGCTCCACCCCGATGGTCACGCCCTGGCGGCCACGGTGCGCGGCAAGCCGTTCACGATGGCGAACTGGGAGGGCGCGGCCCTCCAGCACGGCGAGCCGGACGGGGTGCGCTATCGGCTTACCGAGTGGCTGAACGACGGAGCCCGGACGATCAGCGTCACGGACGAGGGCGGCGAAGAGGTCCTCGAAGTGCGCGCCGTCGACGGGTCCACCGAACCCTGTCGTTTGGAGGGGCTCGACATTGGTCGGCCGGTCGGCATCGAAGTGTCGCCAACGGATGACAAGATCCTGCTCGCCAACCATCGGTACGAGCTACACGTGGTCGACCTCGCGGACGGAGAGTCACGCCTCGTGGACCGCAGTGTCTACGGGCGGATTCGCGGGATGAGTTGGTCTCCCGACGGGAAGTGGGGGGCGTACAGCTTCGCCGGGAGCGAGCGGACAGCGTGTATCAAGATCGCCGAGATCGAGACGGGCGAAACGCACGAGGTCACGCACCGCGAGTTCCATGACGTCGGCCCGGCCTGGGACCCCTCCGGCAAGTACCTCTACTTCGTGTCCAGTCGTCAGTTCAACCCGGTGTACGACGCCGTCCAGTTCGGTCTTGGGTTCCCCGAGGCCGCGCGACCGTTCCTCGTGACGCTGCAGGAGGACGCCCCGCATCCGTTCCTGCCGAGGCCGCGGGCCCTGCACGAGGACGGCGCCGACAAGGACAAGCAAGAGGATAAGAAGAAGGACGGCGATGACACGCCTGCCAATGTTGAGGAGGGCAAGTCCGATGGCGCCGAGGACAAGGCGGACAAGAAGGACGAGAAGCCTGAGCCAGTCCACATAGACCTCGACGGGATACAGCGACGTGTCATCGCGTTCCCGTACCCGGAAGGGCGGTACGGCGCCATCGCCGGCGTCGAAAACAAGGCGCTGTTCGTGAGCTATCCCGTGCGCGGCTCCCTCCCGTCGCCGGGACGAGACGGCAGCGGCCCGAGGGGCACGCTGCACGTCTACGACTTCAAGGAACAGAAGAAGGACACGATCGTGTCCGGCATCGACGGGTTCACGTTGTCGCGCGACACGAAGACGCTCGCGTACCGCGCCGGACCCAAGCTGCGCGTGGTGAAAGCCGGCGAGAAGCCGGATGAGGCTGCGGGCAAGGAAGGACCAAGTCGCAAGAGCGGCTGGATCGACCTGGGACGCATCCGCGCTTCTGTCGATCCCCGCGCCGAGTGGCGACAGATGTACCGCGAGGCGTGGCGCCTGCAACGGGAGTACTTCTGGACCGAGGACATGTCCGCAGTCGACTGGGACCGCGTCTACGAGCGTTATCTCCCCTTGTTGGGCCGCATCGGCTGTCGGTCGGAGTTCTCGGACCTGATGTGGGAGATGCAGGGAGAACTGGGCACGTCGCACGCGTACGAGATGGGCGGCGACTACCCGGCAGGTCCCAACTACCCACAGGGATTCCTCGGCGCGGACTTGGGCCACGATGCGGAGGCGGGCGGATACCGCATCGAGAGCATAGTGCACGGCGACTCGTGGGATGAGGCGTCGGACTCGCCGCTAAGCAGACCGGGCGTCGGCGTGCGCGCGGGCGACTTACTTGTCGCGGTGGGCGGACAGGCCGTCGGCGAGGACCGGGCGCCCGCGGTCGCCCTCGTTAATCGGGCCGGGCAAGAGACCGAGATCACGGTGAAAGGGCAGGCCGACGGCGACGAGGCGCGCCGTGTGACCGTTAAGCCGCTCGGCAGCGAATACGCGGCGCGGTATCGGGAGTGGGTAGTCGCGAACCGCGCGTACGTGCACGAACGCACGGAACGCCAGGTAGGCTACGTCCACATCCCGGACATGGGCGGGAAGGGCTACGCCGAGTTCCACCGCGCGTACCTCGCGGAGTTGGACTTCTCGGCGCTCATCGTGGATGTGCGGCACAACCGCGGCGGACATGTGTCTCCGCTCCTGTTGGAGAAGCTGGCGCGGAAGCGCATCGGGTACGACCGGCCCCGGTACGGGCAGCCGATGCCGTACCCGGGCGACTCCGTGATGGGCCCCATGGTCGCGCTTACCGACGAGAACTCCGGCTCCGACGGCGACATCTTTTCGCACTGCTTCAAGCTCATGGGTCTGGGGCCGTTGATCGGGACGCGGACGTGGGGCGGGGTCATCGGAATAAGCCCGCAGTCAGCGTTCGTGGACGGCGGCGGCACGACGCAGCCGGAGTACTCGTTCTGGTTCACGGACGTCGGCTGGGACGTCGAGAACTACGGCACCGACCCCGACATCGAGGTGCAATACCGGCCACAGGACTACGTCGCCGGAGTGGACCCGCAGATGGAGCGGGCTCTGGTCGAAGTACTGAGGCTGCTCGAGGAGAATCCGCCGACGATGCCGGAGTTCGACCGCCGTCCACGGCTGCCGTTGCCTACACTGCCGCCGCGCCAGGGTCGCATGACCTAGCGGCGTCTGCGGGACATGGCGCTCAGGCGCCGCGCAACGTACTGCGTCAGGCGAATCCAACTGTAGTTGTGGGACGTGCGGTCGTTCTGGGATACGGGCTCGAAATCTCCGTCATTCTCGTGGAGGCCGTCCAGGGACTCCTTCATGTGCGGGAGGCCGTCGAGCAGGGCGCGGTGTCCCAGGAACCGCCAGTGGAAGCCGTACATTTCGGCGTCGGCGAACGCGCCCTGGCACAGCACCGACCCCGTGTCTATGCCATCGTCCACCTTGAGCAGCGTGTAGCCGACATACTGCGGCTCGCTGTTCAGCAGCGCCCACCCCGCGGTGTGCAGACCGCGGTACTCCGGGGTGATGCCCTCGTGCAGGACGAACGTCCCGTAACGCGGGATGCCGAAGAATCGACGCCGGAAGATCGTGCGCCCACACGTCGCGAAGACCACGTCGGGCGCGGCCGCCGTCAGCTCCGCGCGCCATCTGCGGGAGTGGATGTCGTCACAGGAATGGGTCGGCGCGGTCGTCTCGGGAACGCTCAGGAAGGCGTCGGGGAATCCGGCGTCCCACAGACGACGCTCTTCCTTACCGAAGCGTAGGACGTAGTAACTGAGGAACAGGAGTTCGTCTACGACCCTGAGGACGCCGAGGCGCTTCACGCGGCGCCGGACTTCCCGCGCCCGCGCGGCGGCCTCCGGCCAGTCTTCCTCAATGAAGTAGACGCCGACCAACGTATAGTGCTCGTCGAGCCAGCGGATGAACCCGCCGTTGAAGCCGGTCCTGCGACCGACGAAGGCGACTCGCATGTGCTTGGGGTCACGCGTGGTCATAGTTACCGGGCCGCGCGGACCACGTCACTCGGCGTCCTGGTCGAGTCGGGCGCGGGCGAACTCGCCGAACTCCTCGCCGAAGTCGGGGTCGATGAGCGCCATCTCGAGGAATGCGCGGAAGTAGCTGCGGTAGTTGCCGATGTCGAGGCGACGTTCCCCCTCGCCCATCCGAACGCCCCAGACAGGAAGGCCGTCTTGCAGCATCAGTCGCATCGTGTCCGTGATCTGTATCTCGCCCCCGCGTCCCGGTTGGGTGCGCCGGATGTAGTCGAACACGGTCGGCGCGAAGACGTAACGTCCGGCGACGGCGAGGGTGCTCGGCGCGTCCTCGACGGACGGCTTCTCGATCAAGTCTGCCACCGCGAATTCCTGCCCGGGATCTCCCGCCGGCTTCGCGATGCCGTATCGGATCACGTCCTCTGGGGCGACCGTCTCGAAGAGGATCGTCGCTGCGGCGCCCTCGCGGACATGCGTATCGATGAGGCGCGGTAACACTCCCCCGGGATTCATCGACCGGATGAGCGAGTCACCGAGGCTGACCACGAACGGCTCACCACCGACGAACGGCTCCGCGTGGGCGATCGCATCGGCGAGCCCCTTGGGGACGCTCTGCCTCGTGTAGTGCATCTGACAGTGGGCGACCTCGTCGAGACCGTGCGCGGAAGAGCCGTTGAGGTCGAAGTGATCCTCGATCGCGCGCTTCTGCTGGCTGGTGACGATGAGCAACTGCGCGATATCGGCCGCGGCGATCTCCTCGACGACGTACTGGATGACCGGCTTCCGCCCGACGGGCAGCATCTCCTTGGGCTGCGATTTCGTCGCCGGCAGCAGGCGCGTGCCGAAGCCCGCGGCGGGGATTACCGCCTTGCGTATTCTGATCGGCTCAGGAGCCGCCATCGGTGTGTGTCTCCTCTGACTTACGGGGGCCGCGCACGGCGCGACGCAGCACGAGCGACGCAGTTGCAGTGATGTAGCCGATGTCCCGCCAGAACGTGCGCGTGTCGACGTAGTTCAGATCGCTCGCGATCTTCGTCGGGAGCAGGACCGACGTGTAGTACGCGTCGGGGTCGTCCTGGGCGGCGAGCATCTGCTCCTCGTCGGCGAAGCGGATCTGCGTGGGGCCGGTCATACCGGGTCGAACGGTGAGGACGCGTTGGTCGTCGTCGGAATAGAGCGCCACGTGGTCCGCTGATTCGGGCCGCGGACCCACGAGGGACATGCTGCCAGCGAGCACGTTCACCAGGTTCGGGAGTTCGTCGAGCTTCGACCGGCGGAGCATTCGGCCGACGCGTGTGACGCGCGGATCGTCGGCCGTGGTGATCGCTGTGCCTAGCTGTGGAGCGTCGACGACCATTGTGCGGAATTTCACCAGCCGGAAGGGCTTCCCGTGGCGACCGACCCGATAGCCAAGGAAGAATACGCTCCCCCGCGACTGCGCCTTTGCGAGCACGGCGCACACCAGGAACACCGGAGAAAGGACGACGAGGCCCACAAGTGACGCGCCGACGTCGCAGGCGCGCTTCGCGGCGTTCCCACGCATGAGAGGCGCGCTGGTTGTGACACGATCAGCGTCCGCGCCGTGCCACGCGGCGTGCGCCGTGCCGTCGAGCGACGCTGTGACCCGAGGCTTCATCAGGATCGCTGGCTCCGGGCGCGCTCGACTTCCTCGAGGACGGCGCGTGCCGCCGCGGAGGGATCGTCGGCCTGCGTGATGGGCCGTCCGATGACGAGGTAGTCGGCGCCCGCTGAGACCGCCTCTCCCGGCGTCATCGCGCGACGCTGGTCGCCGTGGTCCGATCCCGCGGGGCGCACTCCCGGCGTCACGATGCGGAACGCGTCGCCGCACGCTGTCCGGACACTGGCGATCTCGCGTGGGGATGCCACGACGCCGTCGAGGCCGGCGGCCTCCGCGACGTTCGCCATGCGTGGCACTTGCTCGGGGATCGCGAGGGCGCCGTCTCCGTGCACCTCGGTCCACAACTCGTCGTCGAGGCTCGTCAGCACCGTCACCCCGATGAGAAGCATGCGACGACCGGCGCCCTCACGCGCGGCGCGGAGCATCGCCGAGCCGCCGGCCACGTGGACGTTCAGCATCCACACGCCCAGCCCGTCTGCTGATGCGGCGGCCTGCTGCACGGTGTTCGGAATGTCGTGGTACTTCAGGTCGAGGAACACGCGCTTGTCGTAGGAGTGGACCAGATCCACGGCGCGCGGGCCGACCGCCGTGAACAGTTGCTTACCGATCTTGAACTGATCCACCGACGGGGACAGGGCGTCCAGGAGCCGTCGAGCGGCGTCGGCGTCGGGCACGTCGAGCGGCACTATGATCGGATTCGACATCGGGCTCCTTACCGGTCCCTGAGCGCCTCTACCCGGACAATCGCGATTCCCCGATCGCGGAAGCCGACGCGCTCCGCGACTCGCTTGGACACGTCGATCACGCGTCCCTTGATGAACCCGCCACGGTCGTTGATGCGCGCCACGGCCGACCGGCCGGTGGCCTCGGCAGTTATGCGCACCCAAGTGCCGAACGGGAGGAACCTATGCGCGGCGGTCATCGCGTTCTGGTCGTACGTCTCACCGCTCGCCGTTGGGCGGCCGTGGAACGCCTTACCGTACCACGACGCGGGGCCGACCTGTGCGACGATTTCCTCCACGTAGCCGCTGGATCGGTCGTCTTGGCCGATGCCGAGTCGCGCGGCGGCTCCTGCGCTGATGCGAGACGTGTCCGCGTCAGCGCCCTGCGCGATGACACGGGCGATGAGGGCGCGTCCCGTGTCGCGGTTCGTCACGCGCGCGAAGCCGCCCGGCGCGATGGTCGGGTGCGTGACCGTGAGCGTCTTGGCGCCACCCGATGCCTCGCCGTCCCAGAGCAATTCCGCGTCTCCGGCGGCGCCCAACTCGAAGCCGCCCCAGTAGATGCTCGTGTGTGGGAAGTACGCGCATCCCGCCACGAACGCGACTATGGACAGGATGAACGCTACAACGCATGTTCGCAAGTCAGTTCCTCAGCGGGCGCGGCGACGTGGACCGCGTCCCAGCCTTCTCCTGCAAGGGGCGGCGGCCAGCAGTCGCGGCTTCCTGCAGTCGTCGGCCATCCGACTCAACCGCAGCGGCCCAACGCCGCCCCGATGTCGGCGCCGTCAACCACCGATGCGACGGCACGAGCGGTGTCTGCGCGCGCGCGGTCGATGGCGGCTCGGCGCTCCTCGACCCCGGCGGCGTGCGTGTCCGTCGCCGCCTTGAGGCGTTCGGCCATCGCGGTCACGGACTCGGGCCCCGTGCCGCCGGCGCTGCGGTTGCGCCGCACTGCCGCCGCGGGATCGAGAACCGCCTTCAGCGTATCTACGCCCACAGCGCGCCCGTGCGTTGCGAGGATCTCGTCGCACATAGCCACGTCGCGGAACGTCGCCTTGCGGTCAACGAGTTCCATCACCAGCTTCCCGACGATGTCGTGCGCCTCGCGGAACGGCACGCCCGCTTCGCGGGTGAGATAGTTCGCTAACTCCGTCGCCGTTGAGAAGTTCCCATACGTCAGATCGAGCATGCGGTCGGTGTCGGGCGTCATCGTGCGGACGACCTCGGTCATGATCCCGACGGTGCCCTCGGAGGTGTCCAGGGCTTCCCACAGGGGCGGCTTATCCTCCTGCAGGTCGCTGTGATACCCGAGCGGGAGACCCTTCAGCGTGGACAGCACGGCCTGGAGCCCCGCGGAGACCTTCGCGGCGCGCGCGCGCGCCAATTCGGCGACGTCTGGATTTTTCTTTTGCGGCATGATGGAACTGCCCATCGCGTACGAGTCGTCGAGGGTCCACATGCGGAACTCGTAAGACGTGCCGTACACGATATCCGCGGCAAGCCGCGAGAGATTCGTCATCAGCATTGACAGCGCGAAGAGGGTTTCGATGATGAAGTCGCGGTTGGAGATGACGGCGAGCGCGTGTTCGTCCACGCGGTCGAAGCCGAGGAGACGCGCGGTCAGGTCGCGGTCGATCTCGAAGTCGGTGCCAGCGAGTGCACAGGCGCCCAGCGGATTGCGATTGACGGTTGCGTAGGACGCCTGCATCCGACGCAAGTCCTCGACGAATAGCGCGGCGTACGCCGTCGCCCAGAAGCCGAGGCTGATGGGCTGCGCGTGTTGCGTGTGCGTGTAGCCCGGCATGACGGCGTCGCCGTGTTCGGCGGATCGATCGAGGAACGCGTCCGCGAGGGCGCAGACGCCCGCTTCGAGGTCCGTGAGTTCCTCGCGGATGGTCATGCGCGCGTCGGTCACCACCTGGTCGTTCCGCGAGCGCGCCGTGTGCATGCGTCCGCCGGATTGAGCCCCGGCGATGCCGCTCACATACGCCTCGACGTTCATGTGGACATCCTCGAGACGGGCGTCCATCACGAACTCCCCGGCTTCCGCCTCGCGACGGGCCTCCTGCAGCGCCGTCAGGATCTCGCGCACGTCATGGGCCGGGACTATGCCCTGCTTCCCGAGCATCAGCGTGTGCGCTTCGTTGCCCCATATGTCGGCGTGGAGCATGCGCATGTCGTCTGCGGTGGAGTCGGTGTACGCGAGTACGGACTCTCGCGCGCCGGCCTGTCCGCGTGCGCCCATCATTGGGTCAAGTTCCTCTCGGAGGCGAACGATAGCGTAGGTGTCGGAGCGCGGGGCGCCAACGGGTCGGGCGCATCAGGGCCGCCGATCGAACTTGACCGCCGACCCGACCTATGGTAACGTAGCCCTGTTGGACGCGTCCCAGACTGTTGGGCGCGCCCGGACCGAGCACAGAGATCGGATCGCAATGTCCTCCACCGTTAGCAGGCACGACGTTTCGGCCCGTGGCCACTTTTCCGGCCGCGCCGCTATACGAATTACGTCGATTAGCCTTAGCCTGCCCCTTATTGGGGCCGGTGTAGCGGGAGGGCATGGGCGCGCCACGGACGAATAAAGCAGACTTAGCGAATTCGGAAAAGCCCATCGTCACCCGCAGGTGATGGTGGGCTTTTTCATGGGCACGCGTAGCAGCGGAGACAGCACGATGGGCGATCGATTTCAGCCGGTGAACACGCGACTCGACTTTCCCGAACTCGAACGCGGCGTGCTCGACCTGTGGCGTGAGACGGACATGTTCCGCAAGTCGATTGAGGCGCGGGACGGGTGCAAGCCGTTCGTGTTCCTGGAGGGGCCGCCGACGGCGAACGGAAAGCCAGGCGTGCACCACGTGCTAGCGCGCGTGATGAAGGACGTCATCTGCCGGTACAAGACGATGACTGGGCATCAGGTGCACCGTAAAGGAGGATGGGACACGCACGGTCTGCCCGTCGAGATCGAAGTGGAGAAGGCCCTAGGGCTGGACGGCAAGGAGGAGATCGAGGCGTACGGCATCCGCGAGTTCGTCGAGAAGTGCAAAGAGAGCGTCCTCGCGTACGAGCAAGACTGGCAGAAGATCACCGAGCGCATCGGCTTCTGGGTGGACATGGACGATCCGTACGTCACGTTCCACAACGACTACATCGAGTCGGTGTGGTCGGTCCTGAAGCGGTACTGGGATGCGGGACTGCTGTACCAGGGGCACAAGGTGGTGCCGTACTGCCCGCGATGCGGCACCGCCCTGTCGAGCCACGAGGTGGCCCAGGGCTACGCCGAGGTCGAAGACCCTTCCGTCTATGTGAAGTTCCGCCTGAAGGACGAGCCGAACACCTACTTCCTGGTGTGGACGACGACGCCGTGGACGCTGCCATCGAACGTCGCGCTCGCCGTGAAGGCGGACGCCGAGTACGCGCGCGTTCGTCACGGCGATGAGACGTGGATCGTCGCTAAGGCGCTCGTGGAGAAGGTGCTGAGCGAGCACACGGGCTACCGGGCTGCCGACGACGTCATGGGGAGCGACCTGGTCGGGACGGATTACGAGCCGCTGTTCGACTTCGCGAATCCGCGCGAGAAGGCGTACTACGTCGTCGCTGCGGACTTCGTCACGCTGGACGACGGCACGGGGATCGTCCACCTCGCTCCCGCGTTCGGGCAGGACGACTACGATGTCGGGCGCGAGCACGGCCTGCCGGTCGTGCAACTGGTCAACACCGAGGGCGCGTTCGTCGACGCCGTTGAGCCGTGGGCGGGCGTGTTCGTCAAGGATGCCGACGCAGGCATTATCGATAACCTGCAGTCGCGCGGGCAGATGCTGCGGTCCGAGACGATGAAGCACGACTACCCGTTCTGCTGGCGCTGCGATACCGCGCTGCTGTACTACGCCCGCGCGTCGTGGTTCGTGCGCACGACGGCCTTCAAGGACCGCATGGTCGAACTCAACCGCACCGTGAACTGGCATCCGGGGCACATCAAGGAAGGGCGGTTCGGGGACTGGCTCGAGAACAACATCGACTGGGCCGTCTCGCGCGAACGGTACTGGGGCACGCCGCTGCCCATCTGGCGCTGCGTGGAATGCGACCACACGCGATGCATAGGCGGCGTCGACGAACTGAAGGCCGCGGCCCCGAACACCCCGGACGACATCGAACTCCATCGACCGTACATCGACGAGGTGGAGATGCCGTGCGATGAATGCGGCGGCGTGATGAAACGTGTGCCGGAGGTCGCGGACGCATGGTTAGACTCGGGCTGCGCACACACGGCGCAGTGGCACGCGCCGTTCGAGAACGCGGACGAGGCCGCGCGCGCGTATCCCGCCGACTTCATCTCCGAGGCGATCGACCAGACGCGGGGTTGGTTCTACAGCCTGCTGGCGACGGGCGCGTTCCTGTACGACGAGGTGGCGTACCGCAACTGCCTGTGCCTCGAACTCGTCATGGGCGCGGACGGGCTGAAGATGAGCAAGACGCGCGGGAACATGGTCGACCCGTGGGCAGTGCTGGACAAGCACGGGGCCGACGCCACGCGTTGGTACTTCTACACCGTCGCGCCGCCGTGGCAGCAGCGCGTTTTCAGCGACGAGACCGTCGGTGAATCGCTGAAGAAGTTCCTCGGCACGCTCTACAACGTCTACGGCTTCTTCGTCCTCTACGCCAACGCCGACGACATCGACCCCACGGTGGACGTCCCGGCGCCCGTTGACAGGCCGCTCATGGACCGATGGGTGCTGTCGCGCTACAACAGCCTCGCGCGGACGGTGCGCGCGCAGATGGACGATTACCAGATCACGCAAGCGGCGCGCGCCATCGAGGCGTTCGCGGACGAACTGAGCAACTGGTACGTGCGTCGCGGCCGCAACCGATTCTGGGGCTCCTCGGACGCAGCGGACACACGCGCGGCGTTCGCGACGCTCTACGAAGTGTTGGTCGGCGTCTCGAAGCTGCTGGCACCGTTCGCTCCGTTCGTCTCCGAGGCGATGTATCAGAACCTGGTGAAGTCGGTCGATGCGGACGCGGCGGCGGGCGTGCACGTCGAGGACTTCCCGACGGCGGACGAGTCGCTCGTCGATGTCGACCTTGAAACCGCGATGGTGTTGACTCGCGGCATCGTGACCATGGGTCGCGCAGCGCGGAACGACAGCAAGATCCGCACGCGGCAGCCGTTGTCCTGGATAGTCGTCGGTGGGTTGGGCCCAGTCGCGCAGGCGCAGGTGGGTGCACGGGACGACCTGCACGACGCCATCGTGGGAGAGCTGAACGTCAAGGGGATAGATTGGGCCGACGATCTCAGCGATTACGCCTCCTACGGGGCGAAGGCGAACTTCCGCACGCTCGGGCAGAAGTTCGGGAAGGACGTGCAGGCCATCGCGAAGGCGGTCGCCGCGGCCGACGGGGAGGCGCTCCAGGCGGCCTTGCGCAGCGACGGCGAGGCGAGCGTATCGACCGACGTAGGGACGTTCACCATCGACGCTAGCGATGTCGAAGTATCCCTGCAAAGCCGTGACGGCTACGCAGTCGTGACCGACGGCGGCGTGTTCGTCGCGCTGGACACCGAGATAACGCCGGAGCTGGCGCGCGAGGGGCTCGCTCGGGAGCTGGTCAATCGCATCCAGGCGATGCGGAAGGAAGCCGACTTCCACGTCGCCGACCGGATCGCCCTATCGGTAGCTGGCGACGCGGACGTGAGCGCCGCGCTGGAGGCACATCGCGACTACGTGCTGGGCGAGACACTGGCCACGGAGCTGGTGGACTCGCCTGTAGAGGGCGCCTTCGCCAAGGACGTGAAGGTCGGCGCAGGCGCGGCGACCATCTCTGTTCGGCAAGTGGCGTCGTAGCTGTGCAGCGACGAAATGGCATTGCCCGTGGAAGGGGGTGAGGCGTCCGTGGGACTTAGTCAGCAGCCCGAGAACACCGAACCGGAACTTAGCGCCCTACGACACGCGAGCGGCCGGACACGGCGCCTCGCACGAGAGAAGGAACCGACGAATGAGCGATGAACCCGGGATCGAGAGCCAACGCGTCCACATCTTCGACACGACCCTGCGAGACGGCGAGCAGGTGCCCGGCGCGCAACTGAACCTGACCGAGAAGCTCGAAGTGGCGCATCACCTGGCGCGTCTGAACGTGGACGCCATCGAGGCGGGCTTCCCATGCTCCTCGCCGGGCGACTTCGACTCCGTCGCGCGCATCGCGTCGGACGTGAAGGGACCGGAGATCTGCGGCCTCGCGCGCGCAGTCAAGAACGACATCACCGTCTGCGCCGACGCGATCAAGCACGCGGAGAAGCCCCGCCTGCACACGTTCATCGGCACGTCGGACATCAACGTGCAGTCGCAACTCCGCAAGAGCCGAGATGAGGTCCTGAAGATCGCCGTCGGCGCGGTGGAACTGGCGCGGTCGCTCATCGAGGTGGTCGAGTTCTCTCCGATGGATGCGACCCGAACTGATCCGGGTTACCTGTGCGAAGTGGTCGCGGCGACGATCGAGGCTGGCGCGACCATCATCAACATACCGGACACCGTCGGGTACGCCGTGCCGGAGGAGTTCGGCGCCCTGATCCGCAGGCTGTTCGACGACGTGCCGAACATCGGGCAGGCGCGCATCAGCGTCCACTGCCACGACGACCTGGGCATGGCCACGATCAACTCGATCACCGCAGTGCACCACGGCGCGCGTCAGATCGAGTGCACGGTCAACGGCGTGGGTGAACGCGCTGGGAACACGTCGCTCGAAGAGTGCGTCATGGCGATCAAGACGCGCGCGAACTACTTCGGCGACATCCACACGCGGGTGAACGCCAAGGAGATCGTGCCGATCAGTAAGCGTGTGAGCCGGCTGATGAACATGCCCGTGCCTGCAAACAAGCCGATCGTGGGAGCCAACGCCTTCGCGCACAGCTCGGGTATTCACCAGGACGGGTTTCTCAAGAACCGCGAGACGTTCGAGATCATGAACCCCGAGGACGTGGGTATCTCGGAGAGCGCGCTCGTACTGACGGCGCGCTCCGGCAGGAACGCGCTGCGACATCGTATGGCGGAACTCGGCTTCACGCTGAGCGACGAGCAACTCGACCAGGCCTACGACCGGTTCCTGAAGGTGGCGGACAAGAAGAAGGAAGTCACCGAGGCGGACCTCGAAGCGATCGTGAAGGACGAGATCACGACGGTTCCGCGCGTCTACGAGTTCGACTTCCTGCAAGTGCTGAGCGGGTCGAATCTCGTGCCAACGGCGACCATCGGTCTGCGCCGCGACGACGAACCGCTGCAAGCCGCCGACAGCGGCGACGGCCCGGTCGACGCCCTCTACAGGGCGATGGAGCGGATCACGGGTGTGAAGGTCACGGTGACGAGCTATACAATCCATGCTGTGACTGGCGGCAAGGACGCACTCGGGGAGGTGACCGTCCGCGTACAGCACGAGAGCCGCGACTACGTGGGCGTCGGCGCGAGCACCGACATCATCGAGGCGAGCGCGAAGGCGATGCTCGACGCTGTGAACAAGGTGATCCACTTCACGCAGTCGGCGTAGCGGCGGCGCAATGTCAGACGGGCGGGCGTCGGCCCGCCCTGCCTCACCCTTCGGGAGACGCGCGATGGCGACCGTCATGACCGTCCGAGGGCCGATCTCGCCCTCCGAATTCGGCCGCGTGCTTGCCCACGAGCACGTGATGGTGGACTTCGTGGGCGCCGATAAGACGGGCCCGCACCGGTGGGACGCCGACGAGGTGCGCTCCCTTCTCCTGCCCCTGCTGAGGGAGGTGAAGGAGCGCGGCTTCGACTCGTTCGTGGACTGCACGCCCGCGTACATCGGCCGTGATGTCGAGTTGCTGCGTCGGTGCTCCGAGGAAGCGGACCTGCACATCCTGACGACCACGGGTTGGTACAAGGCGCCGTACCTCCCCGCGCGCGCCTTCACACAGTCGGTGGACGAGATCGCCGACGAGTGGACCCGCGAAGTCGAGGGCGGCATCGGCGGCACGGACATCTATCCCGGCTTCATCAAGATCGCGGTGAACCCAGGGTCGCTGATCGAGGTCCAGCAGAAGATCGTCCGGGCTGCGGCGCGAACGCACAAGCGCACCGGACTCGTCATCGCATGCCACACGGGGCACGGCGTCGCGGCGCGCGAGACCGTGGACCTGCTTATCGAGGAAGAGGTCGACCCCGGCCGCTACATCTTCGTCCACGCTGAGAGCGAGGCCGGACGCGAGCACCACAAGGCCATCGCGGACGCTGGTGGATGGGTCGAGTACGACGCCATTGGATGGCGGCCGACGGAGTTCCACGTCGACCTTGTCGGGTGGGCGCGCGAGCAAGGGATGGGCCCTCGTCTACTGCTTTCGCAGGATTCCGGCTGGTACCACGTCGGCGAGGAAAACGGCGGAGACATCCGGCCGTTCACGTACCTGAGCGACGATTTCATTCCCGCGGCGACGGAGGCGGGCATCCCCGCCGATTGGGTCGAGGAGATCCTGACTAGCAACGCCCAGGCGGCGTACTCCTACCCCGGCTAGCGGCGTGTCGTCTCGGCCGGGACGCGTGTTCTGGCCCCGCGGAGTAGGCGCCGAGCCGCTGCTGCCAGAACGCGCGACGGCGCTAGTCGCACCCGTTCGCGGCCGCTCCGGTAGTCGTCGCCGGAGGCTGCGAGAGCGTACGGCGCCGTCCTCGGGGCATCGCGCGAGAGAGATACGGTCCCGGCAGAGCGCGGCGTGCGGGCGCCGCTTGCGGGCGAGGCGGTCGCTTGTGTATCGTCACGAGCGTAGGTCGGTGGCGCGCACGGACGGGCAAGGAGCCCGGCTCGTGTGCCCGCCACAGGAGGTAGACGCGGCGTCCATGATCCGAAGACAGCCCACGGTTTGTGTTACGTACGTCGTCCTGATGGTGTTCGCCCTTGCCCTGACCCCACTCCTCGCCCCGGGACAGCCGGGCGAGCCGTTGTTGGGCGGGGTGGAGCGGCTGAGGGCTTCCGACGGTCGGGACATCTCCGGCCATGGTCAGTCGGGCATCGTCGGCGCCTGGCTGGATCGCGAGGTTGCCATTGTCGTCACCGGGGACGATGGTCAGCCGGTCGTGGGGGCCCCGGTGCACTTCGTGCTCGTGCGACAGCCAGCCAAGGCCAAAGAGGCGCGCGTGGAGCCGTCGATGGCTCGCACCGACACGGACGGGGTAGCGAAGTCCCGGCTGCGACTTGGCACCAAACCGGGCAGCTATGTCTTGACGGCCACGACGCCGGACATGGCAGGACGTCCTGCATCCATCGAGGTCGACGCGAAGGGCGCCACCTGGCTGGTATTTCTCGTGTTCGCCCTGCTCGGCGGCCTGGCCATCTTCCTGTACGGCATGGGCCTCATGAGCGAGGGCATGAAGAAGGCCGCTGGCGACCAGATGCGCTCCATACTGGGCGTGCTGACCAACGTGCGCATCGTTGGCGTCTTGGTCGGGGCCTTCGTGACCGTAGTGATCCAGTCCAGCAGCGCAACGACCGTGATGCTCGTGGGGTTCGTCGACGCGCAACTCATGTCTCTGGCACAGTCACTCGGCGTCATCCTCGGCGCGGACATCGGCACGACGATCACCGCGCAGCTCATCGCGTTCAAGGTGACGCACTACGCGCTTCTGGTGGTTGCCGCGGGCTTCCTCGTCCTCTTCTTGGCGAAGAGTGATACGTACCGAGCGGTGGGCGAGGCGCTGCTCGGGTTTGGCCTTGTGTTCTTCGGCATCCACGTGATGTCCGAGGCCATGTACCCGTTCCGCACGTACCGACCCTTCATCGAATTCCTACTGACGCTCAGGAATCCGATCCTGGGGATCCTCGTCGGCGCCGCGTTCACGGCGCTCATCCAGTCGAGCAGCGCTTTCACCGGTATCCTCATCGCGCTGTCGCAGCAGGGGCTGCTGAGCCTGGAGGCGGGGATTCCGCTGCTGTTCGGCGCCAACATCGGCACGTGTGTCACCGCTGCTCTCGCTTCGCTGGGCTCGTCCCGGGAAGCGAAACGCGTCGCCGTCGCCCACACCCTCTTCAAGGTCGGTGGGGTGTTGCTGTTCGTCTGGTTCATAGGGCCCCTAGCGACGGTAGTGCGTTGGCTATCGCCGGATGTCGCCGAGGGGGTGTCGGGGATCGCCGCGAATGCGGCGACGGTACCACGACAGATCGCGAACACGCATACCCTGTTCAACGTCGGCATGGCGATCATCTTCTTCCCGTTCGTGCCCGCGATGGCGCGCCTGGTGGAGTGGGTGATGCCCGACCGCGTAGAGCAGGAGGCGGAGTCGGCCGACCCAAACGTGGTCGTCCCTCAGTACCTGGATCGCGGGTTGCTCACAACGCCGGTTCTCGCCATCGAACAGGCGCGGCGCGAGATCTTGCGCATGGCGGAATTCGCGCGCGGGATGCTCATGGACGTAATGCCTGCGTTCCTCACTAACGACATGGAGACGGCCGGGGAGATTCTGCGGCGCGACAACCGAATCGACTCTCTCCAGCGCGCGACCACGCTTTACCTCACGCAAGTCGCCCAGCAGGATCTCACGCTGCCACAGTCGCAACGGGTCATACAGTTGCTGCACGTGGCCACCGAACTGGAGCACATCGGCGATGTGATCGAGAAGGATCTGGTGTCACTTGTAATGAAGAAGGCCGAAGGGCAGATCGACTTCTCGCCCGAGGGGCGCGAGGAATTGGTCGAGTACCACGAGCGGATCGTCGACAGCTACGACAACGCCATAGAGGCGTTCCAATCGGACGACGCGTTGAAAGCGCAGTTGGTCGCGACTATGAAGCCGCAACTCGTGGCGTTGGAGCGCATCTATCGCCAGACGCACTACGATCGCCTGACCGAGGAGCTGTCGCAGTCGGTGGAAAGCAGCCAGATTCACCTCGACCTGCTCGACGGCCTTCGGCGCGTGAACTCCTACTCAGAGTCCATCGCCACGGCCCTGCTGTGATCGTGGTGTCCGCTGAACGCCGCCGTCCGGTCGCCTAGGCGTCCTCCGCCGTCAAGAGCGCATCGACGAACGCCGCCCCATCGAAATCGCGAAGATCGTCGATCTGTTCGCCGATACCTATGAGCTTGACGGGGATGTCGAGCTCGTGTCTGACGGCGATGACGACGCCGCCCTTCGCGCTGCTGTCTAGCTTGGTGAGCGCGATACCGGTCACCGGGGCGATCTGACTGAACTGCCGCGCCTGCTCGACGGCGTTCTGGCCGGTAGTGGCGTCGAGGACGAGCAGCACCTCGTGCGGGGCGCCCTCGACCTCACGGGTCGCGACCCGGTTGATCTTCTCGAGTTCCTGCATGAGGTTCTTCTTCGTGTGCAGCCGACCGGCGGTGTCGATGATGAGGACATCCGCCTTGCGGGCGTTTGCGGCGTGGACCGCGTCGTAGACCACCGAGGCCGCGTCGGAGCCCTGCTCCTGTCGGATCAGGTCGGCTCCTGCCCTCTGCGCCCAAACCTCTAGCTGCTCGATGGCGGCCGCTCGGAACGTGTCGCCCGCCGCGATGACGACCTTCTTGCCCTCGTTCGTCCAACGGGCGGCGAGCTTCCCGATGGTCGTCGTCTTGCCAACGCCGTTGACGCCCACGACCAGCAAGACGAACGGCTTCGCGGCCCCCACGTCGACGGAAATGTCGCCGCCGGCGAAGATGGCTTCGATTTCGCTGCGCAACAGAGGCTGCAACTCGGCGGCGTCGCGCAGTTGACGACCGGCGGCCTCCTCGCGGAGGCGCTGCACGAGATGCATCGTCGTCGCGATCCCAACGTCCGCCTGGATCAGGACCTCCTCCAACTCCTCGAGCAGGTCTTCGTCGATCGCGCGGCCGATGCTGAGAAGCGCCGTCACCTGGCGCGTCAGGGTTGCGCGCGTCTTCGAGAGGCCGTCCATCAGACGGCGGAGGAACCCGCGCTTTTCGCCCGGTTCGTCGGGTAGGCTCTCGGGCTCCGTCGCAGGAAGGTCGCCAGTCGGCGGCTCCGCGACTTGCGCTACGACCTGGACGCCATCGTCTGGCTCCGCGTCGGGTACGGCCGCGACGGCCGCGACGGGAACCGCAGTCGGAACTGGCTCGGACGCTTCCTGGACTTCGGCAGCCGGCTGTGGCTCCGCCCCAGCGTCGTCGTCAGGCTCCGCGGTCTCCTCGTCCTCGTCGACGGACGCTTCGGGGTCCTCGGGATCGACCGACTCGTCGGGAAGATCAATCTCCTCGGGCGGCGGAGCGTCCTTGGGTTTCGTCTCCGTCGCGGGCTTGTCGCCGGTCGGCTTGCGGCGGAAGAGGTTTCGGAACATCCGTGGGTTTCCGAGATTGGAGCGGCTGACGGCGATGCGTGGTCGGAGCGTCCGCCAGGGCAGGCGAGACGTCTGAACGGTGGAAGATGGTCGCTGTATTGTCAAGGCATTCACGCCGTTCCGGGTACGGCGCAGACATTGACAGGTCCGGCACGTCCCCATATCATCGTTACCATGAACTGCACAGATTTGAGCGTCGGGCTCGCCGCGTTTTTCCCGTTCGGAGCCCCAGAGCGCATCCACGAGAGAGTTTTCACGAATGCCCAGTTCGTACGGCCGCGTGTCGGTTGTTCGACGCGGACCGCAGGTTACGGTACAGAACGCACAACTTCAGATCACGTACGACCTGTCCGAGGGACTTTGGAGCTACGCTAACGCAGAAGGCCAAGCGCTAATCCGAGGCGTGTGCGCCCGATGGAGCCTCGAGGGCGGTGGCGCCGGCGCGACATCTGATCCGTGCGACCGCTCCTTCCACGCGGCGCCGGCGCATAGCGATGTTCACGGGGCCGGCGTCGAGTTAGTGTTCACCCATACGGCCGAAGGTCAGGACGTCGTCGCGGAGTTGTCGCTGAGCGTATACGAGGCCGTGCCCTTCGCGGTCCTCCAGGCGCGCGTGCGCAACGTCGGCCGCCGCGCCTTCCGCGTGGCTCGCTTGTACCTGATCGACGTCCCCAACTCGGAAACGCAGGCCACTTCAGGCATCCAGCTCGGCAGCGCGCCTACCGACTGCCTCGCGCATTTCACCGGCTCGCTCTATATGGCGCACGGAGCGCGGCCGATCCAGCGCGACGCGGTCTTCCCCGACGAACTCACCGACGAGCCGATATCCGACGGACTCATCTACACGACCTCGAACCAGCACGCCGTGAAGTTCGGGTTCCTCGACGGCGGCCGGTGGTGGAGCGGGGCGCGGATAGGGTTCGTACCGCCCGTGAAGTCCGAAGACGCCGAAGACGCGGAACTGGCCATCAACGTCTGGTCGGTGTACCAGTCGTGCGACGGGGAGCAGTGCCGCGGCGACGACATCGTCGCATCCGAGCGGCTGTACGTGAACGTCACGACGCCCGTGTCGGAGGCGCATCAGCAGTTCGTGGACACTGCCTGGGGCGCACAGGCCCCACCGGAGCCGATCTCTCCGGCCGTCTCGTACCACCTCTCCGTGGAGGAGGGCGACGCTCCGTCGGGCGAACGGATCAAGCGCTTCCTCGACCGACTCAACGCGCGCCGGCAGGACATGCCCGTCGGCCCGGGCGGGTTGGCGGAGGTCCGGCTAGCGGACGGCTGGCGCGGGGCCTCGCCCGACGAGTCGCAGCGACACTTCCCGTCCGGTGTCAGATCGTCAATCGACGCGATCCATGAGCGCGGGATGGCGGTCAGCGCCCGCGTGGACACGTTCATGGCCGGCGTCGTGCCCGACGAATACGGCGACGCGCTCGTGCGCCAGAAGAACAGACGGCCGGCGACTTTCAGCGCCGACGGGTTCATCGACGCGGCGGTGATGGATCCCACGCACCCGAAGACGCGCGACTGGCTCCGCGAGCGACTTCGCGAGGCGTTCGTCGATTGGAACCTCGACGTGGCGTATGCGTCGCTGATGCCGTTCCGAACGCTCGTGGCCGACGATGTGGCCCGCTATCGGTGGCACATGCCGAACCTGACGCGCATGCAGGTGCTCACAAGCGCCTATGAACTCCTGATGGAGGTCAAGGCGGAGGTGGCGCCCAACGCCACGTTGGGCCTAACGAACACGCCTCCGGGAGCGGCCTTCGCGGGTTCGTACCGCTCGAACGTGGGGCTGGACCACTTCTACAACGCGCAGTCGCCGATTTGGGACGGCAAGTGGGGCCTGAAGGAGATGCTGGCTGCCTTCGCGGGTAGTTGGCACACGCATAGCGCACAGCAGCAGATGGAGTTCGGGCCACTCACGTTTGTTCAGGGCCGAACGCGCAACGAGGCGGAACTCCTACTGACGTTGGGTCTGCTCTCCGGCGCGCAGCTCTGCTTCGCGGACGATGTGTCGGGCCTGGAACGCGACGAACTCGGCCTGCTGCGTCGCTGCCTGCCGCTCATGGGCAGGACGGCGAAGCCGGTCCACACTGTGTCGAGCGTCGTGCAGGCGTGGAACCTGCCGTTCGAGAGCGCGTTCGGCGAGTGGAACGTCATCGCCGTCGCGAACCTGACCGACATGTACGAGGACGTCCAGTTCTCGATGAACGATCTGGGGATGAGCCCCTCGCGCACGTACGTGGCGCACGAGTTCTGGGATCGCGACTTCTACGGTATCCACCAGCGCTCGTTCTCGGTCGCGGGCATTCCGCCGCGATCCGCGAAGATGTACGTGCTCCGCGAGGAGCAGAAGTTCCCGATCTTCCTCGCCACGGACTTGCACCCGTCTCAGGGCTCCGAGGAGCTTGTGACCGTCGGGTGGGACTCCAAGAGCGAGAGCTTGATGGGTGTCTGCCGCGGCCCGGCCCAAGGCCGAGGTACGATCTTCTTGTACGTGCCGCCGGGCTTCCTGCCCGTAGGGGCGAGTTGCGTTGGCGCGCAGTATTCCTACCGCTGGACCGCGCCGGTTCTGGAGTTCCAGGTGACCCTCGGGGACGCGCCCGCTCCGTTCAGCCTTCGGTTCGCCCGTACCGAGGGCTAGTCAGCACGTATCGCGGCCTCCGACTCCCGGCTTCGGCCCAGGCGGCCTGCCGCCTTCTTAGTCGATGCTGTGGGTGGCCTCACTCCCGCCCGTCTTCTACGGCCGGTGTCTGCGGCGGGATGTCGCGCGACGCTGAGGTCGTCCATCATCACCGCGCTGTGCACTCGGTTGGTCGCGGCGGTGCCGCTGACCTGCGTCCTCCCAGCACACCCCGCCGACCCCTGACGAGCTTTCCTGGGGTTCTGTCCCTCTGGCCCTAGAGGTGGTTCCGCAGCAAACGCCCATTGCCGCTGCTCCGTAGCCCTGTGGCGTCCCCGCGTGACCCACCTCAACACACCAGTTCGCCAGGATCCGCCGCGCGACGCCTCCCAACCCCTACTCGGCGGCGCGTGGAGTGTGCCGTGCCACGGTTGCTAGTACCCTGCTTAGCTCTATACTTATCCCGTCAGACGATGCGACCACGTCCACCGGCGAGGGCGGTGATGGCACAACAAGCGTGGCAGAATCTCCGCGCGTGGAAGGGATCCCAGACGGATGCCTTCGAAGAGCTTTGCTGCCAGCTCGCGGCACACGAGGACAAACGCGAGCCGGTCCTAGCAGGCGCGAAGTTCGTACGCAAAGGAACGCCGGACGCGGGTGTCGAATGCTACTGGACATCCCCAGAGCTGGGTGAGTGGGCTTGGCAGGCCAAGTTCTTCCTGAACTCCCCGACGGCAGGTCAGTGGGGACAGATCGACAAGTCGGTCAAGACAGCCCTCTCCAAGCACGGGCAAGCTCTTAAGCGGTACTACGTCTGTCTGCCGACCGACCTATCGGACCCAAGACGGGACGACCAGACGTCCGCCAAGGATCAGTGGGACACCCATGTTGAGAAGTGGGACGATTGGGCAGCGGAAGACGGCGTCTGCGTGGAGTTCGTGTACTGGGGCAGCCACGAGATCTCGGAGAGGCTGTCGCGGGAGGAACACGCAGGGCGTCGCTACTTCTGGTTCAACGACTCTGAGCTCAGTCAGGGATGGTTTGAGCAACGGCTTGCGGAAGCGGAGTCCAACGCAGGCGCCCGATACACGCCCGAACTCAACGTCGAGTTGCCGATCGCGGGCGTGTTCGACGGCCTGGGCCGAACGGCCGCGTTCTTCAGGCGAATCCAGGCAACACTGCGCGACCTCAACAAGCATCTGACGTTCGCGGTCTCCAGAAAGGCCCAAGAGGCCGCTGGCGAGGCATGCGAACAGCTCAGCTCCGCGCGATCCGAGCTAGACGCAGCCATCCGTGGGCTCGATCAGCAGGGTACGGACGAACTGCCGTTGGAGCCGTGCGTGGAATTGGTGGATCGCGTCGACGAGGCGCGATCCGAGTGCGGACAAGAACTCCTGACCGTTGAAGTGGAGATACGCGGAGACGAAGGCGATGGCACTGCAGAGTCGCGCGCAAGAATCCCCGAACGGCTATTCGCAACGGAGCAGCACGGGCTTGGGGAGGCGCGGCGCACGCTACGCGAGATGCGCGAGTGTCTGTCTGCACGCGGCGCGCAAGCTGCGAACACCAAAGCCTTGCTTGTTGTCGGCGATGCGGGCGTTGGCAAGACCCACCTGCTGCGTGATGTTGCGCAGCGGCGTCTGAGCGACGCGCAGCCTACAGTGCTGCTGCGCGGCAGTCACTTCCTGCCAAGCCATCCTTGGCCGCAGATCGTCGCGGGGCTCGGATTGAGCTGTAGCACGGACGAACTGCTGGGGGCTCTCGACGCCTGTGCGGAAGCTACTGACTGTCGGGCGCTGATTCTTATAGATGCGCTGAACGAAGGTAGCGGACGAGACATGTGGCAGGACCACATAGCCGGTATGCTGACGACCCTTCGCAGGTATCCTCGAGTGGCACTCGCCGTCAGCGTCCGGACCAGCTACGAGGACTTGGTGATCCCCCAGCAGCTCGCCGAAAGTGCTGACCTAACGCGTGCCGAACACGATGGGTTCGCCGGGCATGAGTACGAGGCGACGCAGACCTTCTTCCGCCACTTCAACGTCCCAGCGCCTTCCTTTCCGCACCTGGCGCCGGAGTTCAGCAATCCGCTGTTTCTTGTGCTCCTGTGCAGGGCTCTGGGCGGCCTCTCGCCGGAGGGCATGCCGTCAGGCGAGCAAGGTATGAGTGCTGTCTTTGGCCGCTTCCTGGACCGTGTGAACGAACGGCTTTCGCGTAGCCAGGCCCTAGACTTCGACGGGGAAGAGCAATACGTGCACCGTGCGGTTCTGCGCTTCTCGATGAGGCTCGCGGATACAAACGTGCGCGCGGTGCCCCGTCACGAAGCACGTGAACTCGTCAACCAGGAGTTGCAGCGGACGGAGCACAGCAGGACGCTCTTCAAGGGGATGCTCGACGAGGGCGTGCTGATCGAGGATCGGCGGCGTTTGACTGACGGCGAGCCCGTCGACGTTGTGCTGCTGTCCTACGAGCGATTCTCGGACTACATGATCGCTCGGCACTTGATCGACCAGCACATGGACCCGGCGAGCCTCGACACGGTGTTCCGGCCAGGTGGCAGTCTTCACGACGGCTATGTGCGGGACGGAAAGTGCTGGGACCACGCCGGCGTGATGGAAGCGCTTTCGGTACTGATCCCCGAGACGTTCGGTAGGGAACTGCTCGACATCGTACCGGAACGGGCGCGGGCGGCAGTCTTGGCTCCATTCATATGGAGCATCGTCTGGCGGTCGCCGAGTGCCTTTACGGAGAGCACACGGCGAGTGATGAACACGGAGATAGCTGGCGAGGGGGCCGACCCCGACTGGTTCATCTTCGACCAGTTCGTCGAGTCGCTCCTGACTGTCGCGGCGACGCCGGGGCACCCTTACAACGCGGACAAACTGCACCTGTGGCTGGGCGGTTACTCGCTGGCGTCGCGCGATGCGTGGTGGTCCACCTATCTGCATCGCCAGTACGGTGAGAAGGGAGCCGTGGAGCGGCTATTGCGGTGGGCGTGGTCGACCGAGGGACACCCGTCGATCAGTGATAAGGCCGCGAGGTTGGCCTGCACGGCGCTGGCGTGGATGCTGACAACGTCGAACCGCTCCGTGAGGGATAGAGCAACGAAGGGGCTCGTCTGTCTCTTGCAGGGCCGCGTCCCCGTCCTTCAAGACCTGCTCGGACGCTTCGCCGATGTGGACGACCCGTACGTCCTGGAGCGTCTGCACGCGGTCGCCTACGGCTGCGCGCTGCGGACGTCGGACGACGGCGCCCTTGCGGAACTGGCCCTCGACATCTACGCGCGCATCTTCGCCGATGGCCGGCCGCCGGCACATATCCTCCTGCGTGACTACGCGCGGGGCGTGATCGAAGCAGCGCTCTACCGTGGACTGGATCTGGGTATCGATGTCGAGAAGGTCCGACCGCCCTACGCGAGCGACTGGCCGTCCGACATCCCAACGGCGGACGAGGTAGATGCATGGCGGAACTACGCTGAGGATGCGTCCGACGTGGAGCGTACGCGCAGCCGTGTGGCTTCAGGCGCGATGAGTTCCGACTTCGCTAGGTACATAGTCCGAAGCAGCTTGAAATGGTCTCGGCGTGCACTTGGCGAGCCGAAGCCCCCAACCAGCCGAGAACTGGTTGACCAATGGTGTCGCTCACTCACAAACCGGCAGGCGGCGGCATACGGCGAATACACCGCCGCGGTCGAGGGGTGGCGCGAAGGCGTGCCCCTCAGGTGGATACAGATCCCGCCCCGTCGTAGGTCTGGCACACCCACGGGTGGGGCCGGTGCTGAGACAGGTCACGGCACTGAACCGGAAGCGGCCGCGAACGAACTCGCCGATGCCAAGAAGCAGATACTCTACGACGCAACAACCCTCGCGGCCGACGCGGTTCGGAAGACGCTGCGCGGCCGCAAGCGGGAGGATTTCGATGCCATGGTTGTGCCCTACTTGGTCGGCCCCCGTCGACCCCCAGAGCAGGACCGGCTTGACGAGTCCTTCGTGCTGAGAGCAGTCGTGAAACGGGTGCTTGATCTTGGGTGGACAGACGAGCGCTTTGCCGAATTCGACCGGGAGGTGAGTCATGGACGGTGGGGGTCGCATGGCGCCCAGGCAGAGCGAATCGGCAAGAAGTACCTATGGATCGCCTATCACGAGATGTTGGCGCGCGTGTCGGACCGGTTCGCCTACAGCGAACCCTTTGGGGACGATCCAGACGCCCGGTACGAGGGTCCATGGCAGGTGGGTCGCCGCGACGTCGATCCATCCGTGTTGGCACGGGCCCCGCAGGAAGACCATACCGGGGAGAGTGGGCGGTGGTGGTGGGTACCGCACCAATACAGTGAATGGCAGGACGGTGAGGCGCCATCCGAGTGGGTCCAGGAACGTAGCGACCTTCCCCATCTTGCAGGCATGCTCGACATTCCCGATCCCGACGACGGATCAGGATGGGTGCTCATGCGGGGCGTGTTCACGTGGGAGCGGCCCACGTCGGCTGCGGACGACAGATACGAAGTACCCCGGCGTCACGTCGTGCTTCGTGTACAGGCATACGTCGTCCACTCAGCAGAGATGGAAGCGGCCCGCAAGTGGTGCGCTGCGCAAGATCCAACGGCGTGGACTGACCTTGGTCCTCGCGACATCCGGGAAGCGCTATATCGCGAATTCCCGTGGGCAGAGGCCGCACGCCACGGGTGCCCGGCCGGCAGTGAATGGCAAGATAGCCTGGACTGGGAAACACAGCATCGTGCGCTTCCCGCGACTGATCTGTATGTATTTAGCGGCGATCCGGACTGTTCCGGGTCGGCACACCATATCGCCGTGCCGTCCGCATGGTTGTGTGGGCAGCTGGGTTTGACCCACACCAACACAGACGGCGAATTCAGCGACCCATGCGGCGCAACTATGGCTGTAGATCCGTCAGTGAGCGGCGGGCCGGAGGCCGTCCTCATGCGGGCCGACCGACTCAGGGAATTCGTGGCCCACGGAGACCACGACATCCTCTGGGAGGCGCGATGGGTAAAGGAGATCCTTGGCGGGTGGGACGAACGTGTGAGCTACGGCCGGATGGACGTGCGGGGATTCTACACCATGGACCAATCAGGCGGGTTCAGCGGCAGCGCGACATCCGAGCACACACCGCCATCCACTACTTAGGCGATCTCGCGACCGGACCGGCGGACCGGCTCTTACCTTCGACGCCGGCCTGAACGCCACGCTGCACGACGACGTCGCGTTCGCCGAGGATCTCATCGTCGGCGCGACCACCGCGGTCAGCCGTCCTCTCAGGATGCACAGCGATTCCCCCGACCTCGACGCGGGCGCCGCCTTCGAGAACACGGGTACTGCGCCGGTCCACCTGCATTTCGGCACGAACCGGACCTCGGTGAACCAGCCGTTGGCGCGCCTCTACGCGCAGTGGGACGGGAACTTCGTCGCGCAGATAGCCTTCGTCAGCGGTTCCGACATTGCGGAGGTCCAGGACAGAGACCGTGGTGAGGTGGCTTTCTACACGTCTCCCGCGGGCTCGAACACATACCGATGCGGGCGCTTTGGCGACGAGGGCGGCTCTATTCCAGGGCTGTCAGTGGCGACCCCGGCGTGGACGCGGAGCGTGACAATCGGGTACGAGCGCCTCGTCCGTCGGGTAGAGGAACTCACCGGCAAGACGTTCATCACGAAGTCCGACGCGGCACAGTCGCGGCCGCGCCGCAGACGCCAGCCGTCCCGTCGTCTCGGAGCGAAGGGACTGCTGATCCCTGCTCTGCGCCGCCATGTCGCGACCGACGTGGCGAGACGCTACTCCGCGGCGGCGTGCGCAGCGTTCAGCGCCGCGCGCGTACCCTCCAGGTCGAAGCACTCGTACTGGTTGTCCCGCATGATGCGCGAGGCGATGTACTTCGCCTCCTTCCCGCCCATGTACCCCTCGGCGACCTCGGCCTCGAGCGCGCGTGTGATCTCGTTGCGCGCCTGAACAGCGTACGCCACGGAGCTCGTCGGCCATCCCGTGTCGCCACCGAACGCGAACACCTTGTTGATCGGCACGGCGTGGATGCAGCGGCGCAGGAAGTCACGTGAGCTGAACGGGTCGATGCTCCACGCCCAGCACAGGTCCGCCCAGACATTGCGGTAGTGCTTCGTCATGGCGACGAGTTCATCGCTGTACGGGTAGGAGATATGCATCAGGACGAACTTCGCGTCGAGGTACTTGGCCAGCAGCGGGGCCAGGTTGCCCGACGGTATGCGTCGCACCGGCATGCGGTCGTTGCCCGCGTAGTACCCCGTGTGGAGCTTGAAGGGGAGGTCGTGGTCGATGGACAGCTCGACGCCGCGGGCCCAGCACCAGTCGCCCAACCGCAGCCGCGTCGGGACGTCGATCTCCTCGTCGGGCTTGGTGAGGATATCCTGCAACGCGGACTCGGCGTCAGCGTCGCTGCGCTCGACCCAATCGAGGGTGCGACCGTAGGCATGCTGCGCCTTCACCGCGGCGGCCGTGGGGCCGTACTTGGCGAAGATGGCTTCCATGCCGCGCTTCAGGGACGCCAGATCGGTAACGCCGACCTCCGTCTCTTTGTGGATCGCCTCCGGGTCGACCTGACCGCTGCAGAAGCCCTGCCACGACAGGTCGTACAGGAAGAACTCGAGGCCGGACGGGTCCGGCACGCAGGGCCAGCAGAAGTCGTCCGTCTGGACATGGTCGAGGTTCGCGACATCCCGCAGCAGGCGTAGGCGTTCGCCCGGCTGTCGTAGCGCCGCGGTCTTGTGGTTCTGCGCGGCGAGCGCCGAGCCGGTCATTTCCTCGACGCCGTATATGTCGCGCGCGATGATGCTCACCGCTTCGCCGTAGCCGGTGAACCGGATCTTCTCCCAGATGTCGCGCACGCTCTCGAACCTGCCCTCGATGTCGGAGTTCGAGCCGTCCATGAGTGTCTGGCGTTGCTCGCCCGTGATCCCGGCCGTGTGTAGGTCGGCGGGGACGTAGTTCGAGAAGATGTCCTGTAGGATGTCGTCGGTATTCGCGAGCCAGGCAGGCTCCTTCTGCAGATGCTCGTGCGTGTCGACGAGTGGTGTCTCCTGAACGTGACGGGCGATGTCGCTGCTCATTCATTCCTCCTTATTCGATGCCGGGCGGGATGCAATGCGCGTGGTCGCGGGTTAGGCGACGTACACCTCGCGCCCGTCAACGTACGTGCGCCGCACCGTGAACGTCTCGTCGAACAGAACGACATCGGCCTGCTTGCCCACTTCCAGACTGCCGATGGCCTTGTCCGCACCGAGTATGCGCGCGGGCGTGAGTGTCGCCATCGTTACGGCCTCTACCAGTGTCGTCTCCATGACGTTGCAGGCGATGTCGAGCGTATCGATCATCTGGATCGTCGAACTCGCGTAGCCGGAACCGTCAGGTATGGTGGCGATCCCGTTGCGTACCACCAACGGCGCCCCTTCCTCCTTGCGGCCGAAGACGAAGTCTCCATCGGGCATACCGGCGCCGCGCGATGCGTCTGTCACCAGGGCGAGGCCGTCGACGCCCTTGCACTTGAAGGACAGCTTCATCAGCTCGGGCGGCAGATGGACGCCGTCCGCGATGATCTCCGTCGTGAGTTCGTCGTGGAGCAGGGACGCCTCGACGATGCCTCCGCGCTTGCTCGGCGGTGTCCTGACGGTGCTAGACATCGCGTTGTAAAGGTGCGTGGAGTGCTGCACGCCCCAGTCCATCGCCTCGACCATTTGGGGGTACGTCGCGTCGGAGTGTCCGGCGCTGACGACAATGCCGCGGTCTGCCAGGGCGCGGATGAACGGCTCAGCGCCAGGCAGCTCGGGCGCGAGCGTGATCCACGCGATTTCGTCGGCGTATTCGAGGAGTTGCTCCGTCTCCGACGGGCTGGGGTCACTGATGTACCGGTCTAGATGGCAGCCCTTCTTCGCCATGGCGAAGTAGCGACCCTCGACGTGCGAACCCAGTATCTTGGCCCCGGGGACGGCTGCGCCGCGCGCGTCGGCGGAGGCCCGGACCATCGAGAGCAAGTTGTCCAGCGAGTCCGTGCCCAGTGTCGCCAGCAGCGACGTTGTGCCGCCCTGCGCGTGGTACTTCGTGACGACATGGGCGTCGGCGACAGTCGCGTCCATGAAGTCGGAGCCCTTGCCGCCGTGGACGTGCACATCGATAAACCCGGGAGCCACGTAGGCTCCGGCCGCGTCGACCACCTTCCATTCCGCGGCGTGCGGTTCCGGCCCGCCGACCCCGGCGATGCGGTCGCCGCTGATCCATAGGGAGGCCTCGGGAGTCAACTCCGTCGGTGTTACGAGCGTCCCCCCGTCTATCCTGAGGTGCGATTCGGTGGGCATGATGCGCTCCAGAGTGCCGCCGTAGGACGTGACCGGGCCATGCGGTACTGATACTTGACTCGCGCCTGGGATTCAAGAGACGTGGCTCCGGGAAGACTCGCCGCGGCGAGTCTCTGCAAGCGGTCGAGTCCTCTACCCGCCTTGAAGCGCGCGCTCCTTCCCGCTTAGGGTGGTGACATGCTGGCAAGGGTTCTCGCCGGTGACGGCGCAAGCCGGGCGATCGACACGCCTCACAGGCCGCCCTCAGCGCCGTGCGCCTCCGTGTCAGGCTCCCGCTCTCGCTACGGCCGCGACGGTCGATGAACGCCACGTGCGCCTAGGGCCGATTTGGCCGGGCGTGACGTGTCGGAGATCGCGCGGACAAGGAGGCTCCATGCGCAAGCTCCGAGTCGGTATCATCGACATCATCACAAACGGCCCTACAGGCGCGCTGTGGAGCCGTGTGATCAACCCCAGCTACGCCAGCATCATGCCGCAGGTGATCGCCGTGTGGTGCGAGGAGCAGGGGCATGAGGTGATCTTGGTCCCGTACACCGGCTCCGAGGACCTCACCCAGGAACCTGGCGTTGACGTCGATCTGCTGTTCATCGCGGCGTTCACCGAGGCCGGGCAGTTCGCCTACGCGGTGAGCAACTACTACCGACAGCAGGGCGCCGTCACGGTTCTGGGAGGACCGCACGCGCGCTGCTACCCGGAGGACGCCTGCAACTACTTCGACTACGTCCTCGGGTTCACCGACAAGGAGACGATCCTCAGCGTGCTGACCGAGTGCGCGCAGCACCGGCCGGAAGGCGTGCATCTGAGCGCCCCGAAACACCCTGTCGCGCTGCCCGGCATCCGCGAGCGGTGGAAGCACGTCGAGAAGACGCTTCAGAAGGCGCCGTGGGTGAAGTTCGTCGGCATGATTGGAAGCCTGGGGTGCCCGTACACCTGTAGCTTCTGCATCGACTCGGTGATCCCGTACCAGCCGCTCGAGTTCGACGTCATCACCGAGGATCTGCGGTTCCTACTGACGAAGTACAGGCGGCCGCGTGTGGGCTGGCACGATCCGAACTTCGGCGTCCGGTTCGACGACTACATGGACGCGATTGAAGCCGCCGTTCCGCCCAACCGCATCGACTTCGTCGCGGAAAGCTCGCTATCGCTGCTCTCGGAGCCCCACCTGAAACGCATGCAGGTCAACGGCTTCAAGGCGCTGCTGCCGGGAGTCGAGTCGTGGTACGGTCTCGGCAACAAGTCGAAGACAGGCTCCGCGACAGGGATCGACAAGGTGCGCGAGGTGGCCGCCCACGTGAACATGATGGGCTCCTACATCCCGTACATTCAGACAAACATGGTCTTCGGAATCGACGCGGACGAGGGGCCCGAGCCGTTCGAACTGACCAAGCAGTTCCTCGCGATGGCCCCACGGGCGTTCCCTGGGCTCTCGCTTCTGACCGCATACGGGCGGGCGGCGCCGCTGAACCTGGAGTACCAGCGGGCCAAACGCGTCCTGCCCTTCCCGTTCCACTTCCTGAACAACCACGAGGCCATGAACGTCCGACCGAAGCAGTACAGCTGGGTCGAGTTCTATGACCACGTGATCGACCTCACGAAGGCCGCCTACTCATGGCCGGCAATCGCGAGGCGCTTCGCCGCCACGAAGGGCACGATCCCCAAGGGCATCAACTTCATCCGAGCGATCTCGTACGAAGGGTTCGGGCGACTCAAGTACTACACCGAGGTCCGCCGGCTCCTCGTCGAGGACCGGCAGTTCCGCGCGTACTACGAAGGCGAGACCACCGACCTCCCCCCGTTCTTCTACGATCGCCTTCGCCGTGGTCTCGGGGAGTTCTGGCAATGGCTGCCCGACGGAGCCATCCACCATGATACGAACGCCTACCTCGCGGCTGAGGAGCGGGCCGCGCTCGCGCGGCAAGAACGGCCGAGCACGTACGACGCCGCTGCCGGGGGCTAGCGGACAGGCCGCCTCGCGTCAGAGATCGGAGTCCCGGCCCTGCGACGACATTCGTGCTCCGGCGCAACCTGGGACGCCTAGCGCGCGACTCGCGATGGCAAGGGAGCGGCGCCAAGCACGCGCCTCGTCGGTGTCACGGCTGAACCTACCTGGTCCCGTAGCGTTGTGGCGGGGAGCGGGCGCTTGGCGCGGTCTCGGCACGTGCTTCACGCCGACGCCCACGGTATCCTTGACACGGCGACGATAGCACGCCTCCGGGCCGCCCCGCTCGCGGCTCCGGCGTGCCGGCCGACGTGGAGTAGGAACCATATCGCGGCGTCGATGACGGCGCCCATATGCTCGGGAGACCGGTCGCCCGATGCCCGCCACCGTCCGCACGATGCTCGACGAGTTCCGACAGGAGATCGGGACGTTCGAGGCGAGTCTGCCCGACGTCACTCAGCGGGACGCGCTCGACGGCCTGCTTGGCATCAAGCACGCCCTGGTCGAGACGTGGAAGGCGCAGGAGCTTGCTGGCGAGGGCGCCAAAGCCCGATCCGACGATCCAGGTGGCCCCACCACGGTGATCGCCGGGGCCCAGTTCATCGTCCTGTTCCTGCTGGGTATGCCGATCACCGACGCGCTGGGTGTGAACGCGGGACTCGCGGTCCTCTTCGCGCTCGTGGCAAGCGGCCTTACGGCAGCTCTCGTCTACCGGTGGATGTCCGCGCCGCGCAAGGGCGAGGACGTCGGGCTGCTTGCCCAGAACCGCGCGCGCGCCGACGACGATCCTGTCTTCCTCATGGACGAAGTGCAGAGCTACGTACAGGACCAAATCGACGCGGCCCATGCGCGATTTTCCGCGATCAGGATGGAGTTCGAACGGGCCGTGATCCGTCCGCGGCAGAAGGTCGAGACGACGCTGATCGCCCTGTGCCAGAAGCGGCTGGAGGCTCACAGCCGGGAGTTCCCCGACGAGGAGCGCATCCTCGCCCGCATCGACGAATACATCGCGCAGTGCGAACGCGCGCTGAGCGCCAACCCCCTCGACGAGCGCGTCGCCCGGCAGTTGCGGGAGACCGGGGAGCAGCTTCAGGCGCTCTACAAGTACCCGGCGCAGTTACAACACGTCAAGACGGCCTATCGCCGCCAAGAAGACTTCGTCGCGGGGGTGGATCGAATCGGCGCCGCCATCGACGCGACGCAGTCCACCCGCACGGCCACGATGATGGAGGTCGCGTCGCAACTCGGCGACCTGAGGCGCGAGATCGGCTTGACGAACAAGCTCGTGGAAGGCTTCCGCGACTACCTGGCGTCCCGCCCTGAGATCCAGGGCGTCGTCGCGACCGGCGACGCCGAACAGCTCATGGACGCGTTGGACGGGTCGACCGTCCGCCCGACGTAGCCCGCCTCGCGGGCTTCCCCGCTACTCGACGGCGTGCAACCGATGGAACGCGGAGATGTCGCAGCGCGGCTTCAGCACCTCGTACGGGAAGCAGCGCAGGCACCCTGCAGTCGTGGTCTGCGTCCGCAGCCGCTCGAGGAACGGGCGCGTCGTTGACTCGCGTAGCCCGCCGTCGCGCGCGATGAATTGGCCCCACAACGCCCAGAACCCCGTCTCGTAGCCGCAGCGTTCCGCCGAGGCGACGTACTCCGGCGGGAATAGCCGCTGATACGCGGGGATGTTGTGCATCCACGAGCTTCCGCGAACCGTTCGCGCGTCGGGATGCGCCTCGCGGATGTGGGCGAACATCGCGCGAAGCTCTGACATGCGCGCGGGCATGCGCTCCCTGCTGAGCGTGCCGTGCGGCGTGTAGTCGCGATTCGCGAAGTGCATCCCTACCGTGGGTTCGCCACGCCAGGGGTAGGCGTACTCGAAGCAGCCCCAGTGCTCGCGCTCGTCGTCGTCCCGCAGCCCCGCGGCCATGCGCTCGATGTACAGAGCGTAGGCGGCGCCCGCGATGTCGTCGCCGGCTTCGACGCCTTCGATGAACGCGTCCCAGACGGCGTTCGGCGTCGTGGGATTCACGCGGAGATGGAAGAGCTGCCGCAGGATCGTCCACTCCATCAGCAGTTCCGAGACCGCGACCCCCTGTACGTCGGCGACCTTGCGAGCGAACGTGACCTGGAGTTCGAAGAACTCGCGCCCGTGCACGGTCCGTTGCGTCGTGTTCACGTCGGCTTTCCCCCACGGCGGATGCGCTGCGTCCGAGGTTACGCCGCGTTGGATGCACGTGGGCAGGACGTGGCGCTAGGCTGTGCGGTGGGATCGCGCTCCGCGTCGATGGCAATCCGGCGGGGGTGTTCCATTCACGGACATGGGGCGCCATTCTATAGCCGGTCGCCACGCCCATACCACGAGCCGCTTGCCGGAGGCCGACATGGCTGACGAACGCCCGGACTACACGTCGCGCGTGCCGCACTACACGTTCTCCACGACACTCGCGGAGCAGGAGGCGGAACTCGCGACGAATCCGCTCCTCGAGCGCATGAACGACGTCCGAGACGGCATGGCGGCCGACCCGCACCGGCCTATCTACCACTACGTTAACCCGGAGGGCGGCCTCAACGACCCGAACGGCCTCTGCTTCTGGCGGGACCGTTGGCACTTGTTCTACCAGGCCTACCCGCCGGAGGACACGCGGCAGCACTGGGGACACTGCGTCAGCGACGATCTCATCCACTGGCGCGACCTGCCGTACGCGATCTATCCAGACCCCGAGGAGTGCTGCTTCTCCGGGTCGGCCCTCGTGGAGGACGACCGCGTCATCGCGATGTACCACGGCACGAAGGTTGGGAACATGGTCGCCACGTCCGATGACCCGCTGCTCCTGAACTGGGAGAAGGTCACCGGCGAAGCCGTCATCCCCAGCAAGAGTGCGACGGGGTTCCCGCTGCCGTACAACGTGTTCGACCCGTGCATCTGGTCGAAGGACGGCGTCTACTACACGCTCTCCGCGGGCGTGCAGCGCACCGGGCCCGGCGGCAAGCGGGTACGCGCGAACTTCCTCCTCCGCTCGATGGACCTGGCGACCTGGGAGTACGTCCACCCGTTCGTCGAGGACGACGCGTTCACGCTCGTCGGCGACGACGGGGCCTGCCCGTATTTCTGGCCGATCGGCGACCGGCACATGCTGCTCTTCTTTAGCCACATGAGCGGCGGGCAGTACCTCTTGGGCGACTACGACACGGAGCGGGACAAGTTCGTCGTCACGGCGCACGGGAACTTTAACCACGGCTCGGTCGGACCCGCGGGCGTGCACGCGCCGTCCGCCGCGCCGGACGATGACGGGAACATCATCGTCATCTTCAACATGAACCCAGCCATGCGCACAGAGGGCTGGAACCAAATCATGACGCTGCCGCGCAAGCTAACGCTGAGCGGCGAGGAGGACGTACTGGTCGAGCCGGCGGGCGATGTTGAGTCGCTACGCGGCGAACATCGTCGCGTGGAGGCCGTGGCGCTACCCGCGAATCAGGATGTCGTCTTGGATGAAATCGGCGGGAATGCCGTCGAGATCGGCGCGGAAATCGACACCGGGAACGCCTCGGCGGTCGAGCTGGACGTGCTGCGGTCGCCGGGCAAGGAAGAGGTGACGCGCATCATCTTCTACCGAAAGCGTGGGCTCCGCAATCCCGAGAACGGGCAGCACTCCAGCCTCATCAGCATCGACTCGACGCACTCGTCGTCCCTGCCGGAAGCCCGATGCCGCGCGCCCGAGACCGCGCCCGTCTACCTCGAAGACGACGAGCCGCTGAAGCTGCGCGTCTTCGTGGACAAGAGCGTCGTCGAGGTGTTCGTCAACGGGAAGCAATGCCTCGGCCTGCGGGTCTATCCTGGCCGTGAGGACAGCGTGGGCGTGTCGCTGCGGTCGCAGGGCCAGGACGCGACGTTGACGTCGCTGGACGCGTGGCAGATGGCGAACATCTACGCGTAACCGCCCCGACGCCGCGAAGAGCCAGGGAGTGGCACAGCATGACATCGCGACCGAGAGCCGTGGTCCTCGTTCTACTCGCGCTCATGTCGCTCACCGCGGCGGCCGCGCGGGCGTCTGAGACGCGCGCGTTGGACACATGGCGATACGACGACGCTAAGGCCGCCCGGGAGGCATGGTCCCCGAGCGACGTCTCGGCGGAGGCCCAGATCGCGGAGGACGGTTCCCTTCTCCTGCGCGCCGACTTCTCGGCCGGCTCCGAACGCGCGTACTGGGATGCCGCCGTCCCGTGGGACCTGACGCCGTACGGGCGATTCTCGCTGGGCGCGTGCGTCGAAGGCGCCGGCGCGGTGGGTCATCTCACGATCTACTTCCGAAGCGGCGGAGGCTGGTACGGGGCTTCATTCGCGGCGCACGAGGGGTCGCGGAACGTCACGCTGCGGAAGACCGACTTCACCGTGGAAGGTTCTCCGGCCGGATGGGCCAAGATTGACGGTGTGCGACTCTCCATCTGGGGCGGGGCGCCGCGGACAGTGGAGGCGTCGTTCACCGACTTGCGCGCGTACTCGGACGACATCGTTGTCATTCGGGGTGCGCGCACCCGTCGAGCGAACCCGGGGAACTGGTCCTCGGTGCGGCGATTCTCCTCGGGCATGACCGACCTTCTCGCCGGCACCGGCGTGGACTACGGGGCGGTCGAAGACGCGGACGTCGAAGCCGGGGCGCTCCGAGGAGCGAAGGTCGCGATCCTCCCGTACAACCCGGACACGTCGGCCACGGAAGCGGCGGCGATCGAGCGCTTCGTCGACGGCGGCGGGAAGATCGTCGCGTGCTACGCGCTGCCCGAGGGCCTACTGCCGACGCTGGGGATCGCCTCGCTCGAATGGCGACGCGCGGCGAACTCCGGCGAGCTGGATGCGATCGCCCTGGATACGGAGGCCGCGCCGGGAATGCCCGCCTCGATGCGGCAGGGGTCCTGGAACGCGCGCGTCCCGACGCTCGCAGGCGCGACCGCTCTCGGGGAGTGGGTGGACGCAGACGGGGTTCGTTCGGGACTGCCCGCGGTGACGCTCAACGAGCGCGGCGCGTTCATGGGTCACGTTCTTCTTCCGGCCGACATCCCGGCCAAGCAGCAGTTTCTGCTGGCGTTGCTCGCGCGTCTCGCGCCTGAAGGGCGAGGCGAACTCGCGTCGGCGTACCTCGACCGGGCGGGGGCGATCGCGGGGCTCGACGGGCCTGAATCGGTCGTCGCCTTCATCGACGCGAACGCCTCCCGTCTGCCCGCGGAACGCCGGACGGTCGCGTTGGAACACGTGGCCAAGGCGCGTGAGCGCATCGCCCAGGGCCGACAAGCCGCAGAGGCCGGGGAGCACGACGCGGCGTTCGCTGCCGCGCGGGAGGCGATCGGGCGCCTGCGCGAAGGGCTGCTCGAAGGCCTGCCCTCGCAGGACGATGAGTTCCGAGGCGTGTGGTGCCATTCTGCGTTCGGCGTGGATGGGTGGACGTGGGACGAAGCGCTCGCGCATCTGAAGGCGCAGGGGTTCACCGCCGTCGTGCCGAACATGCTGTGGAGTGGCCTCGCGTACTACCCGAGCGAATACCTACCCGTGGCTGACTCCGTGGCCGATCGCGGCGACCAGATCGCGGCGTGTCTCGCTGCGGCGGAACGCCACGGCATCGACGTTCACGTGTGGAAGGTCAACTGGGGCCTGCAGAATGCCCCCGCCGCCTTTATCGAGGAGTTGCGCGCGGCCGGACGGCTGCAGAGGCATCGTGACGGCAGCGAACTCGAGTGGCTGTGTCCGTCGCACCCGGCGAACTTCGAGCTCGAGAAGAACTCGCTGCTGGAGGTCGTGCGAAACTACGCCGTGGACGGCATCCACTTCGATTACATCCGCTACCCGCACGGCTCCGCGTGCTACGACGACGGATGCCGAGAACGCTTCCAGGAGGCGACGGGGCGCAAGATCGTCACGTGGCCGGACGACGTCATCGACGGCGAACACGCGGATGCCTTCGGTGACTGGCGACGTGAGCAGATAACGCGGCTCGTGCGAGCCGTCAGCGCGGAGGCGCGCGAACTGCGGCCAGGCGTGGAGATCTCGGCTGCGGTGTTCCGGGACTACCCCAATTGCCGTCGGAGCGTGGGGCAAGACTGGGTCGATTGGGTCGCGGAGGGCTACCTGGATTTCGTCTGCCCTATGAACTACACGGACGACGAGGAGCAGTTCGCGACGTGGGTCGCGTCGCAACGGGAGTACGTGGGGGACCGTGTGCCGCTGTATCCAGGCGTGGGCGCGTCGGCGCCCGGGTTGCTGCCCGAGCAGACGGCGATGCAGGTCCATCGCGCGCGGGAGCTGGGGTCGGCGGGCTTCATCGTGTTCAACTACGACCGTACGGTGGCGGAGGAGCACCTGCCCGCCTTACGCCTCGGAGCCACGGCGGACGGCGGCGAGACATCAGGCCGAGAGACACCCGAATGAGCGCCTTGCCGGAAGCGCGCCGCAGCACGCCCACGGGCGCGAACCACCTGTTTGGCTACTACGAGAAGACGCCTTGGGACGCGTCAGGGCGATACGTCCTCGCGCTCGAGACGGAGCTGTACGACCGAATCCCCACCGTGGACGATCCGGCCATCATCGGCCTCATCGATCGGCAGGCGGACGATGCCTGGGCGCCGGTGGCGGAGACGCGCGCGTGGAACTGGCAGCAGGGATGTATGGCGCAGTGGCTCCCCGGCGAGGGTCGGCGCGTCATATACAACGACTTCGACGGCGACCGCCTCGTATCGGTGATCCTGGACCTAGACGCCGGAGACCGGCGGACGCTGCCTCGACCAGTCTACGCGATCAGCGCTCACGGCGACGTGGCCGTGACGCTCAACTTCTCCCGGTTCCTGTGGACGCGACCGGTTTGCGGCTACGCCGGAACTCTGGACGCGTGGGAAGGTCAGGCCCATCCGTCGGACGACGGGATCTACCGCGTGGACCTGGTGTCTGGGACATCTGAGCTGATCGTCTCGCTGGGGCAGATGGCGGCGTTCCAACCCCGCGACGGGATGGCCGACGCGAACCATTGGTTCAACCATCTCATGTTCAACACCGACGGCACCCGCTTCATGTTCTTCCACCGCTGGGCGCCACCAGGCGAACGCTGGACGACGCGCCTCTACACCGCGAACGCGGATGGCTCGGACATCTATCTCGTCGCGGACGACGACATGACGTCGCATTGCGACTGGCGGGACGAACGCCACGTCCTCGCTTGGGCGCGGCAGCATGACACCGGTGACCGCTTCTACATGTTCACCGATCGCAGCGATGAACGATCGGTGGTCGGCGAGCGGCTCCTACCGAAGGACGGCCACTGCACGTTCTCGCCTGATCGCCGGTGGGTACTCGCCGACTGCTACCCCAACCGGTCGGAGCCGTATCGCGTCGTCTACCTCTACACCCCCGCCGAGGACCGGCGTGTAGACATCGCGCGCGTATACTCGCCGCCGACCCTCACATCTGAGATCCGCTGCGATCTGCATCCGCGCTGGAACCGGGACGGTACCGAGGTCTGCTTCGACTCGGCGCACGAAGGCGATCGGCAGATGTACGTGGTCGACGTGTCGGGGATCGTCGCTGGCTGAGCTGACGTGTCTAGGTGTCGTGGAGTACCCGCCCCGTCGCCGCCGATCAGCGGAGTCGCGCGTGCGCCTTTGCGGTGATACGCTACGCGTCGACTACAGGAGGAGACGCGCGATGGCTACTACCACACATGACCTGCCCGCCGCCCTCGGTGGGGCACCCGTGTTCGTGCAGACGGCGCGTGAGTCGGACAAGCTGGACCGCTGGCGCCAGATCACCGAGGAAGAGGCGCAAGTCGCGTACGACATGACGCTGCGCAACGAGCTCTCCGGGGGCACGCCCGTCGTCCGCGAGTTCGAACAGATGTGGCGCGAACGACACGACACGCGCTTCGCGATCACCGTCATCAACGGCACGGCGGCGTTGCACAGCGCGATGTTCGGGCTGGGCGTTGGGCCGGGCGATGAAGTCATCTGCCCGACCTACACGTGGATCTGCTCCGTGTCGCCCGCTCTCATGCTCATGGCGAAGCCGGTGTTCTGCGAGAGCGACCCGGAAACGCTGTTGATCGACCCGGAGCACGTGCGCCGCCGTATCACACCTCGCACCAAGGCCATCCTCGCCGTGCACCTCTGGGGCAATGTGTGCGACATGGACGCGCTCATGGAGATCAGTCGCGAGACGGGCGTGCCGATCATCGAGGACTGCTCGCATGCGCACGGCGCGATGTACAAGGGACGGGCGTGCGGGAGCATCGGTCAGGTGGGCGCGTGGAGCCTCCAGGGAAGCAAGCCCGCGAGTGGCGGCGAAGGAGGCGTCGTCGCGACGAGCGACGTCGACGTGTTCGAGCGGGCGTGCCTCGTCGGGCAGGTGAACCGCGTTGCGGGGCTCGACCTCGTCACCGACAGTTACGAGCATCTCCAGCCGTTGGGCCTAGGCATCAAGTTCCGGGCACATCCCCTGGGCATCGGTATCGCGGGCGTGCAGATGAACAAGCTGGACGAGCTTAACGCGCGGCGGAGCGCGTACATCGAGGCGGTCGAGGCGGGGTTGGGCGAACTGCCGGGTGTCGAGCCGATGGGCGTCTACCCGGGCGCCGAACGCGGCGGGTTCTACGGCTTCTTCGTCCGCTACGACGCGGAAGCAGCGAACGGACTCTCGACCGACCGGTTCATAGCGGCGTTGCGCGAGGAAGGTCTCGGGGCCCGCGGGAACGGCTATCCGCTTCTTCACAAGCTGCCCCTGTTCGCGGACGGGTTCGACATCTTCACGGAAGGGCGCGGGCCGCTCTGCACGCCCGAGATGGGCGGGGACTACGAGGGCTACGCCGACGGCGAGTTCCCGATCATCGAAGAGGCCGTCTCGCGGCTCGTTTTCCTGCCCGTGCTGAGTGACCCCGTGGAGGATGCGCCACAACGAACCTTGGCGGCGTTGAGCAAGGTGCTGCGGCACTCGGCGGCGCTTGTCCAGACGGCGTGAGCTGGTCGGAGACCCACGGCGCTAGAAGCGCAGGAACCGGCGCTTCCGCTGCTGGTGGCGGATGTACAAGTAGCCGAATAGCATTCCACCGAGGTGGGCGAAGTGCGCAATACCCGTCCCTCCGCGGAGGCCCCGGAACAGCTCCACTGCGACATAGATGACGACGAACCACTTCGCCGGTATCGGGATGAATATCGGGAACAGCACCAGGCGCCGGTTCGGGAACATCAGGCCGTACGCGAGCAGCGCTCCCGCAACGGCCCCGCTGGCCCCTACCACGGTGACGGGCGCCGTCCCGCGAAGCATTGGCACGAGTATCTGTAGGACCGCTCCGCCGATGCCGCACAGGAAGTAGTACGTCGTAAAGTGCCGCGTGCCCCAGCGTTCTTCGACCTCGACACCGAACATCCACAGCATGAACATGTTGATGCCCACGTGGCCGATGCTGCCGTGGACGAACATGTACGTCACGAGTTGCCACGGCTTTAGGAAGCCGTACGTCCGGGCGAGTTCGGGGTTGATGTTCGGGTGGAGCGGTAGGGCTCCTTGCCGAGGGTCGAAGAGCCACCAATACACCGGTGAGAATACGCCGTGCGACGCGAAGTAAGTGGCTATCCAGTCGGCGGCGAACAGCGCGACGTTCGCGATGAGGAGGTACTTGATCGCCTTGGGGAGCACTCCGCGACGGCGGCGTAACCCGAAGCTGTCGCCGCCGTATCGGTTCTCCATCTCACTGCTTCCACGGGGTCGGGGTGCGTCGCGCTGCCGGAGAGTATACCGTCAACGGCGAGGGAGTCATAGGCGCCCCTCCCGGTAGCCCGCGCGCGCGACACATCCGCGTCGGCGTGCCCGCCATCACACCCACAGCAGCGCATCCAGGTACGGTGGATTGGATACCGACCCGCCGACCTCGGCCCTGTCGGAGCTCCCCACCGGGTCCGCACTACCGATCGGCGATGCGCGTGAAGCTCTCGGCGTCGCGACCCAGCCACTCCAAGATGGTCAGCAGCAAGCGGACTTCAATCCGGCCGCCTGCGGACAGACGCGTCAGTTGCGACCGGCCCACACCCAGCTCATCAGCCAAGCCGCTCCACGACTCGCTCCGCGAACGACGCTTGTCGTCGACGGCGCTATGCAACGCTCGTGTATCGAGGCGGAGCACGCCTACGAGCCTTCCGCCCACCGACATATCGACGGCGGCCAAGTGTCGGTTGGTGTGTGAGAAACTCTCGAGCGACCGTCCGAGCCACCGCGCCACGCAGAGCCCCGAATCAGTTTCCATGCGGCCGCCGTGCTTCGCCCGCGCAAGTGTGCCGGGGCTGACTCCTGACTCAGCAGACACCTGACGCCAGGAGACCCCGCGCCGCTGGCGCTCAGCGTCAACTGCGGCGTGGAAGGCGGCGCCATCGAACCGAGCAGGGGAGGTCAAGCCCATGTGTCGCTTTCTCGCCAGTGGGACCAATCGTGGCCCGTGTTGTGCCTCCCTCGCCGCCCGCTCGACACGTTCTCCGACGCCGGCCGACCACCGGGGTCACGCGGTGGTGCATACGCGTCCCGCGCGCCCTCTGTTGCGTCCGCCCAGCCGAGCCGTTCTCGGTTGGCCTCGATAGGGTCGGTCACCGGGCGCCCGAACCGTCGCTTGGCTGACCGCGCATCTGCCGGTACAGTGACGCTCGCCAGTATTCCAGGTTCGTCGCGACACCGGGACATCCGCTTGGACGGAGATGCCGAATGCCACGGGAACTCATCGCCGCCGCGCCTCGCACGCCCGCGCTCAGGGAATACGCAGACGCGCCGCTCGCGCCGGGCGAAATACGCGTGAGGAGCGGCTTCTCCGCGCCCAAGCACGGCACCGAGCTGCGCGCGTACCGCGCGGACTCCAAGGATGACTCGGCGCCGTTCGACGGCAAGCGGCGCATGCATGTCGACGAGCCTCGGGAGTCCCGATTCCCCCGCGCGCTGGGGAACATTGTCATCGGGACGGTGAGTGAGGTCGCCGCTGATGTGACGCGGTTCGTCGTGGGGGACCGCGTGTTTGCCCACCGTCCGATCCGCGAGACCCACACGGGCCCGGCCGGGACATTCCACGCAGCGCCGGAAGGCATGTCGGCCGAGGCGCTGGTATACACCGACCCGGCAGGCGTCGCGCTCGCGGCGGTGCGTGAGAGCCACATACGCGTGGGGGACGGCGTCGCCGTGATGGGACTGGGCGCGATCGGGCAGATGGCGGCGCAGATCGCCCGTCTGCAGGGCGCTCGGTGGATCGCAGTAAGCGACCCCATCGCGCGTCGTCGCGAGCTGGCCATCCGGCACGGCGCGGACATGGCCATCGATCCGCTTGCCGACGACGTCGGGACGGCCATCAAGGACGCGACGGACGACGCCGGGGTCGATGTGTCACTCGAGACGAGCGGGAACTATGGCGCGCTGAACGACACCCTCCGCGCGACCGGCTACGGCGGGACGGTGGTCTCGTCGGCGTACTACGCGGGCGACGCGCGAGCGCTCAGCCTTGAAGGCGAATGGCACAGGAACCGACTCACGATCGTGTCGATACGGGATCAGAGCGCGCCCATGCGCGACCATCCGCTTTGGGATCCGCTCCGGCTCGCCATCGAGGGGCACGCGCTGCTGGAGGGGGGCAGGCTTCACGTCGAGGGCCTAGTGCACCCAATCGTGCCGTTCGACGAGTGCGCTGAGGCGTACCGCCAGATCGACGAGGACCCAGCGAGTAGCATCAAGCTGGGCATCCAGCACTCGAGCGCGTGACGGCGGCGCGCGCCTACGACTCCGACGCGACCTTGTAGGCTTCGTAGTAACTCGGCCAGTGCGGCTGCGAGCCGTCGATGTCGGTGAAGCCGTATTCGCGGGCGAGATGTCCTGTCGCGAGCGCCTGCCCGGCCTTGCTCCCGACGTCGGGGTCCGTGGCGAGCGCCACGACTGCGCGGCCGATGAACGCGGGGGTTTCGGACGCGATGAAGTGCGGGTCCTGCTTCGCGCCGTCCCGCCAGTTCGCCTCGGTGACCCCGAAGTGGTCGAGCATCGTCTCCGATCGCAGGAAGCCTGGAGTCAGCGCTACGGATGTGATCCCGGCCTCCTTCAACTCCTCGGCCATCGCGTGGGCCAGCCGGATGGCGGATATCTTGGCGAGGTCGTAGTGGAGATTTCCACGGTAGTCGTGGCTATCCCCGTCGGTGATTTCGACGACGAGCCCGTCGCCCCGGCCCAACATGAGCGGCACCCCGTACCGACTCGTCAGGATGTGGGACCAGACGGCGCGTTCCTGCATCGTTCGGCCCTTCTCGGGGTCGAGTTCCCAGAAGGGCACGCCCCACTCCGTGAGCGCGTCACCACCCCACACGTCGTTGACGAGGATGTCGAGCCCGCCCTGCTCGGCGACCACACGGCGGAACAGGGCCTCGACCTGCTCGGCGACGGTGTGATCGGTCTGAACGTGGATGCCGACACCACCGTCCGCCGTCACCATCTCGGCAGTCCCCTCGATCGTCTCCGCGCGTCCCTCCGTCGCGGGCGCGCCGCGGATACTCCGGCCGGTGCAGTAGACGGCGGCGCCCGCCCCGCCGAGAGCGCGGGCGATGCCGCGACCGGCTCCGCGTGTCGCGCCCGCCACGACCGCTACCTTGCCATCCAACGGCTTCATTCGCGCCCTCTCTCACTGGGAACACGCCCGGTAGTGGCGCTCCCAGCCCGGTACGTCAAGGCCCTGCCGCCCGTGCGTGGCGCCGTCCGCCTGACTCCGGGCCGTGGTCTAGCTTTCGTCGTCGAGGTTGTGGCGGAACGCGACCGTCCGCGGGACGTGCGGCGGCGTGTCCGTCTCGATATATGTGTGCGTGTCCGCGTGCCAGTGGTGGACCGGCTGCCAGTCGCCACCGTCCCAGATCTCGGCCCGCCGTGGCGCCGCTCGTTCGGTAAGGATGCCCGTCGCTTCTTCGTCGCCGTGCCAGTAGGTCATATAGTCGACATCGGCCCCCAATGCGAGGACGTGCGCGCCGTCGCGGGCCGGGTCGCCGGCGGGGCGCGCGTAGACGCCTGCCTCCCGTGTCAGGGAGGCGCGACGCCGCAACGAGTCGACAGCTTTGGCCAACGGTTCCTCCTCCGCGGGCGACGTGCGCAGGCGGCGATGACCGAGCAGTCCCTCCAGCGCAGGCGACGGCTTGCCGCCAACGACGTGCGGCAGCGGCTCGATGGCGAGCGCAACGCCGCCTTCGCGAACGTATCGCGAGAACGCGTCGAGGCCCGTGTGTGTGAGCGCGCGCATCGGCGCCATGACGACGGCGGCGAAGTTGCTGAGCGCTAAGGGGTCGTCCAAGACGCCTTCGTCCACTACGGCGCAAGGGACCCCGCGATGCAGAAACGCCTCTGCGACCCGCGCGACCACGGCGTCTGCGCCCGCGGACGGAGCGTCCCAGGCGTGCGCCCAAGCGTCGTGTCGAGCGCGGATGATCGCGACGCGCGCGGGCATGGCGGAGGCTTGAGGCATTCGGGGCGCGGGGTGGTCCTCGGTCGCGAGCACGTCGAACCCGAAACCGTGTAGCGCCGTCGACACGCGGGCGTCCGGGCCTCGGTAGACGATGCCACGTCCGGAATGCGGCATCAGCTCCAAGATGTCGAGAGAGCGCCGGTCGGTGAGGAGTGCGTCCCACGTGATCTGCGACACGTCCAGGAAAGGGACTGCCCCAGATTCCGAGATGTCCGCAGCCGACAGCAACCAGGGCCGCCGCTTGGCGGACGGCAGCGCGATAGCAAGCCGACGACCGCCTAACGCGTCGACGCACGCACGCAGATTGGCTATCGCGAGACTTCGCAAGCGGGCGAACACGTCCACGCGAACCGGCGCGGAAGGCTGACCGGCGACGAACGCCCAACCCACGTTCTTCTCAGGGTCGCCCGGGGGTAGCGAGCCGTCCGCCGTTACGTCGGGGATCGCGCCGTCGTCTGGGTCGTAGCGCGGCATCCAGTCCGCGAGGAGCAACACTCCGCTCACGTCGGCTGCATCGGACACTTGAGACGCGAGGTCGGCCGGTAGGTCGCGCGTCCACCAGCTTGGTTGAGGAGCGCGCTCACGGACCAACTGCATCGCGTCGCGCCCCTTGAGGCGCCGCGCGGCGTCGTCGAGGTCGTCCGCAACCGCGTCCGTGATGTCGTACAGGTGCGTCTGGTGGTGCTCATCGCCGCGGAGCAGGATCGCGACGACATCGGCCTCGTCGCGCGTCAGACAAAGATCGAGGAGCACGTCCCGGGCTTCCGGCGTGCGCGAGGCAGCCATGCGCGCCTTGTTTGCGCGGAGGATCCACGTGTCGTGACCCGGGACACGTTGGGCGAATTCGCGCGCGGACATGATGACCCATCGCTTCCCTCGGGAGTCTGCGCGCACGGGCCAAGGTGGCGTCATGTCGGTGTCAACTCCCCCACGCCGGGCGGGCGTATTCCGCCGGGATGCCTCCGGCGCGAAGGAACAAGCACAGACGCGCGACCCAAACGAGCAGGAACACCGAAGCAGACGGGATCAGCACCGCCAAGACGAATGACGGCGACACCGACCGTACGGGCCGATAGACGGCGAGTACCCCATAGATCCACACGACCACGAGAGACGCGAGGATCGGCAGGGCGAGCGGATGGTAGCGCCAACTCGCGCCAATGCGGCCACTCAGCATCTCTCCTAGCGCGCGCGTCATGCCACAGCCTGGACACGGCACGCCTCCCACGATGCGCAGCGCGCACACGACAGGACCCGCGCCCGCGAATGGCGCATAGAGACGAAGCGCTGCCAGTAAAACGGGCAACCACACGATCGCCGCGACGGCCGGTAGCGCGCGCGATCCTCGCGTCGAGGAAGCTGCATCAGAGCGCACTGCATGACTCCGGTTCATGGACCCGCACGGGTCGACGCCATGAGTGGGCGTCACTCGACCCGGCGGCCATCAGGCGTATGCTACAATAGTCTCGTCGTTCCTGCCCGTGGCGCGGTTATTGCGTGCTCGTTCGTAAGCAATGACGAGCGGGATTCCCGAGGACGAAGGGCACAGCGCGAATGGCGAGGCAGGATCGCGACGAGGTTACTCTGATCGATGCGGCGCGCGAGATGGGCATCACCCGGGCCGCGCTCTATGGACGCGTTCTGAGGGCGCGGAAACGCGGCGAGGCGGTCCCGTTCCGTAAGAGCGCTCCAGGCGGCCGGCTGGCGGCGGGCCGTAAGGAGCTGGACGCGTGGGTCGCGCAGTGGGCAGTCACCGCCGGGGCGCCGAAGGCTCCGGTTACCGCAGCGCGGCAGGAACCCCGTATGACACAGGAAGACAAAGCCATCAAGATCCCTTCGAGTTCTTCCGGCAATGCGGTCGGCGACCCGCTGGCAGCGTCCGCTGAGACGACGGCCGCTCCCGCGTCTAGGGAGCCGATACCGACGGTCGGCGCGCCGGTGATCGACGAGTTGCCGTCGAGCTACATGGAGAACCGAGTAACCACGCTCCTTCACGGCCCAGACCGCATTGCGGTCTATTGGGATGTGCACCCGGAGACCGCGAAAGCGCATGCAGGCGGCCGCTGGGGCATTCTCGTGCGGACGGCGAGTGGCGAGACGGTCATTGAGATTGAGCACGGCGCCCGGAATTGGTACATCGACCTGCCGGGCATCGGCCTGGCGCACGACATCGACTTCGGGCCTATTGTGGACGGGACCGTGCGGTCCATCGCCCACACCGGCGTTGTCCCGGAATCGCCCGCGGCGGACGAGATCACGTGGGGCGCAGCCGGCAGCGACGTTCGCTGGGGCCGTCAGGAGACGGTCGGGGAGACATCGCTCGTCAGCGAGCCCGCGTCGTCCGGGGACGCCGTCGATATCGCTCACGTGAACGCGGAGGAGTTGCGTCGCGCATCCTCAGCGGCGGGCAGGTCCGGTTCGTCGGGCGAGTTGAGCAGCCCGGGACTTTCCCGCTCCGGGGCGTAGCGCGGGCGTCGGCGCCTCCACATCGGCAAATCGCCCGACGTCGGGCGCAAGGTTGCGAGTTCACCCATGCACACGACCGGGACGCCGCAGGGGTATTTCGCCCTCGTTCTGCACGCACACCTGCCGTTTGTGCGCCATCCCGAGCTTCCCCGGTTCATGGAGGAAGACTGGCTCTTCGAAGCCATCACGGAGACGTACCTCCCGCTCCTCGACACGTTCGAGGGCCTGGAGCGGGACGGCGTCGACTTCCGTGTGACGATGTCGCTCACGCCTCCGCTCGTGAGCATGCTCACCGACGAACTGCTGCAGGAACGGTACGAGACGTACCTAGACGGCCGGATCGAACTCGCGGGCCAGGAGATGGCGCGTCTGCGCGGGTCGCGAGAGCTGTACCCGCTGGCGGAGATGTACTACAACATCTTCACCCGCTCGCGGCATCGCTTCACCCATGGGTACGGCCGCGATCTGGTTCAGGCATTCCGAGGGCTGCAAGACCGCGGCTTCCTCGAGGTCATCACGTGCGGCGCGACACACGGGTTCCTCCCGCATCTCAAGGACCCGGTGGTGCAGCGCGCCCAGATTGAGGTGGCGGTCGACCAGTACGAGGAGCATTTTGGTCGCGGCCCGGTGGGCATATGGCTCCCCGAATGCGCCTATGTGCCGGGGATCGAGGAACTGCTGGCGCCGTTCGGGATACGCTACTTCCTGCTCGAGAACCACGGCATTCTCGATGCCGAGCCGCAGCCGGTGCGCGGGGTGTACGCGCCCCTGCTGACGCCCTCTGGCGTCGCCGCCTTCGGGCGAGACACTGAGTCTGCGCATCAGGTGTGGAGCCGTGACTCCGGCTACCCGGGCGACTACAACTACCGCGAATTCTACCGCGACGTTGGCTTCGACCTGCCGCAGGAGGACGTTGCGCCGTATCTCCACAGCCCAGACATCCGGCACATGCTGGGGATGAAGTACTACCGCATCACCGGCGACACGCACGATAAGGCGACGTACCATCCGGGATGGGCGCGGGATCGCGCGGCGGAGCACGCCGGAGATTTCCTGGCCAAGCGTCAGGAGCAGGCGGCGCGACTCGCCGACCTGATGGATCGACCGCCGCTGGTCGTCTCGCCGTACGATGCGGAACTGTTCGGCCACTGGTGGTACGAGGGCCCCCAGTTTCTGGACTTCCTGTTCCGCAAGATGCGCCACGACCAGGACGGCGTGGCGCCGATCACGCCCGGCGAATACCTGCGACGGCATCCGGTCAACCAGGTCGCCACCCCGGCGATGTCGAGTTGGGGGGCCAACGGCACGTTCGAAGTCTGGCTGAACGGCACGAACGACTGGGTCTACCCGCATCTGCACAAGGCGGGAGAACGGATGCGCGAGTTGGCGAGCCGCCACGACGCCGCCGAGGGCGTCCGCCGCCGGGCGCTCAACCAGGCCGCGCGCGAGCTGCTTCTGGCTCAGAGCAGCGACTGGGCGTTCATCATGACGATGGACACGACGGTACGCTACGCGGTGCAACGCACGAAGAGCCACCTCGCTAGGTTCACGAAGCTGTACGAGGACATCACGCGCGACACGACGGATGTAGCGTGGCTCGAGGAGATCGAAGCGCGCGACAACATCTTCCCGCGGCTCCAATACGAGGTGTACCGGGACAGGTGACCGGCGTCGCAAGTTGAAGGACCATGGGGCCCATGCTAATCTGGCCCGTCCGCGGATCGAACCGGCCCAGGGGAAGAAGGTCACGACGCCAATGGCAATCTCTCGGATATTCGTCGTCCATCAGACATACACGCGGATCGGGTATACGGACTACCAGGATCTGGTCTTTGAGTCGCACGGGCAGACCCTGAGCGAAGTCGCCGGGGCGTGTCATCAGACGCGCACGTACCCCGTGGCGGCGCAGTTCCGTTGGACATGCGACACGACGGGCCCCCTGCAGTATTGGCTGGCCGACGCCGAGCCGGATGAAATCGAGGCGTTCGTCAAAGCCACGCAGTCCGGCGCCGTCGAGGTGACCGCGCTGCCGTTCCACATGACGCCGCTGCCGTCTCAGGCGGCGCTCATCCGCTACATCGAGAGCGTGCGGCAGCTTCGCCAGTTGGGCATTCCCATCACGACCGCGATGGGGGTGGGCGTGAACGGGATGTCTGCCGGCATCATCGACCCGTTGAGCCTGAGCGGCGTTTCGGCGCTCATGATGGCGATCGACGACCGGCGCGGCGGCGCCCCGTTCTCGCGGCCGGGTTCGTTCTGGTGGGAGTCGCCGGCGGGGAACCGCATCCTGGTGTGGAACGGGCTGCCGCTGGATGTCGCACGGACACACGGTGTCGGGGATTCGATGGAGACGGCGCGCGAATCGCTCGGCGGATACCTCGCGGATCTCACCGAGGGCGGATACCCGTACGATTTCATCGTCTTCCAGACCACTGCGGGTGGCGAAGGCGTGAACACGGGAATCGACAAGAGCCTGTGCGGATTCGTGCGTGACTGGAACAAGACCGCAGGTGACGACGAAGCCAAGATGGCGCTGGCGACACCGCGCACTGTCTTCGAGCATCTCGAGACGACATACGGCCCCGACCTTCCGGTGCGCCACGGCGAGTGGGCAGACTGGTGGGCGGACGGCATCGCGTCTTCGGCGTACGAGACGCGCCTGCACCGCGCCACCCACGCCGCGACACGCGATGCCGAGCACATCGCGGCATGCACATCGCGCGTGGCCGACGAGGACGGGCCAACGGGCGCGGACGTGGACGCTGCCGAGACCTACTGGCACACCGCGTTGTATGACGAGCACACGTGGGGCTCCGAAGACAGCGTGACGGCGCCGTACTCGGCGCCAGTGCAGGCACAGTGGAATGCCAAGGCCGGCTACGCGTACCGGGCAGCGACGCTGAGTCGGGAACTGTTGCACGGCGCGTGCGACGATCTGCTCGACATGGTGGCGGCAAAGGAAGATGGGGTCATCGTCTACAACCCGACTCCCTGGCCACGGGACGCGTTCGTGTTCTCGCCGGCGAGCGACCTAGACACGTCCATCGGCCTGGCCGACCCGGAGACGAACGAGCCGACCCCGAAGTGGGTCACCGACCACGGTATCTCCTTCGTGGCGCCGAACCTCCCGCCGCTGGGCTACAAGGTCTTCGCGTGGACGGACACGCAGTCGTTCCCAGAATCGGTCCTCAGTACTGAAGACACGGCAATCGAGAACCGCTTCTACCGGATCTCCGTGGATGCGCGTACGGGGTTGGTCCAGAGCTGGTACGACAAAGAGTTGCGCCAGGAGCTGCTGGACGAGCGAGGGTCGTACGGCCTCGGTCAGCTCGTCCATGAACGTATCGACAGCGACGGCGGGCGCTCGTCCCTGTTCGACGGATCAGCGCGCGGTAAGCAACGACGGAGCGCGCCGCTGACGCGCACGAGCGCGATCTGCACGCGCGTGCGGAGCGGTCGCCAGTCGCCGCTGGCGGCGGGTCTTGTGTCGGAGTTCACCGCCCCCGGATGCCGCTCAGTTACCCAAGAGGTGGTGCTTTACGAGCACCAGAAGTGGGTCGACCTGTTCGTCACGGTGGACAAGCTGCCGGTGACCGATCCGGAGTCGCTCTACGTGGCGTTCCCGTTCAACGTGCCGCGCTCCGTGACGCGTTATGACTCGCCCGCCGGTGTGACCCAGGTCGACCGGGACCTCCTCGAGGGCACGTGCCGAGACTGGCTCGTCACGCAGAACTGGATCGATTTCTCGAACGATCGCTTCGGCGTGACCGTCGCGACGCCGGACGCGCCGCTCGTGCAGTTCGGACGCATCAACACCGGGCGCTGGCAGACGCGGTTCGCGCCGCGTAGCGCCACGGCGCTGTCGTGGATCATGAACAACTACTGGCATACCAACTACCGCGCCCAGCAGTCCGGGGAGACGACGTTCCAATACCGCCTCACGAGCCGCCAGGGCGGGTTCGATCCCGTCGCGGCGTGGCGTTTCGGAGCCGAGACGGCGCACCCGGCGATCGTCGAGGCGACGACGGCGAATCCGCAGGGCGCCCTGCCGGGCGACCTGCACTCCTGCCTGCGGGTCGAGCCCGATCACGTGGTCGTCGCCGCATTGCGAACGGACGACGACGGCGCCGGGGTGATAGCGCATCTCCGCGAGATCGCGGGCATCGATACCGTGGTTCGCATCACGCCTGCCTCGGCCGGGAAGGCCGCGCGCGTCACGCCCATCGGCGAGGGTGTCGAAAACGGGACACTGCCGACGCTCGATGGGTCGGTGATCGCTCACATTCCGGCGCGTGGGCTTCTGACGGTGCTGCTTTCTTAGCAGCGGTCCACCCGCGACGGATCCTGTGACGGCGGGCGGCATTCAATGCGCCCGCCGTCCTCGTGCTCGGCTCATGCGCTTAGGCCGTCAGTCGCCCGCTACCGTTCGAACGGCCCGGCGTCCACGCCGTATGCTCCGCGACCTCCCCACGCGAGCGCCATCTGGCGCTTCCTGTCCGACACCAGCGCCTGCCGGGTCACAGTCGACGGTGACCGTGAGAGTCCCCACGGTGGCTTCCTGCCCCCACTCGCCATCGTGACACGCCATGCGCGCCAACGTCTCGTCTCCACAGCGGCAGAACGGCCACGGCGATTCGGACTCCGCCCGGTGATGCCTGGATGGACGAGGCCTGTGAGCTGAGACCGCGCGCGCGACGCGGCACTCCCCGAGGTCCTCAACCGCGAGCGCGGGCGCGAGCACCCAGAGGGCGGCCAATCTAGGCGACGGGTCGCGCCTGTCCAGACATGCCGGCAGGAGTCCGTTAGCCCACGTCTACGGGATGCACGCCGAACGCGACTGTGGTGGCGCAGTCAGCATCCCCAACGCGACGTGGCGCCTCCGACGACGCTTCGTGTCGGTGGCTCAGGCCTACGGCTATGGTGTGTGGGAGGCTGGCGTGACACCGGCGCCGCGCGTCTCGAGGTCAGTGGCGCGGTCGCGTATCCAGTCGAGGAGCGACCCAAGGGATGAGTCCGTGAACTCTGGGAACTCGTAGCGCACCCAGCGCGCCTGGATTGGGCTGCTCTCGGCGTGATTCAGCGCCATGCGCGTCGCGTCCGTGGCATTGTCGAGGTCGCCGAGTTCCTCGTAGACGCGGCTCAGGTAGAGCCACGCCGCCGCGAGTCTCGGGGAACGCTCTCGGCTGCGGACGAAGTCACGCAGCGCCTCGACGCAGTCCAGGCATTCGTCCTGATCCTCGAACATCACCCGCGCTATACGGAAGGCCGCGAGGTCGGCGGTGCTGTCTTCCTGGCCGTCGTCTAGCACGACGACGCGACTCGACACCTGCAACGCGAGCTGGAACGCGCGGATAGCCTGCGCGGGCGCGTCCTTCGCGCGGTACACCTCTCCCATGCGGAAGTACGCGTCGGCGGCCTCCTGACCTTCGGGGGTCCGCGCTACGAGGCTCTCCAGCGCGTCGAGACCTCGCCGCTCGTCGCCCAGGTGCGAGAGATACAGCACGCCGAGGCGGTAGAGCGCGCGGCCCGTCCACGGTTCGGCGGCCGGCGCCATCTCGGCGACACGACGGTACAGGAGGACCGCGTTTCCATAGTCCTGAAGCGTCTCGTCGAGCAGCCGCGCGGCGTTGAGCTGAGCGCGCGCGCGCGTTGCGCCGTCGGCAGCCTTCCCCGCTTCCGCGAGGTACCACTCGATGTGGGACCGGGTTTCGTACTCCGGCAGCAGCGCGACGGCTTCCGTTGCCTCAGACGTGTCCCCGTGCTTCTCGGTCAGGCTCCTAAGCGCCCCTACAGCTTCGCGGTGTTCGCCGGTGGCGGCGTGGCGCTTCGCCGTGGCCAGAAGATCTCCGGGCGTATCCGCCTTGAGCGCCGCCATCTTCTCGCGCACGGATGCACGCAGCGCCTCCCGATCCGACGCGTAGCCTATGTCCGTCATCGAAACGGACGCGCCGGCTTCGAGTACGCCGCGCAGGAACAGCCCGTAGGCGCCGAGGGCGTCGTCGGCCTTGCCCATGCTCTCCAGGCACTGAGCCCGGAGGTAATACACCTCGGAGCGCTTGAAGAACGCCGGCCGTTCCTCGAGGATGCGGTCAAACGCCGCCAACGCCTTATCCGGTTCCTCGCGGGCAAGATACAGACGCCCAAGTTGGAACAGCGCGATCGAGTCAAACCGGCTCGCCGGGTACGAATCGACGACGGTCTGCATCGCCGCCATGGCCTCTACGTGCATACCTTTGCGAGCGTACGCCTGCCCGATTCGGTACTGAGCCTCCGGCGCCAATTCGTGGCCGCGATGCTGGTCGATGAACCGCTCATATTCCGCGACCGCGGCGCCGGTATCGTTGATCTTCTCGTACAGGTCGGCAGCGTCGAACATGATCCGCGCGCGGGCAGCGGGGTCCGCCTCGTCGGCGAGGCGGCTGGCGTAGGATTCGAGGCGACGGATGCGCGCGACGCGTCCTGTCGCTATCTGCGCGTATTGGCCGTCGGCGCTCGCGCGCCCCGCGATCTCCCCGTATGTCTTGATCGCCTCGGCGTATTTCCCCCACTGACCGTAGACTTCGGCCTGGTAGAAGCGCGCCTGCATGGCGTCGATGTCGTCCGTGTCGGGCGTGAGGGTGAGGATGTCGTCGTAGGATTTCAGGGCGTCGGAGAAATCGCCGAGCTTGGTCGCCAGGTCGCCCTTCCGATAGAGCAGGTTAATGCGTCGATCCCGATCGCGCTCGAACCGTAGCGAGTATTCGATGTCCGCCAGGTCTTGCCGATAGACGCCTGCGCTCAGGACACGATCCTCGACCTGCGCGATCCCGCCGCCGCCAACGGCTCCGAGCACGGAGCGCGACATCATCGAGCCCGCGACGAGGGCGAGCATGCACGACACGAAGAGCACATCCCGACGCGGCCCCACATGGCGCGCAACCCCGGGCGTCGCCCCTCCGTTCGCGTGCATTCTTATCCCCTCACGTTCGGCCTTGGAGCATACATCGCGCGCTCCACGTGCTCAAACGCTTGCCGACGGATAGGGTTGACGTTCTAGGGCTGTGCGACTTCGAGGAATACCGGCTGTGCGGCATATCCGTTCATCGGTAGCGCGGTGGTGCGGAGAATCTCCGCACGGCCGGCGTCCGCGACGGTCCTCGCCCACGCGTCGGGTTCGTCGCGCAGGATGTCGTCATAGAGAGAAAGAGCGGCGACGCTGTCGCCTCGGACGTGCTGGATCAACTGCGCCTCGTCCAAGCGTTCGATGATCTGTACCGCGATGTAGTCCTGTCGACGTACGTCCGCGGACTCCGGCCTGTCGGCCGTCGGAGTCATCTCCGCGACGGGAGAGAAGGCGATGGGGGCAGTGACGTATCGGAATCCGGCTACGGACAGGAACAGGCACGCCGCCACGGCTCCGGCCGTGGCCCAGACGGGCACGACCAAACGGGCTATGGGAGCGGGAGCGTATTTGCGCCAGGGAGATCGGGCGCCGCGCGCGTCTCGGGCGGCCACTTCGCGATAAAGGTCATCCAGGACGTTGTCGAGGTCGATCTCAGGTTCCTCGGCGGCCTCGTCTTCGCCCTCGAAGAACGACAGCGTCGTCCGGAACTCCTCGACGAGCTTCGCGAACTCAGGCTCGGTGGCTATCTGTAGCTCAACCCGCTGGCAATCCGCGTCATCCAATTCGTCGGAGAGGTACGGCAGTATCAGTAACTCGAGTTCGCCCGGTTCTCGCATCATCGCTCCTCGCTGACCGTTACGGGGAGACGGACATCTCTGTTTCAGATGTCGTCCCGCGCTCGCATCGGCCCTAGGATCTCGCGCAGCTTCGCCACAGCCCGGAACAGATGTATCTTAGCCGTTCCCTCGGCGATGTCTAGCGTATCCGCCACTTCCTTCACCTGCAACCCGCCGTAGTGGTGCAGGACGAACACCTCGCGCTGTCGCGTTGACAGCGTCTCGACCGCTTCGTGGATGATGCCGGAGAGTTCGCTCTCCTGCGTCGTGCGGCCGGGGTCGCTCATCAGGTCGGTCGTCGTGGGTTCCGGGACGGTGGATTCGGGCTCGTCCAGGGAGTCCGTGCGACGCCGGTTGCGCGAGCGGTGGAAGTCGATGCAGAGGTTCCGCGCGATCTTGTAGAGCCACGTGAACCAGCTCGCCTTGGGCTGCCACTTGGGCAGCGCCTTGTACGCGCGGATGAAGGCTTCCTGAGTAATGTCGAGCGCGTCCTCGTGGCTCTTCGTCTGATGGTATGCCAGGAGGTACACACGGCCGCGGTAGCGCTTCACGAGCACGTCAAAAGCGCGCGTGTTGCCGGACTGCGCCATCGCGATCAGATCGGCGTCCGGGGCGTCCGCGGTGAGGGCCGGGGCTCCGGCGGCCGCGATGGCCTGTTCGATCGCGCCGGCCGGGGCTGTGGCATTCGCCTGGTCCCAGGCGAATGTCGTAGCGGTGCTTGGCATGGGCTTGCCCCCGTTCGGGAACCTTGACGACGCAACGCGTCAGCACACGACGCCCTGTCACAATGTACCGTATAACGCGAACGGCCGCCAATCGGTTTACCCCTACGCGGCATGTTGCCGCCGCCCTATTGGTAGCCTAGAATCGCGCGACGGTGAATGGGCGACATGGGGAGATGCACATGGCCCGCGCGATCGTGAAGCGGCTGTCCGAGACGCCGGCCGTGCCGTGTCCCTGCGGAGCTGCCGCGCGCATCCTCACCGGCGAGGACAACGACGCGCTCAGCGTACACGTGGTGCGCATCTCCGAGGAGTCGGAAACCCACTACCACACCCGCCTTACCGAGACCTACTACGTGCTCGAAGGGGCGGGCGTGATGGAACTCGACGACGAGCGGGTAGACATCACCCCCGGAGACGTGATCCACATCCCGCCAGGCGTGCGACACCGGGCCGTCGGTGAACTCGTGATCCTGAACATCGTCACGCCGCCGTTCGACCCCGCCGACGAGCATGTCGTGACGTGAGGCGACGCCCGGGCCCGCGTCATCTTCCCCGCCCGCACACACGGAGAGTCTGATGCCACGCTCGCCCAACATCGTGCTGATCCTCGCCGACGATCACGGCTACGGCGACGTCTCCATGCACGACGGCCCCCACATCCGCACGCCCAACATCGACCGGATCGCGCAAGACGGGATGCGCTTCTCTCAGTTCTACGCCAACTCGTCGGTGTGCTCGCCGAGTCGCGCCGCGCTGATGACGGGAAGGTACCCGGATCGCGTCGGTGTGCCGGGTGTGATCCGCACGCACCCCGAGAACAACTGGGGCTACTTCGCTCAGGAGGCCGTGACCCTACCGGCGATACTGAAGCGCAAGGAGTACCACACGGCGCTGATCGGGAAGTGGCATCTGGGGCTGGAGCCGGAGAATCACCCGTGCAGGAGGGGCTTCGACCACTTCCACGGCTTCCTCGGCGACATGATGGACGACTACTACACCCATCTGCGCCACAACCAGAACTACATGCGGCATGACACGGAGACGATCGATCCGCGCGGGCACGCGACGGACCTCTTCTCGGACTGGTCGGCGGAGTTCATCCGATCGCGGCAGGGCGCGTCCGACCCCTTCTACCTGTACCTCGCGTACAACGCCCCCCACACACCGATCCAGCCGCCCGAGGAGTGGGTCGACCGCATACGAGAGCGCGAGCCGGACGCTTCGCCGGAGCGCGTGAAGTACCTGGCGTTGGTCGAGCACATGGACCATGGCATCGGCCGGGTGCTAGACGCCCTCGACGAGACTGGGCAAGCGTCGAATACGATTGTCGTGTACACGTCGGACAACGGCGGGCAGTTGAACGTCGGCGCCCACAACGGCTCCTGGCGCGGGCAGAAAGGTCAGATGTACGAGGGCGGCATCCGTGTCCCCGCCTGCGTCCGGTGGCCGGACGAGATGGCGCCCGGAACCGTCGACGATACCGCGGCCATGCTGATGGACATCTACCCGACGCTGTGCGAAGCGGTCGGCGTCGCTGTCGACCATGAGATCGAAGGGCAGTCGATCCTGCCCACACTGCGCGGCGAGGCGCAGGACTTCTCGGAGCGGGTGTACTACTGGCTTCGGAAAGAGGGCGGGCGGCAGTTCCTCGGCCTGAACCAGCACGCGGTGCGTCGCGGCGATGTGAAGCTCTTGCACAACGACCCGTCCTCGCCGTTGGAGCTGTACCACCTGGGGAACGACCCAACGGAGAGCACCGACCTACGAGACGGGAACGGGGCGTCGTTCGCTGAAATCGGCCAACTACTGCAGACCGAGATGCAGAAGGCGGGCAGCGTGCCCTGGCAGCGACGATAGCGGCCGACCCGCTCACCGCGGCGATCTGGGCGCATGTGAGTCCTCCCGGCGGCCGCTTCGCGGGCCGTTCCATATTCGCAACATGTTGCAGGGATGGCTTACTACCGTGTGGACGGGCAGCCAACCCAGTTTCCGCCGTCCCGCGGGCCTGCGTTGCATGCATGGAACGCCCACCTGCCGCGCGGCATCGCCGTGAACGCCGTATTCGGGGGGACGACGCGACTCTGAGCGAGTGGTGCCGCTCTTGCGCTCGTAGGTGCAGCGGTGCCCACGGCGGGGAGTCGAGGATCTCCCCTGGGGACGGGCCCCGCTACGAGGGCACACTGGGCGGGGATTGGGTCGCGACCTGGCGGTGTCCGTGGCACTGAGGCGCTACGGCATGCACATCGCCGACGCTCTGCGCGCGACGGCATAGGAGGCATCTCGATGGGCGGTCATATCGAGCACGCGAACATCAGCGTCAGCGACCTGGACGCGGGGGTCCGGTTCTTCCAGACGGCGTTCCCCGAATGGCGCATCCGCGGCAGCGCCTCGGGTGATACGGTTCGCTGGGCGCACCTCGGTACGGACGACGCGTACGTGTGCATCAACGGCCCGGTCGATCCCGCGTCGGTGAAAGCCGACCGGCAGTCGGGCTACGGCTTCAACCACATCGGATTCATCGCAGACGATGTGAAGGGCCTGCGGCAGCGGATGCTCGACGCGGGCTACAGGGACGGCTACAGCCCGGAATACCACGAGTTCCGCACGCGCGTATACATCCTCGACAACGACGGGATCGAGTATGAGTTCGTCGAGTACCACTCGGACGATCCGGCAGAGCGGAACCAGCATTCGTGAGCGAGGCGAGGGTCGCAACGAAGGGCATCTCGGGGCGGGTGCACTACTCGCTTCGGAAGGAGGGCGCGGGTCAGTTTCTAGGCCTGGACCGGCACGCGGCTCGTCGCACGCCGAACGGCCTACGCGCCTTGGGGCACTGACCCTCTGGGAGGCCACCTGTGACGCAATTCCGAGGGTGGGGTGCGCAGCTTGTCTCACGCACCCAACGCGCTCGCACCGGACGCCGGGCCGTTGCGCTCCCAACACCCCATGCCGAGGAACCGGGATCCTGTTCGTGACTTCGCGGCCGTTGCCCCCGGCGCCGCCATCCGGTATATCTAGCCCTGCCCCGACGGCGCAACGTCATCGCCTGCCGGCCCGCTGGATATCAACCGCTGGAAGCGACGCATGAGACCTGTCGAGCCGCATTACGTCACTGAATTTGGGGACTATTCCCCGTCCGAATGCCACGTCGACGGGAAGAAGATCGGGTTCGGCGTGGACCTCGACGGCTGCGTGGACATGGGCATGGAGAAGCACCTCCTCGCCTTTGGCGTGGCGTCCATCATCCACTACGGCTTTCAGCCCATCCAGAGCCTCGCGATGAAGGCGTGGATGTACGCGAACTACTACTCGTTGGATCGCGGCGTGTCCCGGTTCATCGCGCTGTTCCGCTGGGCGGACATCGTGAGGGGTACGCGGGCCGCGCAGGGCCTTGGTCTGCCCGTTGCTGACTTCCGGTACCTGCGGCGGTGGTGCGATGTCACCTCGGCGTATTCGCCAGAGGCGCTCGCCACTTTCATCGACGCAGGCGACTTCACGGCGATTCTCGAAGGTGGCGACTCCCAGGAAGCCGCGAGCGAAGAACTCGCAGACGTGCTCGACTGGTCGGGAAAGGTGAACGCCCTCGTCCCTGACTCGACGGCGAACATGGCGGCTTTCCCGAACGCCGTGAAGATGATCCACGACGGCTATCAGCGCGGCGCCGACTACGCCATCGTCTCCGGCACGCCACAGGCGCATATCGAGGCACAGGTGGGGAAATACGGCATCGCTGGATGCCTGGAAGGGCTGTGGGGACAGCAGGCTGGCCGGAAGAGCCAGGGCCTCGTCACGATGATGGTCGGGCCGGTCGAGCGGGACAAGCTACAGAGCGCCATCGACGACGGCAAGCCGCTCCTCGAATCGCGAGAGGCGGTATACGACGCGCTCGTCATGATCGGCGACGCGCCCAAAGACAACGAAGAGCGTGAGAAGGCCAACCTCGCCCTTTCGGGCCGTAAGGACGGGCCGATACGCATGCACCTCGTGCCGGTCGAAAGCGAGAACGACTCGTGGGCTATCCTCCACGGCAACCTCGACAAGATCATCGCGGGGACGTGGTCGGCCGACGAAGAAGCAGCGATGATCGCCGACGGGCTCGCGAACCTGTCCGTCGAGTGGGACGAGTCGCCCGTATACAACTTCCGTCGCGCGTAGCGGTGGCCAGCAACAGCGGCCCGCAGAAGTAGGATGTAGCCATGCCTGAGGTAGTGAAGTACACGGACATCAAGAAGGAGGGCCGGTACGACGGCGTCTCGCTCGGCGAGGTGATGCTGCGCATCGACCCGCGAGACATTCCCACGGCGAAAGCGCGGGACAACATCCGCCTGTCGCAGGGCGGAGGCGAGACGAACGTCTCCTGCGGCATGTCGTACACGTTCGGTCTACGGACTGCGGTGCTCACGGCGCTGCTCGACGACCCCGTCGGCGAGAACATCCGCAACCAGTTGCGCGAAGCCGGCGTGGACACGTCCAAGGTCATTTGGTGGGACCAGAAGGACGACGGCTCGAAGTACTCCGCAGACGGCAAAGGCACGCTGCACAACGGCATCAACTTCACGTACGTTGGCGCGGGCATCCTGCCGTCGGACACGACGTACTACCGCGCAAACTCCGTTGCGACGCGCTTAGCGCCCGGCGACTTCGATTTCGACGCTCTGTTCGGCGACGAGGGCGTGCGCGTGTTCAACACGGGCGGCATCCTGACGCTCATCGGTCCGAACACCGCAGACCTCGCCATACAGGCCGCGCAGAAAGCCGCCGAACACGGCACGTTCGTCTCGGCGGACCTGAACTACCGGTCGAAGGTGGAGCCGAACAAGGATCGCGCGCAGGCGATCAACCGCCGACTCGCGCCGTACCTTGGGATGCTGGTCGGTAACGACTCCGACCTGTCCGACGCCCTCGGATACGAGACGCATGGGGCCAAGGGCGCGTCGTTCGACGAATGGCTAGACGGCTACAGGGAGACGATCAAGGAGGTCGCGCGCGACTTCCCGAACCTCAGCCTGATCGGCACGCAGTGGCGCGGCGCACACAACGCCGACGTCATCGGTTGGGGCGCCGCCCTATACGACACGCTCAACGATGCGTGGCACGTCGCCGCCTTGCGCGAGGATATCCCGATCCGCGACCGCACGGGGGGGGGCGACTCGTTCGCGTCAGGTACGCTGTCGGCGATTATGAAGGGCCACGACCTCGACACGGCCGTGAACTGGGGCGCCGCGCACGGCATCCTGGTGCAGGAGACGGCGGGCGACACGACGATGGTGAACCAGTCGACGGTCGAGAAGGAAGTCGCTAGGGCGCTCGCCGGGGGAGGCGTGAAGGCGACGCGATAGAGCGCGAACACTGCGAGGAGGTAAGCGATGAGTATCGAGATTCAGGGCATCCACCACGTGTCGATACTGAGCACGGACCTGGACAGGTCGCGCGCGTTCTACGGGGGCGTCCTCGGACTCGAGGAGATCAAGAAGCCGTCCACGTTCGAATTCACGGTGGTCTGGTTCGCGATCGGCGACGGGCATATCCATCTCATCCCGACCGATGAGGCGGACACGATCAGCGCCCGCCACTTCGCGATACACGTCGACGACGCGAAGGCCGCGCGCACGCACCTCAAGGCGAACGGCTTCGAGGTGTCCGAAACCGCGCCGATACCCGGCGCAGATCGGTTTTTCACGCACGACCCGGACGGGAACCGTCTCGAGCTGATCCAGTGGTCCGAGGAGTACGGCTCCGGGAAGTAGACCCGCGATATCGCGTCGCGGGCCCCATGGATGGGTCCGCTGAGTGCGCGATGGTCGCGACAGCAAGAGACCGCGCCATGCCTCTCGACAAGTCCACGCTGATCTCCTCATCGGGAGCCAACGCAGACGTCTACGCTTACGGCGACGGACGCGCGCTGAAGCTCTTTCGCGAACGTGACCCCCGACATGCGTATGAACTCGTCGCCGCTCGGGCCGCCGCCGATGCAGGACTCCCGACGCCGGGCGTGTGGGGCGATGACCTCGTCGAGGTGGACGGTCGCGAGGGCATCGTCTTCGACCGCGTGGACGGCGCTACGATGCACCAACACGTGTCGGAGCATCCCAATGAGGCGGAGGCCGCCGGCCGCGCCATGGCGGAGATCCAGGCGCGCATACACGCCTGCGAGCCGCCGGATCTCACCGATCTGCGCGCGGTGCTGGCCATCAGCATCGCGACGGCCAACGCCCTCGACACGCCCAGGAAGGACGCTGCCACGGATGCGCTCTTCTCGTTGGCGTCCGGGCGGGCGCTGTGCCATAACGACATCCACCCCCTCAACCTGCTTCTCACGTCCGACGGCTGGGTGATTATCGACTGGGAGGCGGCGTGCAGAGGGAACCGTCTCGCCGGCCACGCCCGCACGTGGTTGGTCTTAAGTAGCTTCTGGCCGGACTCGAAGGCCGACCCGGAGTCTGCGGTCGCGAAGACGTGGAAGAGCTTCCAAACCGCGTACATCCAAACCTACCGCGACCTGCTGCCGACCCCGATAGCAGAACTGCGCCAATGGCAGACCGTCGTTGCCGCCGTCGGTCTTGCCTGGGATCGGACGGCCCTGCCCGGCCCACGCTTGGAGGTGATCGACGCCTTATTGGCAGGCAAGTCGCACCCCTGGCTGTCCGACGACCGACCCGAGTAGCCACGATGCGGCGTCCCCTCACGAGCCTCAGCGCGGTAGCGAATCTTCCGCGATCATCCTCCGCTTGCTGGTCTCGACGAAGAAGGTCGGGCGCGCCTGTAGATAGGAAGGCAGCGCTCTCATGCCTGGAAGAAGTGCTCCGGCCCCTGATCCTATGGGTGGACCCGGCACGGGTCACGCGCGGCTTGCCCCTCCGCATGGCGACGTAGTTGGCGGGCCTGATGGCGACATCTCCCATCAACATGGGAGCTTCGGCGTCCTGGAACAGGTCGAGTTCCTTCTGCAGTCCCAGCGAACACTCTCTAATGGTGGCCGTCTTGCTGCACTCGACAGCGGTCGCCAGGTAACCGCCTGACCACATGATGCTCCGTATGGAGGCGACCCGCTCCTCGGTGTCGATGGATGCCTGAACCGTCGTCTGCGCGAACAGAAGGTCGCCCGCCGCACAGTGGTAGTCGTCAGGCTCCCTCGACGCGGCTTCCGTGGTCATCACGATGGGCACGTCCTCACGCGCTACGTCGATCCCGACGATGCAGCTAGCGTCGTGAGCGTCCGCACACGGGATCGACGCGCTGCCTACGTCCTCGCTGACTCGTAGTCCCGATCTCCTCCAAGTCAGTCCTGTGTCTTCACGGCAGAGCGCGCGGCGCTGGCAGGGCAGAGCCGTTCTCGCTTTGTGGCGCGCGCCCGTTCGCCACAGTCGGGCTCCGGGTTGGGTCGCCGGATCCCGGGGCAACGGTCTCGGTCACCTCATGCTTCGGGGTAGTCGCCGCCGGGGTAGAGCGTCGCGCGGCTGAGTCGCCTGATCTGCGGCCTAGGCCCCGGAGACTGGCTCGACGACAGGTCCCCGGGAGGGTAGAGAAGACGTGCGCTGTCTCGTCCGTGTAGACGACATCTTGCCGACCGCGACCCAACAGGTCGCCGTACACCACGGTCCCGTTAAGCGGGCACGTGACGACGCGCTCCATCGACCCGTCATACAGAGCGGGTAGCACGCCTCCGCCGCGACGACACGCGATGATGCGGTCCGTCCCCGCGCCATCCCAGCCGGAGATGGTGTTTATGATCGTAAGCCAACCGCGCGTCTGACGGTCCTCTTTCCACAGTTCCGTTCCGTCCGCCGAGAGCAGGAACAGGGCGTCCTTACCGTTGGCGCGACCACGGCGCACACGATCCAGTCCGGCGACCTGGAGCGCTTCGCTTCCAGCGGTGAAGCGCCCGATGGCGCCATGCTGGGACTCGACGGACCCCTCGTATCGCCAACGCTCGTCGCCGTCGGCGTCGTACATGCCCGTCACGCTGCCGCCTACGACGATCTGTGGCACGCCATCCGGTCGCTGTTCGACGTTGCCGACCCATATGCAGTCGGCATGGTCCTCGATCCCGTGACAGGACCACAGCTTCGTCCCGTCGTGGCCCAACAGGGCGTAGCCCGCCATGATCTCGTCACGACCGTCGCTGTCCACGTCGGCGGGCCACTGGAAATGGCCGGGAGTCCCCTTGAAGGACCACAGGAGTTCGAAGTCTCTGTCCAGCGCCCATGGCCTGCGACAGCGGTCCTTCAGGATCACATCCTGCGCGCGTTCCGTGCCGGTCAGGTTCGCGATCACGATGGAGTCGTGCGCGTCTGGGTCGGGCAGTTAGTGCCTCTCCGTGGTCGCGCCGGTGCGTCCGTCCAGTACACGGAATTCGCCTTCCATCACGCACAGCACTTCGTTGAGGCCATCGCCGCCGATGCCGCGGATCTGGGCGGGTATGTCCGACCCACTCCCACGAACGCCCGAGTCCGGCGTCCCCGCCTGCCACAGCATGCGGCCCTCCAAATCGAACGCGGCGAGGCATTGCGCCTCGTGCGGCACGTAGCGGTCGTCGATCCCACCATCCGGTTGCTTAATGAGGACGTCGAGGCGACCGTCGCCCGTGAGATCGCCTAGCAGCATTCGCGTTCCTGGGCCGGCGACCCTCAGGTCGACCGTACCGAGCAGTATGGGATGGAGAGCGTCCATCGGTAGTGCCGTCTCGTTGACCTGCGATTGCGGAAGCGCGACCGGCATGTCGTGTCAACGGCCACCGACGTGACCAGTATGTGTGTCTCGGCTGGGCGCCGCAGCCAGAGGAGGTCGGCGCATGCATGCCCACGGGCCGTTCGCCTCGGCGCCGTTGTCGCAATCGCTGCACGCCCGCCGCGTACCCGCGTGATGTACTCGCGGGTCGGATAAGCGCCGAAAGGCGGGACGCCCAACGTCAGGGAGGGACGATGTCGGCCCCGTCGCTGAACGCGACACGTGCCGCGCCGACGGGCCGCCGCCGCCGGAATCCCTGACTCCGCTGCCGCGGCTGCCAGGGGTTTCTGCCGATGATCCAGGGGCATAGCGTGGGCCGAGAGACGTTGACACCCAATACCGACAAGGGACCGACCCAAGGACGTGGCGCATTACGCGACGGCCTCGTCGCAGTGTGCAATGCCGACGTCCCCGTCGCCGACGGTACCCCTCTCCGGAGTTGGCGAGCCCAGCCCAGTGGCCAACGCGCAATGGCGCGGCTTGGCGCCTGTTTCGGCTCGCGGCCGCTGATTTCATACGCATGGCACGGATGCTGCGCAAGCAAAGCGTCGCCGTGTTCGGCTTCGTGCCGACAGGAAACTGGTTCCAAGAGGGGCTATCGCCATGCGTCAGAACCTAGCGCGTCTGCCCAAGGCGGATCTCGTCCAGGCCCTCCACGATGAACCCAACCTCAACGGCTGCAACCTCAAGAACGTCGATCTGTCCTCTGTGAACCTTGCTCGCGTCAACCTGAGTGGCGCGCGGCTGCACTCCGCCGACCTTTCCGGTTCGTACCTCCATAGCATCCTGGGACGCTACACCTCGTTTGTCGGAGCCAACATGCGCGGCGTAGCGGCGCCGGCAGCCGCATTGGAGGGCGCTGGCTTCGGTTCTGCGAATCTGCACTCGGCGGATCTTCGCTGGGCCGATCTCACCGATTCTAGTCTAGTAGGCGCTGACCTGGGTGACGCGCAACTGCTCGAGGCCAAACTCACCGCAGCCGTGCTGACGGACGCCAACCTGGAGGGCGCCGGACTCGAGTCCGTCGATCTGAACGGGGCGATCCTGCGCGACGCGAAGCTGTCGAACGCCGTCCTACACAGTGCGACGCTGAAGAAGGCGGACCTGTATGGCGCCGACCTGCGGCGGTGCGACCTACGGGGCGCCGACCTGAGCGGAGCGAACATGTTCGGCGTCCAGATGGAGGGCGCCGTTCACGATGAGTCCACCGTGTTCCCAGGTAGCTTCGATCCCTCCGGGCTGGGGATGCACTTCCTGGCGCCCGGCGCTGACCTGGCGCGGACGGACCTCAACGGCTTTGACTTCCGGGGCGAAGACCTATCGGGCGCCGATCTGTCCCGGTCCAACCTCGTGGGCTCCGACCTTCGCGGAGCCGATCTCGACGGGGCGGACCTGACCGGGACACGAATCCGGACCACCCTTTACGACGCGGAGACGCGGTTTCCGCAGGGGTTCGACCCGCCTACGAGCGGCATGTACGCGATTGTGCCACGGACCGTGATCCGGTTCGCCAAACTGCAGTGGAAGCGCCTACGGGATGCCGCGCTCAGCGGCTCGCAGTTAGAGGGGGCGGATCTAACCGGCGCGGACCTGACCGGCGCGCAACTGAACTCCGCCAACCTCGTCGGCGCGACCCTATACAGCGCGAACCTCACCGGGGCGGGACTACACGGGACCACGCTTCGCGGGGCCAACGCGCGAGGGGCCATCCTGCAAGAGGCCGACCTTCGTCGCGCCGACCTTCGCGACGGCGATTTCTCGTGGGCCGATTTCGCGGAGGCCGACCTTCGAGGCACGCAACTCGCTGGGGCATCGCTGGCGGAGGCGCGTCTGCGGGGAGCCCGCTATGACGAACGCACGGCCTTCCCCGCGGGCTTCGATCCTGTCGCGGCTCGGATGATGGACGGCGATATCGCGCAGACCCCCAAGCGAGCGGAACGCGGCGGCGAGACCGACCGGCGCCCCGCCTTCGGGATAGCGGCGTTTTCGCCTGGCGAATGGATCCGAGCGGCGAAGGCGTTCCGCGCATCGTCGGCGCAGGTGTATGCGCGCGCCGTCCGGGGCCCCCTGGTAATCGTGTCCGGCTCGGTCGGGCTGTTTCTCGTAGCGGGCTGGTACGCGCTGGGGATTCACCCAACGCCGGAACCGTCCGCACATCCCGCGATGCCAGCGGCCCTCGCGTCTGCGTCTGTGGCCCAGGGGCGGGAGGAAAGCGCCGGTCCCGTGAGCCTCCTCGCAGCCGGCACGACGATCCGAGGCTCCGCGCCGATCGTCGTGGACTTCGAGCAGATCCAGGCGCCAGCGACGCGCCCGGCGGGTGACGTGGTGGTGATGGCGCCTATCCCGAGCGTTGCCACCGACATGGTGGATACGCTGGTGGCAGCAGCGCCTGCCCCCGTTGTCGCGGCGCGGCCCCAGGAATCTGCGGACACAAATAGCCCCGTGCCTACGCCCTCGCCAACCGTAGTGGCGAGGACATCCGAGCAGTCTGCCGCGACGGCAGATGATGCGTCTGACCCACTTGTCGCCGCGGTACCGCCAGCGCCCCAGATTGCGCCGGAGCCGAAACCTGTGGCGACGAGTGCTTCCGGGCAAACAGCGCCTGTCGCGGCCATGCCCACTGACGGTGCTGGGCCGGAATCCGCTAGCGAAGTCGACTCAGGCGTAGCGGCCACTGCGTCGGAAATCGTCGCTGCCGTGGACCAGTGGCGCAGCGCATGGGAGGCGCGTGACGCTGCGGCGTACGCCGAACTGTATCACCAGCCGGACTCGCTGCGCCGTGCTAGCGTGGGTCGTCGGTCCATCGGACATCGGCAGTTCACGAAGGCGCGCCTCGCCGCACGCGCCAACGACGTCTTCAGTGCCTACGATCGAGTCAAGGTGGACATCGAGAACCTCCACGTAAGCCGTGAAGGCGATCTCGTCGTGTCGAGCTTCGATGAGGACTTCATCGCATGGCGCGCCGATGCCGGGGCAGCGCCCGACTACGTCGATCGCGGTCGAACCACCCTCGTCTATGTCCGGGATGCGCGAAACGAGTGGCGCATTGTCGCGGAGCAGAGGCGGCCGTCGACTCCGTAGCGCGTCGCGCCGCAGCCAACCGCCGACAGCACAGAGACGAAGCCGCGCGCGTCACTCGATCTGTGATAGCCCCGCCTGGCCAGGACGTGTCATTCGACGCCGACCTCAGGTCCCCAACGCCGCCCACATCCTGGCCGACTCCGCATGCCCCGACGCATGTCCTAGAATCCGGGAGATCGGGCCGGAAGAGGACGCCCGCGGCGATCCGGAAGAGTGCTGGATGGCGTGGAGCGACCGAGGACCGGTCAAGAGAGTGATCGGGAAACCGAGCGTCTGTCACCGGAGCAGAAGGGCGCGCGAGACGTCTCCCAGGTTACCGCATGAACAAACCGGGAATGACCGCCGGCCACCCACGCGTAGCCTTGCCTCTCTCCGGGGCGCGGGGATAAGCTGAGAGCGCATGCAGACTGACGTAGCGGCCCAGGCCCGAGTTCGGAGCACACCATGAGCGACGTGAGCAGCGCCCTGCGCGCGATCGACGCGGTCATCGCCGCCGGCCCGTTCGACGCGACGTGGGAATCGCTCGAAGACTACACGATTCCGCGGTGGTACAAGGACGCGAAGTTCGGGATATTCAGCCATTGGGGCGTGTATTCCGTGCCCGGAGTCGGCAACGAGTGGTACGCGCGCCGCATGTACCTCGCTGAGGACAGCGTCTTTGCCCACCACGTCGACGCGTACGGCCCGCAGACCGAGAACGGCTACAAAGACCTCATCCCGAAGCTGACCGCCGAGAACTACGATCCCGAGGCGTGGGCCGACCTGTTCGTCGAGGCGGGCGCGCGGTTCGTCATGCCCGTCGCCGAGCACCACGACGGCTTCCCGATGTACGACTCCGCCTACACGGAATGGTCCGCCGCGAAGATGGGCCCCTGTCGTGACACCATCGGCGAATTGGCCACGGCCGTGCGCGATCGCGGCATGGTCTTCGCCGCGTCCTCGCACCGCGCAGAGAATTGGTGGTTCTACGATGGCGGCCGCAAGTTCGACTCTGACGTGCAGGACGACCGATGGCGCGCGCTGTACGGTCCCGCGCAGCCCAAGGAATCCGTGCCGACCGTGGAGTTCATGGACGACTGGCTCGCCCGGTCGTGCGAGATCGTAGACAAGTACCGACCCCGCATCGTCTGGTTCGACTGGTGGATCGAGGAGGCGTTCTGGGCGCCCTACATCCGACGCTTCGCGGCGTACTACTACAATCGCGGCGCCGAGTGGGGCGAGGGCGTCGCCATCAACTTCAAGCATCGTGCGTTTGCAGATGGCACGGCGGTGTTCGACGTCGAACGAGGACAGCTCGCTGACGCGCACCCGGTGTTCTGGCAGACGGATACCTCGGTCTCCAAGAACTCGTGGGGTTACATCGACAACCACGACTACAAGACGGTGGACGCCATCATCGGCGACCTGATCGACATCGTGAGCAAGAACGGCGCGCTCCTGTTGAACATCGGGCCACGACCCGACGGCACGATCCCCGAACACGAGCAGCAGATGCTCCGAGACATCGGCGCTTGGCTGAAGGTGAACGGCGAGGCGATCTACGAGACACGTCCGTGGAAGGTCTACGGCGAGGGCCCGACCGAGGTAGTCGGCGGCTCGTTCAACGACGTGAAGCGCGAGGGTTTCACCGCCGAGGATGTCCGCTTCACCCGCAAGGGCGACACGCTGTACGCAATCGCCATGGGGGAGCCGGCGGACGGCAAGCTGACAATCAAGACGCTCGCGGCGAAGTCGGTGAATTGTCTGCACACCGTGAGCAGCGTGGAGTTGCTCGGCGCGTCGAACGCCGTCGCATGGACGCGCGACGCCGAAGGCCTCCACATCGAACTCAACGGCCCGCCGCCCACCCCGACGGCGTTGGCATTCAGGATTCGCTAGTCCCGCATGGGTCGCGCTCGCCCGGAAAGGTAGCTACTTGGCGACATCATCACGTGTTCGGTCGACCGTCTGCGCTCTCGCGATCGGTATCCTCGTTGCTGGTTGCGGCGCCAAGCCGGCCGCACGCGTCGAGGCCGTTCAGACGGAGACCGTCGAGGACTTCGGCCTGCACGACCAGCGTGGCGACTTCCACAGCCTGTACTACTACTCCGATGCGTCCGCGGTAGTCCTGTTTGTCCAGGGCAACGGCTGCCCCATCGTGCGCAACGGCGTACCCTCGCTCGACGCCATACGCGCCGAATACGCGCCGCAAGGCGTGGTCTTCCTGATGCTCAACGCGAATCCGCAGGACGACCGCGACTCGGTTGCCGAGGAGGCGCTCGCCTACGGCATCGACTACCCGATCCTCGTTGATGAGACGCAACTCGTCGCCGCCTCCCTCGGCGTCACGCGCACGGCCGAGGCCTTCGTGATCCGGCCGTCGGACTGGAGGATCGTATACCGCGGGCCCATCGACGACCGCTTGGACTACGAAGCGCAGAAGGTCGATCCGGGAGCGACGTACCTTGCAGACGCTCTTGCGGCATCGCTGGACGGTCGCACACCGTCGATTGCCGGAATGCGAGCGCGCGGATGCCTGGTCGCTCTCGCAGACGCACACGCCGACGCGCCGACATACACAGGACGCGTCGCGGGAATCCTCGACGAGCGCTGCATCACGTGCCATGTCGAAGGTGGGATCGGGCCGTTCGCGATCGAGAGCTATGAGGATGCCAGGGGATGGGCGCCCATGATACGCGAGGTCCTGCGCACGCGTCGGATGCCTCCGTGGCAGGCGGATCCGCACGTGGGGACGTTCGCGAACGACATCTCGCTCACCGTCGAGGAAACGCAGGCCATCGTGCGCTGGGTCGAGGCCGGCGCGCCGCGGGGCGAGGGGCCGGATGCCCTGGCGGCTTCGGCGCGCGTGGCTCCCTCGTGGTCGTTGGGTGAACCGGATCTCATCGTGACCATCGACGAGCAGGAGATGCCCGCGACCGGCATCATCGACTACCGGTACCTCGAGATACCAGCGCCCGTGGATCGTGATGTCTGGGTCCGTGGCGTGCAAATCCTCCCGTCGAACTACGCTGCAACGCACCACGTGTTGGTGAGCATCGACTACCCCGAGGGGTTCACGGCGCCGTGGGCGAGCGACGAGCGGTGGCTGGACGGCGTCTTCGCAGGCTACGCCCCCGGCGCGGAAGCCGAAGCGTTCCCGGACGGCTCCGGCCGCATCCTCCCGGCGGGCTCGAAGCTTATCTTCCAGCTGCACTACACCGCGACGGGCCGTCCTGAGACGGACGCCACGAGGCTGGGAATCTACTTCGCCGACGAGGCGCCGGACACCGAATACATGATGACCGGCCCCGTCAACGGCGACATCGAGCTGCCGCCCGGCGCAAAGGCGTACACCGCATCGGCTGAGCGCGTGTTCGATGTCGACATGACGCTGCACGGGCTGTTCCCGCACATGCACTTCCGTGGCAAGAGCTTCACGTATGAGGCCCACTACCCGGACGGGTCGACCGAACTGCTGCTCTCCACGCCGAACTACAACTTCAACTGGCAGCGGTCGTACATGCTGGCGGAGCCGAAGGTCCTCCCCGCAGGCACGAAGATCGTGTGTCGCGCGGTGTTCGACAATTCTGCGCAGAACAGGTTCAACCCGGACCCCACGCAGACGGTGACGTGGGGCGATCAGAGCTTCGACGAGATGCTCATAGGCTACATGACGGTGACATGGCCCCGACGCGCGCCGGCGGCGGCCGGGGTGGCGGCCGCCGGCGCCGCGGCCGGGGTGGCGGCCGCCGGCGCCGCGGCCGAATAGACGGCTAGAAGCGTCGCATGATCTCGGTGTAGATGTCCGTCGCGTCGAGCACCTGTTGGCACTCGACCCACTCCACGGCGGCGTGCGCCTGATCGATGCACCCCGGGCCAAGCACGATCGACGGTATCCCTATCGCGGTGAACTTGCTCGCGTCCGTGCCGTACGGGACACCGTCGACGGTCGACGCTCCGACCGTCGCCTCGCACGCCGCGGCGGCTACCCGGATGATCTCCGCGTCCTCCGGCGTCTCCATGGAGGTGTCCAGCAGGAACGGCGTCTCCAGTTGCGCGTCCAACTCCGGGTCTTCGCTCGCCAGACGGGCGAGCAACTCGCGGAACGGCCGCACGGTCTCCATCGGGTCTTCACCCGGAATGACGCGCCTGTCCACCTCGATTACGCAGTGATCCGGCACGAAGTTGATCTGCACGCCGCCTTTGATCACACCGATATTCAGGCGCGGATGGCCAGTCAACGGGTGCCGCAGGTCGGCGTACGAAGCCTCGATCTCGTCCTCGATCGCGGTCACGATGCGGGCCATCTTGCTGATCGCGTTGACGCCGAGTTCCGGCTTCGAGCTGTGCGCGGCCACGCCGGTCACGTGTATCAGGAACCGCGCAAGGCCGTTGTGCGCTCGGATGGCCGCAAGGTCCGTCGGCTCCGAGACGACGACCGCGGACGCCTTCGTACTCTGAGCGAGCGCAAGCGCGCCCTTGAACGTGTGCTCCTCGTCCATCGCCCCGGCGAACTGGATCGTGCTCGGCGGCGTCTCGCCCGATTCGGCGATGCGGCGCATCGCGTGCATCATGGCGATCCCGCCGGCCTTCGTATCGCAAGACCCGCGGCCGTAGAGCAGTCCGTCGCGGATGTGCGGCGCGAACGGGTCGATCGTCATCCCTTCGGTGGACGCCGTGTCCATGTGGCTCTCGAAGAGCAGCACGCGCTCCGAATCACGTCCCTCCAGGGTGGCGAGGACGTTGCGGCGGCCGGGGAGCACTTCCTCGGTCTCGCACGGGATTCCGCACTCGGCGAAGAACGCCTGCGTGAACTCCACCATACCGACCTCGCCCCGCTCGCCGCCGGGCAACGCCGGGTTGATGCTCTCGATCGCGACGGCTCGTTGCAGGTCGGCCAAGACTGGGTCGTCGCTGCGGCGCCATTCTGCCACTGGTACGCTCCGTTGGGTGATGTCGGGATGACCACGTTCATTGTCGCCACAGGGGAGACCGTCCTGCAAGATCGGGAGCCATCGGCGTGCTAGACTCGCGTCGCGCCGGTATCGACGAATGGGAGGCATGCCATGGCGACCTTGCACGGCCATATTCGCGACGCCCGTTCCGACGCTCGGATCGAAGCCAAGGTGAAGGTCTTGTCGGCAAGTGGGCGGTTCACCCACCCGCGCGACGGCATCCTGAAGGTCGGCCCGGGCGAGCCCTCGTTCTACTGCGACGGTGAGTTCCGCGTCGATGTGCCGCGAGGCGCCACGGAGATAGTCGTCGAGCGTGGGACCGAGTACGAGCCACTGCGGCAGACGGTGTCGATGCCGCAGAAGGGCTCCGCCGAGGTCACGCTGCGCCTCAAGCGGTGGACGGACTTGCCCGCGGACCATTGGTATCCAGGCAACACGCACCTGCACTACAGCGAGCGCGAGGACCGTCCGGACGACCGACTCCGTCTAGACCCCCACGTCCACGACCTGAGCGTCACAGTAGTCAGCGTCCTACAGCGGCGCGCGCTGCCGTACGCGAGCAACAATTACCCCATCGGCTTCATGACCGACTACTCGACGGCGCACCACGTTGTCGACTGTGGCGAGGAGAGCCGGCATAACGTGCGTCGCGGCGGGTTCGGCTACGGTCACGTCATGTTCCTTCGCATCCGCAACCTGGTCGATCCGGTCAGCCGCGGCGATCTGGTGAGTGACTTCGATCCCGACTACCCGCCGCTCTCCTTCGCCTGCGACGACGCCCGCGATCAGGATGGCATCGTGCTGTGGTGTCACAACGGCCAGGGCATGGAGGCGCCCGTAGCGGCGGCCCTCGGAAAGCTCGACGCGTTCAACCTGTTCGATCCGTACTGGTGCGACCCGGAGTACGACATCTGGTATCGCTTGCTCAACTGCGGCATCCGCCTGCCCGCGAGCACCGGGACGGACTGGTTCATCTGCTCGAACAACCGCGTGTACGTCCAGACGGACGACGACTTCTCGTATGACGCATGGCTGGACGGTCTCCGCGCGGGACGTACATTCATAACGAACGGTCCCGCTCTGTTCCTGTCGGCGGATGGCGTCGCGCCGGGCGCCGAACTCGCGTCGCCCGCGGACGGAACGCGCACACCGGTGACCCTGACATGGAGGTCGTTCCATCCGTTGCGCCGGGTCGAACTGATCCACAACGGGCGGGTGGTTGCATCGGTGAAGCCGGACGCGACCTCGGCCCGCGACGGCGCACACACCGTCGATGTGCCGCTCGAACACGACGGATGGGTCGCCGCGCGGACGTATGGCGACGCGCGGGACAGCTTCGGACACGCCGTGTACGCCCACACGAGCCCCGTCTACATCGGCAGCGGAGTCGCTCCGCGCGCGGCCGAATCGGCGGCATACTTCGTCCACGCGTTGGACGATGCGGTGACGTGGATAGACAGGGTCGGGAAGTTCACGAACGACGCGCAACGTGAGGAAGTGACCCACCTCTTCCACCGTGGGCGGGAAGCATACACCCGCATCCTCGCCGGCTAGCGCCGTGCCCTTGGGTCTCCATGGAACACGACGCGGTCGGCGGCCGCGCAGTCCCGTCGCCCCGCGCGGGGCGTTCTATGGCAAGACCAGATCGGTCAGCGCATGCGTCGTCGCGACGTCAGCATCCCCGGCCGCGGGGTGAAGCCTCAGCTGCGACGTGAGCGGGCCGGTCTTCGCGAACTGCACTGTGTAAACGCCCTGGTCACAGCGGATGCGCACCGACATCGACGCGTCGTCCTCTTCCACGCGCGCGTCGAGGATGTCCACGTCCACGCCCAGCACGTGGAGGAAGTAGTCACGCTCGTTCGCGTCGTAGGGTGACACCTCTACGCGCCACCTGCCCGCTTCGTCCGCGTCGTGCTGCTTCTTCGGCGGGTAGTTCGTCCCGGCGGCTTCGAATTCATTCCCCTCGCCTCCGATCACGGTCGTGTCGATGAGGCCTGGCGCGAGCGTGTGAACAGCAAGAGTCGACGCGTCATTGCGCACCTCGAACAGTCCCTCGTCGACGACGCGCGGCTCCGTTGCGGAGTGGAGCAGCCACTTCTTGGTGAAGCTCGCGTCCGTGCTCTCGACACGGTCGAACACGACGAAGACGGACGGGCGAATGAACAAGAACGCCCGCGTGAATTCCTTGACCTTGTCCGGGGCGTACGAGGCTGTCACATCGCCCACGACATACGTGAAGTCGTCGTGGTTCTGATACGCCACGATTTCACTGCGCGCGTAGGCGCTGCCAGCCGCCACGTCCCCGATGAGGTCGGACCCGCCGACGTACACCTGCCCGCCGTCATTCGCGCCGCTGCCAGCGCGTCCGCCTCCCCAGGTCGCCCCGCCGAACGCTTCGCGCGGGTCTGTGACAGTGACGGTGTTGTGGGCGATGGTCCGCGCGTAGTAGTTGCCACGGTGGTCCGTGGCGTCGTACACGCCGCTGTCCAGGGCTAGCAGACCGTTCTTGTGGATCACGAATGACGCGTTGTCCGCGTGCTGATGTCCGCCGTACCACGTCGGCTGGGCATAGAACATCGCGAAGGTCGCCTCAGGTGACCAATCACTTCGCATCGACGCGTAGCCGACGCCGCGGAACAGGCGCGCTGGCGGCAGTTCGGCGGGCGGGGTCACGGGCGCGGACGGGTCGTGCCACAGCACATACGACCACCACGAACTGCCGTCCCGGACGTACTTCCGGCCGGCGTCCTTGCGGCGCTGCGCCTCGTCGCGCAAGTGGTCCACCCAGTAGCCCGCCACGCCGTCGCGCCGCCGTCGGTGCGTCAGGGTCAGGTACGACGCGTTCGCCTCGCTGAACGAGTCACGCCCGCCGATGTCGGCGACGCCAATCCACGAACCGTCGTGCGGTAGCGTCGAGTAGAGTTGGAACGCGCCCTCGCCGTCGAGGCCGACGAAGTCGCCCCACAGATCGTCCCCCGTCGCTGTCTGCCATGCCTCTATCTGATGGGCGAACTCATACGTGAAGAACGCGTGGTACGACATGCTCTCGTGCCACCCGCCATCGCCGCGCCCCGCAAACTCGTGAGCCGGCATCATGTGGCGCTTCAGGAGATACGCGCCGTCGAGCGCGAACCGCTCGGCCGCCTCGTCGTCAATGCCCTCGCCGTACAGCGCGATGCCGACGTACAGCACGGGCCCGTATTCAAGGTACAGATGGTTGTTGAAGTCGGAGTGCCGCCACGTGTCGTAGCACGCCTTGGCGTTCCGCACGGCGGCCTGGCCGTACCGTTCTCGCTGGTCGGGCGTCAGGTCGTCGTATAGCCAGTCGTATGCGAACGCGAGACCCTTCGCGATGCGCGGATGGGTCCAACTGTCGCCCTCCGCCTCGAGAAGGAAGTCAGCGATGCGAAGCGCGAAGGCCAGGTGCTCCGCGTCCCCCGACAGCCGGTAGGCGACGCACGCCCCGATCATCTGGTTCCCGGTGGACCACAGGTTCGTGTAGAAGTGATTCGCGTCCGCCCACTCCGTGAGCCACCCGTACGTCTCCGCGATCTTCGGCGATGTGGCGACGCGCTGCGTGACCTCGTCGATGCCGGCAGCATCCATGAACATGCGGGGATGCGAGCGACGGATGCTGGCCAGCTCAGGACGCATCGCCTCCCAGGCGGCTTCGTCGCGAGCGCGTAGGTCGGGATACGCCGCCTGGGCCGCGGGCGCCACGATGAGCGCCGCGACCGTGGTGCAGGCAATCACGGCAAGCGCGTGCATCAGCGCATCCCCTCGGCTCGCAGGTGTTCCACGAGGATGTCCGGCCGGTTCGAACTCACGCCACTTACGCCGAGGCCGATCATCGCCTTCATCTCGTCGAGTTCGTCTGGGTTCCACGCGCGGATGTGCATGCCCAGGTCGAGCGCCTGCTCGACGCGCCGGATGCTCATGTTCTTGTACTGCACCCCAATCGCCGTGGCCCCGAGGTCGTGCGCCATGGGGATGTCGTCGTCGGAGGGGTTCGGCAGGATCGCGCCGATCTCCAGCGTGTCGTCGATCTCCTTCACGCGTTTGAGTCGTCCCATGTTAAACGACGTGAACACCACTTGCGCCGGCAATCCGAGCTGCGTCACCGCGCCGACCGCCGCCTCGACGACGCCCTCTCCCTTGAGTTCGCAGAGCAGACGGATGCGTGTGGATGTCGTGCTTAGCACTTCGACAAATGTCGGCACCTGTAGGCCATCACCGGCGTCGAGGGCGCGTATCTCGTCGAACGTCATGTCGCCGATCGCGCCGGAGCCGTTCGTCGTGCGATCGACGGTGGTGTCGTGCATGACGATCAGGCGACTGTCGCGCGTCAGGTGGACGTCACACTCGGTGTAATCGCACCCGAGGCCGATCGCGTATTCGAACCCTCGGACCGTGTTCTCGGGAAGGACGGCGGCGGCGCCTCGGTGTCCTACCGCATAGGGGGTATGCATGCGCGTGTGTCTCCTAGTAGCCGAATTCCGCGTGGTAAGCAGCGATGTCGATGTCGTCGCCCCAGCCGTCATGGACGAGAAGCCGGAAGCGCTGCGTGAGCGTCACGCCGGCCGGCAGCGTGTACGGTTCGTGCAACGTGAAGTTCGAGAGGAACGTGCCGTAGTTCCGCACGAAGAACGGCGACGGTGGATCCGACGGGTGTGTGATGAGCGTGACGCCGACGGGTTCCCCCGCGACGAGGCCGCTGTAGTCCACCCAGTCCGCAAACTGTCCCATCACTCCCGCCTCGTCGCGCCGTCCCTCGGAGTCGATGACGCGCCCGCCGTCCTCGACGTCCATCGAGTCGGCGACGCGCACGCCGATGTAGGCGTGCGTGTCCTTCCCGAAGGTGATGTCGCCCGCGAGTGACGTGAGGGAGCTGGACACATCGAGCATGTGGGCGACGTCGTCCGGCCGCCACGCGATGTCTCGTTGCTCGGTCAGCATCTCGACACCCGCCTTCGTCACCCACGTGTTCCGCGACGCGATCCGCGCGACACCGTTCTCTATGGACGTCTCGGCGTCGTCCAGTCGGATGTCTCCAAGGTCGTTGCGGGCGGGGTTGTTGTCGTGGAAGAAGTTGACCCCGTTGACCTTCGCGTGTCCGACGAACACCGACTTGTGGTGGTCGTACCGGAACGCGCTGCTTGTGGTGACCTGGTGACCACGCGGCGTCAACACGGGGTAGAAGTTCGGCCGGGACAGGTAGAAGTCCCCGTAGCCAAGATGACCCTTGTTGTACGCGAGGGGGAATAGGTCCCCGGTGTAGAGCTTGTAGCGCAGGTCTTCCTCGACGATTCGGACGTCGTTCATCGCGTCGGCTCCGGGATGTTGCGCGCTGTTACGCCGGAGTCTAGCGCACGCCCCGCGGCCATGTCTTCGGCCGACGATGGCCCGCATGCCCGCGAACGGGCGGCCGACGGGTGTGCATGCTTGCGCTGCTGTTGGTCGGACGTGCCTGCCAATGGCCCGCCGTTCGCCGTTCGGGCGGGTACCTGTGCCTGAGCGTTGGCTTGTCGAACGGAGGCTCCTATGAGGCTCCGTGGGTCCGAGGCCCGCGCACACCCTATGGAACCGGTGTTCTTCGAGGTCCCTCTCACCCACCGCGTGATCACCGGGAATCCCTTCGAGTCGTTGGTCGCCTGGCGACAGACCGAGACCACCCCGCGCACGCGACCTACACGATGTAGGTCGGCCTGGGCCGTGATACCGTCCGGTCTTGGTGACGGCGAACGGGGCAACGGGAGCATACCTGCCCCGCTGGGTGTCCCGCCTGACTGCGGGGACGGACAATCGAGCACAGCTTCTCGCATCCCCTCCTCCCGCGGGCATCCCCGAGGAACCCACGGACGCTCCCAGGATGCATGGCGGAGATGGGCCCAGTGGCGTCGCACGCCGTAGGCGCTTGGTCGTCTTCGTCGATCAACCGTCCGTGACCGCTTCGCTTGGGAACGGTCGACGTACGCTGCGCATGTCGGGACCGGGCCCAGAATGAGCTTGTCCTCGGTCATACCACGGATTCCGCCGGGAGCATCCATGCCGCCCTCCGGGCTCGCCAACGACACGATCCTCTGCGGCGACGCATACGAGCTGATCCGTGACGTCCCCGACGACAGCGTGCACCTCGTGATCACGTCGCCGCCTTACTTCCGCCAGCGCGACTACGGAGCGGGCATCGGCGGCGAGGAGCGCGTCGAGGAGTACGTGGACGCGCTCCTCCGTCTCTTCCGCGAGTGCGTGCGCGTCGTACGGCCGGACGGGAGCATTGTCTTCAACGTTGGCGACAAGTACCTACGCGGCAGCCTGTCGCTCACCCCGTATCGGTTCGCGATCGCGGCGTCGGATGTCGAGGGCGTCAAGCTCGTGAACGAGGTGACGTGGGTGAAGCGCAACCCGACGCCGCGTCAGTTCCGGCGACGTCTCGTGAGCAGCACGGAGCCGTTCTTCCACTTCGTCACATCCGACGATTACTACTACGACATGGGCGCCTTCCTCGCCGACGCCGCCAAGCCGCGCAGCCCGAAGAACGGGCGCAACGTCGGCCAGAGCTACTTCGGCAAGATAGACGCCTCGGAGCTGACGGACGCGCAGAAGGCGAAGGCCCGCGCCGACCTCTCCGCAGCGATCCAGGAAGTCCACGACGGGAAGATCACCGACCTTCGTATGAAGATCCGAGGTGTTCACGCGGAGGCGTTCGGCGGGCAGGAGGGCGGACGAGCCGCGCAACTCGCGCGGAACGGCTTCACGATCATCCGCTTGAAGGGCGAGAAGCTGAAGCGGGACGTCATCGAGACGCCCGTCGAGACGGTGCGCAACTCCATCCACCCCGCGATCTACCCTGTGCGTGTGGTGCGCGAGTTCGTGCGCTTGCTGACCCCGCCTGACGCCCTCGTGCTCGACCCGTTCATGGGGTCGGGGACGACCGCGGTCGCCTGCGTGGCGGAAGGCCGGCGGTATGTCGGGTTTGAGCTGAACCCGGACTACTGCCGCGAGGCGGAGGCCCGCCTGCAAGGCTAGTGTGTGCCCAGGAGCTGACGCTGCCGCCCAGCCGCCACCGACGGGTCCTCATGCTGAAACGGAGGCGCAGGTTCTGATCTGGGAACCCGGTTCACGTCGCGCTGCCGTCCCGCGAATTACGGCGACACAGGCCCAGCAGCGGGCTCGGCGACCCGTCGCCAGAGGGCGTCCCTCAACGGGACAGGACTCAGTCCTCGTAGAAGCCGTACGATTCCCGGCCCAGTACAACACCCAGAAGCGCCCACAGCGACCCGACCACGACCTCGCCGACCACGAACCCGACGAACAGCGGGGCCAGCCGCCTGTACGCGCGTATCCCGCCCGTCTTCATCACGCACATCTTCACGGCCCACGTCACGAAGAACGAGAACCACAGGTAGTTGATGATCCATCCGCTCGTGGAGAGGACGTACCCGACGGGATGCAGTGGCCACCAGAGATAGCGCGACCGGGCGCCCATCATGAGGGCGCTGGCGACGATGCCGCCCACCATCCCGACGATCGGCAGAGGCTCCGGCCCCTGTAGGTGACGAAGTCGACCCGCCGCGCGTCCGAACGACTCGTAAGGAATGGCCGTGTACGCCAGGAAACGCGCCTCCACGCCCCAGCGGTACCCCGCGAACAGCAGGGCCGCCGCCGCAGATACCAGGCCGACGACGACCGCGGCGAACATCGCGCCGATCAGGCGCCTCTGCCGACGTGGTGGCGTGTCTGTCATCTGCGCGAGCTTGAACGCCTCCAGCACGTGCGGGGACGGGTGGCTGCCCAGCGTGCGGTTCCACCAATACAGGAGCGGCATCAGAGCCACGGACCGATGCCCCATGCTCAGGGGCCCGGCCGTTGTGACGAGGATGGGCTCGGCGCTCACGTAGTAGAACTCGTGCTGCGGGTGGCCGAGTTCCGCTCGAATCTTGCTGATCGTCAGGTTCGTGGCCAGCACGATGAGGACGAACGCGACAGCGACCCACGGGCGGAACCCCATCGCCATCAGGAATGCCACCAACGCGAGCACGCCCGCGAGCAACCCCCACCACGCGAGTCGGTACCCTATCGGCGAGTCACTGGATTCATGCCCTCGCGCAGGGGGCCGGAACGTCTCGCGCAGATGGCCCCTCGCCAGCCAAAGCACGGCCCCGAACAGCCCCAACCAGCCGCCGGCCGTCTGCTCATATCCCCACGGGTAGCCCCGAAGACGGGTCAGCCCGACCGCCGCACCGAATACGCGCTGCGTCTTAGCCAGGGCGTAGAAGAACCAGCACGAGAACGACAACTCCAGCGGGATGAAGTAGACGATACCCACCACCCACAGGTAGAGGGCCAGGGGCGTCCAGCCGATCGCGTTCCACGGCGGAGTCGTTACGAACGGCGAGATGTCCTCGATGCGCAGCCCCACGATCGGCACGGACGGTAGGTAGTAGTTGGCGCCGTTGATGAGATGGGCGACCGCCGCAACAGCGAACCCCAGCTGGAACCCCCGCGATTTGAGCGTCTCGCCCCCGGGCTCGGTGAGCGCGTACGGCGCCTGGATGATGGGGTACGACAACCGTTCGACGGAGGTCCACTGCCGGAGGAACAGCACGTTCAGGCAGACCAGGACCGCGACAAACACGAGGATGAACGCGAACCACCACGCCAACGGGGCCACCCATGCCGTCAAATACGCGCGCACGAGGATGGACGAGTCGCCCTCGTAGAACGCCCGCGCCGCCTCGGGGTCGTCTACCGTCAGCCAACTTGGGAAGTGCGGACCCAGCAACGCCATCCACTCGTTCTCGGGCGTCGCGTGATGCGGAAGGAAGGCGAGATGGTAGATGAGATTGGCGAGCATGTTGTTGCCCGCGACAGTGCAGCCGATCGACAGCACGCTGAACACGGTCAGCAGCTCGCCGCGCGAGAGCCCGGTCGCGCCCAACCTGCGCGCGAGGTGGTTCAGCAGCACGAGCACGAAGAGCGTCGTGACCACGTTGAAGAAGAGCGCGACGATCGTGAGGTAGGTAATGCCCCAGACGACCTCGCTGTGCACGACCCACACGGCGTTGGGCGGTATCAGCACCAGCGCGAGGGCGATCGCGCGCCACGAGACGGTCGGGCGACGGGGCGCTGTGGGGGCGGGCGTCATTGGGCGCCGCCGAGGCGCGCCGGTATCACGGTCGGCGAGAATCGAGCCGGCGGCTGCGTCTGCCCCGGCGGCTCGCACATATCGGGTCCCTCCCTCCCGGCGGCCGGGCAGCGTCTCCCTCCGACGAATGCACGAAGGTACCGCGTCGACACCACGCGCGCAATCCGAACCACTTCACCCAAACTCCCGTGGCTCGCTCGGGCCCACGCCACAGGCACCGCCGCCCGGCCTGTCGGTGGCGTCATTCTGCGCGCAGCGGGGCGCATTTCCGCCTTCGCGGCGCCATCGTTTGCCATCCCACACGCATCAAGGCCATGCCCGCCGTGAGCGGCTGGCGCACGGCCCACACACCGCCCCTGCCCGCAGCCAGGCCCGATTGACAGTCCTTGGGTCGCGTGCTAGCTTACGTCAGCCAGACGCGACGGGAGCGCGATGCCCAGAAGGTGATTCCTATGCCAAACCGTGACGGCGCGCGGAAGCGAACACGGTTCCGTGATGGCAGGCCCCCGTTGACGATCGGGGTGGCTCCGACGATACGCCTCAGCGAGGAATACGGCGCCGTAGAGAGCCCTGCCGCATGGGCGGCGGGCCGAGCCGCGCCGGACATAGGCCGTGCCCGCCTGCCGAAACCTGTCGCGCGTCGGCCGTCAGCGGTGCAGGTGTCCTACCTGTCCGCCACGCAGAGCATCGTGCCGTACATGACCCGCGGAGGCCCACTGGTCGCCCCACTGGCCGGCGGCCCGACGTTCCGTCGTAGGCTGAGACGTCGATGCCTACTGCTCCTCATCGCGGCCTGCGTGTGTTTCGCACTGACCTTCTACAGCCCGGTGGCGCTCGTTGCGGCCGTTGTCTGCGCCGCCGTCGCCACGCTGGAGTTGCGTTCCGGCTGGGCGCGCCTGTCCCCGAGCGCGCACGGTATGGCCGCCGCCGCGTTCGCCCTGTCCGCGGCAGCCGTCGTGATGTGGGCGGCGGAGTGGCTACTGCGGAATGGCCGTATGTGGCCGTGGCGCTGACTCGCCTTTGCTCGACGAATCCAGCTAAACTCTCAACGAGCGGCACGCGTTCATAGGGTGTGGTGATACCCCGCGCGCAGGCAGCCGCACAGATCGGGAACCTCACATGCGGACCATCGGTGACACATCGACGCGCAGGAGCCGCTCGCGCGCTGCGGCCGTAGTCTCACTGGTTCTGCACGTGGCCCTCGGCATTGTCGTGAGCGTCCTGCTGCTGATGGAAACGGATGTCTACCAGATACTCGACTCCATGGACATCGTGTGGATGGACGAGCTCAGCGAACCGCAGCAGGTCAAGCGGCGGCTGAAGGTCAAGCTGGAGCAGCGTCTAAACGACCCGGACAAGCCGATCGCGCTGAAGGATCCCGACAAGCTGATGAAGGAGGCCCGCAACCAACTGACTGAAGTTGCGGAACTCTCCGAGCGCATCGTCGTCCAGGACGTGCAGAAGAACGACATGCAGCGCATCGACCAGCTCGAGGAGATGATGACTGCCGCCGACTTGCAGACGGACGTCACGTCGCTGACGCGTCTGCGGTCCATGCCGGGCCGGACGGACGGACAGGGCGAGGTGACCGGCAGAACGCGCACTCAAGGCTCAGGCCTCGGCTCGATGCTGTTCGGGAACGACGGCAAGGGTGGCCTCCTTGGCGGCGGCGGAAACTCCGGCGACGGCGACCCACTCGGCATCATCGACTTCCTGCGCAACCGCGGTGACGGTGGGCGCATCGTCTATGTCTTGGACGTGTCCGCCAGCATGGGAGCTGCGGGTCTACACAAGCTCGGCCTCGCCAAGGAGTCGCTGATTGACCACATGTACCTGCTCAGCGAGCAGGACGAGTTCAGCATCGTCACCTTCGCCAGCAGCATTTCGCGCATGGGCACGAGCGCGGTCCCGGCGACGGCAGAGAATCTCGGCAAGGCGGAGGGGTACCTCGGGCGATTCACGCAGGAGTCCATCACGGGTAACCTGGGCACGAACACGCTCGGCGCCATACAGACAGCCTTCGACATGGGGCCTGACGTCGTCGTGCTGCTCACCGACGGCGTTCCCACCAGCGCGGGGGGACAGGTCGTAGAGACCGATCCCGACAAGATCATCCGTGCCGCCCACGCCAGCAACCGCACGGAGGCGGCGCTGTTCATCGTCGGGCTGGAGATCGACAATCTCGGCGGCCCTGGCGAATTGCTCCTCAAGCAGTTGGCCGAGAACACCGGCGGCAAGGTGAAGTTCGTCGGGAGAAGCGATCTGCTGCTATACAAGGACAAGCTGGCCGCGGCGCGTCCCGAGCCGACGCAGCCGAACTAGGCGGCCGGCCATGCGCATCCTCCCCTACATCACCGACCGCGACCTATCCCTGTCACAGGCTGATATTACCGAAGTACAGCGCCTGGATCTGGACATCCTCGACCGCTATGGCGCGGCGTTCCTCGCAAGCGCGAACGGGGCCGCAGAGGAGTTAGGCGTACGTCCAGTCATCATGTGCAACGCCGCGACGGAGGAAGTCCGGCCGGCGCCGCTCGACTGGGACGGTCAGCCGAACGCTCTACGCATCCATCCCGAAGTCTACCGGGCGGCGAGCACGGCCCTCGCGTCCTCCGACCACGCCGCCGAGGTCGTCGTCCTGATGTACCGCCCTGACCGGGATGTTCTTGCCGTGTACACCGTGATGCCCGAGTAGGCGCGACGGCCCCGCGGACGTTGGCGTATAACTGTACCGAGCGCAGACCCCAGGAGAAACGCCGGTGACAGAAGCGCGCGCGAACCGCCTGATACACGAGACGAGTCCCTACCTCCTACAGCACGCGCACAACCCGGTCGACTGGTACCCGTGGGGTGACGAAGCGACCTCGACGGCCAAGCGGGACGACCGACCGATCCTGCTCAGCGTGGGCTACAGCGCGTGCCACTGGTGCCACGTGATGGAGCACGAGTCGTTCGCCGACGACGACATTGCCCAGGTGATGAACGACCACTTCGTCTGCGTGAAGGTCGACCGCGAGGAGCGCCCGGACATCGACTCGCTGTACATGATGGCGGTGCAACTGATGACGGGGCAGGGCGGCTGGCCGATGACGGTCTTCCTAACGCCGGACCTCGAGCCGTTCTACGCGGGCACGTACTTCCCGCCGACCGACCGTTTCGGGCGCCCTGGCTTTGGGCGGTTGGTGAAAACGATGGCTGACTATTATCACTCGTCGAAAGACGACCTCACCACACGGACGGCTCAGGCCACCGAAGCCTTACGCAAGGCGGCCGAAGCGACCTCGGACAGCGCAGAGCTGGGTGAAGCCACGCTGAAGCAGGCGTACAATCAGCTTGCCGGCCAATACGACAGGCGCTACGGCGGATTCGGCACGGCTCCCAAGTTCCCGCAGCCGAGCATGCTCGACTACCTGCTTCGGTACCACGCGCGAACCGGCGACGAGACCGCCCTACGCATGGCGACGACGACCGTCCGCCAGATGGCAATGGGAGGCCTGTACGACCATGTTGGCGGGGGGTTCCACCGGTACTCCACCGATGAGCGCTGGCTTGTGCCCCACTTCGAGAAGATGCTGTACGACAATGGGCTGATTCCGCCCATACTTCTGGCAAGTTACGCGCTCACCGGCGATGAATTCCACGCAAACGCAGCTCGCGGCACGCTCGATTACCTACTCCGCGACATGCAGGCTCCTGACGGCGGGATCTACTCGACCGAGGACGCGGACTCCGAAGGCGTCGAGGGCAAGTACTACGTCTGGTCGGCCGAGGAGATTCGCCGGATTCTCGGCGAAGAAGACGCGACCGTGTTCTCCGCCCATTTCGGGGTGCAGGAGCACGGCAACTGGGAGGGAGCCAACATCCTCCACCTGACGCGCGAGCCGTCCGAGACCGCCGCTGCCGTCGATGTCCCTGAGGACACCGTGACGACGGTTGTGGAGCGCGGGCTCGCCGCGCTGTATGCCGAGAGGCAAGGGCGCATACGTCCGGCGCTGGACGACAAGGTCCTCACCGGGTGGGACGGGCTCGCGATCTCGGCCCTCGCGCAGGGCGGCGCGACGCTCGACGACGCGCGGTACACCGACGCGGCGAGTAGGGCGGCCGACTTCGTGCTGACATCCATGGACACCGAGGGTCGACTCCTGCGCGCCTACCGTCATGCCGAGGCGAAGATCGAGGGCTTCCTCGAGGACTACGCGTACTTCATCCGCGGCCTCCTCGACCTGCGGCAGGCGAGCCAGGAAGGTCGCTGGGCCACCGAAGCGGCACGACTCGCCCGCGTGATGATCTCGCTATTCTGGGACGAGGACGACGGGGCGTTCTACACCACCGGCGATCGGCACGAACGACTGATCGCGCGGCTCAAGGACTCGCACGACGGAGCCACGCCCAGTGCCAACGCAGTCGCCGTCGCGGTGCTGCATCGACTCAGCGCGCTTACGGGCGATGCGGACTTCGCGGACCATGCCGAGCGCACGCTGGCGGCGTTTTCCGGCCAGATCGCCGCGCACCCGTCGGCTTTCACCGAGATGCTCGTCGGCGTGGAATGGGCCATCGCGCCACCACGGCAGATCGTGATCGTGGGTGATGCCGCGGACGAGACTCTATGCCGTGGTGTCCGGGCCGTCCACGAACGCTACCTGCCTGGGGTCACGCTCGTCGTGCACGACCCTTCGGCTCCAGACGAGGCCGTGGCGGGCTCGCCTCTGCTTGCGGGTAAGGTCGCGGCGGACGGGCGGACGACGTTCTACGTCTGCGAGAACTTCGTGTGCGCGTCCCCGACGACGGACATCGACGAATTCACGGCAATGCTCGACAGCTAGTGCCACGTCCTTAGCGCCTGCGCGCGGTTCGCGCGGCCATTACTGCGCTGCCCTAGCCGTCGGCGGCCGCCTCCCGTGCGGCAACGTCGTCGCGGTAGCGCTGTTCGCTGAAGAGCATGATGAACGCGGCGGCCGCCACGACCGTCACGCCGATAGGCACCATGAAGATCCTCGCCCAGTCGTGGCCACCGTCGGCCAACGCGAAGTGCCCGTGGACCCACCCCGACACGAAGTGACCGACGAGCATGCCCACGCCGTTTGTCGCGAAGACAAGAAGCCCCTGGGAGCTGGCGCGTATGTCCTTGGGGCTCAGTCGCTCGACTGCGACCATGCCTCCCACGAAGAAGAACGCGTAGCAGATGCCGTGCAACGACTGGGCCGCCACTACTAGCCACGATGGGGGACCGATCGCGAAGATGATGTACCGGACAGGCCACGCAAGGATCCCCAGGAACACGGTCGTCCTCATGCCGATGTAGCGGATGGCCGGGAACAGCAGCAGCATGAGTAGGATCTCGGCCACCTGGCCGAGGCTCATCGCGAAGTTAGCGGCGCTGGGCGCCAGACCTACGCCGTGTCCCGGTTCAGTCAGGAAGAGGAACGTCAGGTTGTAATAGAACGGCAACTCGATGGCGACGACGAAGGAGACCAGCAGGAGCACCGCGAAGTTGCGGTTCGCCATCAACGACAGCGCCTCGAGGAAGGCATAGGGGTTGCGCGCTTCCTTGCTCGGGGGCGTGTTCGGGAGCGTTAGGCAGTAGAGTCCCATGACGAAGCTCAGGGCGCCGGCTAAGAGCAGGCTGTCGCCTACGTGTGGCGTGTCGGACCGGGCCTCCCAGAAGCGGAGATACGCCGAGAGGCCCCAGTTGACGGCGATCCACGACACCGTGCCCCAGACGCGGATGTTCCCGAACTTGTCGGAGTCGCCCATGTGCCGGAAGGCGATGGCGTTCGTAAGCGCGATGGTGGGCATGTACAGAAGCGCGTGCAGGAGTATGGCCAGCCACATGCCGCCGAAGGACGTTTGCCTGTAGGCGATGATCATCAGAGCGCCGCCCGCGAAATGCGATATGGCGGCGAAGGTCTGGGCGGGCATGAAACGGTCGGCGACCCAGCCGGCGACCAACGGCGACAGGATGGCGCCGAACGCCGTGGTTCCGAACACCAGACTGATCTGGAACTCTGTGAAGGCCAGGTCGTTCATGTGACCGCCGATGAGCACGGCCCAGGAGCCCCAGATCGACAGCTGCAGGAACATCATTAGGGAGAGGCGCGGGTACGCGGCCCGGGTGGGTTCGTTCATGGGCGTACGTCCTCCTTGGCGAGACTACAACGTGCCGCGGATTGTGCTGCTCGGTACTGGCGACCGCAACGTAGGGTTGAGGCGGGCCACCATGGTGGCTCGTCGGCTGGCGTGGTCGACAGAACGCCGCCCGCGCCAGGCAACGCGCGGATCGAATCGCACAGCGACCTCGCCCGGTCGTTCCGTGCGAGCGGACAGCGCCGCTGCGCGCGCCACCGTCCGGTCGGCGCCTACACGGGACGATGGGCGTCGCGCACCGGCGGGCATGGAAACGGGGAGGCCACCATACGGGCCTCCCCGGGGAATCCTGACGCCTATGCTGTGCTAGCGCTCGACCCGATCGAGCAGGAATCGGTAGGGGTTCACGCGCTCGCCGTTGTCGCGCACCTCGTAATGGAGGTGGTCGCCGGTCGTGCGCCCGGTGCGGCCGACGTAGCCGATGACCTGGTTCCGAGTGACTTGTGCGCCAACCTCGAGGCCCGCCGCGAACGGGTTGTTCTTGTTGAGATGACCGAAGACCGTTTCGTAGCGCTGCCCGTGCTTAATCTTGATGGCGTTCCCCAGCAGCCCGCCCTGCTTGACGTTCCACACCTCGGTGACGACGCCGTCTGCGGGCGCTATCACGGGCGTGCCGGCCTTTGCGGAAAGGTCGAGACCGCCATGGAACTGCCTGCGCTGCGTGAAGGGGCTATTGCGCATGCCGAAGCCCGACGCGAGCCAGTAGGGCTCGCCTTCCCCGATAGGCGTGACCGTGGGCGTCGTGGCGAGATCCTGAATCTCGTTGACGGTCAGCATCTCGATCCGTTCGAGGCTCTTGAGGAGCCGAGTCGCGCGTCCCACCGACTCGTCGGATATCGGGATGCCGTCGGAAAGCTCGTTGTCGTCGGTGACCCGGGTGATGTCCGCAGCCTGGCTGGAGTCGCTGAGCGACAGTTCAGCTGGCTCTCCCGGAGCCGAGTCCGCATTGCCGCCACCCCGGTGCAACGTCCCGGAGTCCGCGCCTTCGTCCGCTGGGCCGGGCAGTCCCAGCACATGGCGGACGTTCTCCTCGAGGGCCTCGAGCGTCGCGAGTTGGGTCTCGAGCGCCGCATAACTGACCTGCATTTGCGCGTGTTCGGTCACGAGGGCCGCATACTCTTCGTGGAACTGCTGCGCGCCTGTGTACGTTTGGTACACCCGCGTCACGCCCCAGACGCCCGCTCCGAACACTGCGATGAGCGCCACGGCGCCCAGCCAGAGCGCAACCGCGCTGATTTCCAGCTTGCGCACGCCTCTTGACCCGGATGTCATCAGCATCAGCGTTATGGATTTGTTCATCACACTCACTCGTCGGCTACAGACTGAGGATGTTGGCTCACAGCCCGCGATCCCTGTGATCGGCCGCCCGGCATAGAAAAGCGCCCCCACGTAACAGAGTGTGAGCACTTCCTCCCATGCACATATCGTCCGGCGGCAGACCGACGTTTCAGCGATATTCACACGTTCCCGCCGAAAGGGACGATAGCACGGAAGACCCAACGCGACAAGGAAATCCCCGGGATCGGGGCCGTAGATCGGGCGGTCGCGCGGCTCCGCGCTGGTCCCGGGGCGACCGACACTCGACGTTGACTTTGCCTCGGGGCCGTCACTACAATTTCCCTGCTCGTTTCCTGTCTCCCGTGCCGAGATGGCGGAATTGGTAGACGCGCTAGCCTCAGGAGCTAGTGGGCGCAAGCCCATGGGGGTTCGAGTCCCCCTCTCGGCACCAACGCTTCCCGTTTGCTCGCCCGACGGCTTCCCTGCCCGCGACGCTCGCCCACTTCGACCGCATGATCGGGCCGGCCGAGTGAATTACTGCGACGCTCGCCGATACCTCGACACCTACATCAATCACGAGAACTCGCCCATGAACGCGGGCGTGTTGCGCGGGTTCAATCTGCAACGCGTCGAGCGCGTGCTGCGCGCGATCGGCGACCCGCACAAGCGCGTCCCAGCAGTCCACATCGCGGGCACGAAGGGGAAGGGTTCCACGGCGACCTTCATCTATCGCGTGCTACTGGCGGCGGGCCACGCGGCGGGGTTATACACGCAGCCGCATCTGGTGTCCCCGCGTGAGCGGTTCCAGGCCCGGGGCGCGTGCATCACGAAGCCGGAGATGGCGCGCATCCTCGGCGATCTCCTCCCCGTGTTCGAGGAGCATCGCGAGAGCGACCTCGGCCGCCTGACGTTCTACGAGGTGTACACGGTGATGGTGTTCGCGTACTTCGCGCAGGCGGAACTGGACATCGCCGTGCTCGAAGTGGGGCTGGGCGGCCGTCTGGACGCCACAAACGTGGTGGACCCGTTGGTCTCGGTCATAACAACCGTCGATTTCGACCATGTCGAAGTCCTGGGCTCCACACTTGCGGAAATCGCAGGTGAAAAAGCGGGTATCATAAAGCCCGCGAGACCGGTCGTAATGGGGTATCAGAGAACTGCCGCCGAGAAGGTGATCCGCGGCGTTGCCCGGTCCGTCGGGGCTCCGTTGGTGGACGCGCGCGCAGACGTAGGCACGGCGCGCGCCGGCCCGGTGTCCGGCCGCGAAGCGTGTCACCTCGCCGGGCGCTCTGTCCGCCTCGAAGACGTCCGGCTGCGGCTAATCGGCTCCCATCAGGTCGAGAACGCGGCTATTGCTCTAGCGGTGGTCGAATGCCTCCGAGATCGGGGGTGGGCCATCGGCGACGCTGAGATCCGCAGGGGCCTGGAACAGGCACGGATCCACGGTCGCTTCCAAGCAATCGATCTGCCGGACGGCAGGGCGTGCGTTCTCGACGCCGCACACACGCCCGGATCCGCGGCAGTCCTAGCGCGCGCGCTGGGCGAAGCGTACAACGGGGAACACATCACCTTGATCGTCGGGATGTCCTCAGACAAAGACGCCGAGGGGTTCGCGCAAGCCCTGGCCTCCTCGGCATCACACGTTGTTCTCACCCGCGCGGGATCGACCCCGCGCGCTTCCGCTCCCGAAGACCTTGCCGTCGTTTTCCGACGTCACTTCAGGTCCGTATCCGTCGAGCGCTCGACGCCGGTCGCCGTTGCGAAGGCCCCGGGGGAAACGCTCTGCGTCACGGGCTCCGTCTATGTAGTGGGCGACGCTCTGCGCGCGGTTGCGCCGGACGCGTACGCCGAATTCCGTCGTGAGGTTGGTCTATGAGAAGTCTCTTCGGCGCGCCCATTTGGGGCCGCCTGCGTAAGTCGAAGCTGCCGCGCGTGGAACTGGCGATTGTCGCCGTGGTTCTGCTGCTGAACACGTGGGCGACAGTGATCGCGCACGCGGCCGAGGCCGTCGTCGACGATCGTCCACCTATGCCGATGATCTGGTGGATAGCTCCTATCGGCTCGCTCGTCGCGCTGGTGTTTGCGGTTATCTTCTATCGCTCGGTCGTGTCCAAGGACGAAGGTACGCCGGAGATGATCGAGATCGCGCAGGCCGTGCGCGAGGGCGCGATGGCGTATCTGAAGCGTCAGTACAAGGTCGTCTCTGTCATATTCGCGGTGCTGTTCGTGGTCTTCCTAGTGATGGCCTTCGGCCTCAAGGCGCAGAACACGGTCGTGCCGTTTGCCTTCCTTACGGGCGGCCTGTTCTCGGGTCTGTGCGGGTTCTTCGGTATGAAGACGGCGACGCAGGCGTCGGCTAGGACCACGCATGCCGCCCGGGCCAGTCTGAATGGCGGCCTCCAGGTAGCGTTCCGCGCTGGCGCGGTCATGGGTCTCGTCGTCGTCGGGTTCGCCCTGCTGGACATCACCGGATGGTTCCTCGCGCTCTACTACCTCTTCCCGGCGAGCTTCTTTAGCGGCAACCCATTGCCTCAGATCACGGTCATCATGCTCAGCTTCGGCATGGGGGCGTCCACCCAGGCGCTGTTCGCTCGCGTCGGTGGTGGCATCTACACCAAGGCGGCTGACGTCGGCGCGGACATCGTCGGCAAGGTGGAAGCGGGGCTGCCCGAGGACGACCCACGCAACGCCGCCACTATCGCCGACAACGTGGGCGACAACGTCGGCGACGTCGCGGGCATGGGCGCCGACCTCTACGAGTCGTACGCCGGCTCGATCCTGGCGACGGCGGCCCTCGGCGTCGCCGCGGTTTCCGTGCAGGCTCGAAAGGCCCCCGCCTTCCTCGGCGGTCTGACCGAGATGCAGATGCAACTCAAGTACCTCGCTGCGCCGATGGTGCTGGCTGGGATCGGTATCTTCATCTCGATACTGGGCGTCTACAGCGTGCGCGCGGCCGAGAACGCGAGCATGCGCAGCCTCCTCAACGCGCTGTCGCGCAGCATCAACCTCAGTTCCATCGCCATTGCTGCTGCGGCCATCGGCGTGCTGCACCTGTTGGGCCTACCCGACATGTGGAACGTGTGGGGCGCCATCGTTGTCGGCCTTGTCGCTGGAATCATCATCGGCAAGGCGACCGAGTACTACACGTCCCACGAATACAAGCCTACGCAGAAGCTCGCTGAGCAGGCGCTGACCGGCGCCGGGACGACCATCATCGATGGGATCGCTGTGGGGATGATGTCCACGGGAATCCCCGTGGTCACGATCGTCATCGCCATCATCCTCAGCTACTACCTGCCGGGTGGCGGCCAGAGCCCGCTGTTGGGTCTGTACGGCATCGGGATCGCAGCCGTGGGGATGCTCTCCACGCTGGGCCTGACGTTGGCTACGGACGCCTACGGCCCCATCGCGGACAACGCGGGTGGCAACGCCGAGATGGCGGGCCTGCCGCCGGAAGTGCGACAGCGCACAGATCAGTTGGACGCTCTGGGCAACACCACGGCCGCGACGGGCAAGGGCTTCGCGATCGGTTCGGCGGCGTTGACCGCCATGGCTCTCCTCGCGGCGTATATCGAGGAGATCCGGTACGGGCTCATGCACCTCGCCCACATTACCGTCCTCGACATCGAGACGTTCACCGGCGAGATCGTGCAAGTGCCCATCGCCGAGGCGAGCATCGCGGACTTCATGGCGTACTACGACGTCACGCTCATGAACCCGAACGTCCTCGTCGGCCTGTTCTTGGGGTCGGTGATGGCGTTCTTCTTCTGCGCGCTGACGATGAAAGCCGTCGGCCGTGCGGCGGGGGCAATGGTCGACGAGGTGCGCCGGCAGATCCGCGAGATACCGGGCATCATGGAAGGCGAGACGAAGCCGGACTACGCGCGTTGCGTCGAGATCTCCACGGTCGGCGCGCAGCGTGAGATGGTCCTGCCGTCGCTACTGGCGATTGCGGCGCCGATCCTCGTGGGCATCCTGTTCAGCGTACCCGGCGTCCTCGGCTTGCTGGCCGGGGGGTTGGCCGCGGGCTTCGTCCTGGCCGTGATGATGGCGAACGCGGGCGGCGCCTGGGACAACGCGAAGAAGTACATCGAAGAGGGTCACCACGGCGGGAAGGGCTCCGAAGCTCACAAGGCCGCCGTCGTTGGAGACACCGTCGGCGATCCGTTCAAGGACACGTCCGGCCCCTCGCTGAACATCCTCATCAAGCTGATGGCGATGGTCTCGATCGTCTTCGCGGGCTTCATTGCGAAGTACGCGGGAACGGCCGGGATACTGGAGAGCCTCCTCGGCGGCTAGGCCTCCGATCGAGCCGCTTACGGATGCGGGGCGAGCGCTGCTCGCCCCGTCTCCGTGCCCGGGTGGCACGTTTCGGCCCGCGCCGAGCCTGGGAACTGCGGGACACAGAGCCGTTGCGCCGCGACACCCGATGGCCTAGTTTGGGTGCGGATTCAGCGGGAGCGTTCGGCCCTGTCGTATACGGAAGTGCCAGATGACGAAGAGTACGTTCGTGGTGTTGGCATTGCTGGTCTGGGTCGTCGGTTGCGCCACGGCGCCAGCGACGCTCCAGACGGATGGTGGGCAGCTCGGGCTCAGCGCGGAAGCGCCGGAGACTGCGGCGACCACGAACGCGTCAGCGGCAACCGCAGCGCCAGCTCTGACCGCCGCCAGCCTGGACGGCGCCCCAATCCGACTCGATGGCCGCCTAGACGAGGGTGCCTGGCAGGACGCCGCCGTGGCAACCGGCTTCGTGCAGATCCGGCCTGACGAGGGCGCCGCAGCCACCGAGCGCTCCGAGGTGCGCGTGATATATGGCGACGATGCCCTACACGTTGGCTTCCGCGCCTTCGACTCAGATCCCGAGGCAATCGAGGGCCAGCTCACGCGACGCGACCAGGATTCCTTCTCCGACTGGGTCTACGTCGCCGTCGACTCGTACAGCGACAAGCGCACGGCTTACCAATTCGGCGTCAACCCACTCGGGGTGAAGCGGGACATCTACCGCTACGACGACACGAGGGCCGACCCCGACTGGGACGCCGTGTGGGATGTCGAGACGTCGGTCGACGACGACGGATGGGCGGCGGAGTTCCGCATCCCCTACTCGCAGCTCCGCTTCGCGGCGGCCGAGCGGCAGGAGCGGGGTCTCCAGCTTACGCGCAACATCGCCCGCAAGAGCGAGACGTCGTACTGGGCTCCACGTTCCTTCGAGGACAGCGGGATGGTCTCGACGTTCGGACACCTCCAAGGGCTGGAGGGAGTCGAGTCGGGCGGTCGGATGGAGATTGCGCCCTACTCGTTGGGCAGGCTCGCGCGCGTTCAGGGTGACGCCGCCAACCCCTTCTACGCCGAGAACGCCACCTGGGCCACCGGCGGCATGGACGTGAAGTACGGCCTAACGGGCAACTTCACTCTAGATGCGACGGTGAACCCGGACTTCGGACAGGTGGACGCCGACCCGGCGCGCGTGAACCTGAGCGAATTCGAGACCTTCTTCCCAGAGCGCCGACCGTTCTTCCTGGAGAGTGCGAACATCTTCGAGTTCGGGATAGGCGACGAGGACCAACTCTTCCACTCACGTCGCATCGGCCGCGCGCCGCGCAGGAGCGCCGACCCGCGGGGCGGCTATGTGGACGCGCCGGATGTCACGACGATCCAGGTGGCCGAGAAGCTCTCGGGCAAGACGCCGTCGGGGTGGACGATCGGCCTCTTGCACGCCTCTACGGCGAGGGAAACCGCGCACGTCATGCCCGGCGAAGGCGCCGATGTCGAGGAGATGGTCGAGCCGTCGACCCAGTACGGCCTGGCGCGCGCGCAGAAGGACTTCCGAGAGGGCCAGAGCGCGGTAGGGGTTGTCGCCACAGGCGTCCTCCGGCCGAGCGACCAAGCCGCCCAACTCGAAGCACACTCCAACGCGATCACCGGCGGCTTCGACTTTCGCCACCGCTTTGGCGGAGAGGACTACAGCGTGAACGGCTACGTCCTGGGATCACGCGTGGCCGGGTCCGAGGACGCCATCGCGCGGACGCAGCGCGCTCCCAGCCGATACATGGACCGGCCGGACGCTGACCACCTGACGTACGATCCTACGCGCACATCGCTCGACGGCCTGAGCGCTTCGGCAAACTTCAGCAAAGTCGGCGGCAGCTACTCCCGCTATTGGGCGGGGTTTCGCACGAGAACGGCGGAGTTCGAGACGAACGACATCGGGTTCATGAGCCGTGGGGACTTCCTGGTGGCCTGGGGCGGCATCGGCTATGAACACTCGCTCCCGGGGAAGCGCCTGCGTCGCTGGGACGTGCGGTGGCACAACTGGACATGGCGAACGTACCAGGGAGTGCGCACCAGCCTCGGAACGCGTCTGAGCGGCAGCGTCCAGTTCCTCAACTACTGGAGCGCGTCGGGCGGCGCGAGCTACGGGCTGGGCGGCTTCAACACCGGAATGCTACGCGGCGGGCCGGCGGTTCGCACGGACGATAGCGTCGATGGGTTCGGGCGCATCTCCAGCGACGGTCGCAAGAAGGTGCAGTTCAGCGTCAATGCCAACGCACGGCGCCAGGCTGCGACCGACTCCTGGTCGCTAAGCCTCAGACCCAACCTTGGGTGGCGTCCTGCAGGCCGTGCGCGAGCGAATGTCGGCCTGTCGTACAGCAGAAACGAGAGCGACACGCAGTGGGTGAACCTGAGCGAAGCGATACCGGGGCGCTACGTGTTCGGCCGCATCGCGCGGCAGACGGTAGGCGTCACCGGGCGGTTCGACGTCTCGTTCACGCCGGAGCTATCGCTGCAGCTCTACGCGCAGCCGTTCGTTTCGTCCGGGCGCTATCGGGACTTCAAGCAGATCGCGGATCGGCTCGCCCGTGACTATGCCGACCGCTTCGACGACCTGAGCGTACAAGCCGTCGACGGAGGCTACGAGGCCGATGTGGATGGTGATGGCACGGCGGAATCTATCGCCAACCCGGACTTCAACTTCAAGCAGTTCCGCTCTAACGCAGTACTCCGGTGGGAGTATCGGCCGGGGTCGACGCTCTTCGCGGTGTGGTCGCACGGCCGCCAGCACTCGTCGTCGACGGGAGAGTTTGACTTCGGGAGCGACATCGAGACGCTGTTCGACGCTCCGGCGGACAACGTGTTCATGCTAAAGCTCAGCCACTGGCTGAACCCGTACGCGCTGCTCGGCGGATAGAACTCGGGCCGGGCGTCAGACGCCCAGCATCGGCCGCAGGAACCTGCCGGTGTGCGACTCGTCCACGGTAGCGACGTGCTCGGGCGTGCCTTCCGCGACGATATATCCGCCCGCCTCTCCGCCGTCGGGTCCGAGGTCGATCACGTGATCCGCGGAGGCGACCACCGACAGGTTGTGCTCGATCACGACGACCGTGCTGCCCTGGTCTGCGAGGCGGTGGATGACGTCGAGCAGCTTACGGATGTCGTCGAAGTGGAGGCCGGTCGTCGGTTCATCCATGAGGTAGATTGTGCCGCTCGTGGAGCGCCGCGCGAGTTCCTTCGCGAGCTTGACGCGTTGCGCCTCGCCGCCACTCAGCGTCGTCGCCGACTGCCCTAGATGGATGTACCCCAGGCCGACGTCACGGAGCGTCTCTAGCTTGCGCCGGATACGCGGGACGTTCATGAAGTGCTCGAGCGCCTCCGCGACGGTCATGTGCAGCACGTCGGCGACGTTCTTGCCCGCGTAGCGGATGTCGAGCGTCTCGCGGTTGTACCCCGTGCCGCCGCACGTCTCGCACTCGATCCACACGTCGGGCAGGAACTGCATCTCGATGCGTGTGAAGCCGTGTCCGTAGCACGTCTCGCACTGGCCGGACTTGAGGTTGGAGCTGAACCGACGGGAATCGAACCCGCGCGCCTTCGCCTCGGGTAGCTCCGCGAACAGCTTGCGGATGTCGGTGAAGACGTCGGTGTACGTCGCCGGGTTCGAGCGCGGCGTCTCGCCGATGGGCTTCTGGTCGATGTTGATCACCTTGTCGAGGAACTGGAGGCCATCGACTTCGGTGTGCGGTCCTGCCTGTCGCGATTGCGCAGCGTTCAACTTGCGCGCGAGGATCGGGTAGAGAGTCTCCTCAATGAGCGACGACTTGCCTGACCCCGACACGCCCGTGACCGCGGTGAACGTCCCCAGTGGGATGGCCAGCTCGACGTCCTTCAGGTTGTTCAGGCTTGCTCCCGACAACCGCAGGGCGACTCCCTTGCCCTCGCGACGCTTGGGTGGCCTCGGGATCGCCTCGGCGCCGGCGAGGAACCTTCCGGTCAGCGAGTCGTCGATCTCGATGAGCCGATCTGCCGAGCCCTCGGCGACGATCTCGCCACCGTGACGCCCCGCTCGCGGCCCGAAGTCCACGACGTGATCCGCCATGCGGATGGTCGCCTCGTCATGTTCTACAACGATGACTGTGTTCCCGAGGTCTCGGAGCCGGGCAAGCGCCTTGAGGAGGCGGTCGTTGTCCCGCGCGTGGAGGCCGATCGTTGGCTCGTCGAGGACGTACAGCACGCCGGTCAGCCCTGACCCCAACTGCGACGCGAGGCGAATCCGCTGCGCCTCGCCGCCCGAGAGCGACGGAGCCGGCCGCGCCATCGTCAGGTACTCGAGTCCCACATCCAGCAGGAACTCCAGGCGGTTGCCGATCTCCATGAGAAGCTCGCGCGCGATCTCCGCCCGCTGTCCCTCTAGCCGTACGGAGCGGAAGAAGGTGAACGCGTCGCGGATGGTCATCCGCGTGACGTCGATGATGTTCCTCTCGCCGATGCGGACGTTCAGCGCCAGCGGCATGAGCCGCGTGCCATGGCATGCGGGGCAGTCAACTTGCCGCAGGAACGGACGCACCTCGCGGGTAAACGCGCCACGGACATGCAGCCAGTCCGTCGTGCCGACGGCCCCTCGGAAACGCACGCGCCCGTCGCCGAAGTCGTACCGCTTGCGCGAGCCGTAGAGGATGACGTCCTTCGCCTCATCGGAGATCTTCGCGAACGGCGTCGAGAGCGAGAAACCGTGCTCCCTACCGAGCCCTGCGAGGAACTTCGCCAGGGGATGCTTCGCCGTCACCGGCCCCCACACGACGACCGCGCCCGTGCGGATCGAACGCTTGGGGTTTGGGACGACGAGCTTCTCGTCGGCGCCTGTGACCCGGCCGATGCCCTCGCACCGAGGACACATGCCAAGGGAGCTGTTGAACGAGAAGTTCTGCGGCGTAACGGGCTTGAAGCTAAGACCGCACGGAACGCACGCGAAGTGCTCGCTGTACGACGCGGACAGGGTCTGATCTTCACCGTCCTCGTCGCGATGCACGCCCTCGACACGCACGACGCCCTTGCCCTCGCGCAGGGCGACCTCGACCGCCTCCGCGAGCCGCGACCGGTCGTCCTCGCGCAGGACAAGACGGTCTGCGACGATGGCGACGTCATGCTTGATGCGCCGGTCGAGCTCGATCTTCTCGTCGAGTTCCCGGACCTCGCCGTTCACCCACGCTCGGGCGAAGCCGGACTTGCGCGCCCTCTCGAACTGCTCCTCGTACTCCTCGCCCCGCACCAGGGCGACCGGCGCGAGCACGTGCAGGCGGCTCTCCGGCGGGAGCTGGAAGATGCTGTCCACGACCTGCTGAGATGTCTGGCTACCGACCGGCTCGTGGCAGCTCGGGCAGTGCGCCGTCCCCGCGCGGGCGTAGAGTATGCGCAGGTAGTCGTAGATCTCGGTGACGGTGCCGACCGTGGACCTCGGGCTCTTGCTCGGCGCCTTCTGGTCGATGGCTATGGCCGGCGAGAGCCCCTCGATGTGCTCGACGTGTGGCTTCTCGACGCGGCCCAGGAACTGACGGGCATACGCGGACAACGACTCGACGTAGCGCCGCTGTCCCTCCGCGTAGATCGTGTCGAGCGCGAGCGACGTCTTGCCCGACCCGGACACTCCGGTGAAGGCGACCATCTGGCGCTGCGGGATGTCCACGTCTACGGACTTGAGGTTGTGCTCCGTCGCTCCACGCACTCTGATAGTGTCCATCGCCTTGCTGCGTGGCGGCAGGGGCGCATCGTCGAGGGGCTCGGGGCCGTCCCCCGTCGCGGCATGGAGCGCCGCGCGTAGGAATCTGCCTGTCTCTGTCGCCGGCTCCTCGTCGGGAGAGTCCGTCTCCGCGATCAATTCCGGCGCTCCCACGCCGATCAGGTAGCCGCCCTCTTCGCCGCCCTCGGGGCCGAGATCGATGATGTGGTCGGCGGTCTTGATGACCTCCATGTTGTGCTCGATCACGACGACCGTGTTGCCGCGGTCCGCGAGTTCGTGGAGCACTTCCAGGAGCTTCCGCACGTCCTCGAAGTGCAGACCTGTCGTGGGTTCGTCGAGGACGTACAGCGTCTGCCCCGTGGCGACGCGACTGAGTTCCTTGGAGAGCTTCACACGCTGCGCTTCGCCGCCGGAGAGCGTCGGAGCGGGCTGGCCGAGCTTGATGTAGTCGAGCCCGACATCGTGCAGCGTCTTCAGCTTGCGCGCGATCTTGGGGATGTCGCCGAAGTGTTCGAGCGCCTGCGAGATGTCCATGTCGAGGGCGTCGGCGATGCTCTTGCCCTTGTACCGGATGTCTAGCGTCTCGTCGTTGAAGCGGGTGCCGTTGCAGACCTCGCACTTCACCCAGACGTCCGCCAGCAACTGCATCTCGATCTTCTTGTACCCGTGGCCCTGACACGCCTCGCACCGGCCGGCTTTCACGTTGAAGCTGAACCTACCGGGCTTGTATCCGCGCACGCGCGACTCGGGCATCTGCGAGTACAGCTCGCGAATCTGGTCCCATACCTTCACGTACGTCGCGGGATTCGAGCGCGGCGTGCGTCCGATTGGCGACTGGTCGATCGTGATGATCTTGTTGAGGTGTTCGATGCCCTCGATGCCATCGTGCGCCCCGGGCGCCTCCTCGGCGCGCATGAGGTCGCGCGCGAGCGCCTTGCACACGATGTCGTTGACGAGCGAGGACTTGCCGGAGCCAGACACGCCGGTGACGCACGTAAACAGACCGATCGGGATCTCTACATCGAGTCCCTTGAGGTTGTTCTGTCGAGCGCCCTTGACGGACAGCCAACTACCGTTCGGCGCGCGGCGCTCGTCGGGTATGGGTATCTGCATCTCGTGCGACAGGTAGCGGCCGGTGATGGAGGCGTCCTCGTCCATCACCTTGCCGGGCGCGCCGGCGACGACGACCTCGCCGCCCTGGATTCCGGCGCCGGGACCGAAATCCACGATGTAGTCGGACTCGCGCATCGTCTCTTCGTCGTGTTCGACGATGATGATCGTGTTGCCGATGTCTCGGAGATGCTTGAGCGTGTCGAGCAGCTTCTTGTTGTCGCGGGCGTGGAGGCCGATGCTGGGCTCGTCGAGGATGTAGACGACGCCCACGAGGCCGGTGCCGATTTGGCTTGCTAGGCGTATGCGCTGCGACTCGCCGCCCGAGAGCGTCGGCGCGGTGCGGTTGAGCGACAGATAGTGCAAGCCCACGTTACGGAGGAACCACAGGCGGGCGCGGACCTCCTTGAGCACCTGTTCTGCGATGGTCGCTTGACGAGGCGTGAGGTCGATGGCCTCGAAGAACTCCTGCGCGTCGCCAACGCTCATGCCGGTGACGTCGAAGATGGTCCTGTCGGCGACTTTGACGGCGTGCGCCTCACGGCGGAGCCGGGTGCCCTCGCAGTCGGGGCATTCGAGCGTGTCCATGAACTTCGCGTAGTTGCGCCGGACGGCGTCGGAACTCGTCTCCCGCCACCGGTATTCGATGTTGCGCAGCACGCCGCCGAAGCGCCATCGCCGCTGGCGTGGCTTCCCATCGCGGTAGACGGTGACGGGTATGCGCTTGTCTCCCAACCCGTCCATGAGCTTCTCGCGGACCTTCTTGGTCAGGTCCTTCCACGGCGTGTCGAGAGAGAACTCCAGATGCGCGGCGATGCCCTCGGCCACGGGGTTGTACTCTTTGAGTTCGCCCCAGGTGGCGATGGCGCCCTCGCGGATCGACTTGCTCGGGTCGGGAACGACTTTGTCCAACGATCCCTGTGTCGTCCCGCCGATGCCGTTGCACTCGGGGCAGGCGCCCTTCGGGCTGTTGAACGAGAACAGCTGGGGCGACGGTTCCTCGTAGCTCGTAGCGCACGTGGGACACGAGTAGTGCTGGCTGAACAGCATCTCCTCGCCGTCCATCGTGTCCGCGATGATGAGGCCGCCGGAGAGCTTGACTGCCGTCTCGACGGACTCGGCTATCCTGTCGCGGATGCCGTCCTTGATGACGATACGATCGACGACGATCTCGATGTCGTGGCGCAACTGGCGGTCGAGGTGGATCGTCTCGGTGAGTTCGTGCAACTGACCGTCGACGCGAGCGCGGGCAAAGCCGGCCTTGAGGGCGTCTTCGAGTTCTTCGCGGTACTCACCCTTGCGGCCACGGACGACAGGCGCCAGGAGTTGCAGCCTCTGCCCCTCGGGCAGCGCGAGCAACTGATCCACGATCTCGTCGCGCGTCTGCGCACCCACTTCTGTGCCGCACTCGAGGCAGTGCATCGTCCCGACGCGGGCGAAGAGCAGGCGCAGGTAGTCGTATATCTCCGTGATCGTCGCCACCGTAGAGCGCGGATTGTACCCGGTGGACTTCTGGTCGATGGAGATGGTCGGAGAGAGACCGCCGATGAAGTCCACGTCCGGCTTTTGCATCTGCCCGAGGAACTGGCGAGCGTACGCGGACAGGGACTCCACGTAGCGCCTCTGGCCCTCGGCGTAGAGCGTGTCGAAGGCGAGTGACGACTTGCCCGAGCCACTCACGCCCGTGAAGCAGATGAGGTGGTTCTTGGGTAACTCTAGCTGGATGTCCTGGAGGTTGTGCTCTCGCGCGCCCCTGACGGTGATGGTCTCGAATGCCGGCGCAGAATGCTCCGGAGGCGTGCGATCAGGGTCGTTCATGGGTCTCTTTCACGAATACACGGATGCGTAGATTCCTGTGACGCAACCCATCCTGGAACGGGGCGAGGTGGATGCGTTCGGCGCCTATGTCGCGCGCTGGGGCGCGATTCTTGAGGTGGTGAACCACACACGCCGGGCGTGCGCCCGGTAGCCCCTCAAGAATACCACCGTACCCACGACCAAGACATGGGACGTTGCAGCGATTCGTCAAGCCGCCTGCGACATTCCGCGCAATTACTGACTACGCCCGCGCGGCGCAGTCCGTTTCGGCCGCATGGCAGGCTGGGCAAGGGCGCCGTCGGCCGGCGGGTGTGGGTCAGCGACCGCGCGGGGCTCTTTCGCTCGCCACCGCGCGGGCGCAGAATACCTGATGTGGGTCCCAACCACGGGTCCGACGCCCCATTGATAACGAAGGACGCCGGCCGTGTCCTCGGCTCGGCGCCTGCTGCATTGAGCGGCGCCCTTAACCGGTTTCTGCCGCGTGCAGAATCCACAAGGAGACCAGTATGAAGACCTCAGGGACGCGAGGACGGCGGAGCGCGTCGGTCCTTCTCGGCGCGTGCGCCCTCGCCGCCGCAGTCGGCATTGTCGCTTTGCAGCGGACGGCGAATGCGGAACACCACGAGGAAGCCGTCGCGGAGTCGCTGTACGACCGTCTGGGCGGCACGTACGCCATCGCCACGGTCGTGGACGACTTCATCGACCGCGTCTCCGTCAACGACACGCTGAACGCGAATCCGGCGATCGACGCGGCTCGCGAGCGCGTCCCGGCCCCTGGTCTGAAGTTCCAGGTCACGGCGTTCATGATCCAGGCGGCCGGTGGGCCGTACGTGTACCACGGGCGGAACATGGTCGACTCGCACACACATCTGCACATCACCGAGGGCGAGTGGCAAGCCCTGGCCGCGGACTTCAAGGCGTCCCTCGACCACTTCGAAGTGCCTGAGAAGGAACAGGGCGAACTGTTCGCGCTCGTCGGCACGACTCACGACGACATCGTCACGGCGGAATAGCGGGTCGCTGAGCGACCACGGCCGGCGCCGCTCGTGCCCTTAGGGTGGGAGCGGATGTCCGGCCTTCGCCGGCTGGGCAGGGCAGAGAGGGACCAACGGCATGGACGCTAAAAGTGTCGTCTTAGCCATCGCGGACATCAGCGGCTACACGGAATTCATGCTGTCGCACGAGAAGTCTCTCGCGCATAGCCAGATGATCGTCAGCGAGGTCCTTGGCGTCCTCGTCGAGGAGATCCGGCCCCCGCTCGAGCTGGTCGAGCTTGAGGGCGACGCAGTTTTCATGTACGCGCCCAAGGACGACACCGCGGACACTTGGCCGGCCACGCGAAAGGCGATCGGGGAGCAGCTGCTGCGCATCGCCGAGGTCTTTGCCAGCAAGGTAAGGGAGCTCCAAGCGTACAGCATATGTCTGTGCGGCGCGTGCGCGAACATCGAGGGGCTTCGGCTGAAGACCGTGATCCACAGTGGCGAGGTCGTATTCCCACAGATCGGGCGCTTCCACCGGCTGTCCGGCGTCGACGTCATCACCGCGCACCGGTTGCTTAAGAACTCCGTGGATGAGGATGAGTACATCCTGATGACAGAGGCGGCGTATGGCGACGTGGAATTCCCTCAACCGCTCGAGACGTTCGAGGGCGAGGAGGTATATGGTGTCGGCTCCATGCGAACGTATGTCTGCCTCCCGCCAAGCTCTGACGCCACGGTAGACGACTTTGCGCCGGGCGAATTCGCTCTGTCCGGCATGGGCGTCGAGATTCTCCGCCACGACATACGCCACGAGTACACCGAGGTCGCCAATACGCCCGACAAGGGTTTCCACTTCCACACGGGCGCCCCGTTGGCGGCGATGCTCGGCTATCCCGATGACGTCGTGGCCAACACTCCGGCATCATGCATGGAGTCGTTCGCCGGGACAGGCAATCCGTTTTCGTTGGGGGAGATCGCGGCAGGATCGAACGTCGTGGACATCGGTTCGGGCGCTGGGTTCGATTCGCTGATCGCGGCGGGGATCGTTGGGCCCGCGGGGGCCGTCGTCGGCGTGGAGATGACCCCTGGCATGTTGCACAAAGCGCGGCAGTCGGCCGCGGAGGCGGGCATCGGTCAGGTGGAGTTCCGCGAGGGCTATGCGGAGGAGTTGCCCGTCCCAGACGAGTGGGCGGATGTCGTGATCTCGAATGGCGTGGTCAACCTGTGTCCCGACAAGGCTGCGGTCTACGGTGAGATGTACAGGGTGCTGAAGCCCGGGGGCCGCTTGCAGCTCGCGGACATCATCGTGCAGAAGGAGATCCCCGACGAGGCGAAGAGGGACATTGATCTTTGGACCGGCTGAATAGCAGGCGCTCTGCTGGAAGCAGAGCTAGCAGCCGTGGTCACTGAGGCAGGCTTCGAGGGGTTCGAACTCACGTGGCGCAAGGATGTCTTCCAGGACACGCCCCAGGAGACCGCCGCGGTGAAGTTCGGGACGCTAGGTGTAAACTTCAGGGCCAGGAAGCCGCTATCGCCGTCGACGGCGCGTAGCCACTGACGGTTGACTGTCACGTCCCCTAGCGTGCGGAACGGCGCAGATTCGCCCATGTGGTGGCCACCGCGCCAACAGGTGAGACGGGCAGGACATCAAGCGGCGAACTGAGCGACGCCTCTACGATTCTCCATCGGTCTCGGCGTTCCAGTTGCAGTGAGACCCGCTTGCCGTCGATCTCCTGAAAGGCGATCGCGCGACCGAGCCCGGCCCCTACAAACAGCGTCATTTCCTCGCGGGAGATGCCGTCAGGCACACCGCCGAGCGCCGCGGTGAACCCGGCCATGAGGATGCCGTCGATGCCCGGCCAGCGTACGCCGTCCTCGGTGATAAAGAGGAAGTCGTCCTGCTCCTCGACGATCAGCGACTCGATCGCTTCCTGATCGCCTTCGGCGAAGGCGGCGGCGCCGTTCTCCATCATCCCAACGGGCCCGTCGAGGGCGTCGGTCGCCGACGAAGCGTCGAAGGCGCCGACCGGCCCGTCGGCGCTGTCGCCATCGAAATCCAGGGCGTCGAGGCGCCACACGCCGCCGTCGCGCCTGGCCCGTGCGATATGACGGCCGGTAGCGCCGTCCCACTCCCACTCGACCACGATCCACCCGATCGCTGCTTCGACTAGGATTCGCGGAGCCGTGGCGACCAGCGCGCCCTTGGGCAGGCCGGCAAGCCGTGCGGTGAGCGCCGCCAGGGTCGCGTCGCGCCCGACGTGCTCGTCCGCGCCCTCGTAGTAGGCGATATCGTTGTGCTCCGCGAACAGGTCGACCGCCGCGTCGGGGTCAGCGGAGTTCTCGGCGTGCACGAGCTGGCTCGCGAGCGCGGCGAGGGCCACGCCCCGGTCGAAGAGCGGGTCGGCCCGCGCGGCCGATGTCACGACGACGAGAGCTAGGGCCAACGCGTAGAGCCATCGTCTCATTCGGGGTATCGCCAGGCGCGTAGAGAGTCGGAAGCGCTCAGGCCTGCGTTCTGCCCCATCGCGAGGGCAGCCGTGATGAGCTTGCGCTCGCCAGCGACGATGTCGCCGGCGGCGTACAGGCCGGGGATCGGTTCGCCCGTCGCGTCCAGGACCTGATTGTCCTCATCTACGACGAGGAGTCCGTCCGCGTCCGTCTTCGCGTCCCAGCCCATGAGAAAGCGCGTGTTCGGATCGAGCCCTTCGTCCACGAAGCATCCGTGGAAGAACACCTCCTCGCCGTCCTCCATCTCAAATCCCAGGAGGTCGGTCTTCTCCCCGATGTGCCTGACGATCTTGCGCTCATCGATCTCGACGCCTTGGGCCTTCGCCTGGTCGAGGACCGGCTTGGACATCCCGTGGGGGCGTCCGTCGGTGAGGATGGTGAGTTTGTCCGTGAAGTCTTGCGCCCCCACGACCATCTCGTAGATGTAGTCGCCCACGCCGTAGAACGCCATTCGCTCGTCCACGTGCAGATGGCCGTCGCAGCGGATGCAGGTGTGCCATCCGCGGCGGTTCCCCGCGTACCTGAAGACGATCCTGTACTGATCGAACATGCGCTCCACGGACTCGTCGACTTCGATGTTCGGCCACCGGTCCTCGAAGCCGGCCGCGACGATCACGCGACGCGCGCGGAACGTCTCCACCGACTGCACGTTCCCGTCGCGGTCGAGCTTGTCGACGGACGTGTCGAGCAAGAGCACGTCGTCCTCGCCTCGACTCAGCTTCAGGAGGACCGCGCTCTGGATGTCGATCCCAAACTTCCGGTCCTCGCCGCTGATGACGACGTCCTGGACCGGCCGACCATCCATCCACTCGCGCAGGGACTTCTTGAACTGCGGCCCTGTGATGCCCTTGAAGACGGGCACGTCCTCGAACTGGACTGTCTTGGACCAGTACGCACGCCCCTCGCGGCGGCTGATCCGCCCGGCGTCTAGAACAAGGACGTGGCGCATCTGATGGCTGCCGGATATCGCCGCCTGCGCGCCCGCCGGGCCGGCTCCGATCACGGCGATGTCGTACACCGTCTCGCTCATCGGTTATCCATTCCGCTGCATAGGTCTACGCGCTGATGTCGACTTCGAGGGTGTGGTAGCCACTGGCGCCCCGCGGGTGGCCGTCCTCGGGCTTCGACGTCTGCACCTCGCGGTCCGCGCCGATCGAGCGCGCGAGAATCTTCGCCGTGCGCTCGCCACCAGGGACGGTCCACTCGTACTCCCACAGGTACCACGAACGGACGGAGCCCGACCCCCAGATGCTCGCGTTGTCCCAGGTGTCGCCGCCATCGGTGCTCACCTCGACGTGCGCGATGCCGCCGTGGTTGCCGCCGTCGTAGGCCGATCCACTGATGCGATACGTTCCAGACGGGAGGGCGTCGCCGGCCTCGGGGATGTTGATCCGCGTCGCCATTCGCACGGCCGCGGTGTCATCCCACCCGCGTCCCTCCCAGTAGCCGAGGTACTCCTTGGCCACGAGTTCCATGTTGATGATCCACTTCGGGCACTTCTGGCCGTACTTCCCGGGATTCAGGAAGCGCAACGGGAAGCCGTGCGCCTGCGGGAGCGGCTCGCCGTTCATCTCGTAGGCGAGGACCGCGTCCTCGTGCAACGCGTCCTCGATCGGGACGCCCGTGTGATAGCCGTCGGCGCACTTGAAGACCACGCGCGATGCCTGTTCACGGACCTGCGGCGCCTCCAGCAGCGTGCTGACGCGTACGCCCTTCCACACCGCGTTGCCTATCTGTTCGCCGCCGACGGGGTCGCCGATGCAGGAAAGGGTGCGCTCCGTCATCACCGATGGCGCTTCGAGTATGTCCGAGTACTTCAGCAGCTTCGGCTTCTTCACCAGGCCGTTGACGATGAGTTTCCACTTCGCGATGTCCACGTCTGGCCGCTCGCCCGCCGTGATGTCCTGGACGTAGAACTTGTCGTTGGGCGTGAGCCAGGAAGAAGGCTTGACGTCGTCGCGCGGCTCAGCAGACGCGCCCTCTTCGCTGGGGGCGGTCTTGCCGTCCTTGACCGGGAGCCACAGGCCTGCCGCGCTGAGGGCCGAAACCCGTATGAAGGTGCGTCGGTCCATTAGTGTACCTTTCGCTTCCGGCCGCCGCGACTCAGTGGGACCGCGGTGCGGCCGACGTCAGGACTACGTCCACCTCGCCGCCGACAGGCGCGCCTTCGTCGCCGATGATAGCCAGCCCGTCGGCCAGAACCAACGACCGCAGCACCCCCGACCCCTGCGTTCCCGTCGTGCGGGCGTGGAGTCGCCCGTCCCGTCGCTCCAGTGTAACGCGCATGTAGTTCACGCGCCCACGGGAGTCGTTGGCGACCGCCTCATCCATCAACGCGCGCACAACCTGTCGCTGCAGGCGCGCGTGGCCGCCCATCTTCAGCAGAGCGGGACGCGCAAACAGCTCGAAGACGACCATCGACGACACCGGGTTGCCCGGCAGGGCGAAGACGGGCTTCCCCTGGATCTGCCCAAACGCCTGCGGCTTGCCCGGCTTCATGGCCACGCGCCAGAAATCAAGAGTGCCGAGCTTCAGCAGCACGTCCTTAACGACGTCGTAGTCGCCGACGCTGACGCCTCCGCTGGTGACCAAGGCGTCCGCCTCGTCGACGGCGCGACGCAGCCGGTTTTCGACGTCTGCCGCGTCGTCCGAGACGATGCCCAGGTCGACGGGTTCCGCTCCCGCTTCCACGATCTGACCGTAGAGCCCGTAGCGGTTGCTGTCGCGTATCTTGCCGGGCTCCAGCGGCTCGCCAGGTGGCGTCAGTTCATCGCCGGTGGAGATGACGGCCACGCGTGGTCGGCGGTACACAGACGGCGCGGAGATGTTGAGGGAGGCGAGCATCGCCATCTCCGCAGGCTGGATCATGGTGCCTGCTTCGAGGACCACGTCGCCCGCCCGCACGCTCTCGCCGGTGGGGCGGATGTGCTGCCGGAGGCGGGGGGCTTCCATGAGCGCGACATTGTCGCCGTCGGCCCGCGTGCTCTCGACCATCACGACCGCGTCGGCGCCTTCGGGCAGCATCGCGCCCGTCATGATGCGCGAGACCGTCCCGGCGCCCACCACCTGCGTAGGCGCGATTCCAGCCGGGATGTCTTCGATCACCGGCAGCGTGACAGGGTTCTGTTCGCTCGCGTCCGTGAGATCGCTTGCTCGGACGGCGAACCCGTCCATCGCGGAGTTGTCGAACGGCGGGTTGTCCTCGGTGGCGACCGCGTCCTCCGCGAGCACGCGCCCGAGACACTCCAGCACAGGTGCCCTCTCGACCGTGGCCGTCGTGATGGTCGCGAGCATTCGGGCCAGCGCCTCATCGACGCTGAGCATGTCGGCCATAGTGGTTCCTATCCCAGAATCAGCGCGAGTTTGCGGGCGTCTTCGAGATCGTCCGGGGTGTTCATGTTGAATAGACGCCGAGGGTCGAGGCCCGAGGCCACGAGGTCCGCCTCATCCACCGTCGTCAGGTCCATGCGTCGGGCAATCGCCTGCGCGGCCAGCTCACTGTCCCGGATCATCTCTTGTACGCCGGGGAGTATCTCGGCGCGATACGCGGCGCAGAGCGGCTCGTAGCCGTGGGGCGTCTGAACGATCGCCCCGGCTGCCGATCCCACCGCGTCGACGAGATGCTGCATGAGGCCCGCGTCTACGAACGGCATGTCGCAGGCCACGCACACTACGATACCTTCCCCCGCCGCGCGGAGGCCCGTTGCGATGCCTCCAATGGCTCCCAGGCCAGGGATGTCGTCCGGCAGAACGCGAACGCCGAGATCGGTGAAGCGCTCGGGGCGGTCACCGACGATATATGTCTCGTCCGCGCATTTGCGAAGTTGGCGGAGGATTCGGGAGATGACGCTCTCGCCGACAAGATCAATCAGGGCCTTGTCTACCCCCATCCTGCGGCTGCGGCCGCCGGCCGGGAGTATGCCCGTGACGCGTTCCATCAAGTGTCCCGGGGTGTCCCGTTCGTAGAGAATAGCTCGCCCGAACGAGGAGAACCTACCACCCGGCACACGCTCCTACAAGGCGGCGTCCGTCGGTGACATGAGCGCAAGGGATGCGGCTAGAGGACACGCTCGAAGGCGTCGGGTTCCAGCTTCCACACAGGCACACCGCAGAACCGGTCGCCCTCGGGACAGTAGGGCGTCTGCGGCGTCTCCATCCGGAACCAGCAGGGAGCGTGGAGGTACTTCCCGATGGTCGGGTGGACCTCGCGAACCTGCGTCACCTCGTCGACCGAGGCGTGGAATATCTCCTCCTGCGCCGTGTAGCACAGGCGCGTTCGCCACTTGTGGTGCAGGTCCATCAGCGAGCCCGACTCGACCATGCGGATCGAGTACGCGTTCGGCAACAGGTAGAAGGCGTACTCGTCCGGCACGCCCGCGTCGAGAAGTCGGTTGATGTTCTCGAAGGCGAGCGCGTTCACGTCGTCGTACGCCTCCCGGGCCGCTTCGTTCAGCATGACGAGCTTGGGCGTCACCGTGTCGGACGCGCCGGAATACACAGCGCTCAGGACGGGCCGGGACGCCGGTACCATCCGATGCCGTTGGTCCTGCGAGTCCGCGGTGTGGCTGAGCTTCTTGGCGAACGTGTAGTTCACGTGGTTCATCGCCCGCGAGATCTTCGTGAGCGTGTGGACGTTCATCGTCTCGGTGTAGTACGCGTTACGTGACGGGTCCAGCAGCAACGCCAGCGCCTCGCCGTCGGGGAGGACTGTTTCCGGCGCGCCGAGGACGCCGCGCACCGCGTCCGCGAGCGTGCGTTCGGCGTTGTCCGCGTGCCCGATCATGATCGACGTGTGACCGTCCAACCGAGCGTCGAAGTCGCGGTTGTATTCCGTTGCGCGCGCTCGCCGCGTCGGCGCGTCCGTACCTGCGAGGAACGCGTACTCTGGCGTCTGCTCCAGGGGGATCGGGTCGTCCAGCTCGCGGGGAAACAGCTCGTCCCGCTCGGTGACGGCGGCGAGCATGGCATCGATGAGCGCGCGCTGCTCCGTCGGGGCGTCGAAGAACGACGCGAGACGCGCATAGCGCATGAGCGTAAGCGCGCTGACCGTGTGGTACAGGTAGGTGTACGTCGCGACGGGCAGGACATACCTCGCGACCTCGTAGGCCTTGCGTTCGAGGTACCGCCCCCAGGGCTCAGGCCGCTTGGCGCGCGCCGGGAACAGCGCGTGGAACTCGTCGCGGATAGTCGGTTCGAGTAGCTTGATGAGACGCCGATACGCTTCCGTCTGCATCCGCACCGTGGCCTCGTAGATCTCGAGCGCCTTCGGCGCTATGTTCGGCACGGCGTACGTGCCCGGCTGCACTTCTACGTAACGCTGGCTCACCTGCTCGGAGTTGTAGAACGGGTGGCTGTGGAGGAATGACCAGACAGCGGCGCGGGAGACCTTGTCGATGCCGAAGATGAACGTCGCGTGCTGGCGCGTCGTGAGGTGGCCCGCCGTCAGGGTGCTCGACGCGATGCGGTCGCGCAGCGCGCGCGCCTTCCGCGTGCCGGACACCTGGTCGGGCAGGATCAGGCCGCGCGAGGAGTAGCAGGTTCTCGCCGCGCCTACGGCCGTCTCATAGGGCCGGTCGGTCGCGTCGATGAGCGTCACCTCGGGCGCGCCGGATACGAAGTCCATCGGGGTTCCTCTTGGGTTCAACCGGGTCGTGTCCGGCCATACGTCAGACTCGCGCGCGACGTTGCATCGGCCACGCCCTACATTCGCTGTCGGCCGCGCATGTTCCGATGGTAGGCCCTTCGCGCGACCGGCCGCTTCGATACGCGCCGTGTCGAGCCCGTGCTGAGGCCGACCACGATTCGGCCGCGCAGAAGCCGCGTTGTGTGGGTGAGGTTCGAGTCGGCTATTGTCAAGATGTGTCTTGGGCGGTCGGGCGCGCCGTGAAGGCGCAATACGCTGCGAAGGAGACGCGGGATGCGAAGTTGGAAATGGGCGATCGGCGCCGTGCTGATGGTCTGCGCGAGCGGCTTAGTGCGCGCGGCGATCGATCCTGACCTAGTCGTCGGCGCGTGGCTGCTCAATGACGGGGACGGCGTCGATGTCGTCGACATTTCGGCGAACGGCCGTATCGGTCAGCTACAAGGCGGCGACTGGGTGGACGGCGAGTTTGACGGCGCGATCGAATTCGCCAAGGGCGACACGGTCGAGATCCCGCTTCCCGCCGAATCCATCCAGGACAAGCTGACAGTGATGATGTGGGTGCAGTTCACCGACATCGCCGGTCAGCAGAACTACTTCGCCATCTGGGACGGCGGCGACCAACGCATCGTGCCGTACAAGACGGACGGGCAGATCCTGCACCTGTGGAGCAATTCCTGGAACGTCCCGAGCGGATTCCAGGTGGACGAGAACACGTGGTACCACGTCGCGAACGTCCTCGACGGTTCCAACGTGCGTATCTACGTCGACGGCCAACTGCAGGTCGAGCAGGCGGCCGCCGGCATGTCGCTCGGCGCCGGCGCCCAGTCCGCGTGGATCGCGACCGACAAGGGCGGCTGGCACACGGCCTGCATCGTCGACGACGTCTTGCTGCTGAACGACGCGATCGACGCGAAGACGGTCTCCGACGCGATGGCCAACGGCGTGGAGTTCGTCCTCGGCCTGAAGGCGGTGGGCGCGCGCGGCAAGGCGGCCACCACTTGGGCGGCGATCAGGGAGAGCCGAGACTGACCGGCTGAGCCGCGGTTGACATCGGCTCCTGCACAGCGCATAAAGAGGCCGAGCTCGCAAGGGAGCCGTCAGTCCGCGTAAAGGGCTTAGCCCACCTTCGTTCGACGGTGATACGACGCAACCTTCTTTCTGCCCGCATATGCGGACAACGGGCGCCACGATGAGAGAGGGTTGACTATGCCTGCCGTGCGTCAACTTCCGCCGACTCCCAGCCTCGAACACCTCAGGAACGAAGCGAAGGCGCTACTGAAGGCGTACCACGCCAACGACGCGGATGCCGCCGCGCGCCTCGATCGCCATCCTCGGGCCGGCGACGGGACGAAGGACGAGATGCAACTCGCCGACGCGCAACACGTTCTCGCGCTGGAGTACGGGTTCCACACATGGCGCGCGCTGAAGGACTACGTCGCGTCGGACCGCGCCGCGGTTGAGGCTGCCGTTTTGGGCGGGGACGCCGAAGCCTTGGACCGGATTGTCGCAGCCGACCCGGGGTGGCGCCGGAGACGCGAGCACTGGCGTGGGTACCCACGATACGGCGAGGCGCCGGAGCTGCTCACCTACGCGGCCGTGTGCGGGTCGGTCGCGCTGGTGGATGTGCTGCTCGCACACGGCAGCCAGAGTCAGGTGGACATGCCGGCCGTGTTCTTCCACTGCCTGCGCACCGGGAGATTCCACGCGGCGGACCACCTGCTCGAGCAGTGCGACGTCGAGATCCACCATCTCCAGGAGCACCTATACCAACTCACCGAAGACCTGAACGTCGGCGGCGTGCGGTGGCTGATCGAGAACGGCGCGAATCCCGACTACCGACGCGCGGGGACCAAGTGGACGCCGCTCCACAACGGCATTCACACGTACCCCTGCCTGAACCCGAACCGGCAGCAGGTCGCGCGCATCCTCGTCGAGGCGGGAGCCAACCACGACGACAACGCCCTCTATGACCTGCTCACCGGGCGGCTCGACCGCCTGACGGAGCGGCTAGATACGGACCCGTCGCTCGTCCACGCGCACTTCGACTTACGTGGCGGGCGCGACACCGACCTGGAGTTCGGCGCGATCTACGGTGGCGCCCCTTTGGCAGACACGACGTTGCTGCACCACTGCGCAGAATACGGTTGGACGGAGGAGGCCCGGTTCCTGCTAGAGCGCGGCGCCGACCCTAACGCACGTGCCATGCCCGCTCCCGACGGCTTCAACACGCACACGGCCATGTTCCACGCGGTGACGACGAACTGCAACGTGAGCTGGGACGTCCTCACACTGCTCGTGGAGTCCGGCGCGGACGTGAACGCGCGCGCCAACGTGCGGGTCGGAGAGGAACTTCGGGACGTGACGCCGTTGGGCTACATCGACCGGTTTCCCAACGGCTACCACAAGTCGGACACACCTGGCGATTGGGGCGCGACGCGCGATCTCGGCCCGGCGGCACACCCTGAGGTCGTCGAGCTACTCCGTCAACACGGAGCGAACTAGCCGGACGCGCGGAACGCCGCGACGGCGGCCTCGACGCCGAGGCGAGGACTGCTGAGCACAGGAGCGGCGACGCCGTCGCACAGCCCCGCGGCGGCGGCCATGGACCCCTGCGCGAGCACCACGGCGTCCACGTCCCCCGCGCCGGCCTTCACGGCCGTTGCGATCGCGGCGTGATAGCCGTCCGCGTCGCCGGCCTCGAACTTCGCCCATGCGGCGTCCGCGAGCAGCGTTGAGATCTCGACATCGCGGCCTGCCTTCGCTGCGGCGTCGCGTATGAGGTCGGTCGTAGGGCCCAAAGTGCTCTCGAGGGTCGCGACCACGAGGATACGCGACCCGGCCTCGACGGCGCGCTCCGCCATCGGCCTGTCCACGCGCATCACGGTCCTTCTGGCGTCGGACGCGGTGCGTTCTGCCGGGTCTCCGATCGTCGAGCACGTGCACAGGACGACGCGTGCGCCTCCGGCGACGGCGTGGAGCACCGCGTCGCGGACCTGAGCGCGAGCTGCGACGGAGTCCGGCCCCTCGGCCCTGGCCGTGTCCAGCAGGTCTCCGGCGATGAGATGTCGCACCGGCACGTCAGGCGCGATCTCGGTGACCAGTTCATCGAACGAAGGCGCCAAAGGGGCAGCCGTGTGCAGGAAAGTCAGAGACGTTGGCATAGCACCTCCAGGGCGTCGCTCGTGGGATCGGCGGACTAGAACCGCACGCCGGTCTTGATGCTCTTCTCGGGGTGGTTGTCGATGTCCTGATACGCCTCGACGACATCGGCGAAGTTGACGACGGGGGCGATGATGCCCTCGCATCGGAACTTCTGCGACGACAGCCAGTCCCAGCACGTGTCCTCGATGCGCTTGAAGTCCCAGCGCGGATGGTCGCGGTTCGGCTCGCTGCACGCGCGCGAGAAGATGATGTCCGGGACCTCGACATGCGCCCGGTCGCCGAGGTCGAGCCCCGCCGGGAACGCCTTCGCCCACCCGAGATACGCCAAGGTGCCGCCGTACGCGAGCCCGGTCAGGGCGGTGTTGAGGGCCGCCATGTTGGCGCTCGTCTCGATGATAACGTCCACTCCCCGGCCGGCGGAGACTTCCCGTAGTGCCGCCTCGACATCGTCCGTGGTGGGATCTATGCCACCGTCGGCGCCGGCGTCCAGCGCGACCTTCCGACGCGCCGCGATGGGGTCGATGACCGTCACCGTCGCCGCGCCGGACACAGCGGCGAACTGTGCCGACATCTGTCCGAGCGCGCCGAGCCCGAACACGGCGACGTGATCGCCCGCGCGGACCTTTGCGTCGCGCACGCCCGCCAGCGCGAAGTGCGCGGGATCGTAGCAGACGGCCTCTTTCCACGTCATCACGTCCGACATGACAAGCACGTTCTGCGCGCGCCACGTGTGCGTCTCACGCAATGAGCCGTATCCGGCGACCCTTTGGCCGACGCTGAGCCCTTCCACACCCCCGCCAATCTCGGTGATGCGGCCGACGCACATGTTGCCGAGGCCCATCGGGAAGTTCGCGCCGCGAGTAGCGCGGTACATGGTCATTTCCGTGCCGTGCTTGGGCGCGCCGAACTCGGTCTCGACGCGCACGGAACCCTCAGGCACGGGCCCGTCCTCGTACTCTCGGAGAGTCGGCGTCCGTGGCGCGGTGGCGATGAGTTCCCTGGGCATGATGTCTCCGCGCTGAGCGGTGTCGGGACGTCGTGACTCGGTGCCGCGGACGATACCGCACGGCTTCGGGGTCGGGCAACGGCGGGCGTTACGCGCGTCCGCTCCCGTCGCTATACTTGCGGTGACCGTCGGCTGCCAGGAGAGGAAGCCACATCCGATGAAGATCACGAAGCTAGAAACAGTGTGCCTGTCGCGGATGCACGAACCGGAGCGGCAGTGGGTCACCGCGCGCTACCGGACCGTGAAGGCGGACTGCGCGGTCGTCGTCGTGCACACGGACGAGGGGCTCACGGGCATCGGCGAGGCGAGCGCGTACGGTGGACCTCTGCTGATCCGCGACATGGTCGAGTGGCTGGCTCCCGAGCTAGTGGGACTGCGTCCCGACGACGCGGCCACGATGCTCAGTCCGAACGGCCGAGGCCGTCAGTACGACGCCGCTGTCGCGGGTATCGACTGCGCCCTGTGGGATTTGCGCGGGAAGATCGCAGGGAAGCCCGTGGCGAAGCTCCTCGCGGAGGACGCCGACGATCGCGTCCGGCTGTACGCGTCGAGCGGCTGCCGTTACGACTGGCGGGATAGACCTGAGCAACTCATCGACGAGGCGCTGGAGTACATCGCCCTCGGCTACACGGCGATGAAGTTCCGCATAGGCACGGAGTGGTCCTGGGACGGCGTGACCGTCGCGCGGTTCCTCGATCTCGTCCGCGCGCTGCACTCAGCCGTCGACGGGCGCATGGAGCTGATGCTCGACGGAAACTGCCGGCTCACGGAGGCGCAGGCGCTCGAGGTCGCGCTGGAACTCGACCGGCTCGACTTCGCGTGGTTTGAGGAGCCGATCCCCCACGCCGATATCGACGCGTACGCGCGCATCAACGCGGCGGTGGATATGCCCATCACCGGCGGCGAGAGCTTCACGACGCTCGAACAGTTCCGGCCTTACCTCGACGCAGGCGCGTACGACATCGTCCAGATGGACGCGGGACTATGCGGCATCACCGAGCTGATGCGCATCGGCAAGATGGCGGCGCGATACGGCGTCGACGCGTGTCCGCATAGCTGGCACAACATTCTCATGGGTCTTGCGAACGGCCACGCGGTGGCCGCGCTTCCCAACGGTCGCGTGCTGGAACTCTGCATGATCCAGGGGCCGTTGCAGTGGGATATGCTCGCGGAGCGGCCCCCCACCGAGGACGGCCACCTGATCATCGGCAAGCGAGCCGGGCTCGCGGCCGAACTCGCCCAGGACGTCGAGGGCAGATTCCCGTACATCGACGGTGGCTACGCGCTCACGGTGCAACGCTGATGGCAGGAGACCGCATGGAGAAGTTCGCGCCACTCAACCTCGCGCCCGATGAACTGGTCGACTACACGCCGGAGTGGACGGGTGAACGCTTCGAGGACGGCCGGCCGAAGGTGCCCGACGACATCCTCGACCGCATGCGCGCGGTCACGGTCACCGAGGCGTGGGGCGTCCTGCAAGGGGCGGGCTACCGCTGGCAGTACGAGGACAACTGGCTCTGCACGCATCCCGGCGAGACGCTCGTAGGCCGCGCTCTGACGGCGATGTACATGCCGCGTCGGCCCGTGTTGCGAACCGTCATGGAGGAGAAGGGCGAGCGCGCGGGATGCGTCGGCGATCAGATATCGTGGCCCATCGACATGCTCACGCAGCGCGACGTCTACGTCGCTGACGTCTACGGGAAGGTGGACCAGGGCGCGGTCATGGGCGACAACCTCGCCACGGCCATCTACACGAACTCCGGCAACGGCGTCGTCCACGACGCCGCCCTCCGCGATCGCGAGGGCATTCAGGAGATCGAGGGGTTCGCGAGCTTCGCGCGCGCGTGGCATCCGTCGTATGCGTCGCCGACAATCATGCTCGTCGGCGTGAACACGCCCATCCGTATCGGCCAGGCGACGGTCATGCCCGGTGACGTCGTCTTGGGCAAGGATGACGGCGTCGTGTTCGTGCCGCCCCACCTTGCCGAGAAGCTGGTGAAGACGTCGGAGTTGGTGCAGCTACGCGACACTTTCGGCAAGGGCCGTCTGCGCGAGGGGAAGTACACACCGGGACAGATCGACACGCGGTGGACCGACGACATCGAGCGCGACTTCTCCGCATGGCTCGAAGATCACATCGACGCGTTGTCCGTGCCACGCGAGGCGATCCAGGAGATGCTCAAGGAACGCACCTGGTAGGCGACGTCGAGCGTGCCGATCCGCTGCGGCGGATGTCGTTTTGGCAGAGGAGGCGGTCGGAAGGGAAGTGGTGACCCCTACGGGATTTGAACCCGTGTCGCCAGCGTGAAAGGCTGGTGTCCTAGGCCAGACTAGACGAAGGGGTCACCCTGTTCTCGTCGCAGAACCCTTATATCCTAGCCAAGCGCCGTTCGGCCGGTCAAACGAAAGTCGCGGCAGCAGGCGAATGCGAGAAACGTTCGACAAGAGACGGCGGAATCCGTCATGCTTATGGGTGGATGCGACCTTCCCACGAGAATGAACCAGATGGCCCGCACCTTGCGAGACCGGGGTAGGAACGGACACCGAGCGACGGAGTAGCCGTCGCAGTATGAGGAGTCACGAAGATGGCTGAGGTATTGGAGACGGGCGAAGATCAGTTCGAGGCCGACGTTCTCAAGAGCGACACCCCGGTTCTGGTAGATTTCTGGGCGCCCTGGTGCGGCCCCTGCAAGATGGTGGCTCCCGTGGTCGAGGAGCTAGCAGGCGATTACGACGGCAAGCTCAAGGTGGTCAAGGTGAACGTGGACGACAATCCCGGGCTGTCCGTGAAGTACCAGGTGCGCGGCATCCCGACGCTTCTCATATTCAACGACGGCGAAGTCGCGCAGCAGGTGGTCGGCTACGTGCCGAAGGCCGCGCTCGCGGAGAAGGTGGACGCCGTCCTGGCCGGTTAAAGGACGCGCCCCACTTGGCGTCCCACTACACAGCACGCTGTAAAGCCGCCGGGCGCGCAGGCTGCGTCAACAGACGCCTGCACGCCCGGCGTTCTCGTCTGTACGTCGTCGCGGACGCGCCGCGTCGGCAGTAGGGAGCGCACGCGCATGACGCCAATCCGTCTGGGGATCATCGGGGCCGGTTCCTTCGCGAACTCCCCGCACCGCTCTGCGATGGAAGCGCAGCCGGATCGGTTCGAGATCGTCGCGGCACACGACAGTTCGCCGTCGGCCTCGCTCGACTGGGCGACCCGACTGCGCGCGGCCGCGTACGAGAGCCTCGATGACTTGCTGGCCAGTCGTCAGATCGAAGGGGTGTTTATCACCGGCGGCCCCGTGTCGGGACGCTTCGAGGCGGCCCGGCAGGCACTGGAGGCGGGACGCCATGTGATTGTCGAGCCCCCGATGGCCGCGTCTGCGGCGCAGTGCGACCAACTCATCCCGCTCGCGCGGCGCAAGGGCTTGACTCTAACCGCGGCTCACGTCCGCCGTTGGGACCACGCCATCGTGCACGCGCGGACGCGCATTGAGGGGGGAGAACTCGGCGATGTCGCGTTGGTGAAGCTCGCGGCGGCTGTGGGCTCGCTGGACGACGGTCCGTTCGGCGAAGGCTTCGACCTGTTCGACGCCGCGCTCCTGTTCAACACGACAGAACTCGTGGATGTCGCGGCCGCTCCCAGCCTTCGGCATGGGAATCCGTCGCACGCCCTGACCGCGCTCTTCCGCTTCGAGGCCCCGCCTGCGGTCGAGATCACCATGCTCGTGGCCGTGGCGTCGACTCCGCTCGCGCTCCCGCGTCTGTTGGCTGTTGGCGCGCGCTCGACGCTGTCGGACAACTCGGCGGCCGCGGCGCCCGTGACAGGTCCATTCTACGAGGGCGTGTGGCGCGCCATCCGTGAGCGCGCGAAGGTTCCGGTATTGGCGGCTGCGGCCCGGAACGCCGTGTATCTTGCGGAGTGCGCGCAGGTGTCGTCACGACGTGGCCAGGCGGTGGTCGCCGAGAGGCTGCTGAAGGCCGTTGAGTAGCGGCCCGCGCTTCGCCACGTGCGGACTTCAGCGCAACAGAATCGCTTGTCGCCTCATGCTCTCGCGGCTAATATTCAGCCCGGCAAGCCGCCTGGCCGCTAGCATTTACTGGGAACAGTAGGGACAGGGTGAACGACACGGGCTCCGACGTGTTGCCCGCATCGTCCTGTCCACGGAAGGGGAACTATGCTGACGTTCGCGGAGTTCCTGACGACTCGCCGGGCCGCCCTCGGCATGAGCATGACGGAACTCGCCGGGCATCTTTCCGTCACCCCGCAGTACATCAGCCTTCTCGAGGCCGCGAAGTGCAATCCGTCGCGGAAGCTCCAGGGCCGTTGCGCCGAGTTCTTCGGCGAAGATGTCGAGTACATCGACTTCCTGGCGCAGCCAATGTCCCGGGAACAGAAGCGGGCCCTCCTGAGTACCCCGTCCGCGTTGCCGTTCCTGACGCGACGACCCCTTGAGACGGACATCGGCCAGAACGACTCGCCTGTCGCAACGGACGGCGAGGACGAATTCATCCGGCGCCTGTTTGCGCCCATCGCCAACAGCCGGCCGGACGCCAGCCCTGAGTTCTACACGCGCCTTCTCGACGAAGTGAACGCGCGGGATAACGGGGACTACAGGTTCTCCACCAAGGCGCGCGGATGGGCGGATCACTATCGCGCGGCGTTGACCGAGCAGGTGGATGGGTCTGAGGCGGCGCGGCCATTGTTCGAGGAGTTGGCGCGTAGATACGACGAACACGCGGACGGCGCATACCCCGACGCGCTCCGGTTGCTCACTGCGGAGGCTCTGGCGAAGAGCTACACGCAGGGCGATGACTGGGAGTCGGCGGCGTCGGCGTACGAGGAGATGGCGACGCGCGCGCGGCGGATCGACGACATGGAGGGCTTCGCGGAGGCCACACGCCACGCTGCCGACGCGTATCGTGCCGTCGGGCGACCAGATCGAGTCGTCGACCTGTACGCCTCCGCTACGGGCGGGGAGGACGTGCCGGCAGGTATCAAGGCGGAGTTCCTCATCGCGCAGGCGACACTCCTGTGCCACCTCGGCGAGTACGAGGCCGCTCTCGACCCGATCAGGAGCGCCGTGCGCATCTGGCGCCTGCGGTCGCTGGACATCGAAGGCCGCACGGCCCAGCTCATATCTGCGCAGGTGCTCGGGTTGCATTGCTTCGTCCAAGCGGAGAGCCGGGACGAGGCTCGGAAATGGCTCGGGCGAGTTCGGTCTACCCTCGCCAGGGTGACCCCCGCGGAACTGGCGTCCGAGGAGCAGGACCGCCTGACTGCGCTCAGCAACCTCGAGTCGGCCGCGATGATGGTCCAGCAGGGACGGTGGAACCACGCCTGGAAGAACCTCGTCGGCGTCGAGAGCTGGCTGGACGACGCCGACGCCCATGCCGTGAACACCGACGAGGCCGCCCTACTCCGACAGCGGATCCGTCTGCTGAAGACGGAAGTGTGCCTGCGCCAGGACCAGACGCGTGACGCTCTTGGCATTGCGGATGAGTTCATGGCGCATCCCGCCGTGGGCGACGCGGTGCGCGACAAGGGCCAGCACGCGCGACTCCGGGCGAAGCTCGCCGCGCTGCTAGGTAGCTCCGGGCATAGCGAAGCTGCCCGCCGGGCCCTTGCTCTCGCTGAGGACGCACTCGATCCCGACAGCCAGCCCACCGACGCGCTCCGCGCGCTCTGCGGGATTCCACAGATGACCGCGCTCCGGGAGTCACTGGCGTGATGCCGCCACGCCGCTAGGTGTCCGACCGACGCCAGCGAACCGTGGTCGCGTGCCGGTCGCGGCCTCACGCCCTGGTGAGATCTGTCGCCCGCACAGCCATGACCGCCTCAATCGGCGCCGTACCGGTCTGCCGCTGGCTCCACGTCCTCCGCATCCGTCGCCCACAGCGCGTGAGCAAGAAGCCGCGCCGCCATGAATCGCGGGCCGGCAGGACGGTGGGACGCTGACCTCATCTCCTCGCGGGGAGATGTCTTCGGACCCGCCTGCCAACCGTCGCGGGCCATGCCCAGCGAGTGGTCCGCGTTTTACAGCTATGTCAGACTCGGGTATGCTCCGGCCGTCGCCACCGTCCGCACGTCGTCGCACCGGTACCCATTTGCGAGGAGGTTGGTTCATGCGCGTACGGATGCTGCGCTATGTACGCCGGGCAGCCGTCATCTCTTCACCCTTGTGCATCCTTGCGGTTCTCGCGCTGACCATTGGTTGTCAGCAGGATCCCACCATTGCGGCCATCGACGGCTTGAAATCGAGTTCCGCGAGCGAACGACTGCAGGCCGTCCAGGTGCTTGCCGAGGCGTCCAGCGCACGGCTAACGACCGAGGATCGGGCGAAGGTCGAGGTCGCGCTCGGGGAGGCCCTGTCCGATGCAGACGATCAGGTTCGCATGAAAGCCGTCCAGGGCGTCATGAACTGGCCCAAGGCCATCCACCAGACGAAGGCGGCGACAGCATTGGGGACGCTGGTCGTGTCGGACGACGCGGCGTTCCGACGCGGCGCGGTCGATCTGCTTGGGCGGATATCGAACGCGGAGTCGACGGCCGCCTTGGCGACGGCGCTCTCTCAGGACGCCGGTACCCGGCAGGCGGCCGCGAAGGCGCTCGCGGCGCGTGACGCAGCGCTGACAGGCGACGACGCAATACGGCTGGATCTCGTGCTGGGCAACTCGGAGATTGTCGCGACGAAGGGCGCCGCGGTCCTACCGGCGCTCCAGGCTATGCTGGACGAGGACGCGGGATACCGCGCGGCCGCGGCGACAGCCATCGGCCTCATCGGCGATGCCGACAGCGTCGCTATCGCGGTGGACAAGGTGCTCAGCGACCTCGAATCGGACGATGTCGCCGTTCGCCTCGCAGCGGTTGGGGCGCTGGGGGCTCTCCGCGACGCGAAGGCCATCGCGCCGCTCGAGAACCGCGCCGAGAACGACCCGGACACGACAGTGCGAGCGAGCGCGCGCGTCGCGGCGCACGTTGTCCAGAACGACACCGTCTCGCTGCTCGGCACGCTCGAGGACGCGGATATGCAGGTGCAGATGGTCACCGTGCGTGGCATACGCAACGTCGAGAACAAGCGGCCCGCCGTGGACCCACTCGTGCGTCTGTTGCGGCGTACCACGAACCAGGAACTCGCCAACGAGACGATCACCACGCTGGCGGCCTGCGGTAGCCTAGCGGTCGCGCCGCTGCTGACGCACATCGCTGAGGAGCCCGAGTGGGGGCTGCGGCTGCGGCTGGCGACGGCGCTCGGGCAGCCGACCGTACTCGCGGGTATGGACTACGACCGCCAGGTCGAGCTGTCCAACCTGTGGGAAGCCGAGGTGAACGACAACGTCAAGAACGAACTCGGCCGCGTCCTGAACGAAATCCCCGAATAGGGCGGACGGCGCGCCTCATTTCTGACATGAAAAGGGCCGGCCCGTTAGTGGGGCCGGCCCTTCTCTACTTCAGTCCGGTGTGACTATTCGGCGTGACCGGGATAGGCGCGGTTCTCGTGCTCCGCGAGGAACTTCTCCGCCTCAATTGCCGAAGCGGCGCCGGTCGCGGCGGCGGTGATCGCCTGTCGGAAGACGTGGTCCTGCACGTCTCCGCCAGCGAATACGCCCGGCACGCTTGTGCGCTGTAGCCTGTCCGTAATCAGGTAGCCCTGCTCATCCAGGTCTAGCTTGCCCTCGAACAGGGACGTGTTCGGGAGGTGGCCGATGAAGATGAACACGCCGTCGATGGGAAAGTCAGTGACTTCGTCCGTCTTCACGTTGCGAAGGCGCGCCGCGTGGACCCCGACCTCGTCGTCGCCGAGTATCTCGTCCACGACGGTGTCCCAGATCATCTTGACCCGGTCGTTCTTGAAGGCGCGCTCCTGAATCGTTGGACTGGCACGCAGCTGGTCCCGACGATGCACGATGCATACTTCGCTCGCGAAGCGCGTGAGGAACAGCGCCTCCTCGACGGCCGCGTCGCCACCGCCGACCACGATGACGCGCTTCTCTCGGAAGAAGAAGCCGTCGCACGTCGCGCAGTACGACACGCCCTTCCCGACGAGCTCCTCACCCGGCACACCCAGCATCCGCGGCGACGATCCGGTCGCGACGACGACCGACTTCGCCGCGACTTCCGCGCCCGACTCGGTCGTGATCGTGAACGGGTGGCTGTCGAAGTCCACGTCAGTCACGTAATCGACGCGAATCTCCGTGCCGAACTCCTCCGCCTGACGCTGGAACGTGGCGATTAACTCCGCGGCGTCCTTGCCGCCGTAGCCCGGGTAGTTCTCGACGTCGAGCGTGAGCG
>JABGQA010000096.1 GCA_018644665.1 Candidatus Poribacteria bacterium
TGTCCACCGAGGAAGCCGCCTGACCGCCATACACAACTCTTGACCATATCTCCGTAGGCTCTCGCGCCCGCTGCCATGCCGCGTTCTATGTCGGTATGCAGCGCGCGCGCCGTGAGGAAGACGACCGGGATGCCGCGCAGGTCGTTGTCCGCCTGCATGCGCGCCATCACTGAAAGGCCGTCGAGTTCGGGCATCATGAGGTCCATCAGGATGACGTCAGGATCCTCGGCTCGCGCCATGGCCAGACCCTCGAGGCCGTCGCCAGCGCATACGACGTCGTAGTCCCCGTAATGGCTCAGAGCCGCGCGCACCAGAGCCTGATGGTCGGGGTCGTCGTCCATATGCAAGACCTTGGGTCGCTGCTTCGCCATTCTGCCTCCTATGTCCCCGCGCCGCCGTGCGGGGTCGCCGATCGGATGGGGCGGTCGTCTCCGCCCGGCGCTGCGTGTTCACGACTGAACACCGGCCGCCCTCACGACCCGTATACCGCAACCCGCGTGCCACTCGGCGGCTTGCTCGTGTGGCGCCGTTCGGGCAGGCTTGCGGACGGCCGGTGACCCGGGGAGGAAGAGGCGTGAAGGAGTCCACGATGCGCATTACTGTTCGGGTCGGTCTCTTGGCGCTGAGCGCCGTCGCGTGCCTCGGCGCGTCGCCGCAACGTGTTGGGCCCGCGGAGGACGGCTCTACGGTCGTCCCGACGGGTCAACTGGTCCGCCCCGTCGGCGACACGCTCGAATTCGCGGGCCGCCCCGTTGACGTCGCACTCGCGGCAGACGGCGAGACGCTGTACGTCAAGGACAACCGGGGTGTGGTCGTGGTGGATGTGGACTCGTGGAGCATCCGGAAGGAGGCCGCCTTTCCCGAGGGCGGAGGGTCCATGCACGGCCTCGCCGTGTCGAGCGACGGGGGGGTCTACGCGTCGACCGCGCAGAACCACATGTGGATCGGAACACCGACCGACGATGGCGGCCTGGAATGGGCGTCTAGCGTCGAGCTGCGCGGCCCCCAAGGGGAGGGCGCCGCGCACGGGACCGGCATGGCGTTCGCCGGAGCCGGCGGGGAGGGTTACGTGTGCGTATCGCGCGCAAACACCCTCGGCGTGTTCACGTCAGCGGGCCTAGTGGAAGAAATCGATGTGGGCGTCGCGCCGTATGACGTGGCGCTGTCGCCCGACAGGGGCACGGCGTACGTGTCGAACTGGGGCGGTCGTCGGCCTGCTGCGGACGACCTCACCGCTCCTTCCTCCGGGACTGACGTTATCGTCGACGAGCGTGGGGTGGCCGCGAGCGGCACCGTGTCGTTCGTCGACCTGCGCGAGCGCGTCGTCGTGGCCGAGATCAGCGTTGGCCTGCACCCATCGGACATCACACTGAACCGGGACGGGTCGCGCCTGTACGTCGCCAACGCCAACTCCGATACGGTGACGGTCATCGACACGGCGCGACGCGAGGTCGTCCGGTCGATCACTGTGCGTCCCGACACCTCCCTGTCGTTCGGGAGCATGCCGAACGCGTTGGCGCTCAGCGACGATGAGGGCACGCTATACGTCGCGTGTGGGGGCAACAACGCCGTTGCGGTCGTGTCGCTCGACTCGGGCGACACGATCAGTGGGTTCATCCCTGCGGGGTGGTTCCCGTCTGCGCTGGCGGTCGGAGACGGGAATCTGTACATCGCCAACGTGAAGGGCGTGGGGTCTCGGAGCCGCCGAGACGACGACAAGGGATGGCACGTCTACCGACACCGCGGCAGTGTGCAGCGAGTCCCGCTGCCCGTCGCGCCAGAGGTTCTCGCGGAATACACGCTCCAAGCCCTCGCCGACGCTCGCGTGCCACAGATACTGCGGTCGAAGGAACGCGCGGCTTCGCCCGAGATCGCTCGGCCGGTGCCACGTCATCCCGGGCAGCCGTCGGTCTTCGAGCACGTGGTGTACGTGGTCAAGGAGAACCGGACGTACGACCAGGTGTTGGGGGACATGGAGCAGGGGAACGGCGACCCCGAGCTGTGCATCTTCGGTCGGGAGGTGACGCCGAACCACCACGCGCTCGCGTCGCAGTTCGCGCTGTTGGACAACTACTACTGCAACGGCGTGAACTCAGCCGATGGTCACGCGTGGACGACGGAAGGGAACGTCACCGACCACCTGGAGAAGTCGTTTGGTGGGTTCACGCGCAGCTACACGTGGGGGAACGACCCGCTGACGTACTCGTCGTCGGGCTTCATATGGGACAACGTGCTCGCGCACGGGCTGTCGTTCCGCAACTTCGGCGAGATGGACTACGCCAACCCCATCCCGGAGGACGCCAGCTTCGAGGCCATATACCGGGACTTCGTGGAGGACGCTGGGGATATCGGGTTCTCGCAGAACATCGGGATCGAGCGCCTGAGCCGATACAGCAGTCCGACGTATCCGGGCTGGAACATGCGCATCCCCGACGTGCTACGCGCGGAGGCGTTCCTCGCTGAACTCGCGGGATTCGAGGAGCGCGGGGACTTCCCGAACTTCACGATCGTGTATCTGCCGAACGACCACACGTCGGGGACGAGCCCGGGGGCGCCGACCCCGCGGGCGCAGGTCGCGGACAACGACCTCGCGCTGGGACGTGTCGTGGAGGGCATCACGCACAGCCGCTTCTGGCCGACGACGTGCATCTTCGTCATCGAGGACGACCCGCAAGCGGGCTTCGACCATGTGGACGGTCATCGGTCGTTGTGTCTTGTCGTGAGCCCGTACACCGCGCGTGGGCGGGTCGTCAGCGACTTCTACAACCAGACGTCCGTGCTGCACACGATGGAGCGCATTCTCGGGCTGCCGCCGATGAACCAGATGGACGCTATGGCGCCGCTGATGGAGACGTGCTTCGTCGACGTGGCCGACCTCGCGCCGTACGACGCGCTGCCGAACCGTGTCCCACTGGACGAGATGAACCCCGACGTCGGGATGCTGCGCGGGAAGGAACTCCACTGGGCGCTCGAGAGCATCGATCAGCCGTTTGCGGAGTTCGACGCCGCGGATGAAGACACGCTGAACCGGATACTGTGGCACGCGATGCAGGGCGTCGATACGCCGTACCCGGAGCGTCTGGCGGGAGCGCACGGGACAGGGCTGGCAAGTCGTGACCTGACGCTTACGGGCGATGACGAGGACTGACACGCGGGGCGCCGCGCTCGCGTCACCACTCGACCCGTACGCGCGCCTTTCCGATGTCGCCCGGTAGGTGGACCCACTCGCCGTCGTGCTCGGCCCAGGCCTGGCCGTTCAGGACGCATCCCGCGATGGACATCCCGTGTGGCGGACGGAATCGTAGGCGGATGCCATTGGGTGCGTTGCGTGTCGGCCCGTCCACACGCGCGGTGATGGCGTCGCCTTCGGACTCGTAGAAGACGCCCATGGGGCCGAAGTGCGTCGAGGCGTTCTGGATGCCAACGCGGTTCCCGGGGGCCAGCCATTCACGCGGCACGGCCTGCCCAAGGATGAGGTCGTCGCCATCCTCTCGCACGAACAGGTAGCGCAACCAGCCCGCGACGTTTGCCTCGTCGGACGACTTGTAGTGGTCGCCGCGCCACTCGCCGAGCGTCAGGGCGTGCTCAGTGATCATGCGCGTGTCGGCGTAGTAGTACGCGGCCGTGGCGTTGAATAGGGCGCGGAGGGCTCCCTTAACGTCGTCTCGGTATAGGTACGGCTCGACGCCTAGCAGAAGGCACGCCTGGAGCGAGAACCCGCCTCGGTCGAACCACTGCCGGTCGTAGTCGTCGACGGCGTAGCCGTAGTGGTCAGAGATGTACAGGTTGTCCTCGTAGTCGTCGAGGATCCACTCCGCCTCGCGTGACGCCGGGTCGATGAGGCCCGTGATGAGCAGATGGATGGCGCCTTCGAGCACTTCGCATATCCACCCGAACGACCGGCCGCGTCGGCGTGGCCGCGACGGGAAGTGAGGTACAGACGTGCCGTCGCGCAGGCGAACCACGGGCGAACGTCGCATGGCGTCGTTGAAGGCGTCGAGTAGGGCGGCGCGGAGATCGTCCGCGTTGTGTGAAATGCGGTCGGCCGCCGGATGGTCGATGGCGTTCAGGGCGTAGCCGGCGGCGTCCAGTCCCCGCCACGTGTAGACATTGGTGGAGAGCCACTGCCACCAACTGCCGATGTCTTCGAGGCTTCCGTGCGGCAGCAGGCCGGCGCCGGGGCCTTCGAAGGCGGCGTCTCCGCCGGGCAGCGTCCGCTCTCGCTCGCGGCTGATCCAGTCCGCTGCCGCGACTAGCTGGTCGGCGACGGAGCGGAGCCATTCATCGTCGCGCGTGAAGCGGAAGTGCTCGACGAGCGTGCGCAGAATCCAGCCGTGGTGCTGGTTGTATCCGCCCTGCTCGTATCCGAGGGCGGCGTACAGCACGCCCTCATGCGAGGAGAAGTTACCTGGCAACGGCTCCGTTCCCTGGCCGGCGAGGAGCGCGTCGAGGCATGCTCGCGCCTCGCGGTGGTAGCCCCTCCGATCCAGGTCCAGGATCATCATGCACGCCTCGTTGCCGAACACGCCGTACGAGAACGAGCCTACTCGCGCCAGCCGCGCCTTCGAACCAGGCGCCAAGTCGCAGTTGATGAGCAGGTGACCGGCGTGGGCGCGGTAGAACTCGTTGAGCATCGGTTCGGGCGTGAGGAGCGAAGACCCCTCCCCGAGGCGCCTGCGCCAGTATCCGGCGACGTTGGCGTGCTCGGCGGCGAAGTCGAGGGACCCCAACGCGCCCAACTCATCGCCCTCGGGCGCGAGGAAGGGCGCTTTCACTATGAGCGTGACGTGTCCGCCCGCAGGCACGGAAGCGACGAGAGACACGTCGTCGCCGTCTACCACCGTCTCGCCGTGGCCCGTCCACTCCAGAAGCGCCCTGACACGGACCCCCGCCAGGACAGCGCCCTCGGGTGTGACATCGATACGCTCGCGTTCCCCCTGTGCTGTGACACGTAGCAGGAGCCGCGCCTCGCGCTCCTCGGAGGATGGGTTTTCGAAGACGAAGCGCGCCATGAGGACGGCCGGAGCGTCGCCGGCCGGTGGGTCGGCGTCGGGGTTCGTGCCGCCGATTGTCGTGACGAACGCCGTCTGCTCGACGCGCGCGCCGTCCATGTCCCAGGAGGCGACGCCGATCGGTACGCACTCGTCCTGGATGGTCCGCTCCACCGGCTCGTCGCTCAGACCGAACGACATCAGCAGGCGCTCGGCATCGCCGCTCAAGCGGGGCGTGTCGGTGCCGGGACATCGGATGAGGCGCGCGTTGTCGGCCCGGTAGAGGAAGGAGCCGTCGGGATTCCAGGCGAACTTGTGACGGCCTCCGTCGACGGCGAGAGGGAGGTAGAGGCCCTTCTGCTTCGGCGGCATCTGGCTCCACGCGCGGGACCACGTCTGCTCCGGCAACTGCTCCACTGCGTGCCGAACGCGGTTCCTGCCCCGGGACAATGCCTCTGCCGCAACGGCGGCATAGTCGCGGTCGTCACGTCCGGCGACGATGCACATTCCGCGGTCGGGTATGTAGATCGGCCCGTCCGCTAGCTCCTGGGTGAGGACCGTCGCGGTGGCGTCCGCGTGGACGGTGAGGAGCGTCTTGTCGTAGGAGTTGGGGTCGGGATTCGTGGTCGCCGCTACATCGAGCACGTACGCCCTGGGGTCCCTGCCGTGGATAGACGCGACCGAACCGTTGTACGCCGCTAACGTCGGCGCCGCCGCTGGCTCCGTCTCCAGCAGTACGGTAGCCGTAGTCGTGGTCCACACGGAATCGGTGTGGGCCTCCATGCTCGCGAGGCCGTGTAGGTCGCCGTCGGCGAGGAGACGAAGGCGTGGCGTCGTGCGGAAGGTGGCGGGGAACTCGCCCAGGTCGGGGAACTCGCGCGCGTTGAGCGGCCGGAAGGTCATTACGGCCGCGGCGTCCTGGACATCCATGTCCGTGTCCGCGGTCTGCCACTCGCCGTTGAACCAGTCGCCCAGTTCCCACCAGCCGACCTCGCCGCCCGTGGGCACACGGTCCTTCGGGAGACGGCGTTCCGGCCACGCGCTCCGCCAGTATTGGACACCCAAACCCGGCGGCGGAGCTTCGGTGAACCGCGCGACTACGCGATGCACTTCGCGTGGGTCGTCCCATCGCAACTCCGTGCCGGCGGAGAGGACGGTCGCGAAGGGCGCGGCGTCGAACGGGGATCCGATCGAAATGTCCATGGTTTCTCCATGGGCGCCGGCATGTGGTGGGGTAGCGTTGGCGCAGCTGCATAGGGTCGTGACATGTGGACGAACGACCGCGCGCGGGCCACGGCCCTGACTCCACTTATAGCCAAGGGCGCGCGGCGCTACATGCTGTCGGCGTCGAGGTAGGTCCATCGCAGGCGGGCCATCGCGCTCGTGAGGGCGTCCGTTGTCGTTGCGTCAGAGAGGATGCCCGACCCCCGGTTGAGGCACCGGACCATCACGCCACATCCACCGGCCCAATTCCCAAGACGGTAGACGTCGCGATCGGCCTCGGTGACGGGCCGCCCGAGCGGATCCACGTACGTGCGCGGCGCATCGCCGAACACCTGGCGGAAGGCGTCCATGTCGGCGCCGTCAAGGTAGTAGCTCGCCGTCTCCTCCCCGCTCCGGGCGGCCAAGCGCGCTCGCGCCAGAAACACGCGGTCGAGCACGTCTCCACGATCCGGCTCGCAGCCGTATTCGTCTCCCGCAGTGTGGAAGTAGCCCAACGGGCCGGCCGCATCCGAGACGATGGCATAGGAGCCCTCCCAGGGGCGCCCAAGCGACCAGCGTCGCCAGTATTCCCGCGAGCGGACGACGGGACCGAACATCTGTGCGTACCGTCCGTCGTACATGTGGGCCAACGCGGGAATGTCGGCTTCGGCCGCCATGCGCGCCTCGGCGGATACGGTTGGCAGACCATCGGTGCGAGCTACGTACTTCCACGCGAGCGACGGCGCTTTGTCGTCGCAGGGCCGCCATCCCAGCGATCCGCCGTAGAAGTCCCATGCGCCCATCAGGAGCGCGTAGCAGAGACCCCTGTCGCGCATGCTCTCCTCCGCATCGCGCATGAGTCGGCGCATGTATCCGTTGCGCCTGTGGTCTGGGTGCGTGGCGACCATCGACACGTACCCAAACGAAACGCGTGCACCGCGGACGTGGGCCTCCCTGTAAGCCATATGGACAACGCTCACGATCTTGCCGTCGGCGACGAGGATTCGCGTGTTGTCGGGCCGGTCGTGCGGGTCCTCGGCAGAGGATCCGACAGACGTACATGGACTCGTCAGGCTGGGGCCGTGGGGCTCCGCGTCGAACGCCACGTCGATGAGGTGGCAGATCTCGGGTCGTTCGCCGGGCGTAGCGGCCCTGATTTCTGTGTGATGACGCATGGGGGCGCATCCGGGCCGGCGGCGTCAGGCGGGGCGGCGGGACGATGCCCACCGACATAAGAGAGCGCGCCCCGGGTGCCCCCGAGGCGCGGCTCGCGTATCGGAATGAGTAGACGTGTCCGCGAGTTACATTCGCGTGAGGTAAGGCTACTGCGGCGTGCGTCTGGAAGCAAGCGCTCGGTCTCCTCTCGCCAGGCGGCGTCGCGCTTGGCCGTGCGCCGTATTCACGGAATCATGCTCGCGTGCGGTCAGGGATGCCGGCAGAGCACAGAGGAGGCGTCACGTGAAGCTGGGCGTAGACACGTACAGTCTGAGATCGCTCGGGTGGAACGCCTTCGAGCATCTCGACTACGCGCGCGAGATGGACCTGGATGCAGTGCAGTTCTCGGAGCGCGGGTACTTCGAGACCCTCGAGGAAAGCTATCTGAGGGAGGTGAAGGCGCGCGCCGACGAGTTCGGGCTCGAGGTGAACGTCGGCATGCTCTCCATCTGCCCGACATCTACGTGGTTCAATGACGAACGCGGCACGGCCGCTGAGCAGTTGACCGAGATGATCGGCGTGGCGGACATCGTGGGGTCGCCGTTCGTACGCTGTGTTTTGGGCGGGCGCGCCGACCGACGCACGGAGCAGCCGCTAGCGACGCACATCACCGCGACTGTCGAGACGTGTCGTTCCGTGCGGGACGTCGCGCTCGCTACGGGGGTGAAGGTCGCGATCGAGAACCACGCGGGGGACTTGCAGGCTCGCGAGTTGCGCGGGCTCATCGAGGATGCCGGGCCAGAGTACGTCGGCGCGTGCATCGACACGGGCAACGCCGTGTGGGCCGGCGAGAGCCCGTTCGTGACGCTGGAGCATCTCGCGCCGTACGTCGTGACGAGCCACATACGTGACGCCGCCGTGTGGGAGCATCCCCTGGGCGCCGCGCTGCAATGGCTGCCGATGGGCGACGGCACGATAGGTCTGGACGATTGGGTGCGGGAATTCGAGCGCCAGTGCCCTAACGCGTCTCTGACCGTCGAGATCATCGCGGGGCGGCCGCCGCAGGTTCTGAACTACCTCGAACAGGAGTACTGGGAAGCGTACCCGGACACGCCTGCCTCGGAGTTCGCCCAGTTCGTCGCTCTCGCGAAGTCGGGCGCGCCGTACATGGGGTCGATGCTCGTCGCCGACGGCGGCCGAGGAACCGATCTGCCGCCCGAGTACGAGGCCGCGATGACGCTCCAGCAGCGCGCTCACCTCGACCGGAGCATCCGGTACTGTCAAGACACGCTCGGCATCGGTGAGAAGCGCGCTAAGGCGTAGTCGTCACGCGCGGCCCGTGACGCGTGCATTCCGGCAAGCCGCCCGGTGTGGCATCCTGACCCGCGGACACATGGGAGGCAGAGGATAGGATGCGTATCGGCGTCGCCGGGCTATGGCACGAGACGAACACTTTCGCGCTCGAAACGAACGACTCTCTCGACACGGCGACGGTAACACGCGGCGCGGACGTGTTGACGACGGCGCACCCGAAGAGCTTCATCGGGGGGTTCCTCGACGGCATGGCCGGGGCCTCCGCCGAGTTGATCCCCATCGCCTACATTCGCTTCGACAACGGCGGGACGGCGCGACGGCTCGCGTTCGAGCAGGCGCGCGACACGATCGTCGACGGCCTCCGCGCCGCAGCGCCGTTGGACGCCATCTACATCGACCTGCACGGGGCGATGGTCGCGGAAGATCCCTACAACGACGCCGAAGGGGAGCTGATCCGCGCCGTCCGCGAGGCGTACCCGGACACGCCGATGGTCGGGACGTACGACTTCCACGCGATCATGAGCGACTACGAGACGCAACAGATCGTCCCGTTCCCGAACAACACGAACCCGCACATCGACGGGTACGAGCGCGGCGAGGAAGCCGCCGGATGCCTACGCGTGTGGCTAGCAGGGGAGATCGACCCCGTCACTGAGCGGGTGTTCGTGCCGATCATCGGGCCGAACATCGGGCAGAGCACGTGGGGACACATCCCCGAGGAAGAGGAGCGTTTGCTCCTGTACCAACTGAACCTGCGGCGAGCGGAGATCGAAGAGGCGCCTGGCGTCATCAACGTGACGATCCTCGGGGGGTACGGGTACGGGGACTCGCCGGACGCGGGTATGTGCGTGCTGGCGACGACGGACGGCGACCGCGGCCTTGCGCGCCGGCTCGCATCGGACCTGGCGCAGGAACTCTGGGATCGCCGCGAGGACCTACGTACGGTCCGGCGCATGTACGCGATCGACACAGGGGTGCGGATGGCCATGGAGCGCGAGGACCAACCGATCCTGCTCGTCGATCTGGGCGACGACCCGGGCAGCGCCACGCCCGCCGACGGGCCCGACATCCTGCACAGCCTTATCCGGCTCGACGCCCATGACTGCGCGCTCACCATCCGTGACGCGAACGCCGTGGCGGCCGGCGTAGCGGCAGGCGTCGGGGCTACGGTGACGATGCCCGTCGGGGCGTCCATCGACCAGCGGTTCTATCGTCCAGTGCACATCACGGCGACCGTGAAGGCCATCGACGACGGAGCGTACACGATCTGCGGGCCCACGCACGGTGGGTGGGGCCGGGAGGTGAATCGCGACGCGTGGCAGCGTGTGAACGTCGGCACGCGGGTAGTCATGCGGATGGGCGACAACATCGACGTCGTGTTCTCGCAGTATTCGACCGGGAAGGACCGCGACTTCTTCCGTAGCGCGGGCGTGCAACTAGAAGACAAGAAGATCATCGTCGTGAAGTCGAACCAGGCGCACCGCGCTTCGTTCGATCCGATCGTGGCGGCGACCATCGAACTCAACACGCCGGGCGTCAGCACGGTCGACTACTCCCGGCTGCCGTACCGACATCTCACGCGGCCCATCTGGCCGGTCGATGAGGACTTCGAGTGGTCGGCTGAAGGCTAGGGCCGGAGGCCGAACACCGTCGCCGGGAAGAGCCACTCCGTCATGTTCGCCACTGACGGCGCGCTCGGGCGATGTTCCATGTACTCGTCCCACAGCCCCTCCGCCGAGTAGCTGCAGAGCGTCGCGGCGAGGCACCGCCGAGCGAGGTCGCGCGGGCAAGGACGGCCGTCGTACAGGGCGTCGAGGCACGCGCTCATGGGCTCGGCGTCGCGCGAGAAGGTCCACGGCCATAGCCACGCGATGTCGAACTCCGGGGCGCTGACCATCGCGTCGGCGAAGTCGATCAGGCCCGACAGCCGCCAACCCTCGCCATCCTGGCTCAGGTAGATGTGGTTGTGCGTCAGTTCGCAGTGGACGATGCACGTCTCCTCGTCCAGCAAGGCGGCGGCTTCGTCGTGTATGAACGTCGTGAACTCGTCCACGCGGGCGGCGCCGATTCCGGCCGTCGCTTCGATGTGCGCGCAGTTCTTGGCGACGTTCATCGGCGCGGTCTCGCGGCGGGAGCCGGGCAACGTGCGCGTGTCGGCGAGTACGCCAGGATCGGCGGCGTGAAGGGCCGCGACGGCCGCTCCCAGCTCACGAGCGATCCCGAGCTGTTCGGGTCGTGGGATGTCGTCCCAGGTGTGCTCGGCTGTCCGCCCAGGCATCTGTGCGAGCACGAGGTAGGGCCGCTGGCCGGAGGGCGTGCCAGATGCCAGGATGCGGGGCACCGAAACCGCGGGGCCGTCGGCCAGCAGCTCGAGGAGCGCGCTTTCCATTCTGAACAGCGTCATCGAGCGCGGGCCGTACAACTTGAGGAAGTCGCCCGAGGCGAGTTCGTAGATCGCGTTCCAACTGTACCCGCGATCCCAGGTGGTCAGGACGCGGGCACCGTCGCTCGGCACGCCCGCGTCGAGACACGCCTCGCGGCACAACTCCAGCCATGGAGCATCGTCGTGGACGGCTGTCTCGTCGGACACTCTCGCTCCCTGAATCCTATGCAGGCTGGCCGATGCAGTAGCAGATCCCGTCGTCGTCCCGGACGAAGAACACCTCGTACTTGCTGTCGCCGTGTTCGTCGATGCGGTGGTTCCCGACGGAGACGCCCTTCGACTCCAGGTCCGCCATCGCGGCGTGGACATCGCTGACCGCGATGTAGCAGCTTGCCTGCTCGGGGTCGCCGCCGTTCACCGCGAAGCCGAGTTCGATGTCGTCGCGGGTCATCACGACCGCCGCCACCGGGTCATCGGTTCGTGATTTGACGGTGAAGCCCATCTTCGACTCGTACCACGCGATCGCGGCGTCTATGTCCGCGACGGGCATGTTCATGGGCTCGGTGTCACCGATCGGAGAAACGCGCTCGTACGCGTACGTGCTGGCCATCCCTAATCCTCCCTCGTGGATGCATATCCGCTACATGCTGTACGCCACGGGGCGTGGCTTCCGCAAAGCGCTGTGCTGGGAGTCGCCCGGCCAGGCTCGACGGCCGATCTACTGGTACCCGCCTACGCCGAGAAGCTCACGGACCTCGGGGTCGTCCGTTTCGGCGAGCAGGCGGTCGCGCAGCCCGTCCTCGGGCGCCACGCCGAAGGAGGAGCGGCGCATCCACGTCGGGCCATAGCAGAGGATCAGCAGGCGCCGCTTCTGTCCCTGGGGCGTCGTGGGGTAGGCGCGGTGCCAGACGTTGCTGTGCATGATCACGCAACTGCCGGCGGGCAGGCGTAGTGTGAGTTGCTCGGGCTTCTCGGACAGGTCCCCGGGCGCGAGGTCGTCGTGCGTCCCCCGGTGCGAGCCGGGCAGGATTGCCAGAGGCCCCGAGGCGTCGTCGGTGTCGTCGAGGTAGATGAGGCAGTCGATCGTGTGTGGGTAGACGTAGAACGCCGGGGCCGGATCGGGCACGTGGCGTCGATGGATGTGCCAGTGCGTCTGCTGATTCGGCTCGCCGGGGTAGCTGACACGCGCGCCCAACTGCCGGATGTTCACGTACGGGCCGAGGACGGCGCGCGCTACCGAGAGCGTTGGCGGGAACTTGATGAGTTCGAGGAAGGTCTCATGCTTGTCCATGAGATGTCGCGGGAACCAGCCGCCAAAGTTGACGCCGCGGCCGATGCTCTCGGGGCCGGCTTCGTCGGCCTCGACGGCATCCGTCGCCTCGCGCAGGCGCTCCACCTCCTCTTGCGGGAACAGGCGCTCCCGCAAGAGGTAGCCCTGGGTGGCTAGTTGCTCGATTTCCTCGCGCGTGGCGTACACCTCGACATCGCGGGCGGCATGCTCACCCGAGCCGCCGACGATGTCGAAGTGTAGCGTGTGCCGATCGGTGATTCCGGCGTGTCGCATCCGCGCGTCGACCTCCCTTGCGAAGCGCGCTGGCGCTGGCGCCTAGACCTTTCCTTGGGCGGCCAGGAACTCGAAGCTCAACCTCGCGGACTCGATGGGTGGACGCGTCCAGCGGTCCTGCTCGACGATGTACCACTCGACTCCCGGCTGGGCCTCGGCGGACGTGAAGATGTCGTCCCAGTCGAGGATGCCGTGGCCGACCTCGGCGAACGGGCATTCCTCGTCCGCGGGCGACGGGGCACGGTCCTTGATGTGGAGGAACGGCGTGCGGCCGGCGTACTTGCGGATGTACTCGCCGGGGTCTTCGCCGCCGGTCTTCACCCAGTACACGTCCAACTCGGCGCCGATGTCGCTCGCCGGGATGGTGGAGAGCAGGTAATCCAGGCAGCACTCGTCGCCTACCTTCTGCTCCAATTCGTGCGCGTGGTTGTGATAGAGGACGCGGATGCCGTTCGCGGCCGCCTTCGCACAGCCTTCGGCTAGGCCGGCGACGCCCGTCCGCCATTCGTCCTCGCTCAGGTTCCCGCCAAAGCCCATCATAACCGTGTTGATGCCCAGAGCGCCGCAGTTGTCGACGACCTTCTGGATGTCGTTCTGCAGGTCGGCCGCCGATGCGCCGCCGCCGACTATCGTCATGCCCGTGTCGGAGAGCACGGCGAGGAAGTCCTCGGTGGTCATGCCGGCCGGCGTCCCGCCTTCGACGCCGGCGTAGCCGATGTCCGCCACGGCCTTGAGCGTAGCGACGGGGTCTTCCGCCATCTGCTCGCGGACGGTGTACATCTGTAGGCCGACTGGAATCTTCGCCATCTCGCCGCTCCCTGCGTGTGGGCTTTGGCCGCCGTGTGAGATCGGTTCGGTCGCGCGTATCTTATGCACCGACACGGCGGCCACGTAAAGCGTCTCGCCCGTGCGCGCGGATGGACACGTCGCATGCGATGCGCTAACGTGTTCCGAGCACACCATCAGGAGGCGGCATGCGCCACGCCAGACGCGCCCATCGACCGACGCGAGCCCTCGCCGTATTCACCGCCCTCGCCCTCGCGACATGCGTCGGCGCCGCCACGGAGGACGACATGCCGCAGTTCACGGAAGAGACGCACGTCTACCGCACGGTCGACGGTCACGACATTCACGCCGAGGTTTATCGCTTGCCCGGCGACGATATCCGGCCGGTGGTCGTGTACATCCACGGTGGCGCGCTGATCGTGGGCGGGCGGCAGTGGATGCGTGGGTCGCATCGCGACATGTATCTCGACGCCGGGTACGCCGTCGTGTCGATCGACTATCGCCTCGCGCCGGAGACGAAGCTGCCGGACATCATCGACGACCTGAAGCACGCGTTCGCGTGGATCGTGGAGAACGCCGAGGACACGCTGCGCGTCGATCCCGCGCGCATGGCGGTCGTGGGGCATTCCGCCGGGGGCTACCTGACCCTCATGAGCGGGCTGGTGGCCGAGCCGACGCCGCTGGCGTTGATCTCGTTCTATGGATACGGCGACCTGGTCGGCCCGTGGTATTCCGAGCCGGACGAGTTCTATCGGCAGCAGGATCTCGTGGCCGAGGAGGATGCGCGGGCAGCCGTCGGCGACGTGACCATCAGCAACGGCTCTGGACATGACGACCGCGGGACGTTCTATCTGTGGTGCCGTCAGCAGGGAGTGTGGCCGCTGGAGGTGGGTGGCGCCGATCTGGACGCCATGCACCCGTACTGCCCGGAACGCCACGTGAGCGCGATGTATCCACCCACGCTCCTGTTCCACGGCGACGAGGACACGGACGTTCCGTACGAACAGTCCGTGCGCATGGCGGCGGCTCTGGCGGAAGCGGGCGTCGAGCACGAGTTCGTCACCATCGACGGGGGTGGCCACGGCTTCGAGTGGAACGAGGAGGATGCGCAGGTCCAGGACGCGCTCGCCACGGTGAGGCTATTCCTTGAGGCGCATATCGGAGCGAAGTGATGCGACGCATCGGAGTCGGCGGAGGCGGGGTGGCTTCGGCCCTCCGCTGCCGCAGCGCGAACAGGGCAGTCGGCCCGTGGAAGGGGGTCAGCGCGCTCAGCCTAGGCGGCCTCGGCGTCGGCGTCGCTCTTGTCTGGCTGATCGGCGCCCAGACGGGGGCGCAACCGCTGCTTGCCCCCGGGTGGGTCACCGTCGGGGTGTGCGCCGTAGTCCTGGCGGGATTCGCGCGGCAAAGAGACCGATTGCGGACGGCCGACCTGCTAGCCCTGGCCGGACTGTTGGCGTTCTGGGTCGCCGATCGCACCGGCGACGGCCATTGGCGGGCCTCCCCCGCGCGGACGTTGGTCGCCATAGGTCTTCTCGCGCTGGCCCTGTGGCCCATCACCGGGACCGTCAGGGACTTCGTCCGCAAAGTCGTGGGCAGGCCGCTGACGGTGGGGCGGGGCACGGCGTCGAGCGGGGCGACGAGGACGTCCACCCACAGGACGCACTCGCCACTGTGAGGTTTCCCTCGAGGCGAATGTCGGAGCGAAGTGATGCGGCGGATAGGAGACGGCAGACGCGGCGTGTTCCAGAGTGTCGGACGTCGCCGCGCGAACGTCGCCAAGGCCCGACGGAAGACCGTGGGCGCGCTCGTGCTCGGGGTGCTCGGTGTGGCCGCGGGGCTAATCTTCCTGCCGGTAGTCCGTGTGACAGGACTCCCTGCGCCCGCCCTACTGCCGGTAGCGTGGGCGAGCGTCGGCGTCCTCGCCCTTTTCGCCTCCGGCAAGGCGGTTGTGCGCCTCGTCACCGGCAAATACCGCGCGGGACGGAGCGACTTCGGGTTGCCCACGAGCAAGAAGCCGAAGGACGAGAGCCGTGACTCCCTCAGATGATGCCTACGCCGCGAGGCGGACCCGCCACGACAACGTGACGCGGGAGCGCGGGACGTCGACCACGGCGAGCATGGTGGGTCCACATGAACCGCCGCGTTGGGCGGGGGCAACCCACTGGGTCTGTCGATAGGCCGGGGCGCCGGATGGGCGCGGAGAGGGGGCGATGGCGAACGGTCGTCCTGCTCGTCTTGGGCGGGCTCGCCGCGGTTGTGGTCGACCGTTTGACCGGCGGGGCAGACTGGGGCGTCCATCCTGTGCGCGCGTTGACTCGCCTGGGAGGGGTCGCCGCCGGGATGGTGACCGTCGGACAGGCCGTCCTCGGCGTCACGGGCAAGCCGCTAACGGCACGGGGCGCGTTCGGGTTGCCCGTGGCGAGGAAGCGGGAAGATGAGAACCGTGATGCCCTCAGAGAACACGCTCGTCGCCGAACAGATATGCGGTCACAACGTGACTCTCGGCGGTAGAGATGTCCGCCCGCGCCCGACGGCCGAGCGTGACTGGCACATCCTGCTGCCGCGGAACCGGGACGTCGACGTGCACGTCGGGTCTAGGTGATGGGCCGGATGCGGCGGGACCCCTCTCCTGCGAGCAGCGATGAACAGCGGAGCCGTCAGGACGCGCCCAGCGGGCGATGGCGGACGGTCGGTGTGCTTGTCCTAGGCGGCATCGCCGTTTTCGTCGTCGATCGTGTCACCGGTGGCGGCGACTGGGAAGGCCAGCCTCTGCCTACGCTGACCCGCTTGGGTCAGATCACCATTGGCGTCGGCACCGCGGTGGCGGTCGCCAGGCAGGCTGTGCGCTTCGTCACGGGAGGGCGTCGACCGGGTTCGAGCGACTTCGGGTTGCCTACGCCCAGGAAGCCGGAGGCCGAGAACCGTGACGCCCTCAGATGACACGCGCTCCGCGCCGCGGATACGCGAGCACTCCGTCGCGCTGTCCGAGGGCGCCGTTGCCCTGCGCCCGATGACTGAGGGCGACTGGGCCATCCTCCTGCCGTGGAGCCAGGATGTCGACGTGCTGCATTTCTCCGATGGCCCTGGTGTCCCGCCCCGTTCGCTGGATGAGACGCAGGGGATCTATCGCGGCGTTTCGCAGGACGCGTACTGCTTCATTATCGAGTGGGCGGGTCGTGCGGTCGGGGAATGCTGGCTGCAGCGGCTGAATCTCGACTGGCTGCGCGACCTCCACCCGGCCAAGGACTGCCGGCGGATCGACATCACCATCGGCGAGAAGGAGTGCTGGGGCAAGGGCGTCGGCACGATCGCCGTGCGGCTGCTTGTCGGATTCGCGTTCGCGTCCGAGGGCGCCGATGTTCTGTTCGCGTGCGATGTCGCCGACTACAATCCGCGCAGCCGGCGGATGTTCGAATGTCTCGGGTTCGAGCTGCTCGAGGAACGCGGCGCGGACCCAAGCCGCTCGTACCTGACGTTACGAAAGTACATATGAGGGAAGCCAGTCTCATGCTCCGTGTAGCGCTCGCGCTAGTGGTACTCTCGGCGTGCTCCGCGAAGGCGGTCGTCCAGGCGTCGAAGTTGGCGCCCATCATGATCGACGACGGGGAGTCGCTCGACCGCTGGGGCCGAGACGTCCGCCTGACCAACGACGCCGCCGAAGGCGATCACGCAGTCGCCGTCGACCTGACGCCGGGCGCGAACTTCACGTATCTGCTGCACGGCGAGGCGGGGGTGGGTCTGTCCGACGCACAGCAGTTGAGCTTCCGGTGGAAGGTCGAGGGGGACGGGCTGACTGGATTCCTAGTGAAGGTGCGGAACTGGCCCTTGGCCGGCGGCATGGAGGCGGTCTACGAGGTGTGGAAGCCGTCCATGGGCGACGCGGCACGGGAGTGGACGCGTGTGGCGCTGCCGCTCGCCGACCCGATGTGGGACGACTGGGGCGAGACGCCCAGCAAGGACCGACGGTACATCGCCTTCCGCACGCAGGTGGCGAACGGGGAGACGCCACGGCTATACCTAGACTCGGTGCTGGCCGTGCCGACCGTGTTCGATTGGACGCCGGAGTCGCCTCTGGAGAGGGACGGCGAGTGGTACCTGCCGGTGACCCTCCGCAACCTCACGGCCGACCCGATATCCGTCGTCGTGGGGCGCGGCGTTGTGGCGTGGGGCGGGGCGAAACTCGGCGCGATGGCTGTCTCGCGTCAGGAGCTGGAGATACAGGACGGCGCGTGGCATTACGCGAAGCTGGCGCCTCTCGATCGATGGACTTTCGACATCTGGGCGCAGGTACCGAGCCTGCAGGAATCGCTCGTGAGGGCCACTGTGAGCACTACAAAGAGTCTCGATCTGCCTTCGCATCCGCGCCTTCTGTTGGACGGTGAAGGCATCCGGGCCATGCAAGAGCGCGCCGATACACACGACTGGGCTCGCAAGCGGCTCGACGGGGTGCGGAGCTACGCCGACGGCGTCCTCAGCGACGACGTGGTCCTGCCGCCGCGCGGCTCGAACTGGTGGCACTGGTACGCGTCGCCCAAATCGGGAGCCACGCTCAGGACAGGCAAGCAGATCGGCGACTGGCAGTGGGAGCACATCGACCCGGTCAACGGCGACGTGTACCTGGGTGACCCGACCGATCCGAGCCGGGACTTCGACGGCGTCGTGCTGTCGCAGAAGCATGGGGGATGGGCGACGGCCGTCGAGCGCCTGGGCATCGCATTTCAGGTGACGGGGGACAGGAAGTACGCTGAGAAGGCCCGCGAAATCCTGCTGGCATACGCCGACAAGTACCTCGACTACCCGCTGCACACGACGCGTAACGAACCGAAGATAGGGGGCGGCCGCGTCGGGCCCCAGACCTTGGACGAGTCCACGTGGCTGATCCGCATGGCGCAGGGCGCCGACCTGATCTGGGACTCGTTGAGCGATGACGACCGCACTACCCTGGCGGAGAAGCTCTTCCTCCCCGCCGCGCGCGACGTGATCCTTCCGCACAAGATGAGCGTCCACAACATCCAGTGCTGGAAGAACAGCGCGGTCGGTCTCGTCGGTTTCCTGCTCGGTGATGCCGACCTCATTTGGGAGGCCATCGAGAACCCAGACAGCGGGTACCGCAAGCAGATGGCGGAAGGCGTCGCGCCCGACGGGGCGTGGTGGGAGGGCGCGTGGGGCTACCACTTCTACACGATGTCCGCGCTCTGGCCGCTGACGGAAGCCGCCCGGAACAGCGGCATCGACCTGTATGACGACGCCTTCCGCGGGATGTTCGATGCGCCCATCCGCTTCGCCATGCCCGACCTGACACTCCCCGCGTTCAACGACAGCGGTGCGGTGAACCTGGCGGGTCGCGCGTCGATGTACGAGCTTGGTTACGCGCGGTACGGCGTGCCCGACTACGTCGACCTCCTCGCCCGAGGTGGACGCAACAACGACTTTGCCCTGTGGTACGGGGAGGACATCGCCAGCGACGTGTCCAACCGGGAATGGACAAGCGCCAATCACCCGGAGTCCGGCTACGCCATCCTCGCTCGCGGCGCAGGCGCGGAGGCCACGTGGCTCTGCCTGAAGTACGGTCCGCACGGCGGCGGCCACGGGCACCCGGACAAGCTGAACTTCGTCCTGTATGCGCGCGGCCAACAGGTCGCGACAGATCCGGGCACGGCGCGGTACGGCCAGCCGATCCAGCGCAGTTGGTATCGCACGACGCTCGCGCACAACACGCTGGTCGTGGACGGCGAGTCGCAGCAGGCGGCCACGGGCAGGCTTCTCGCGTTCGGCTCGGCGGGCGATGTGGATTACGTTACGGCCGAGGCGGGAGACATCTACGACGGCGTCCAGTTCACGAGGACTGTCGCGCTGCTTAGCGAGGATCTCGTCGTCTTCCTCGATCGCGTCGAGGCCGACCGGGAACGGACGTTCGACATCGCGTACCATCAGCTCGGCCGCTGGGACGACCTGCCGGACGCTGACCCCTGGGCGGCCGCCGATACCGACGGCTACCTCCACATGCGCGATGGACACGCACGGCGCGTCGACGGCGTGACGCTGCGTGGCGAGATCGCCGACGGGGTCGCGACCGCGGTCACGTTGGCGTCGAACGAGGCGACCACGGTCGTGACGGGCACGGGCGTTGGCGATCACCTCGAGGACCGCGTCCCAATGGTGATTTTCCGGCGCTCCGCGAAGCATGCGGACTTCGCTTGGGCAGTCTCACTCACGGGGGAGGCGGCGGACATAGCATGGGACGGCGAGTTGCTGACCGTGAGCGACAACGCGGGCGGGCGCTGGCGTCTGCGCATCCAGGCGGATGGGACGCTGACGCGGGACTAGCCTGCCTCCGCCCGGCTCCTTCGGATAGGCGCGCTGGAGCAAGGAGCGACGACCGGTCGCGAACCGGTCTCGGCCGCATCGGCCGGCCTACCTACGCGTACACGTCCTGGATGAGGGCGCGTATATAGCCGACGGCGTAGGCGATGCCGGCCAGACCAGCCTTCGACTGCGGGAAGCGTGGCGTGTGGTCCATCATGTACGGGCCGGCGAAGCCGTTGTCGCGGTAGGTCATCATCGCGCGCTTCATGTCGATGTCGCCCTCGTCCATAAACACCTCCGCGAAGCGCGGCAGTTGGCCGCGCACGTTGCGGAAGTGCACCCATGCGATCCTGTCTGCGGCCGACATTTCCTCGATAGCGCCGTAGACGCCCTCGCCGAGTAGCTCCGTCATGCAGCCCTGGCAGAACACCATGCCGTGCGTCTCGGCCGGACCCATGTCGAAGATGCGCCGGAACTGCGGCATCGTCGAGCATATCTGCGCGACGCCCCCAAGCGGCTCCGGGATGGGCGGGTCGTCGGGATGCAGGGCCATCCGCACGCCCGCCTTCTCGGCCACGGGCAGGACGCCCTCTAGGAACGTCGTCATGCGCTCCCACATCGCGTCCTCCGACACCGGGGGATCGTGCGCGGGCGGTCGTTCGCGCTCGAATTCCGCCGTGTCGAACGTGCTGTAGGACACGCCGCCACGTCCCTTGTCGGACGTCGTGCGGAAGTTACCCCGCGGCTTGAAGTTCCATCCTAGATGTCCGATTCCCGCGCGGCCGATGGACTCCAGCATCCGGCCCCACGCATCGATCTTCGCGTCCATGTCCGATCGCCCGAGGGTGATCGCGTCCCAACATGACATGAACAGGTTGTTCAGGGTCATGCCGTGACCCTCGACCTGCTCGCGCGCCTTCTCGAACGTCTCGGTGTAATCGACGCCGTCCTGTAGGTCGCCCGCGCCTCCCACCGCGCCCGCGCCCTTGCGCAGGTCCACGTGGATCATGTCCACGCTGATGGCGCGGAGGAAGCTGAGCATCTCGTCATCGAGGGCCGTCAGGGGGATTTGGTGCTGGATGTACACGGTCGACGGTCTCCTCTGGCGATCCGGGGACTGCGGCTCAGCGTCCGCGCTCGTGGCGTCTCTTCCTCGTCGCTGCACGGCGCGTGCTCAGTCGCCGAGCTGATAGCGCGGTATGGCGACCCCGTCCCAGTACAGGATCAGGCTCGCGGCCTCCGGCTTCTCGAGGTAGACGGCCTCGGCATGCAGGACAGGCGGCTCGCCGCCGACACCGCGCCCGAGCGGTACGTCGCGTTCATGCACGCGCCAGACGAAGACGTTGGTCCAGTCTCCCCTGGCGGCATGTCGATGGACGATGCTGCGCGCCGCGCGAACGCGATGCTCGTGGCGCCGGACTCGCGATGTCGCACGCGTACGGCGAGGTCAGCGCGACCGTCCCCGTCCCAGTCGCCGCGCAGGTAGAACGGATTCGACACGTCGTACGCGATCACGTAAGCGGCGTCCGTTCCGGTCTCTTCGAATCGGTCTAGGAACCACTGCGGGACGTTGGCGCCCTGCTCCTGGAAGTAGAGGATGTACTTCATCGAGCTCTCCGACACCCCGCCCGCGACGCACACGTACACGACCGCCGCGGCGAGCGCGCCACACACTCCGCACCACAAGGCCATCCTGCGTCGCATTGGCCTCCCCCGCCCCGGACTACTTCGACTCGCGCCGTTCGGCTGCCGTCCTCGGCGTTGCTTTGGACCGCTCACGCCACGCCGCCACGTCTTCAGCCAGCGCCGCTACCGCCGCCTCCAGCTGCCGATCGATGCCGGCAGGCATCTCACCCGGTTCCGGCCAGATGACGATGTCGGGCACTGCGCCGTTCAGTTCCATGTCCTCGCCATCTGGCAGGAACCAGCCGCGACCCGGGATGCGCAGGCGACCGATATCCAGTATCTCACGCGAGCCGGTGCTGATGACCCCGCCGCCCGTCTGGACCCCCACGAGCCTACCGCGGCCGAGCGTCTTGATGGCGTGGCTGAATATCTCCGCGTTGCTGAAGCTGCGCTGGTTGCACAGGACGACGATCGGCCTGTCCCACGTCGCGTATACACGCCTTCCCTGCGGATAGCCGGGCTCGCCGCCCCGACCTACGGTGGTCGCGTGGGTCGGCTGTGTCAGCGCCGTCAGGAGGTGGTCGGTGGTGTATCCGCCTCCGTTGTAGCGGACATCGATGATGAGGCCGTCTCTGCCAGCGCCCGCGGCGTATAGTTGGCGCTCGAATTCCTGGAAGCTGGGCCAGTTCATGCCCCGGACGTGCAGGTACCCGACGGCTTCGTTGGACATCTCATGGACGGCGGCCTCGTTGTCCATGACCCACTTGGTGTAAAGCAGGCCGCGCGCGGCCCTGTGGGTGATCGGGCGGATCACGACGTCGCGCTCTTCGCCATCGGCGTCCCGGACGACGAGCCGCACGTCGCGCTCCAACGGGCCGTTCAGGACGGTTGTCAGGTCCATGGAGGCGTCTACCGGGCTCCCGTCGATGCTCACGACGGTCTCGCCAGCCGCAACCCTCGACCCATGCCTGTCTGCCGGGCCGTCGGGCAGGACATCGCGCGCACGCAGCCCGTCGCCCGTGTGCGCGGGGTCGAAGCGGATGCCGAGGTGCGCGGTGACATCGCGCCATGCGTCGGAGGTCTTCCACCGGTCGGCGTCGGACGCCGAGAAGCCGAGGTGTGAACCGTTCAGCTCGCCGAGCATAAGCTGCGCTACCTGGGTGAACTCCTCGTCCGTTCCGCACGCGCCGGCGACGGCGCGGTACTTCGCGCGGATGGCGTCCCAGTCGCGGCTCCCAAGCCGAGCGTCGTAGTAGCGATCGCGCATCGTGCGCCACGCGAGGTCGAACCCCGCGCCATACCGGGCAGCGCGGTCCACGACCGTCCTAACCTCGAAGCTGTACGGCGTGGCGTCACCCTTCGCTGTGAGCGCTCCGGGCACGCCGTCGGAGAGCCAGACGATCGTGTCGTCCTCCTCTAGCCACCGGGCCTGCGCGCCGGTCTTCTCGCTAAGCAGCTTCGGCCCGAGTTCCTCCGGGATCTCGATCGTGTACGTGCCCTTCTTGCCGTTGACGGTCGCCTGGAACGCCAGCTTCTTGGAATCGCGCGACCAGAACAGGCCGTTCTCGTCGGTGTCCGCTATCGTGACACGGCGTATGCGTTCGTGGATGCGGTCGAAGTCTATGTGGACATCCGGCGGGTCGTCGGTTTCGGGTTCGTCCGTTGCGTCCTCCCCGTCGCCGTCGTCCGGTTCGGACACGTCCGCCGCGCCAGTTGCGTCGGCCGCTGGGGTGTCGGCCGGCGCCGCGGGTTCAGCCTTCGCCTTCTTCCGCGCCTTGTCCAATTTCCCCACGGCCTTGACCACGGCCCGGTCACGGTCTGTGCGGTCCTCGTCCTCTTCGCTCAGCCACACGTAGTATATGTCCGATTCCGCGTGGGCGCGCTCGCCGGTGAACGCGAGCAGCTTTCCATCGGGGGACCACACGGGATCGCTCTCTGAATCCGGGTGGCGAGACACGTTGTAGGCAGGCGTGGATGCGTCAACGGGCGCGAGCCAGATGTCGCGGTTGTAGTCGGCGTCGTCCACGGCGTAGGCGATCCAGCGTCCGTCGGGTGACCAGTCGTAGTCTGGAGCGTTCCACGACTCGGCCAGGACGCGCGCATCGCCCGTGTCGGCATCGTGGAGGACAAGGTCGCCGAGGCCCTTTACGTATGCCACCGGGCCGCCGTCCGGGCTCACCGTCAGGGCCGACTCAACATCGGTGTCGTCTGTCAGGCGGGTCCGCATGAAGTCGTCGTTCTGCCACCAGTAGCTGTCGGACGACGCCGGTTCGGCGCGCCACACGTCGCTCTGGCCGCCTGCGTCGCTCACGTAGTACAGCGCGCTGTCGTCTCCCGCGAACACCGGAGACGACTCCGACTCGGGGGTGTCCGTCACGTTGATCGGTTCGCGCAGCTCTGTGTCCATTACCCACAGGTCGCCGTCGGCGATGAACGCGACCTCCAGTCCATCGCTCGTGAACGCGACCTCGGTAGCGCGATCCGCTGTCCGGCGCGCCGTCTCGGACACACCTTCACCGCGGTCGTGTATCTCTATCCGCTCCGGTCCTACATCCTGGTTCAGACGCAGACGGTACAGGTCGAACAGGTGGCGGTACACGATTGTCTTGCCGTCACGCGAGAGCGCGGGGGACACCACCGAGTCGTCCGCGTGGTGGGTCAGTTGGCGATCAGCGCCGCCCGCGAGCGTTCGCTCCCACAGGTTCATGGACCCGCTCCGTCCACTAACGTAGTAGAAGCGGCCCCCGTCGGGCGCCCATAGCGGCCAGCGCGCCTCGGCGTCGTCGTCTATCAAGAGGGCGAAGTCGTCCGTGCGCGCGTCGTGCATCCATATCTGGCCCGCAGCCGGCCCGACGTAGCCCTTACGCCACCATCGGCGTCCCTCCCGCACAAACAGGACACGCTCGCCATCTGCGTCTATGGACGCCTCGCCGCCATAGTCGTCGAACAGGAGCGACGGCGCTTTGCGCCCATGCGTCTCCACGCGCATCAGGCGCGAGGCCTGCGTCCAACTGTGGTCCCGCGTGGCTTCTACGAGCAGGGCGTCGCCGGTCGGGTACCAGCCGTGCAGGGCGTATCCCCCCGTGTGCCAAGTCATGCGTCGAGCGGCACCCCCCGACGCGGGTATGACGTAGACCTGCCAGCCGTTGTCCCGTTCGCTCACGAACGCGATCTGCGAGCCGTCCGGCGAAAACACCGGCTGTCGGTCGCGCGCCGCGTGGGTGGTAAGCTGCTCCGCCGCGCCTCCAGCCGCGGGCGAAGACCAGATGTCGTCCCGCCACGCGAACGCGAGCGTCTCTCCGTCGGGCGACAGCGCCGGGTCGTTCGCCAGCAGGACGCGGCCGGCGCCGTGCACGGCGGTCGCCAACCCGAGTGTCAGCGCCATGACGAGCGTGGCGGCCCGCATCACTTACTCCTCCTTCGCGCCCTGTCGCCGTGCAAACGAACGGTACGCTTCGCCATACTGTTCTAGTGTGCCTCGCTCCATGATGTCGGCCACCCTCAGGCGTATCAGCTCGTTGTATTCAGGGTGCGTCAGGACGTACGTCCTTCCGGTGAGGATGGCATCAATCGCTCCTGCCGCTACGAGATCGGGCGCGATCCCTCTCCCGATCGACCTCTCGAAACGGGCGCGCATTTCGGCGTGCTCGGCTGTTTCGGCCTCTGCGAGCGCTGCTACGGCGGGCGGCGCCGACGTGTCCGATGCGGACAGGCCGGTGTCTACATAACCGGGACACAGGAGGGACACCCCTATCGACGAGTCTATTTCTGCGAGCTGGGCGACGAGAGACTCGCTCAGGGAGAGGGCTGCGTGCTTGGACATCGTGTAGACGTGCGTTGCGGCGCGCGCCAGGAGCCCGGCCACGGAAACGGTGTTCACGATGTGGGCGGGCTCGCCCTGCGCAAGTAGTATCGGGACGAACGCTCGGCAGCCGTGGATGATCCCCCACACGTTCGTCCGCATCACCCACTCGTACTCCGGGAGCGGCGTATCCCATACGTACATCCCGCCGCCGCGCGGCACGCCCACTCCGGCGTTGTTGCAGACGACGTGCACGGCCCCGAACGCGGTCAGGGCAGCCTCGGCCAGGGCATCGACGCTGTCTTGGTCGGTGACGTCTGCTTCGATCGCGGCCGTGCGGGTCCCCGCCTCGACGAGTTCGGCGTCGACATCCGCGAGCGCGTCCGGTGAGATGTCCGCCAGCACGAGGTTGCACCCTTCACGTGCCAGTCGGCGGGCGAGGGCGCGGCCTATTCCGCTCCCCGCTCCGGTCACTACAGCTACCTTGTCCCTTAACTCTCGCATCGCGTTCTCCCCAGGCCGTGTCGCGTGGCGCCCGTCTCAACGTAGCGCATTCTCCGCTCTACGTCACGCCGCGGGAGAGTGGCGGGCCGTGTGCCGTGTGCGGGCAGGCCCGTCTTCTGTGCGGTCGGTCGGCGCTATCGTGTAGGTGTCGGCCTGGTGCGGCGTGTGGCGTGCCGGGGCTCGCCGCCGATCCCAAGATGCTGGGGTTTCCGATAATGCATCGCGCGCCGCCCACTTGTGCTAAATATCCGCGCACATCGGAAGATGTTGTGCTGCGAGGCCCGCGCGGCAGTATCCACGGCCGCCGTCTATGACATAATCTACATTATCGGAAGTCCTGGGCCGTTCGCCCGCAGTTTCCGGGCGGCCGCGCCGCGCATAGTACCCCCAAAAGGTTATCGGATATGCCTGGCGCCGGTCGTTGTGTGGGGCGACAGCGCCGGGCATGCGCGGCGTCGAATGCGTGCGGGTGCGCGGCCGGGTTTGAGATGTTGTGGTCGGTCGTGGCCCTCCAGGCCGTGCGACACACTGGGCGGGTAGCGCACGCCGATGGGAGATATAGGGAGAAGCACTACACGAGGCGGTGTGCGCGGGTCCGTTGCAGACGTGGCCGGAGCGGTGTGGCCATATGTGCGTCGGGCCCGTGGAGTGTCCGGCAATGGACGTCAGAACAGGAAGCGGTACGTTGGGGCCTCCAGGACGGCCCCGCGCAGCATCCAGAGGGAGCCGATCACGAAGTCGCCGAGGATTACGCCCAGGAAGAACGGCTGCGCGCGTCGCAGCAGTGGCAGGCCACCGAAACGCAGGATCCCGAGCTTGCAGGCCCAACTGACGAAGATCGAGCACCAGAAGAGGTTGATCGACCAGCCGCTCGTAACGGCGTAGCCGGCGGGATGGAGAGGGAACCAGACGAAGCGCGCGCGGAGGGCTGCGAGCAGAAGTGTGATCCCCGCGCCGTATGCGACCGCGACGGATGTCCCGGCGCTGGGATCGGTCTGGGCGGCGACCCAACCGGCGAGGCGATCGAACGACTCGGGGACCTTGCCGACGTTGGGTATTCCGTGTCGGAAGGAGTAGTGTGCGAGACCCCAGAATGACACCAGCGGCGCCAGCGCTGACGCGAGTAGCACGCCGACGATGAGCGCGCGTGGTCGGGCGCGGCTCTGCTCGCCGAGTTTGAAGCCTTCGAGTTGGTGGGGCATCGGATGACCGCGGTAGGCGCGGTTGTACCCTTGATGGAACGAGAGCGCGGTCATGTCGGCTGTGGATAGGGCTCGCGTCCCGAACACCTCGGCGATCATCAGATGCGGCCCGGCGCGATGCAAATCGTGAACCGGCGATCCTAGCTCCGCGCGCGTCCGCGTGATGCCGAGCGACAGGACGAAGTACCCCACTGTGAACACGACGGCGACCCAGGGGGTCATCTTGAGCGCCATGCAGAACCAGAGCAGCGCCGCCACTCCCACAGCGCCTCCCACAAGCGCGATGCGCGGCGTTCTGTAGTCGATGCGACGATCCCCGCGGAACACCGCCCGCAGGTGTCGGCGCGTGGTCCACAGGGCCAGCACGCATAGTCCCGCGTAGGCACCGGCCGCTTGGGGTTCGATGTACGGGAAGTTCGGGAGGCGCTGCAGCCCCATCGCGCGGCCGGCGATCATCTCCATCTTCCAGAACAGATAGAAGAACCACGCTGAGAATGACATGTCGAGCGGCATGAAGAACGCCAGGCCTACGGCGTATGGCCACAGGGATAGTGGAGTCCACCCGATCGCGTTCCACGGCGGGTTCGGGGCGAGCGGGGCGAGATCGTAGAGCTTCCCGCCTACGCCGGGCACCGACGGGTACAGGAAGTTCAGGCCGTTCAGGAGATTCGCCAGGCCGGCGAGCGCGAAGCCCAGCCACATCGCCCGATTGGTGAACAGCGCGGCCGAGCGTGCCGTCATGTGCAGGGGCAGTTGGATGATCGGATACGACAGCTTCTCGGTCTCGGTCCACTGCTCGCGGACGAGCAACGTCAGGCAGAGCATCACCCCGGACAGCACGAGGATGAACGCCGACCAGACGAGCGCCGAAGGGAGCAGCGCGCGGAAATGCGGCCACGTGTACAGAGACGAGCCGCCGTCCGCGAGCGCCTTGAGGGCGCCGACGTCGCCTACGACCAACCAGTCGGGCACGTAGCGGAAGAACAGGGCGTCCCAGTCGTTCTCGGGGGTCGCGAGGTGACGCAGGCCGTTGGTGAACGTGCCGAGCACCTGCATCAGGTCGAGGCCGCCGATGCCGCTCGCGACGCAGAGCATCGTGTAAAGGACGACCTGCTCGGGGGGATTCAGGAACGGGCGTCGGTAGCCCGGCACGGCCCTGCCCAGCGCGCTCATGGCGATGACGACGAACAGGATGAACACGACGTGGTGGAAGAGCGAAACGGTCGTCGGGTACCCGGATGCCCAGGTGGCGGACGCCATCAGCCAGAAGTTGTTGGCGACGACGAGCAGGACGCCCAGCGCGTAGGCTCTGAACCGAACCGCGGCGAGTGCTTCGGCGTGTTTCTGCATCGCGTGTGGCGGGCTCGGGGCGTGGTGAAGGGCGGCGAGTGACGGCGTCCATGTCTACCAGACGCGGGCCCCGTGGGCAACCGCGCGACACGAAGCGCGCTGACGTCCGCGCGTGTCCCTACTATAATGGGCACGTGCATCCGGCGAGCGGCGTTTTGGGAGTGGCAGCATGGCTACACGTGTGAAGATCTGCGGGATAACGACTGCGGAGGACGCCGCGCTGTCGGCGCGCCTGGGAGCGGACCTCGTCGGCCTGATCTTCGCAGACAGCCCGCGACGCGTGTCGACGGACGAAGCGACGCGCATCGCCCAAGAGCTGCCGGCCTTCCAGCAGACCGTCGGCGTGTTCCAGGACGCCGTGGCGTCCCAAGTGATCGACACATGTCGCATGGCTGGACTCGACTTTGCTCAGTTGCACGGTGGCGAGTCACCCGACGACTGCGCGCGCGTGCAGGAGGCCGGCATACCGGTCATGAAGGTTCTGACGATCACGTCTGGCGATGATCTGAGGCCTGCGGCGGACTATGGTGGCGTGGCAGGCTTCATGCTCGACCGGCCGCGCGGTGGGCCGATGTTCGACTGGGCGATCGCAGCCGAGGCAGCGGCTACGCTTGGCGCGCCCGTATTCCTTGCCGGCGGCCTGACCCCGCTCAACGTGGCAGACGCGATAGCCATCGCGCAGCCGTACGCGGTGGATGTGGGTTCCGGCGTGGAGTCGCGGCCGGGCCGGAAAGACGCCTACAAACTCGCCGCGTTCCTCAACGCTGCCCGTGGTTGACGACTTCCTTACCTGCCCGTCTCAACCGCATCGTCGCTTGGCCTGAGGACGCGGCCGTCGGGGTGAAACAGCTGCCACGCGGCCCGGTACGACATCAGTCCCGGCAGGTGCGTAAGGGTCGATCCAGCCAGTTCCCCAGACAGCGCGACGCCGGTGACGCTGCTCCAGGTCGTCCCCGTCTCGACGTCGCGCATGCGGTCGGGCGCGGTTGCGAGGAAGTGGTGTTCCGTGTCGCGTACGACGCGGGAGAAGATCGCAGCCCCGGAGCTTTCCGGGTTGAACGTCACGACGACGGACGTGCCGGCGAGGTCGAGGTTGAGCGTGGGCGATTCGAGGAGCGACCGGATCGTGGTCGAGAAAGCTCGGCCTCCGAGCATCCAGGCATAGACGAACCGATCGGGATCGCTGTAGAAGTCGAGGCCGTAGTTGCCCGCCGTCCGCGACATCCTGAGCACGGTGGTGTCCGGGTGCGCCGCAAGCCACCCCTCCCATGTCATCATCTCGCCGGGGACGATCTCCAGTTCCGTCCCTAGCAGCGACCCACGCATCGCGCGGCCCAGCAAGTGGCTCCATAGGGACTCCGTCTCCGAGTCCATCATGACGAGGCTGCGGTTCCACAGCATGCCGGACACCGTTAGCGTTATCTCGCGATCCCCTACCGTTCTGGCGTACACGACGCCGTTGTGGCAGAGGTGTCACCACGTGGCGGCGATCGCGACGCCTCCCAGGTGGTCGTTGATGATCTCCCGGCTCGGCCCGGTGAGCATGTTGATCGGGTAGGCGCGCGCCTCGCCGTTCACCACAACGCCGATAACCAACTCCTTCGCCGTCACCTCGTCATCGACGTCGCGGCCGGAGATGTACGGCGCGTCGACGATCGGTGGGAACGCGCGCACGACGCGCATCGGCTCGAAGGGCGGCGTTGCGTCGCTGAGGCGCGACTGGGCGACGGCGGCGCGCGGCGCTACGAAGGCGAACGACAGCGCCAGCGTCGCCAGTCCGGCGAGTAGGCGGGCGAGCATGGGGTGCATCCTGGCGGCTCCTCGGGCGGATGATCGACGTGGTCGATCGAGTATACGGAGCGCTACACGCCCGCGGACAGTCGGCTACAGCCGGGCCGCCGGCTCATGGCCGTGTACTCGCGTCCAGTTCCTACCGTCGTCCGCGGACAGGTAGATGCGCCCCTGGTGCGTGCCCGCGAGCAAGACGCCATGCGCCGACACGATGCTTCGCACGTGATGGTCGTCCATCCCGGCGCCGCGCGCTTCCCACACGTCCGTGTCGGGATCGAGGCGGAAGACTCCACTCTTGCGGGCTGAGTACACGGCGCCACCATGCGTCGTCAACGCATAGACGAAGTCGGCTCCTTCCTCCACACCTCGCGCCGACCGCGCCCAGCGAAAGTCGTCCGGCGCGAACACCCACACGCCGTCGTCGGTTGCGGCGCAGAGACGGCCGTCGCTCACGTGCAACGCGGGAACGACGCGACTGGCCAGCATGTGGTTCATGTGCAGCCACACGTCTCGCGCGACCGGAGCGGGCAGTACGCCCTGGGCGTCGGCGACGGACGCTACGCGCACGCCGTCCATCCCCTCAGGGAGGAATCGCGCCTGCACACCCCATTGGCTCCCAAGCCGACCCATCTTGATCATCAGGGCGTTTCGGCCGGGGCGCACCGGGACAGAGACCGTGTTGTCGCGGCTCTCGTCTCCCACGTGCCACGCGTCCGGGATGCGTTGGCCGTTCACCCAGATACCCAGGGCGCCGGTCCGCATCGTGTTCAGCGCGAGGCGTCGCGCGTCCGGCGAATCGATGTAGCAGACCATGTAGCCCGTCGTCAGACCGTTCGGGGCAGTTGGCCGTAGCTGCGCCTCGAGGTCCACCCACCCGTCTGGAGCGGCCACAACATCCAGCCAATCGAGACCCGGCGGCGGGTCTGCTGTGGCGAGCTCCGCCTCGCGGATGCGGTCGTTGTCCCAGAGCCAATCACGGTCGACGATGCTATCTGTGTACCGGGCCCGGAAGGCGGCTTCGGCGCCGACGATATTCACATTGTTGGGCGTCACGACGACGCGCCACGCGCGAATTGGGTAGACGGCGTCGCGTAACGTAACGACGCCGTCGGATAGGGCGTACGCCGCGCCGTCGCTCCAGGTGACACCGGTGACGTCCCTCCGGCCGTCGGCCTCGGCGCTGTGCCCGACCCGCGGGTCGATGTCGGGGGTGGATAGCTCACCGAGGAATCCGGCCGCGACGAGGGCGGCGGCGGGAGTCGGATTCACCGGGCCCCAGATGCCCGCCGGGCCGCGTGCCAGGAGCGCTCCGGCGCCGTACTGCCTCCCATAGACGACGCCGTCGTCCTCGCAGAACGCTTCCACTCTCTGCGCAGCCGTGTCCTCACGGCGCCAGTTGACCCCTCCGTCGGCGCTTCGCAGCAACGCAGACGTCTGATTGGCGTATACCTCGCCACCGCGGCCGAGCACGAACCTCGTCACGGGATAGAAGGGCGTCGGCGGCTCCCCACCGGGCGCGTGGCGCCGGTGGAACTCATCTCCGAGATCCCACGAGTTGGCCCCCACGAGCGACCTTTCGCCCCCCGCTGGGTTGCGGACCTCCACGCCGATGCTGCCCGTATAGTCCGCGTTCATGAAGTGGTACGCCCGTACGACCTCGCAAGCCATGTGGAAGAGATGCGTCCGGTCCACGTAGTGTTCCGGCAGGAACCCGACGTAGACGTGCTTCCCGCCGAGCCTGTCCTCCAGCCATGCGTCCCACTGGGCGTGTGTCACGGACGCGTTCGCGCGCGCCCACTCGGCGAACGCGTCGTCCGTGGTGCGGGCCCGCTTGTCACGGCCGAGCGCGTTCACCGCACTCCTGACACGATCCCTGCCTTCGGTGGCCGCGGGTTGCATTCCGGCGACTTCTATCTCGCCCTCTGTCACCCTCCGTTCTGCATCGGCCGCCTCAGGGGAGCCACCGAAGCGCGCCGACATGCGATCCGCTACGACCCGCGCGCCGGCCACATCACGCGTCGCAAGGGCCGTGGTCAGCTGCTCTTCCAACACATGAAGGGGTCGTTCACCCCAGGCGACAGCGATAGGCGGCGCGGCCGCCCATCGGACCTCGGTCGCCGTCGCGGGTCCGTCCCAACGACGCGCCGTCGCGGTGACATCGCCGAAGTAGAGGGCCTGACCCTCCCTCGTGCGCGCCTTCCCACCCCCGATGTAAACACCCGTCACCGGCAGTCCCTGCGTCCACGGTCGAGCCACGTCGCGCGCGACACGGGCGCCGTCGAGCCATACGTCGAACGACCCCCGGCGCGTGTCCTGCACGAGTTCCAATGCGTAGACTCGGTTCTCGTACGACGCCACGCGCTCGCGCTCGCGGTCCCGCTGAGCGGCCGGCGCGACGCCCGAGGCCGGGACGCTCTGGCGAGGGTAGGACCACTGGTCCGCGTCGTCCTTCTCGATGTACACCCCGAGCCCGTTCAACGGGTCAGCCGTGCCATCGATCAGCATCCCGATGCGGATCGGCGTCGACCCCATCGGTGGGCGTACCCACATCGTGACCGACACGACGCCCGTGACGGGCTCGAAGTCCCTACGGATGGATCCTCGGTTCAGTGTCATCAGTGACGTGTACCGGCCGTGCGGGTGGGTCGTCTGCGCGACCGGGGGCGTGCCGTCGAGCGTGGGATCGCCTGCAACCCAGGCATCGGCGCCGGAGCCCGGGTCCAAGACCCGTTTCTCCGGCGAGTACGGGCGCACCGGCGGGGCGCGGTCAACCGGGCCCGTGGCATCCACGAACGCGACGGGCTGTACGTCGTGCTCGGCGCCCGCGACGGGATCCGCGGGCTCAGGCGCGCCACCCGACAACCCCGTCAGGCCTACCACCAGCGTGGCCGCTGCCGCCATCCCGCCGGCGGCATGCGGCCGCCATCCGGGAGCGAATCGCGCACCATGGCTGGGCGCGGGCAGCGCGTTCACGCTCGCCATCGTCTTTTCCGTGAAGCCGACACCGACGGACACGGCCAGGATGGTGGTGAACCGGGCGTCCTGCATCAGCGCGCCGGCGCCGGTGCGCTCGAAGTGCCGCCGCAGCGCCCCGACGGCACGCTGGACGCGTTTCTCGGCGCCATCCACGCCGATCCCGAGAGAACGGGCCATCTCCTTGAACGACAGCTCGCCCGGGCCGAAGCGCATGAGGATCGCCTCGCGCAGGTCCGGGCTAAGGCGCGCGAGTCCATCCCGCAGCAACGCCCGCACGTCCTCCTGTCGCGCAAATTGCTCCTGAGGCGCCTCCGGATCGCCGAGGAGGGAATCCTCGTCGGGCAAGTCTGGGACCATATCGAGCTTAGTCCACGTCCGAGGCGACTTCCGGTAATCCACGGCGGCGTTTCTCGTGACACGGTACATGTATGCGCGGAAGCTGTCTGGCACGCGAAGGCCCCTCGCGAGGCCGCTATATGCCTTCGCGAAGGCGGATTGCGCGACATCCTGGGCGTCCTGCCACGCGTCCACACGGGAGTCCCACAGGACGCTGTAGGCGACACCGATCACCCATCGGTGATGCCGCGTCACGAGGCTCCTGTACGCACGCTCATCGCCGTCGCGCGACATGCGCACGAGCACGGCGTCCGGGAGCCCGTCGTAGTCGACAGTCCGGGTTGGTTCCATGCGATGTGTAGCCGCTGTGCGGCGTCCCTATCCCGACCGAACGTCTCTAGCGGTTAGCGCCTCGACGCGTACGAGACGCCCGACAAGACGTTCGTGTCCACCCAGTCCAACGCATCCTTACCACGGAGGCGGAGCCCTCCCTACCCACTATGACGAGGGCGGGCGACGCGATCCGCCAACGAAATGCACATTTGCGCGTAAAGGCCGGAGGACGCGAGTGGCGAGCGACCGCGTCTACCAGTATTTCACGATACTGCTGTGCGGCGGGAACATAGCGCCGTCGCGCGCGGTCGTCAACCGGCGGTTGCAGGTAGGTCGAAGTGGAAGGACGTGCCCTTGCCGACGGTCGACTCGAAGTCCAAGACGCCGCCGAGCCGATCGACGATCGCCTTCGAAATGGCGAGACCCAGGCCCGAGCCATCCTGCGAACGCGTAGTTGTGCCGTCCAACTGCCGGAATCGAGCGAACACTAGCTCCCGCGCTTCGGCGGGTATCCCGGGGCCGTCGTCCGCCACGGTGACGCGTACGGCTTCGCCCAACGGCCCGATGGTCACGCGTACGGGGCGGTCAGCCGGAGAGAACTTCGCCGCGTTCGAGAGGAGGTTGGCGAGCACTTGCGCCACGCGGTCGGGGTCAGCGCTAACGTAGCGCGGCGTGGCGTGGGCCTCGAGTTCCACGCGAACGCCGTACCGTTGCGCGTACGGGGCGTTCGCTTCGACGGCCTGCGCGACCAACGTCCGCATATCCACCGTCTGCATGTAGAAGGGCATGCCGCCGGCGTCGAGGCTCTGCAGCGCGAGGATATCGTCGACGAGGTGGAGCATTCGATCCGCGTTGCGCGACGCGATGTCGACCATCGACTGCGCCTCCGCCGACACATCGCCCGCCATCCCGCCCGCCACCAGATCGACGGCCCCCTTGATGGCGCTCACGGGGGTGCGCAGCTCATGGCTGACGGTGGACACGAACTCGTCTTTGATCCGGTCCAATTCGTGGCGCTCCGACACGTCGCGTACCACCAACAGAGCCATCCTGGGGCCGCCGATGTCTAGCGGCGTCATAGATAGCTCGAGCGGGAACGGCTTCCCGTCGGCGCGTCGACCTGTGACCTGGCGCCGTTCGGTGCCCTCGGCCTCGCTGTGCCCTTCCACGATCGCCGCCACCCGCTCCAGGACCGTTGGCAGGTCGTCGCGGGTGAGGAACCGCGAGATGTCCTCGCCGACCAGTTCGTCGCCGGCCGCGTGGAACACCTGCGCGGCGGCTGGGTTCGCCGACTCGATACGTGCGTCCGCGTCGACTGAGAGGATGCCGTCGGCCGCAGCGTCGTGGACGGCCTCCAGGCGGGAAGAACGCTCCTGCACGTCCGAATGCGCGCGCGCAAGTTCACCTGTCCGTTCGTCGACAAGCTGCTCCATGCGGCCCGTCCGTCCGGTCATGACGAGCAAGGTCATCCCCACGAAGCCCGTGAACAGGAGACCCGCTGTCAGCACGCCCCAGGCCTGCCACCGTGACAGCGACTTGCCGAACCGTTCGGTCGGCGTAACGCGGAGCGTCCAGGTTCGCCCTCCCACGTGCAAGTGACGCGTGTGTACGAGCCCGTACGGGTCGGGTGGGGTCGATGCGCCGTCCGCGTTCTCGGGCCCGTATAGCGGTACGGGCGCCGCGGCATTGGTCCGGTCGACAATCGACAGACCGATTTCCGCGCTCTGTGTGGCTGCGAGCGCCGCGGACACGATGTCGCCTGCGCGGAACACTCCCGACGCGTAGCCGAGAAGGGCCGGGGCGGCGGCGCTGGCGCCGGGCGTGGCGTCGTAGGCCGGCGCCAGGACGAGATACCCTTGCTGGCTGCCGGTTTCCTGGACAAGCGTGATCGGCTCGGTGCCGGTCGCCGCGCCCGTAGCTGCGGCGCGCTCGAGGGCCGCCTTGCGCGCCGCGTTCGACGCCAGATCGAACCCAACGGCCGCCTCGTTCCCGGCGAAGGGCTCGATGAGATAGACAGGTACGTACTCGTCGCGTGGCGCCGCCGGTACCAACCCGTTGCCGTCCCGTTGCGTGAACGCGAACTGCGCCAGGCCGTCGGCGCGGGCGCGCGCCTCGTAGCCCGCCCGGTCCGCGTGGGACACGCGCGGCGCCCACGACAAGGCCTGCACGCCGGGATGCAGGAATCGGGCGGCGAAGTGGCCGAACTCCTCCCGGCTCGCGTCCGGCGCCACCTCCATGAGGCCGGCGATCGCCTTCGTGATTTGCGTATACGAGGTGACCGTCTCGGCGACCCTGTCGCCCATCTCCTGGGCCTGGCGCTCGAATCTGGCTTGCGCCCGGTCCGCTTCCCACGCGCCGGCCCGGAAGAAGAGGAAGACGGTGACGCCGAAGAGCAGGCAGAGCGGCGCGCTCACGGCCAAGCGTCGGCGCGTCACCATGCCGCGCGCGCCTGGTAGCCACACGAGCGTCAGGGGCGCGAAAACGAGCGCGCCGATGCTGTCGCCCACCCACCATGTCCACCACGTCATGCCGTAGACTGCCAACGGCACGGCGCCACTGAGGACCAACCCGCTCACGCCGAGAGTCGGGGACACGCAGCACGCGATCGGGCCGGCTATGACGACGAAAAGGGCTGCCGCGCCCTCGTCCTCGAGGGCCCTTGGGAAGCCGACGAGCCTCCGCACGAGGTAAGCGCCTGCCAACGCCTGCAGCGTGGCGCCGCACGCAGAATTCGTCGCGAGGATTCCCGCCGTCAGGCTGATTTCGCCGCTACCGGCAGCGAGCGTGCTGTAGAGGTTCGTCGGGAGTGCGCCCAGGAATACGCCGGCCCCCATCCGGTACCCACGAGCCAGGACAAACGCCAACGCGATCCCGGCTGCCGGCCAGACGGGCGCGGCAGGGCCGCCCCTGATGCTCAGGAGCAGCGACAGCCGCCCGGCCAGGTAGTACAGGGCCGCAAGCGTAAGCACGTACATGAGGTCGGATCGTAGCCGACGAGTCATTGCCCATCCCGCGAATTGGCTGCGCGGCTTCTAGGGCGGCTTGCGCGCAGCTAGGACCACGCGGGCGTCGACCTACGCCGCAGTACGAACTATGACGGGATGTGTGTGCAGCAACGGCGTCGGCCGCTACGGCGATGGTGGCGTCCACCAGCGGTATGGTATCTCACATCCGACGCTGCGCGTGTGGACGCCATCGCGCAGGGCCGGATGTCACTCGGCGTCGGCGTGGTATTCGTCGTACCCCGCCTGCATGTAGTCCCATATGCCGCGGCGCCACGTGTCCACTCGCTGACGCTCGACCTCGGTGGACGCTGCGTCCGTTGCCTCGTGTATGTCCGCCTCAAGCAGCGCCATGCGGTCCGGCGTCCCAAGGCGCCCCCACGACTTCTCGCGGGACGTACCGATGACGCCTTCCTCGCGGTTGATGTCCGCTATGCGCCGATAGAAGCGCCGCATGGGCGTCGAGGCGGCTCCGAAGTAGCTGTCGAAGAACTCGGCGACCGTGACCTCCGCGTCCGTGTCCGCGTCGAAGGCCGTCTGCATGTAGAGGTAGTAGTCCAACTGTTGCCCGATCCCACACAGGAAGACGCCGCGCACGCCGTCCCGCGCGTACTGCTTCACCTCCTGCGAGATCATTTCGGGCATGAACGAGGGGAACGCCTTCCACCCCTCGATGAGGGCCGGCTCCAGCGGGTGGTGGAAGTAGTTCCAGAGGTAGATCGGACGGTCGCCCGCGTCGAGCCAGAGCCGGTACAGGTCCGCGTCGTTCGCGAAGACGTCAGGGACGTAGCCGTAGCAGATCTGCAGGCAGGGCGCGACGCTGACGTTAGGCTCCAGCTCCAGGCCGAGCGGCGGGTACGCGTACGACGCGTACGCCAGCGCCGAGATGTACCGATCCGGGTGCGACTTCCCTACCTCCTTGGCGACGGCGTTGACGAACTGGAAGATGTAGTAGCTGCTCGCCCCGTTGCTGAACATCCCCGCGCCGCGCGTGTCCTGCCGACTGACGGCCAGCGCCTCTGCGCAGTTGTCGCACTCACACCACGAGGCGTTGTCGTCCGGCACGACGCCGAAGTGGTCACCCATGGCCTTCAGACCCTCGGGCAGCGAGACCCCGTCGAAGAAGTCGCGCGCGGCCTGCGCCATGTCCTGAACGAGCTTGGGATGCGTCAAGCATAGCTGGCTGCCGGCGCCCCTCCCGACGGCCTGGTAGGCCGGGTCGTCGAACACCTCGGCGACGGTCTTCGTCCATATCGTGTGGTTGCCGGCCCACCGCTTGCCACCGATGCGCATGCGCCGCCAGTATAGGCGGAGTTGGTCTTCGGTTGGGGCGTCCCACTGCGCGTTCACGATGGGCCAACCGCCGCCGGTCGCGTGGCGATGGCGCAGGGATGTCGTGCGCCGCACGTCCTCGCCCTCGACGACGAGCGTGTCGCGCTCCGGCGTGATGATGTTGATCTCGGATGGGCCGTACCAGCGCACGCCGCAGAAGCGCTCCAGGAAGACGTACGTCGCGTAGCACGTGCCCTGGTCGTCGAACAGCCCGGGCAGCGTCAGCTCCAGTTCCCCGCCTGGGGCCGACGCGGTCGCGGAGCCGTAGTCGATCTGCCGGCGATACGACGCGACCGGCGCTCCGTACGTGTCGTATCCAAGCTCGGCCGCGCCATTCGCGCTGTCGTCTCGGTCCCTGCCGACCAGCGCCAAGGTGTCGGGCAGGAAGCGGATCATGTACTCCTGCGGCGCGAGATCGTCGGGGTCGATGCCGAGAGCGCGGGTCGTCGCGCTGTGACCCACGAGGACACGCGTACCCTCGACCGCCGCCTCGTCCGACACAATCGGGAGCGACGCGCCAGTCATCTTCCGCACATGGAGCTGTAGTTCCGCGGCCGCCAATGCCGCGGAGGGCGTAGGCTCCGATGCGGTCACGATAGTCGCTGCGGGCTCGCCATCGACCGCCAGAGTCAGGGCGGCGGAAGACGGGGCGGACGCGTGCAAATACAGGCACAGAGTGAACACACTCATTCCTCTTCTCCGTGAGGGGGACGCGCATCGGCGCGCGAGGAGTCTACTGCTGTGGCGGGGCGCAGGTCATCACGTAGCGTTCGGGGAGTTCTTCGGTCACGGAGAATCCGAGCCGGTGGTAGAGGCGGCGGGCGGCGGGGTTCGCCTTGAGGACGCGCAACGTGAGCGGAAGGCCACGATCGTGCGTATCGTCGATGAGATCGCGGATGATGCGCGTGCCGACGCCTCGCCGCTGATGGCGAGGGTGAATCGCGGTGAGATTCAGGAACACGCCCGAGTCGCCGCGATCGACGGCGACCACGCCAGCATCCTCGCCGTCGAGGACGACGATCTCGCGCTGGCCCGAACCCCACCGGTCTCGGAACATCGCCTGCTGGGCCGCGTCGTCCCAACCCCACGTCGCCTCGACGGCGTCGCGCAACGTGGCCACATGCAGCGCGTACAGGAAGTCGTAGTCGGCGTCCGTCGCCGCGCGTAGCGAGTATTCCATACCGTGAGCGGAGACCCGCCGGGGTTACTTGCGCCCGTATTTGCGGCTGTACTCCGCGATCTTGGTGAAGATCTCGAATCCCGCAGCCATGTCGGACCCATCGTTGTCGGCGAGGGACCGCATGATGGACAGGATCTGCTTGCCGGGCTTCCGCTCGCCGTAGTCGACGGTTGGGTCCAAGACGGCAGCGGTGACGCCGTGCTCGAGCGCGACCTGCAGATACGCGCGGTTCACGGCGCGTCGGTTCGGCATCATGTGCGAGCAGTTCGACAGCCCGATGAGCGTCCGAACGCCCGAGAGTTCTGGATCGCTGGCAATGGCGCGGATGCCGTGCATCGTCTGGTGCGCGCGTTTGGCCTCGAGGTCGGCCGCGATGGGAGTGACGGCGGTGTCGTAGAAGATGTCGTCGGCCTCGAACCCAGCGTTCCGCAGCATGTCGAACATGTCGCGCGCGAGTCCGTGCGCCTGGTCCGGCGACTCGATGGCGACGGGCACGCCGTCCTTGTCTACCGTCTCGTGGAGCATGGCCACGACCTTGAACGGGTAGCGTTCACGCAACTCCAAGACGCCCTTGGGGTGCACCATGTTGATGGAGTTGAGCATGGGGAGCGTCTGGGGATCACGCGCGGTGCGGAAGTACTGGTCGATGCCCGCGACCTTCGTGTCGGGGTCCGAACTGTCGATGCACACCGGCACGCCGCGGCCGATGGTGTTCACCATGTCGACGTAGAAGCGCATCATGTCCGCGCGCTGCTCGGGGCCGAAATCGTCCACGTTGATCGCGAGGTAGTCAGCGCCCGCGTTTATCTGCGTGGCGATGACATCGTGGACGTAGGCCAACGGGCCGCTCATCTGCGCGCCCGCTTCCGTGCCCAAGCGTGCCATCGACCAGTTGACGCGAGGGATCTGCGCGTGCACGCTTTCGCCGACCACGGTTATCGGTAGCGTCTTTTCTCGCTGCACCTCCCCCGCGATGCGCGCGTTGTGGTCGAAGCCGGCCAGGTAGTTGATGACCGCGGAGCTTCCGCGCAGAGACGGCACTTTGCTGGACTGCACCTGCTCGGCCAATTCGCCCAGCTTGCCCCGCGCAAACGCGGCGTAGAAGACCAACTCACCGGCGCAGGTGACGTCGGCGTTCCCACACATGCCGGTCAGGGCGTCGCTGTCACCGCAAGGCAGGTTTGGAAGACCCTTGGCGCACGCGGCTTCGTTGCAGAGCGCATAGTAGTTCTCGGGCAGCCGGCAGTCGCCGCAATCCTTGCATTCGACGAGGAGCGCTTTGGCAGCCCGCTCGGCTGCGTACAGCGCCCGCGCGCGGATGCCTTCGCGATCTGGATCCTTCGCCGCGGCTTTCGCGATCGCCGCGCCCATCCGGGAGTCGACGTCGACGACGTGGTCGTGGAAGAACTCGAGCCGCTTCTGTTGGGGCGTGCGCTTCGGCGCCTCGTCGGGGAGGATGAACTCCCCGTCGTCGCCGATGAAGTACTCGGCGCCCGGGGGCGCGAAATGGCACCACTCGCGCATGACCTCGGGGTCGACGCCGCCGTCCGATATCTCGTGAGCACGCTCCACGACTTCGACGACATCGTTGTACGTAAGACCCCATCCGCCCAGGTGGACGCCACGGTAGCCCTGCGCCTGGAACAGCGCCGTCTGGTGCGCCATGCGCGTGAGCGACGCCTCACGGCCCCGTCCTGCGCTGCGCCACTCTCGGCCCACCGTCGCCAGCAGGTCGTCGGAGGCGTAGCACCCAGGCAGATCGCCCGCGTGCATCTTCGTGGCGGCGCCCTTGGTGAGCAGATATACGTTGCCGAAGGTGGCCGCCTGCATATCATGCGCTCGGGCGTACCGGATCAGGTCCGCGCTCATGACAATGTCGTACCCCACCTGCGTGATGAGGAACGACGCGCCGGCCGTGACCTTCTTAAGCATCTTGGAATACTGCTGCCACGCGGACGCCAATGTGTATTTGTAAGGGTTCATCCCCGCGCCGGCCGCGAACTGGAATACGCCGTCCAGGTCTTCGGGGTCTTCCTGCCCGATGAACCGGCCGTTGACGTCCATGGTCAACTGAAGCAGGCCGAGAGAGTCGAGGTCGAAGACGGGCTGCGAGTTGACGGGGTGGTCGCCCGTCAACGCCAGGACGTTCGCTACGCCGACGCTGCGCAGGTTGCGCAGGTGCGTCTCGAGGCCGTTGCGATTCAGGTCCTTGCACGCGACATGCGCGATGGCGTCCAAGCCATCCGGCAACGCGCCCACGGACTCGGCCCAGACGGTGAACGGGTCAAGGGTAGCCACGCCGCCCGGGCTGTGAGGAGACGTCACCGCGACGATTTTCGGACTCCCCGGGCGATGCTCGTACCGATCCGCGAACGCCTCGAAGAAGTCTACGTAGCCCTCGACCCCGTCGGCGGGGGTCGTGAGCAATTCGACAGTCACGAGGAAATCTTCCGACTCCGCGATCTCACGCCGGAAAGGGCTCGTATTCACGGTACTGCGTTGCCTCCCGGTCGAAGCGCCCCTTCGGCGCGTCGCCGTCTGTGATCGTGCAGGCGCTCGGCAGTTGGGTATCCCATCGCCGACTCACCCTGTCCCAGCCGCGGCCACGCGAGACGTCACACGCCTGTCCGTCGCCGTTGCGTCGCGCGGCGGTGGCAATAGTATCGCGATGGTGCTCCGAAACAAGGCGGGATGCGCGCGGGGCGGCCATGCGGGCGCCAATGTGCCGAGTCCTTACCCTATGAGCGGTCAAGCGCTTACAGCAATCTTGGGCGCGACGCCTCCCGGCGTCCCTAGCGCCCGATGCCCCATTCATAGACGACGAAACGCTCATCGCCAAGGGAAGACACCGGCAATGCAGTTGCCGCGCGGGAACGGAACTGCATCCGGCGCGGTGGAGTGGTTGTACGACCCTGAGTCTGTGCGCTGCCCTCGACAACGATGGGAGACCAAAGACGATGCGCCGACGCCGATCACACGTCACTGTCCGTACAGGGAACGCAACACGATGCAAGAACGACTGCTGCCGAAAGAGATCGTCTCCGAGCTAGACGGCGTCATGAACGACAAGCTCGTCGAGTTCGCGGCGAAGCGCTACATCACCGACGTCTTATACACCGTGAAGAGCGGGAAGGAGGCGACGGTCTACTGCTGCCGCGCGCATCCGTCCGTTGGGTGCGAGTTGGTGGCGGCGAAGATCTACCGACCGGGGAAGTTCCGCGGGTACAAGAGCATGGACACGTATCGCGAGGGCCGCATTGTCTTCGACCAGCGCGAGGCCCGCGCGATGAAGAACAAGACCCGTCGTGGCCGCGACTTCCAGGAGACGGCGTGGACCGGCGTCGAGTTCTCCATGCTACAGCGGCTGTTCAAAGTGGGCGCGGACGTCCCGGAGCCGATCCTGCACACCCCTGCGTCGCCGCCTTTCGTGCCGGCCGCCGCTGTTCTGATGGAATTCGTCGGGGATGAGGACGGGCCGGCGCCTATGCTCCGCAACGTCGAGCTGCCGTCCGAGGACGCGCGCGATCTGTTCGATCTGGTACTGGACAACGTCGAGTTGTGGCTGGCCTCGAACATCATCCACGGCGACCTGTCCGCGTACAACATCCTGTGTTGGGAGGACTCGCTGGTCGTCATCGACTTCCCGCAGGCGGTGGACCCGCGTCAGAACCCCAAGGCGTTCGACCTGCTCCTGCGCGACATCGGGAACGTCTGCACCTACTGGGAGAAGTACGGAGTGCGCGAGAGCGCCTTCGAGATCACGCACGAACTATGGCAGCGGTGGCAGTTCGGACACCTGTAAGGGGCGCGGCGCGGACGCCATCAGCGTGGCAGGCGCCGATGGCGGCGCGAACGTCGTCAGGTTGGGCCCGCCGGGCGCCTGTCTCTGGAGTCTCCTGGCGCCGCCGCCGCGCGCCGTGTCCTTCCCGCGCGTCGACGCGTGCGACATACTGAGCCAGCTACGCCCGTTGCGGGCGCGCATGCCGTGCGCGCCTGTTCGCGAAGAGCCCAAACGCCGTGCGAGGACAGATGCGCCTAGCGCCCGACGCGCCACCTATCGAGCGGCTCAACTCCGGTGAACCGATCATCGCCCCGACCGATCTCTGGTGGGAGAACGGGGTCACGTTCAACTCCGCAGCCGTGCTGTTGGCGGGCCCGGAACGCGCGCGCCTTGGCCCGGCGCTGTTGGGCGGCGAGGACATCGGAACCGACCCGCTCGTAGTCGTGCACTACCGCGCTCGCCCGATGCGCGACGAAGGTCGCGCGCTCAACCGGTCGTACGTGGGCCTGGCCGTCTTCACCTCAGAGTTCGACCTGCTGCGGCGCCTCGATGTCCCCGTCGTGTCCCCGGATGCAGATGCGTCCGGGTTCGACGCTCTCGGCGTCGAGGACCCCCGGATCACACGCATCGACGGCGTGTACCACATGGTGTATTGCGGCGTCGCGCCGGACGCCGACGGCGGGTGGAAGGCGCAAGTGTGCGTCGCGCGGTCGTCCGACCTGCTGGATTGGGACAAGCTCGGCCCCGCCGATGCCGCGGTGAACTTCGCGAACAACAAGGACGGGGTGCTGTTCCCCGAACGCCACGACGGCAACTTCGTGCTGCTGCATAGGCCGATGACGGGAGCGCCCGCCGACTACAGGATCGAACTGGCCGTGGGCGAGACGGCGGCGGGGCCGTGGACGAACTTCGGCGGCGTTCTGGGGTCGCCGTCGTGTCCCGAGTGCGAGGAATCGTGGGTGGGCGCCGGATCTGTGCCAATCCCGCTGGGCGACGGCCGGTACCTGGTCATCTTCCACACGGGCAACCGGCTACCGGGCGGAGGGCGCGTGTACCAACTCGACGCCGCCATCTTCGATCTCAACCGGCTCAACGCGTCCGACCCTACGGCGATCGTCACGCATCGTCTGGACCGGATCATGCTGCCGGAGACGTCGTGGGAGATCGACGCGCCGTACCCCGACAGCGTGGGCAACGTGGTGTTCGCGTGCGGGTCGTACGAGTACGGCGAGCACATCTGCATCGTCTACGGCGGCGGGGACACGTACATCCTGGCCTCGCGCGTGAGGCGCCGGGCGCTGATCGAGGCCGTCGAGCGACATCCGGTCTAGCAACGTCCGTGTGGCGGCCGCGGCGCACGTTGTTGGGCGCGGCCCGAGCGGCTAGACTTGGCGCGCGTTACATCGGGTCCGGCCCGCGTCACCGACACGGCAGCCGCGCGCCCGCTCAGGAATCATCGTCGAGTTCCCGCTGCTCAGTGTGCGACGCCCGTCGCGCAGAGCGAACCCCTCGACGACAGGCCGCCCGGCATCCACCTGATCCGACGTGCGCCGTCTGCTATCGCGTGTGGAATCAGCCGCCCATCCAGAGGCCCGAACGTGACATCCGACTACGAACGGTTCCCCGTCGGACGGGGTGAGATCGCGCTCGGCGATTGCCTCACCGTCCTTCGGAGCCTGCCCGAAGGGGCCGCGACTCTCGCGGTCACCTCGCCGCCGTATCACAACGCCATCAACTACGAACAGCACACCCAGACGCTCGCGGGCGAGAAAGAGCGCTGGGAGCGCATCGAGATACAGTACGACGAGTACCGGCAGTTCCTGATGGAGCGCTTCAAGGAGTTGCTGCGGGTCGTCGCGCCGGGTGGGTACAACGTCGTCAACATCGCCCCGGTGAGCTGGCAGGGGCGGCGCGTCCCGCTGCCGTTTCATTTCGTGGGGTGGATGGAGGAACTCGGCTGGGTGTTCCGCGAGGACATCGTGTGGGAGAAGACGGTCGCGCGGGATCGCCGGTCGGGCGTGCTGCTACAGCATCCGTATCCCGGCTACTACTACCCGAGCCTGGTCGCGGAGTACGTGTTCGTGTTCCAGCGCCCCGGCGAGCGCCGAGACCGGAACAACATCTACTGGCATCGTTCCGGCGCAGACCGGGCGGCCAACGAGATCGACATGTCCGACTACCAGGGCGAGAAGAGCAAGAACGTGTGGCGCTTCCGACCCGTGGCCCCGCAGGAGAATATCCACCCCTGCCCGTACCCGTTGGAACTCGTCGAGCGCGTCGTTGAGTTCTACTCGTACAAGGGCGATCTGGTGGTCGATATGTTCGCGGGCAGCGGCCAGACGAACGTCGCCGCGGAGCGACTCGGACGTCGCCACCTCGGCATCGACATCATGCGGGAGTACGCCGACTACGCTGTGGGCCGGGTCGAGGACGTGATCCGAGATGCGGACTCGGAGACGGTTGAGACGGAGCCGACGACCGCGCGATCCCGAGCCGCCACGGACACCGTTCCCGACGAGGCGGACTCCGAGACGGTCGCGCGAGAGCAGTCGACTCGGACGACTAGCTGACCAGATCGGACGCCAATCCCCACGCGGACCCGTACACGAACTCGGCGAGCGGCCTTCGGACGCGTGGCTGGCGTTCTCGCTCGCGTAGATCCTCGGGCAGCGTGTCCGCGTCGGCTACGTGGCCGATGGCGATCATGGCTACCGGGTCATGGGTCTCGGGAATCCCGAACTCCGCGCGCGCCTTCGTGCCATCGAACCCACCCATCTGATGCGTGTAGAGGTCCATCGAGGTCGCCTGCACGATAAGGTTCGCCACGGCGAGCGCGGTGTCGTGCACCGCGTACTTATTCGGTGAGCCGTCCGCTCCGCGCGCCTCCGCGACCGAGAGCGCCAACGCCGAGACCGATCCGGCCCACGGCTGGTTGCCCGGCATCAGACAGCCGAAGAATCGGGCGAACTGCGCCTCGTCCTCCCGCAAGGCGACGAGGAACGACCAAGGCTGCTCGTTCCGTGACGACGCCGCCCACCGCGCGGCCTCGAACAGGCTGCGCATCTGCTCCGCGGTCACGGACGCGCTCGTGAAGGCGCGTGGGCTCCAGCGCTTCTCTATCAGCGGGTGCACGGGGTGGTCGGTCGGCGCGGGGTTGGTCATGTCCGAGTTCCTCCGTCTCGCTATGTCGGCGCGTCGATCGCGTCCAAGATGGCCTGCAGGTACGGTCGGGCCTCGCGCACATACCGCGGCGAGTTGGCCTCGTCCTCGACTTCCACCTCCACGACTAGGAAGCCGTCGTAGCCCGTCGCGGAGACGCGCCGCAGCAGGTCGGCGTTCTCGATTTCGCCCTCGCCGAACGGGACCGAACGCGTCCCGACCTGGTCCTTCGTGTGCACGAGAGTCAGCCGTTTCGCATGCGCGTCGATGATCGGCGGGATAGGCACGCCTGCGGAGTGGAAGTGGCCGATGTCGAGGAGCAGGCCCAGCTTCGGGTGGTCGACCTCGCCGAGCACGCGGCTGATGTCGCTCAGGTCTTGCACCCGGTTGCCATAGTGGTTGCCGACGGCAAGCGCGACCGGCAGATCCTCGCAGAAGCGCGCCAGGTCGGCCGCTCCACGGATCAAAGCGCGCATGTCCTCCTCGGTGCGGGCGCCGCCCTTGAAGTTCACCTGACCACACCCCAACTCGACGCCCCACTCCACGTTGCGCCTCTGTCTGTCTATGCGCGCCGCGTAGTCGGCTTCCGCCTCGGCGCGGAAGTTCTCGACGTTAAGCGAGGACAGCCGCAGGCCGGAGTCGTCGATCCTGCGCTTGGCGTCCGCCTTGTCGATGTCGTGGGCGTCCAGCTTTGCTCCGGTCCAGGTCGTGAAGGTCTCGAAGTACGCGTATCCGGCGTCGGCGAAGAGCGCCAGCGCCTCGTCCAGACTCAGCTTGGGAACGCAGCAGGAGCTGCAGCTCAGTTCCATCCGCGTGGGCCTCTGTCCATCATTCGTCGTCTGTTGGGGCGGCGTGTTGGCATCGCTCATGCCGAGCACTTCGTGCAGGACGTGCTCGCCCGTTTTCCCGCGTAGCTTCGTGACGACGGCGCGGCCGATTTCGGCGCGGCCGTCGAGCTGCTCCCGCGCGGCGTCGGAGATGAGGAAATCAGTGCCGGCGGCCTTGTTCGCGGTCTCCACGCGGCTGGCGAAGTTCACGGCGTCGCCGAAGGCCGCCAGCTTGCGTATGTCGCCTATTCCAATCGTCCCGACGACCACCTCGCCGTAGTGCACTCCGACGCGTATGCGGAACGTGCGGCCGTACATGGGGTCGAGGTACGCGTTCAGGCGCTCCACGGCGTCGAACATCGAGAGGCCCGCAGTGACGGCATTCGTCGTGGCCGAGGACGCGTCGTCGATGCCGAAGAAGGCGAGCAGACCATCGCCTACGTAGTCGCTGACGTGTCCGCCGTTCTCCTCGACGACGCCGTGCATCAGGTAGAAGTAGCGGTTCAGGGCGTGGACGACATCGTACGGCGGCAGGCTCTCGACGAACGACGTGTATCCGCTGATGTCCGCGAACAGTATCGCGATGCGCATCTCCTCGCCGACGTGGTCGGGCAGCGCGTCCTTCCCTAGCTGCGATGTCACCGCGATGTCCACGTCGTCCAGCACCGGACGGCGCACCGTGACGTCCCCCGCGATGCGCGTCTGGCACGCCAGGCGGATGTTGTCGGCGAAGTGCAGGCGCGTGGCTAGCGCGGCCTCGGCCTCCGTGCGCTCGGAACAGTGCTCGGCGCCATCCACCACGACCACGCGGCATGTGCTGCATCTCGCCTTCGCGGCGCACGCGTTGGCGTGTGGGATGCCCGCCCGGAGGGACGCCTCGAGGATTGACTCGTCGGCCGCCGTCTCGACCTCGCAGCCGTCGGGTAGGTACTTGATGTGCGGCATGCATTCCTGTCCATGGAGCACCGGCGCGGCCGTCCGTGGCCAGTGTACCACTTCCAGTATCAGTCGGCGCGGCGACGCAGGCGCCCGTCGATCGCCCAGAGCCCGGCGACTCCGCCGATCTCGGTCGTGGAGACGGCCGTGATCGTGTCGTCGGCGTGCACGAACAGCGCGTTCCATCGCGACGGCCCGTCGAACGGCTGCGTCGGATCAACAAAGTCGCGCGCCCTGTCGTCGCCGACATAGACGGTCATGCGCGGCTCGCCGGGCGTGATCTCGTCGCTCTGCACTGACAGGATCGTGGTCCCATCCAGAAGCTGACGCAGGTACGGCGCGCCCGCGTATGTCGATGCGGGGAGTGGGTCGCGGAGGGCGGGCCATCTATGCGGGCTGTCGCCCCCGACCGGCGCCCCCGACCAATTGGCGGGGTCAGGTGAGAAGACGACCGACGGCTTGAGGATGCCGTCGATCCCGTCGTCCTCAATGGCCACGACCGTCCCCGAGTCGTCTCGCAGCGCCAGCGGCACGGGCATGCCGTCGCGATGGCCGGAGCGGAAGATCACGGCCGTGGGCGGAGTCCACGTTGCGCCCCCGTCGAGCGATCGGCACAGAGCGATCTCCTGCTCGCGCGTGTCGGGGTACGGGTGCTCGTTCGCGAAGAAGAGCTGTATCTCGCCGGAGGGGGTCGCAAGCATCGCCGGCTCCCAGCAGCCGCTTTCCCACCGCGCTCCGGCGCGGTAGACGTGGCGAGGGGCCGTCCACGTGTGTCCGTCGTCGGAACTGGACGTGATCGCGATCGCGAACGGGTGGACGCCGTCCCGTGGCCGCTCGTTGTAGGCGCAGAGCAGACGCCCGTCCGGCGCGACGACTATCTCTGGGTTCGCGGCGGGGCCGTGCTCGTACGCAGCAACCTGCGCCCCGAGCGTCCAACCATCGGCGCCGAGACGCGACAGCCAGATGTCGCCGTGCCATTCATGCACGCATACGAGAGCGCCGGAAACCGTCCGCGCCATGCGGCCGTACACGCCCGCTTCGCAGATGAGCGTCGGCGCATCCGCCGACCACTCGATCGTCCCGTCCGGCTGCGCGAACACGACGCCTATCCACAGGCCAACTGCCAGCGTCATGGCTCTCCGTGGCTCCGTGTCGCGTTGAGGTCGTCGTGTGCTAGGCTTGGCCGCAGACGTCTGCCGCCCGCAGTCGGCCCAGTATCGCCGTCTGTGCGCCGGCAGTCGAGCGCGGGCCGAACGCACGCCTCGCGCGGTCGCTCGTCGGCCTCCAACGAAGGGGAACGGATGAAGGGTGTGATGTTCGTCGAGCAGGGGCAGGCCGAGATAATCGAGGAGCCGGCGCCCGCATGCCGAGACGACGCGATGCTGCTCAGATGCCTCTACTCGGGCGTGTCCAACGGCACGGAGCGTTCGTTTCTAGTCGGCGGCAACTACGGGGCCGGTAGCCCGTGGCCCAAGCGTCTGTCGTACCAGCACGTCTCCGAAGTCGTCGAATGCGGGCGCGGTATCACCCGCTACCAGCCAGGCGACACGGTGTTCTCGAGCACGTTCCCCGGCCATGTCGAGTACCTGGTAGTGAAGGAATCGGATCTCGTCGTACGGCTGCCGGACGCTATGGATAGGATCGAAGCGACCATGCTGGGCGTGGCATCGGTCGCGTATCACGACGCACGGGTAGGGCGCGTGACCGACGGCGATCGCGCGCTCGTGATCGGAGATGGCCTGATCGGCCAGTTCGCCGCGCAGGCCGCCCGGCTCATGGGAGCCCACGTCACGTTGTCCGGTCACCATGAGGATCGTCTGGGTATCGCTCGCGAGCTAGGCGCGGATGTCGTCATCGACAGCACGTCCGACGCGGGCGAAGCGGCGATCGACGCCGGGGCGCCCTACGCGGTGATCCTCGAGTGTTCAGGGGGCGACGTCTTGGGCCGGATCCTCGGCTCGGAGGGCAAGGGCCCCCTGGTCGGCCGACGAAGTCGCGCGCGGCTGGTGATGGTCGCGGGCCGACATGACGTGCTGTACGACTTCAACGCCGCGGGCGCCGCGGAGATCGAGGTCCTGCACACGAATCACTTCGATCAGGAGGAACTCGAAGCCGTGCTGGGCCATGTGTCTCGCGGCAGCATCCGGGTGCGCCCACTCATCCGCGATGTCGTGCCCTTCGAGGATGCGCCGCGCATTTTCGACACGATGAGGGACCACCCGCGTCAACTGCTGGGCACCGTGTTCGAGATGCCCTCCTAGCTGTCGGTGGCGCGCGGCGAAACCCCGGGGAGGCGTGTCAGTCGTACGCGCCCGAACGGTGGTCGCCAAGTAGCCGCCGTTGACGCGGCGACGCCTCGGCCAGGATCGCCTCGTCGAACTGGAAGCGGTTCAGGTAAGGCGGGAACTTCTGCGTGATCATGCGGTGCGCGTAGTGGACTTGTAGCAGGTGACGCGTGTCCTCGCCTACGTTTGCCGTGCCTCGATGCCACACCTCGCTGCGGAACGAAACGGCGTCGCCCGCCTTGCACAGAATGCTCCGCTCGGACTGCCCGAGCCACTCGGTATCACCGTTGGGCGAACGGCCTGACCGGTGGCTGCCCGGCACGAACGTCGTCGGTCCCAGCTCCTCGGTCATGTCGTCCAGGTAGTAATGCGTCGTGGTGATGAAGACGGGGACCTTCACGCGCGGGCCCGCGGCGATGTCCTCGGGCAAGGGGAGCGGCAACCAGTCCGTGTGCAGCGTCTGGTCGGGCCTCCCCGGCCCGGTGATCCACGATGTCATGCCAATTACATGGCAGTCCTCTCCATGGGTTGCCTCGGCCAGTTCGATCACTCCCGGGCGATCCAGGTACCCCAGGAACAGCGGATCACGGTTGAAGGCGTTGTTGACGTGCGCCTGGAGGAACCCGCGCTCCTCAGCGGTATGGTAGCGGTCGAAGCTCTCGGAGATCGGCTGCAGTCCGCTCATGACGCTACGCAGCGTGGCGACTTCGTCGGCGTCCAGGGCCGCCGGGAAGTACGCGAAGCCGTCCTCCTCAATGGCGCGAACGCGTTCTTCAGGCGTGTCGTAGGCCGTCAGTTCGAGCGCCTGGCGCATCGGCTTCTCTCCCCCTCAATATGCTTGCGGCCGCCGCGCGGCGATCATAGCAGATGTCGGAACGACGTCTCTCGTGGCCCGTACGGGAACTCCGACGCCGCCTGCTCCGCGAACGCCCTGTCCCGGGCCGCGCCTGCGGTCGTCGACGCGAGGCCCCTCGGCAGGTTGGCGACGTCCTCGAACACGTTCCCCGCCTCGAATCGAGTGGCGGTCGGGACCTCGGGGCCGACGTCCGCCGTCCCCGCCCCGCAGAAGCGGTTGCCGCGGTACCGCACCTCGACAGGGCTGCCGTCCCAATCGTGGTGGGCAAGCACGCGCTTCGTATCGGGCCCCGCGACGAGCAGGTTGTCCTCGACGAGCATTTCACCAGCGGGACCGATCACGGTGAACGACCCCCAGCCCCCCTTGTCCGTGGCATAGCTGGGGAGACTCGGGTCGGCTCCGTTGTCGTTGTAGCTCACGTTCCCGCGCGCGACGCAGCCTTTCCCCGTACCCCATCGGCCGAACAGCATGAAGCCGGGGCCCTCGTTGTCGTGACTGTAGTTCCCGGTGATCTCGCAGTCTCGACAGTCGTTGTCGATGCTGAACGGGCCGCCGTCGTTGCCCATCGGGGCGAGGCAACCGTACCCCTCGTTCCGCTGGATGACGGAGCGTCGGGAGTCGTAGTACCAGAGCCCGTTCGACGTGGACACCATGCCCGTTCTCGACACGCGGTTGTGCTGGATGACGGCGCCGTCCACCTCTTTGATGATGGCGCCGTCCTTGGCCGTGCCGTCGATGATGTTGTCCTCGATCACGACTCCGACGGAGGGGTAGACGTCGCGTCCAGCCTCCGCGGCGCGGTGGAAGCGGTACGCGCTGTCCATGCTGATGCCGCAACTCGCGAGGTCGTGGATGTACGACCTGCGCACCGAGAACCCGTCCCACCACGTCGGCTCCGAGCCCCGCTTGATGCAGGCGTGGATGCCGCCCATGTACTTGTACACGTGGCCTATCGACCCGTAGTGCTCGGAGACCGCGAGTTCATTGCCCGCGGCGAACACATCGTGAACGTCCACGTCCTGGACGGTGATCCCGGGCAGCCTCCCGGCATCGCGCCCTTCCATGTAGATGCCGTAGTTCCCGGCGGCATTCGTGATCTCCAGACCCTCGACGACCACGTGCGACGGGTTGTCGAGCCACAACGCGGCGAATGCTCCCGAGCCATCGACCACCGGCCGTGGACCATCTCCGAAGCGGCCGATGGTGATCGGCGCGTCCGCCTCGCCGGTGAGAGCATCGAAGTGGACGCCCCCGTAGAACGTGTCCCCCGCACGAAAGAGCAGCGCGTCCCCTGGGCGCAGCCTCAGCAGACCCAGTATCGCGAGGTGGTCCGAGTCGTGTACCGGCTCCGCGCCGTTGGAGAGGTCGACCTCGGACGCCGCGTAGACGTAGTAGCGCGTGGCTCCTTCGTGACGGCTGCGGGCGACGTAGTAGGACATGATCCCCGGCGTTACTCCCTGCGGGCGTGCGGCTACCTTCGCAACTCGCTCCAAGTCGTCGCCAGCTTCCCGGCCGCATCCACGGCGAGCGTGTCCGACGAGAACGCCAGCGTCCCCCACTGCGCTGTATTGACTTCCTGGTCGCCCAGCCACAGGAGGTGGTTCCACACGCCGTCGTCGGAGTCCACGAAGCTGATGTTGAAGCCAATCTGCCCGCCCGCGACGAGTTGTGTGTCGGGCACGATGCCCAAAGGTATAGCCGTCTCGATGATCCAGCCGTTGGCGGTCTCGATGGAGCCCCCGAGGACTTCGGGCAGAAGGGCAGCCTTCACGCCGCCCGCGTCGCGGTAGACCATCGGCACGCCGTTCACGTCGACGTTGACCTGCACGTTGTCGTCCTCGCCTGGAAAGACGCCGTCGTTGTCGCGTCCGTCGATCCAGAGTTCGACGCAGTCGTTCTCCCAGTTGTTGTCAGGCCCGAAGCCGGACTCGATGGCGTCGTCCGTCGCGACGACCAGGACGTACAGCATGTCGTCGTCATAGGCGACGTAGGTGGTCGTGGCGTAGTCGTCGCGGTCGCCGATGGCTCCCGCGTTCACGTTCCCATTGCCGCCGTCCAGGGCAAGATAGGCGTCTGCCGTGAAGAGCGATAGTTGCCAGTCGTCGGGTTCCCCGTCGATAGCCGGCGCGGCGCCCACGCGCGGCGCGATTAAGGTGTCCTGCGCCAGGACGTGTTGTGCCACAAACCATGCCGTGGCGAGACACCACATGGTCGTCGTCGTGATGCGACATCTCATTGAACCGTCTCCCTCCGCGTTGCCCGAGGCCGGCGCCCCGTTGGTGTGGAGTATAGCGAAGGCGCGTCGCCGGACGCACGCGGCTGTCCGGCGTTCTCCCGGCGCCCGTCGCGGTCGTATACTGCCCTGCACACGCTCGCGCGGATGACCGCTCCCACGCCCGGAGGAATCGACCATGAACGTCTCGGTGCTGTCCTATTCGTTTCGCGGCCTTCTCGGCTCCGGCGAGATGGACGTCTTCGGCTACTTGGAGACGTGTCGCTACCGGTACGGCCTTGGTCTCGCGGATATCTGGAACGGCTTCATCGAAAGCACCGACGAGGACTACCTGCGCAAGATCAGGAACGCGATGGATGAGCGGGACCTGGCGCTCGCGGACCTATGCGTCGACCAGGCGCACATCTGGGAAGACGACCCATCGGCCCGCGAGGAGAACCACGCGAACGCGTGCGCGCATCTGGCGGCGGCGGACATCCTCGGCGCGCGGTTCGTCCGCCTAGACGCGGGCAGCCGCGACGACGCGTGGACCGAGGAGCAGTTCGATCACATCGTCGAACGCTACAAGGAATACGCCGCGTTCGCGCATGACCACGGGTTCAAAGCGGGTATCGAGAACCACTGGGGCCCGGAGCGGGCGTGGGACAACCTGAAGCGCGTGCACGACGCGGTGGACCATCCGGGCTTCGGCGTCTCCTGCCACTTCGGGGGATGGTCGGGCACCGACGCAGAAGTGGCCCAGGCTGACCGCGACGTTGCACACATCGTGTCGCACACGCACATCCCGTGGGACGTGTGCCAGGGCGACCTGGTGTCGACGCTGAAGCCATTGTGGGACGCCGGGTACGAGGGCGCGTACAGCGTCGAGCACCACAGCGGCACGGACGAGTACACCGAGGTAGCGGTCCAGATCGCTCAGGTGAAGGACGCGCTCGACAAGCTGCGTCGTGGTGGACCCGGAGACTGACGGCGCGTACGCGCCACCGCGCGCGGGAGCGACACGAGCGGCTACGCCGGGTGACCGATTCCGACGATCATCCGGCGTAGTCCACGAGCCGCTGAAGGTCCGCAAGGAGGCCGGCGCGAGCCTCGCGTCTGCCGTCGTCCCGATCCTCTGTCCAGTCCACGACGCCGTCCAGCGCGCGACCAATGCTCCAACCCAACATCCGTAGCGTGCCCGCCATGAGGAGATCGCGGGTTTCGCCCAGCAGTGTGTCCACGGAGGGCGCATCGCCGCCCGCAAGCGCGTAGGCGGCCAGGTACTGCGCTGCCAGCGCGGACCTGGGGAGGCAGCGTGGTTGCTCTGCGTCGGTCTCACCGAGCGCTCCCGCGACGTCCGTGAAGCGGGGACCGATGCCGACGAACTCCAAGTCGAAGATGAGCAGCTCTCCTGTGGCGCGTCGGAGGCCGGTATTCGCCGAGTCGTGGTCGTTGTGCACGAGACCCACGGGCATCTCGGCAAGCCTAGCCTCCAGGCGATGCGAGAGCGCCACCAAACTCCCGGGCGCCATCTCGGACACAGTGCGGCGCACCGCATCCCCAAGCGACCCCGCTGCCGCCAGTTGCACCAACGCGGTCAGAGACCCGCGGGCCTCCTCCCACGTGCCGCCCAGATTCCTCGGGCGCAGGATGCTCGCGTAGGCCTGCGACGGGCGGATGGCGTTCAGTCGGGCCGCGGCCGTCAGGAACTTGCCGAAGTTGACGGCGTTGGACAGGAAGCCGGCCATGGGGTCCAGGTCCACGATGGCCTCGAGGAACTCCAGGAACAGGATCTCGCGACCCGTTGCGTCCGTTTCGGCCAGGTAAAGGTCCGGTATGGGCGCGCCGTGGGCGTGGAGGTGGGCGTAATGCGCGGCCTCCCGCTCGCCCGGCGTGTGGAAACGCTTGACCAGCATCGTGAGCGATCCGCTGCCCTTCGTGGGTCGTGTAGTCGAACGTCGGTATGACCTTGTCGCCCTGGTAGCCCGCAGGCCCGCGGACACTGTGCCGCACCCCGACCGCGTAGGCTTGCACGTCGGCGCCGACGGCTTCGCTGAGGGCGCGTAGGATGCGCTCACGTGGCACGCCGAACACGCCGCCTCGACTGTCTATGGCCTCATTCACAGGGCAACCTCGGCCGTTAAGGCGCCGCCGCAGACGCCGACATCGTTACGTCCAGAGTACTGCGCCGTCGGCCAGACGTCGACGCGCGACCCGGCTCTGATCGAACCCATTGACGTGACGGCGGCCCGTACCCAGCCAGGCGGCGTCCAGGACGAGCGCCGGAACCGCGCTACCACGAGCCGCGTTGACGCCCGTAGGAGAATAGACCAAGGCGTGGAGATCGCCATGTCGCGCGACAGAACACCCGCCAACGCGCTTCGGTACCTGCAACTGAGTCTCATATGCATAACAGTGGCCCATGTGGCAGGGCCCACGGCGAAAGGCGCCACGGAGATGAAACTGCTCGAAGGCCTCGAACACGGCGAACGACTGACAACGCATCTGGACTGCCTGGAAGCCGCGACGAAGTACCTCGGCATCGACATTACGCCCGGATGGCTCTATGGCGGCACAGGACACGCCTTCGTGATGAGCCTGGGCGAGGATCTCTGTCCAAGCGGGCCGCACTGCTGGGGTCAAGGCCCCATGCATCGTCTGGCGCGGAACCTGCCGTTCCGCATGGGTGGCGTCGCCGGGCCGCGCGCCACGCCGGAATTGTCCGAGAAGGCGTGGGACCACGTCCGCGCGGCGATCGCGCAGGGGCATCCGTGCTACGGGTGGCACTGGGAATGGGTGCTTATCACCGGTTTCGACGACGAGGGGTACTTCTACTCCGGCATGGTGGAGCCGCCGAAGGACTGGCGGGACTTCGGGGCCAAGGCTATCGGGTTCGTGGAGATATACTCCGTGGAGCCTGCGGAGCCCGCGCCGGACGAGAAGACGATCCTCGATTCTCTCAGATTCGCGGTCGACTTTGCGGATAACCACGGCGACGGCAAGCACATGCTGGAGGGGTACGACGGCGGGCTCGAGGCGTACGACACGTGGATTCGCGGCCTGGAGGAGGGCAGGACCGATCCTCACGGGCTCGCCTACCACACGCGGATCTGGCTGGAGTGTCGCACGTTTGCGGCCGACTTTCTCGAAGAGGCGAACGCGCGAACCGGCGGGCGATACTCGGACACGCTCGAGCCGGCTGCGCGGCACTACCGGGATGTCGCCAAGAGCCTTGGCGCCGTGGACGACCTGCTGGGGATCGCTGTCTGGCCGCCAACGGACGAGCAGAAGACAGGGCTCCGCACGCTGATAGACGACCCAGTCAGGCGGGACGAGGCGATTGCGGGCGTGCGGGCCGCTCGCGCGGCGGAGGAGGCGGGTCTCGCCACCTTGCGGAAGGTGATCGCCGCGCTAGAGCGCAGCGAATCGGCCGTCTCGGGCCGGTAGGTCTCGACACGGCCGTTGAGCACACGAAGCGCCCACGTGGCCCGTTCGACCTGCGTGGGCGCTTCGCCTTGTGTCTGGATCAGGAGGGCGTCAACTGCCTTGCCTGAGCGCGCCCCACATAGTCGTGAGTTTCCCAGCGGGCTGCACGGCGAGACCTCCGACCGTGTTCATGGACACGTTGATGTCCTCGGTGCTGATGACGCGGTTCCACATGCGCACCTCGGCGATCTGAGCGTTGAGCCACTGCCCATCCTCGCGGTGCGCGATGAACACCGGCCGCGGGCCGTCGCAGACCGCGCCACCGCCGACACCGGCCTCCGCAACTGGAGCGTCCTCGCCGTCGAGGAACACCATCACGCCGTCCTCTGCGTTGAACACACCGCACTGGTAGTGCCACGTGTCCTGGCCGAGTTGCCCGCCGCTGGGCTCGGAGACGCCCGAGCCGCCGCAGTCCCACACCGACATCCCGGGCTCGAAGCCGTCATACACATAGAGCGCGAATTCCCACCCGGCGCCCGAGCCCTTCATCACAACCGGCTGACGGTTCTGACCGTGGGCGTCCAAGGCGGTGTCTAGGACCTTCACCCACGCGCAGATCGACAGCCCGGCGTCGGGATCCGCGTGGCCGTTGATGTCGGCCCCCTGGCCCTCCATGTCGATCATGACGAAGTTCGAGGTGCCGTCGAACTCCAGGGCGGTGGCAAACCGAGGATTGTCGGATGCGACCCACGTCGGGGCATCGCCGCTCATCTCGGTCTCGAAACCCATCGGGGACAGGTCCTTGACCTTCTTCCCCGCGCCCTCATTCATCGGTAGGTAGAGAACGAGGCCGTCCTCGATGTTCTGAGCCGAGGCGACGGACGCGAATCCACAACACAACAGGAACGTCGAGACGGCATATCGCCATCTTGCCATACAACTTCTCCTCATCCGTTACGGCCGGGTAGGTGGACCCAACCTGCCGTGACGGTATCCCAGCCGGAGTCCGGCCGTCAACTGGCGAAGGCGCGTGGTGGGGCCTCGCACGTGCTGCCGAGCCATCGCGCCGCCCGGCCGTCAGGTGGTGGCGACGTGGCGGTCGCCGGCCTGGTTCAGTGTGGGAGACCTAGCGCGCCATCCATCCGCCGTCGACGTTGAGGATTTCGCCATGCACGTAGTCTGAGGCCGCCGTGCACAGGTACACGACGGCGCCCTTGAGGTCGTCGGGAGCGCCCCAACGACCGGCGGGGATGCGGACGGAGATTTGGTCGCTACGGGTTGGGTCGGCTTGTAGGGCCGCGGTGTTGTCGGTCGCGATGTAGCCGGGCGCGATGGCGTTCACGTTCACGCCGCGGCCGGCCCACTCGTTGGCCAACGCCTTCGTAAGCTGCCCGACGCCGCCCTTGCTCGCCGCGTAGCCCGGCACGGTGACACCACCCTGGTACGTCAGCAGGGAGGCGGTGAAGACGATCTTGCCGTCCTCCCGCGCGAGCATCTCCCTGCCGAACTCGCGCGCAAGAATGAACTGCGCGTTGAGATTCACCTCCATCACAGTGTCCCAGAGGTCGTCACCATGTTGGGCGGCCGGCTCGCGGAGGATGGTCCCGGCGTTATTCACGAGTATGTCGATGCGGTCGACGTCGCCCTTCACCTTGGCGACGAATTCGTACACGGCGCGTCGGTCGGCGAAGTCGCAAGCGTAGCCTCGGAACTCGCGGCCGAGATCCCGGACGTCGCTCTCGATGAAACTGCCGGAGGGCTCCAAGGTCGCGCTGACGCCGACGATGTCGGCGCCCATCTCCGCCAGGGCCTGCGCCATCGCGCGGCCGATTCCTCGGCGGCAACCGGTCACGAGAGCGCGGCGACCGTCGAGGCGGAACCTGTCGAGCAGCCCCATGAGTCAGCCCTCCCGCGTGTCGATGAGCGCCTTCATCATGTCGGCGCCAGAGGCGATGTCGTCGAAGATGGCCTGCGTGCCGCTCAAGGGCTCGCGACGGGTGATGAGTCGCTCTAGCGGGAGCGCGCCAGACTCCGCGAGCTGGATCGCCATCTCGAAATCCTGCGGCTCGTAGACGCGGACCCCGCAGAGACGCAACTCTCGCCAGAAGAACTGGAACAGATCCACCTTGGGCGGGTCCGCGAAGATCGCGACGACGACGATACGGCCGCGCGTCCGCGCGAGCTTTGTCATCAGTTCCGCGCCGGCCTGCGAGCCGGACACCTCGAACACGACATCCGCGCCCGCGCCGTCGGTGATCTCCTCCACGCGTGCGGCGACGTCGGATTCGCGGCCGTCGAGGGCTTCGAAGCCGAGACCTCGGGCGAACTCCACCCGGTAGGGGTTCACCTCGGTCATCAGGACGTCGGCGCCGGCGTGGCGCGCCACGAGCGCGACGAGTGTACCGATGGGCCCGCCGCCGATGACGACCGCGCGGTTGCCGGCGGCCACTTCACCCAGGCGGACATCGTGGCAGGCTACCGCCAGCGGCTCGATGAGCGCGCCGATGTCGTCGCCCACCCCGTCGGGGAGTCGGTGCAGCGTGTGCACGGGAACCGTCCAGTGCGTCTGGAATGCGCCGGGGGTGTCGATCCCGAGGAAGTCCAGATTCTGGCAGATGTGTGAGTGCCCGGCCGCGCAGGCGGGGCATGCACCGCAGGGATCGAGCGGGCGGACGACGACGCGGTCGCCCACATCCCATCCCACGACGCCCGGGCCGAGGGCAGAGACGACGCCGGACATCTCGTGGCCGATGACCTGCGGCATGTCGACGCGGGCGTCCATGTGCCCGAGATATATGTGCAGGTCGGTGCCGCATACCCCGCAGTACGCGATGTCCACCGTGACTTCGCCCTGGCCTGGCACGATGGCCGGGCTATCGGCGACTCGGAACGTGCGCTCACCTGCGTAGTACGCTCCGCGGGCCATGTGTCGTCCTCACGCGGATTAGGGTCGGGCGGGGCTGCCGTCGGGCCATCGCGTCTGGGTCCAGTGCTCGACCTGGTCCTTGCACGGGTACTGCGCGGCCAGCTCCTCGTTGACGTCGATCCCCAGTCCTGGGTTGTCGTTGGCGTACATGTAGCCTTCCCGCACCTCCGGCGTGCCGGGGAAGACCTCATATACACGTTCGGGGAAGCGGCACCACTCCTGGATGCCGAAGTTCGGCGCCCATAGGTCCAGGTGCAGGTTCGCCGCGTGACCGACCGGCGACGTATCCCCGGGGCCGTGCCACGCGGTGCGCACGCCGTACATGTTTGCGAACGCCGCCACGTGGCGCGCAGGCGTCAGGCCGCCCATCTGGCTCACGTGCATGCGGATGAAGTCGATGAGCCGGCCCGAGATCAGCGGCTGCCACTCACGCGGGTTGTTGAACAGCTCGCCCATGGCCTGCGGGGTGGCGCACTGCTGGCGGATGTTCTCGAACCACTTGATGTCCTCGGGCGCGAGCGCGTCCTCGAGGAAGAAGAGCTTGAACTGCTCGACGTCCTTCGCCATCTGCACGGCGTCGATCGGTTGGATGCGTTCGTGGATGTCGTGCAGCAGTTCGACATCGTCGCCGATCTCGTTGCGGACGTGTTCTATCATCCGCACGGCGTTGCGGGCGTATTCGCGCGGGTCGTAGTAGGCGCCGTCTGGGGCGCCGTCGGGCTTGCGCAGGCTGCTCGGGTCGCCGCCGTAGCCGCCCATCTGGACGCGGATGTAGTGGTAGCCCATCTCCATGAAGCGGCGCACGCTCTCGACGACCTGCTCCGGCGCCGAGCCGCCAGCGTGCCCGTAGACGGCGGCGCCCTCGCGGCACTTGCCGCCAAGGAGTTCGTACACCGGCATGCCCGCGCGCTTGCCCTTGATGTCCCAGAGCGCTTGGTCGGCGCCGGAGATGGCGTTGCTCAGGACGGGGCCGTTGCGCCAGTAGCTGTTCACCATCGCCATCTGCCACGTCTCCTCGATGCGGGAGACGTCGCGGCCTATCAGGAACGGCTTGAGGTGCTTCTCGATCGCAGTCACCACAGCGTGGAACCGCTGCGTGAACGTCGCGCAGCCGACACCATAGAGCCCCGGCTCCGAGGTGATGATCTTGACGATCACGAGCCGCGAGCCGGCAGGCTGCGTGGTGATTACCTGGACGTCCTGGATCGTCACCGCCGACATGCTTTCTCCTTTGCGCTGGGGCGCGGGGGATGATCGTGCATCTGACGCGGGGGCGCAACCTGGCTGCTGGGGTGCGAGTGGCCGCTGCCGTGGCTGGCGTTGGGGCGAGCTTCGCTAGCGCTCCCGCATTGGTGCGATGCGGCACACGCGGCGGTCGTCGGCTATCCTGTGACTGATCGCCGACGCGTGTCCGCGTCGGAACAGCCATCGCCAGGAGAGCCCCATGCGACGACGCTTACAGATGTTGGTATGCCGCGCGGCCGTCCCCAGCATCGCGGCATTGCTTTGCGCCGGCGCCGCTTTCGTCGCCCCGCTCGCGGCCTGGGGTCGGGACGTCGAGGGGCTGATCGCCTACTTCGGTTTCGAGGAAGGCGACGGCGGTACGGTCTCGGACACGAGCGGCTCTGGACACGAGGGGGAACTCCTCGGCGACATGACCTGGGACGATGGGAGGTACGGAGGCGGGCTGAACTTCGGCGGCGACGACGGCTACGTGCGTGTGCCGGACCACGCGGATTTCGAGTTTGTTGAAGGGGTCACGCTCGCGGCGTGGATACGCCCGACACTTACGCCTGGCCCCGGTGAATGGCAACTCATCGCCGCGAAGGGACAGGACGCCGCGGAGTTCTTCGAGATCCTCCTCAACCCCGCCGGGTACCTGTGGATGGGCTGGCAGTTCCCCGGCGGGCGTATCGTCCCCGACCAGAGCCCTCCGTCGATCGTGCCAGACGAGTGGCAGCACGTCGCCGTCTCGTACCAGATAGACGAGTGGTGGGCCGTCTATCTGGACGGCGAGATACTCGTCGAGTATCCGGCGGAGAACCAGGAACTTGTCCCGAACACGGATGACCTGCTGCTCGGCGTTGAGGAGCCGTTGGGCCTGGACCGCTTCTACAACGGCGGCATGGACGAATTCGTGCTGTACGACCGCGGCCTGACGCAGGACGAGATTCAGGAAGTGCAGGCAGGTATGGCGGCGTTGCTCCCTGTGGATGCAGACGGCATGAGCCCGGAGCGGTGGGGCTCTATCAAGGCCGGGTACGAACGCTAGGCCGCCGGGCGCCGCAGCCGCGGCCCGCGCATTGACGCGATCTCGCGCGCTAGGTACATTGCGTCGTGTCCGTGGGTTCTTGGGAAGTCTGCCGAGCGCAGCATCGGTTGCATCTAGCGCAGGTCGCCGGGAGGTCGTGTGGGGTCGGAGGGAATCGCCCGCCGTGGATCGGACGCGTGGGTCACCTCGCGTTGGACGAGGGCGTACGACTGGGATTGGACCACGGCCAAGCCGACGTCCATGACCGAGCACTCCGCGCGGCTACGGGCTGACATCCTGCCACCGAGCTTCTACTACCACGTGTTGCGCGTCGTGCAGGAGCAGCCCTCGTCGGAACTCGATGTCGGCACGCTTCGCGTGCAGTGCGTCGAGGCGACTGACACGGTGCGCTCCATTCTCAGCGCTTGCCACTCGCCGCGTTCCATCGCATCCATCATCGCCGAGGTCCATGGCGCCGCGGCCGGCACAAAGGGAGCCGTCCTCGGAGTCACGCAGGCTCTTATACGCGCCGGTTTGCTCGCGCCGGCTGGCGCGGAGGAGCCGCCGGACACCGCTGCGGCGTTCCACGCGGCACGGACGCTGTACGGCTTCTTCCAGCAGGAAGAGGAGATGGTCCCTGCGATGGAGGCGATACACGCGCACGCTCCCAAGACGGTCGTGGAGATCGGCACGGCTTGGGGCGGCAGCCTGTTCTGCTGGGCGCAGGTCGCAGATCCCGACGCGCTGCTTGTCAGCGTCGATCTCCCGGGTGGAGTGGGTGGAGCTGGCTATCTGCCTGAATCCATCCCGCACTTCAGGAACTTCTGCTTCGAGGGCCAGGAACTTGTGGCGATCCTCGGGGACTCGCGAGACAGCGCGGTGATCGGCGCCGTGGATGACGCGCTCGCGGGCCGCAGCATCGACCTCCTCTTCATAGACGGCGACCATGCGTACGAGGGCGTTAAGGCGGATTTCGAGCAGTACAGCCCTCTCGTCACACCGGGTGGGATGGTCATGTTCCACGACATCCAGCCGCAGACCGAGGTCGACCCGGCCCAACGGATCGAGGTGTCCGTGTTCTGGGACGAGATCAGCGCCGGACGCCGGTCCCACTCGTTCATCGCCGACCCCAGCCAGAGCGGGGCCGGCATCGGCATCATCTACATGGACTAGACGGACGCGGTCACGGCTTCTCGACGATCGCGTTGGGGACCGTTACTCGCGCGGCGGTACGCGCCTTCCACCTCCCGGGCCCGCTGTCGGACCAGTGCATCACGGCGAAGGGGCGCGGCTGCAACAAGCGCCGTCTGCCGTCGCCAGGCGCCCGTCGGTCATCACCTTCCCTTTGGCTGCGTCGCGAACGCCCACGTCATTCAGGCCTGCAGCGCTACTAGCATCGTATGGCGGCCCTGGCCAAGCGGGCCCGGGCGCCGCCGTCGCGGCGGCCACTACGAGCCCCACGGCTGATCAAGGTTGACCCGCCGCCGATGGAGGCTATTGTTGTCCTAACAATGCGAGATGCCGCGGTCCTGATGTGGGAGACGGAAGGGCCGCCACGCTCCGTAGCCGATGGGGTGGACGGATGAGCAGACCAGGGATCGCTTGTCGACTAGGCGTCACCGTTCCGATCGCTGCGGCCCTGATGACCGTGGGCGCGGCACTCCTCCGGGCTCCTGAGGCCCGGGCCAATGTCGCGCCGCGCGCGGTTGGGCAGTACGTGCGCGCCACTCGCGGCGCGTCCCCGCTATCCCTAGACTTGCAGGCCGTCGACGCAGACGACGACCCGATCACGTTCCTCCTCGTGTCGCCTGCGACACACGGTACGGCGGCAATCACGCCTTCGGGGCAAGCCACGTACACGGTCGATGCGCGGTACGCCGGCTCGGACACGTTCACGTTTGCCGCTACCGACGGCATCGACCAAGGCGATGCGGCGACAGTGGACATATCGATAAGGAACACGCAACCAACCGCGACCGGCGGTTCACTCTCCACGAGGTCCGAGACCCCAGTCGAGGTCGACCTGAGACCGTGGGGCGACGACGCGGACGGTGACCAGACCACGTATGAAATTGTCACGCCTCCGACGCACGGAAGCCTGCCAGCGATTCTCCTCCGCGTCACGGGGCGAAGCACGTACCACCCAGAGGCCGGGTTCGACGGCACGGACAGCTTCACCTTCAGAGTGTCCGATGGCATTGAGGACAGTGGCGTTCGGACCGTCTGGATAACTGTTGAGCCACCGGTCGTGTCCGAGATCGTCATGCTGGACCACTCGATTCTCGATCCGGCCCCGGATGGTGACGGCGATGGCATCGCTGAGCCGGGCGAGTCGGTATTCCCACGCGTCAGACTGCAACACTCTGGTGAGACCTCGTTGCTGAATGTGCATGTCGCCCTCGCGGTCGATGACCCGGATGTTGCCGTGGTCAGTGGCCTCGTCACATACGCCACCTGGGCCCCCGGGGAGACGCGTGATGGCGACGGACTGTTGCTAGCCATCAGCCCCGTATCGGCCACCCACGGCGTGGTCGCGGTGGCTACGGTCACCGCGGACAATGGCGGCCCGTGGCAATTCACCATTGGCTTTCCCATCTCGGGCCGCGGTGGGGCCGCGGATGTGGACTTCGAGATGCGGAGCGAGTGGATCTTCGACCCGGCGCCGGGCGGCAATCGTGACGGCGTCGCCGAGGCCGGTGAGCGAGTGTTCCCGCGCGTTCGTCTGGGGCATATCGGTATCGAGGACGCGGAGGACGTCGTCGTAACCCTCACCGTCAGCGACCCAGACGTGTCGGTAGTCGGCGGAACCGTGGCGTACCCAACGTGGCCCGCAGGGGACGTAAGGAACAATAACGGGCCAGCGTTCGTGATCGCGGAGGACGCCGCGCCGCACAACGTGGCGGTGACAGTGACGGTCGTGTCCGACCGCGGTGGGCCGTGGGTCTTCGGCTACACCATTGTGGTAATGGAGTCGATGACCGCGTCGGCGAACTTCGTGCTCAGAAGCGCATGGATCTTCGAGCCGAACGTGGCGACCCGGAACGGCGTGGGGGATCCGGGCGAGACCATCTTGGCACGCTTTCGTCTCGCACAGATCGGGGATGAGACGGTCGAGGGCGTGTTTGTGACCTTCGTGACGAACGACCCCGACGTCATTGTCAAGAACGGGATTCAGTCGATTGGGATGTGGGTGGCCGGCGCTACGCAGGACGTCAGCTTTGCGTTGGACATCTCCCCGACCGCGACCTCGCACTCGGTCTTCGTGGGCATCGTGGTCTCCACGGCTCGCGGGTCGTGGCAGTTCTCGCTGGACATCCAGATCACCGCGGGCCCGCCCCCGAGCATCGTAGGGGTCACATACGACCCGCTCGAGCTCAACGCTCTGGAGCGGTCGTGGATGATCACGCTCTCCTACGACGGCGTGCATGACGTCGATGTCTACTCGTTGGCCCCGGTCGACAGTGGCACGCTTGAATACCTCGATGCTGCCGGCGGCGACCCGCGGTTCGTTTACACGCCGGACGTGCGATTCGTCGGCCGCGAGACGATGTTCGCGTCGGTCGACTACGGCCCTGGCGAGGCGATCGGCCAGACGACGATCACGATCGACCCGATCCTCGCGCTGTACGATCTTGCCGCGCAGACCGCGACGCCCGGCGAGCCACTGGTCGTCCAGGTCGACTTCGTGAACACATGCGATGGCCCATTCACGTTTGCGCTGGGTCTCCATCCCGCCAAGGGAGACGTGACCTTCGACGTGTCCACCGGTAAGACATTCACATACACGGCGCGCGCGGACGCTACCGGCGGCGATCAGTTCAGCTTCCATGCTTCGACCGACGGATGCACGTCCAACACTGTGACAGTAGGTATAACCATCGCAGGCGGGCCCGTGTTCGAGAAGCGGAGCTGTTGGCTGTTCGACCCGGCTCCGGCCAACCGCGACCAGCAGGCAAGCCGGGGCGAGCGCGTGCTGGCCCGTGTACGGCTCAGGAACGTCGGCGGCGAACCCGCCGAGAGCGTCCTCGTTACAGTCGCGTCGGACAATGCGGATGTGGTCGTGACGCGCGGCTTCGTGGCGCATGCAACGTGGCCGGCAGGCGCGGCGCGCACGAACACCTTCGTCCTGCATGTCAGGAAGAGCGCCACCCTCGGCGAGGCCACGCTGGCGATAAGCGTGACGTCCGCGAACGGCCCGCCGCTCGATGAGGCGTTCGCGTTCGGCATTGTGCCGCTCCCGGAGTTCGAGCAGAGATCTTGCTGGGTGTTCGATCCCGCTCCCGCAAACAGAGATCTCCAGGCGAATCCAGGCGAGCGCATACTGCCACGCATCCGCCTCAAGAATGGCGGGCAGGCGGCGGCGCACAACGTCACTGTGCAGATATCGTCGAGTGACGGGGCCGTAGAGATCCCCCACGGCGTCGTGCAGCACGCAACGTGGCCGGCGGGCCAGGCCAGGAACAACGCAGGCTTCGTCCTGCGCATCGCCAAGGACGCGGCGGCACACGACGTGACTCTGGCCGTGGACGTCACTGCCGACGGCGGCCTAGAGTGGCACTCCTCCTGGACGTTCCCGGTAGTGCTGCTGCCTCCGGACATGGGCCGGAAGGCCTTCTGGGTGTTCGATCCCGCGCCTTATGGCGACAAGAACGGGGTCGCCAACCCGGGCGAACGCGTGCTACCCCGGATCCGCCTCCTCAACGTCGGGCAGCGGGCCGCGCACAACGTCCGTGTCGTGCTGAACGTCACCGACGGCGACGTATTCGTCGTTAACGGCGAGCTGACACACGAAACGTGGCCGGCCGGGGAGGCGCGAAACAGCGATGGACTCGAGCTGTCCATCGGACAGAACGCGACGCCGCACGGCGTCACCGCGACCGTGGATGTAACGGCGGATGGCGGACGGGAGTGGCACTTCGACTGGGTCTTCCCGATCGTCTCCTCCTCCGCTGGATTCACCAAGCGGCGCGATTGGATCTTCGATCCCGCCCCCGGTGGCAACGCGAACGGCGTGGCCGAGCCCGGCGAACGGATACTTCCGCGCGTGCGCCTGCAGAACATCGGCTACGAGGCGGCGCAGGACGTGGATGTCACGCTATCGGCGTCTGACCCGGATGTGTACATCCACAAGGGATCCGTGCACCACACAACGTGGCCTGGCCGCGAAGCGCGGAACAACAACGGCTTTGTCCTGTTCATCGACAGCGCCGCCTCGCCGCACAGCGTCCCGGTCACCGTGAACGTGCGCGCGGGCGATGGCAGCGCGTGGGACTTCAGCTTCACGATGCCCATACAGACGGGACAGGTCACGCAGGCGGCGGACATGAACGCGGATGGAACTGTGGACATCGCGGACATCCTTGTAGCGGCGACGCGCTACGGCCGCGATCCCTCCCTACGCCCAGCCGCCGACCTGAATCGAGACGACCGGGTTGACATGGCGGACATGGTCATCGTGGACGCCGCCCGGGACGACCGGCGACCGATGGCGCCCGCGGCGCGCCTGGGAGCAGATGCCCTTGTGCGCCGATGGCTTGATGAGGGCCGGCGATCGGACGACGGATCGGCGCTCTTCGCCGACGGCGTTGCGGCGCTCGAGCGGATTCTGCGTGCGCTGCTGCCTCGCGCCGCGGCGCTCTGGCCCAACTACCCCAACCCCTTCAACCCGGAGACATGGATTCCGTTCGATCTCACGGAGCCCGCCAGCGTCACTGTAACCATCTACGACGTCGCAGGAAGCCTGATTCGGGAGATCCGGGTGGGCTGGACACCCGCGGGCACGTATCGCGAATCTCGCCGCGCGGCGCACTGGGATGGCCGCAACACGTACGGGGAACAGGTAGCGAGCGGCGTGTACGTCTACGAACTCCGAGCGGGCGCGTACCGTGCCGCTCGCCGGATGATCGTGCGGAAGTAGCCACTTCCGGACATCGTCCGTACCTTGGGCGCCATCTGCCGCCATGACGCGCCGTTGCGCGTGGGCGGTCCTACCATGCGCGCAATGTCTCCGTTCGGCGGACGACGGGCCGCAGTCGAGGGAGCACTTTGCGCCGATGGTGGCCGCTGGGCTGAAACGTGGCCTCAGCCGCGGGTTGGGCCTTGATGCGAGGATGCTGCGGCAGCGTCACTCGCTGCACGACGCGGCGGCGGGCGAGACGCACCTCGTCTGCCTTGTGGACAACCGTTCGCCGCGATGGCAACCGGCGGCGGGCATGCGCTGGGTGGATGAGGGCGCGCTGGGGGCGCTCCTGCTGGCACGGCCGGAGCACGGCCCCACACTGCGTGCGTGGTTCGACAAGGCGAGGACAGGACGGCCGCCCGCGACGCGAGCCCCGTGGGCGCAGCCGACCTGGCACGCGGTCGCTGACGCTTGGATACTGGCGCGACTCGCTGACGTCGGCGTCGAGGCCACCGGTCCCATCGAACAGATCAAGTGCGGGTCGATGTCGTGCGTGTTGCGCGCGCCGACGACCGACGGAATGGTCTACTTCAAGGCGTCGCCCGAGGTCTTCGCGCACGAGGCGCCGCTCACGGCGGCGTTGGGGCGGCTGTGCCCGGACACAACCCCACGCGATCGCGATCGATCGCGAGCGAAACTGGATGCTGATGGCCGATATCGGCGGCACGCCCTTGCATCGAGTACCGGACGTCACGCGATGGGAGGGCGCACTGCGCCTGTACGCGGAGACGCAGATCGAGCTCACCGGCAGCCTGGCCGAGTTGGACGCCGTTGGGTGTCCGCGCCGGACGTTGGACGCGCTGACCAATGAGATCGACCCGCTCCTTGCCGACACGGACGCGCTGACGCTTGCGGGCGCCGAGCCGGGCCTGAGCGGGGCTGAGATGACTCGGCTTCGCGGGCTGGCTCCGCTCCTGAAAGCGGGTTGCCGCGCGCTGGCCGACTACCGAGTGCCACAGACGCTGACGCACGGCGACGTCGCGGTAGACATCATGGCGCGAGCGGACGGCTATGTGTTCTTCGACTGGACGTACAGCTCGCTCGCGCACCCGTTTTACGACTTGGAGTTCGTGTTCCCGGAGCCCGTGCCGGGAGGCCCGACGGACTTCTACGCGATGCCCACGGCGCCCGACACCCGAGCGCAACTCACCGATGCGTATCTGACTCCGTGGACCGTGTACGAGCCGATGGCGCGACTGCGGCAGGCGGTGGATCTTGCGCGGCCGCTCGGGGCGCTGCACTACGCCGTGACGTTCCATCGCTATGTCGTCCCAGGCGCGGAAGATGCCGCGGTTTGGCGGCCGTCCGTGCCCTCTCTGTTGCGGGGCGTCCTGAAGCACGAGGCGGGGCTATCCGCGACAGCGCGGGCGCCCAATCGGGTCTGCTAGATCGCTCCACGCGCGGGCCGCGACGGACACGCATCCCGACGGCCAACACGCTATACTGCCGTCGCTATCGCAACCTACGCGACCGGAGCCAACCGCTATGATCGCCCGAGCCTTGCCAGTCCTCGCCCTGCTCATCACGACACTCGCCACGGCGTGCAGTTGCCCGTCGCTCACGACGATGGCCCTACGCAACGGCGCGTACCGAATCGACGAGGACATAGTCGCGCTGACCGACGGCGAGTACCGACATCCCGTGATGGAAGACTCCGCGATGGAACGCGTCGTGACGCTGACGGATATCGTGGAGAAGGGCGATCTCGACGGGCGTGGCGGCGACGACGCGGCGGTGATCCTGATCGATGATCCGGGCGGCAGCGGGACGTTCTATCACCTCGCCGTCCTCTTCCGACACGACGACGTGTACGAGAACGTCGCCACGGAGTTCCTCGGCGATCGCATACAAGTTCAGAGCGTTGTCATCGACGACATGACGCACGGCATCACGGTGCACGCGCTCGTGCGGAACGAAGGGGACGCGATGGCGGTGACCCCAGAGGTGCAGGTCGCGATGCGCTACATGGTCGTCGGGGGCCGGATATCCCCCGTGCGGCAGTCGGTTCCGACGCCCATCGGCAACTCGCGCTGACGCGGCCTCCGTCGCCTATGCCGTGGGCGCCGCACGCGGTGTCCGCAGCCCCGATTCTCGGACCCAACTGGGCAGAGCCGGCATGAGACTCATCAAGCAGCTTCCCGACCCGTTCCTGACGGCTGATGGCGGCCGCGTTGGGACCGTCGACGAGTGGTCGCAGCATCGCGAGCACATAACGTCGATGATGTTGGGCATGCAATACGGGACGATGCCCGGCGCGCCGGATCGCGTGAGCGTGGACGCTGGGTCGGCGACACCTACAGACGCCGGGCATACAGAGGAGGTAGTTCGGTTCCAGTTCACGCCGCGGGGGGACCGGCCGGACGTGACGCTCGGCATGGAGGCGACGGTGCGGAGGCCGTCGCCCGAGGCCATCGTCAGCGCGCGCGGCCGGATCGACGGCTTCGGCGACGACGGCCTTCCTACGCTTATCTACGTCGGCGGCGGCGACTTCCCAACGCTCCTCGACGGCGGCTACATGATCGTCAGCTACGAGAACAACCAGATCGAACCGATGGACATGGGCAATCCCGTCGTAGGCATCGCCCGCGACGCCTATGACATGATCGATCCCGGGGCGTACTCGTGGGGGTCCATCAGCACATGGGCATGGGGGGCGCTACGCCTTGTGGACTACGCCCTGACGCTCGACGAAGTGGAGCCAGACCGGCTTCTGATCTCGGGACACTCGCGGAACGGCAAGACGGCGTTGCTCGCGGGCGCGCTGGACGAGCGCATCGCGCTCGTGAACCCCGCCGGGTCCGGCTGCGCGGGCGCTGGCTCGTACCTGGCCCTGGGTGAAGGCTGCGAGGATCTCGCCGCTCTCACGAGTCGGGAGCGCTGGTGGGCGTGGACGCATCGAGACTTCGAGCAGTGGGCGGGCAAGGAGGAGGACCTGCCGTTCGATCAGCACTTCCTCATGGGCCTCGTTGCGCCGCGACCGTTGCTCAGGACCGAGGGCACGGGCGATGACTGGGCCAACCCACAAGGCACGTGCGCCGCGTTCCTCGCGACGCAGCCCGTGTACGACTTCCTCGACGCGCCCGACGCCAACGGCATCCACGTGCGCGATGGCGGGCACTTCCAGGGCGAGGAGGACGTCGACGCTTTGCGCGAATTCGCTGACTGGCATCTGTACGGCGTACCACCGTCGCGCGACTTCCACGCGGTCCCATACGCCGACGGACTGTTCGAGGACTGCTTCGCTTGGTCGGGGCCGTAGCGACATCGGAGAGAATCCATGGCCACGGACACACGCGACGCGACGCAGGCCGAGCGCTTCTTCTTCGACAACAACGGCTACCTGGTCATCGAGGAGTTCCTGCCGCCGGGCATGGTCGCCAACCTGCTGGAGGTGTCCCTCCGCGTCGCTGAGGAGCGGCGTGAGAAGGAAGGCGCCGGCGCGCCGCAGTGCGGCATGACGCACGTCGATGGCGAGAACACGCGGTACTTCTACATCCTCGGCGACGACCCGCTGTTCCTAGACATGCTGACCCACCCGCCGTTGATGCCGTACCTCGCGGGCCTGTTGAACGCGAAGCCCCATCACCACGCGTCGGACGTGATCATCGAATACGGGCCGAAGGCGCGCGGCATGGGATGGCATCTGGACGGGCACGACGACGGCTACCGTCTATTCGGCACGCCCATCCCCTTGCTCCAGTTGAAGGTGGGCTACTACCTCACGGACATGACGCAGCCCGACCAGGGCAACCTGTGCGTGATCCCCGGTAGCCACAAAGCCGCGCATCGACCGGACGCAGACGAACTTCAGGACACGGACCTGTTCGACGGCGCGACGCAGGTGTGCGCCCCGGGGGGCACGGCCATCCTATTCCACAACGCGCTGTGGCATTCGGCTGGGCCGCTAACGCGCGACGGCGGGCGTCGTGTCATGCTGTATTACGCGTACGAGCATCCGTGGATGATGGCGTCGGCGGAGCACTGGGGCTACCCGCAGAGCTTCTACGATGGGCTTACGCCAGAACAGCGCAGCTTCTTCCACGGCTTCGTGTTCGATCCGCCGGAGCACAGGTGGGGGTAGGCGTCAGTCCGCGCTGCGGGGTGGGAGCGCCCTCCGCTCAATGTCGTCGAGCATCAGCGTGGTGTCGGCCTGGTTGGCCTCCATCTGCTGACGCAGTTCCTCGATCTCTCCCCGCAGGGCCGCGAACTCCTCAGCCGATCCCTTGAGCTGGTGTCGGCGCGCATTCAAGATCATCCACGTGATTGCCACCGGCGTGCCGAAGCCCCCGATGATCGCCACGAGTCCCATTAGCTCTTCCATGACCATTCTCCCGTCCGGCATACAGGCACACGAGCGGCGGGTCTTCCCCCGCTGATCCGTGTTCCATCCGCGGGTTCATGGGTGGCGCGGGTCACGACGGCGGATTGCCGGGGAGCGACGTTCGGCGGATGTCGTCGAGCATCAGTGTGATGTCCGCGTTGTTGGCCTCCATCTGCTGACGCAGATCCTCCATCTCGGCTCGTAAGGCGGCGAATTCCTCCGAGGACCCCTTGATTCGATGGCGTGCCGCATTCACGATCAGCCACGTGATAGCTATCGGGGTACCGAACGCGCCGAGTATCGCTACGAGTCCGAGAAGGCTTCCCGGCATGTGGTCTCTCCCGCATCGTATCAACGGAGGCGTCAACGGGTGTCCCGGCCCGGCCCGCACAGGTCGGTCGGCTCTTGGCTTCCGAGCGGAGGCTACCTGGCCGGCGCGCACGGGATACTAGCAGCGACCCATGTGTCTCTGCCGTTGGGCGTTAGTCCGAGGAGTCTCTCGGCAGCGACTTCCGTTCGATGTCGTCGAGCATCAGCGTGATGTCGGCGTGCGTGGCCTCCATCTGCTGCCGAAGGTCGTCCATCTGGCTTTGAAGCGCGGCGAACTCCTCCGACGAGGCGCCGACGGACTTCCGTTTGGCGTTCAGGATCATCCATGTGATCGCCACGGGGGACCCGAAAACGCTGAGGATGCCCACGATGGTGATGATGAATATCGGGAACGGCATGGCGTTCCTTCCCGTGCAGGGCGCGAGCGAAAACCGACGACCCCATCCGACGCGATTCTAGCCTACTGGAGGTCGACCGCGTAAGTACGCGCTGTGTCCGCCGGCCGCCTCGCGGTCAACCGCGCAACGCTACCGTGTCGTACGTCCCGGTCGGGGCGTATCCGAGCTTCCGCGCGAGGCCGGCCGACACGACACTCGCGGTATCCCAGTGTGGCTCCACACCCTCGCGGAGGGCGTGCAATATGAGCGCCGCGGAGACAGCCGTCGCAAGGCCATTGCCTCGGCGCGTCTCGTTCGTGTTCACCTGAATCCCAAAGCCGCCGTCGTACGGGACGGCCGCCGTGGCCCCGGCTACGATCGAGTGCCTCTCGACAGCGCAGTAGCCTACGCTCCGGGCGACGAAGTCCTCCGGGTCCTCGAAGACCGGCGGGAAGATCAGCGCGCCGTCCACCTCGTCGCCGATGCGCCGCGCGAGTCTCAGGTCGATGCGCTCAACGCGGCATCCCGCCGGCACGCGACTCACCATTGCCTGCAGCGCGTCGGCGTCTCTGTCGCGGAGCGTGAAGGACGTGCGGCGTCCAAGACTCGCGCGCGGATGTTCCGCCAGGATGAGACGCCCCCACTCCGCGCTGGGGCCGAGGACGATCGCCCAAGGAGGTAGCGCAGCGATAGCGGCTCGGGCCGCGGGCGCTTCGGCATCGCCCGCCAGAATCGCGAAGGGGCCCAGCTTGATGTGAGCGACGCGCGGCTCTGCGACATCGTCAACGGACAGGACTCCTCCGTGCCCCTGGACGACGCACGCCACGACAGTCCGTGGGGCCTCCGTTGCCTCGAACAGCGGCGCCAGTCGCCGCCTTTCGCTCCGCTCGATGCGCCGCATCCCGTTCGCCATGCCATGATCCGTGTCGACGCTGTCAGGGCGCTCCGAGAACCACCCGCCCAGCCTTGAGGGACAGCGCCTGCTCCGATACGACGGAACCGTCCGGCGCGTGCATGGCCAGAGTCGCGCGTTCGCCGGTCGCACTCGTCGCGATCACGGCCGTGTCCCGATCCAGAGCGCGGATGTTCGTCGGGATCTCCGCGCCGGTCGGGCCGCGTAGTGTGATGCGCTTCTGCGCGAAGGCGACGGCGATGCAGTTGCGGTTCCAGTTCGCTGCGGGCGCGCCGCCGAAGTACACGGCGACCCAAGCGCCCTCCTCGACGTACGCCATCGGCGTGACCTGCCCGTATCGGTCGTAGTCCTCGCCGCTGTTGGAGAACAGGAGGCCGCGATCCTCCCACTGGACGCCGTCGTCGCTCGTGAGCCAGCGCGTGCCCCGCCCGCTCTCGGCGAGCAGGACGTATCCGTCGCCCACGCGTGCGACATCGACAGCGCCCGAGTGCTGAACGAGGGGACTGCGGGGGTCGGGCGTCCACCCGATGCCGTCTTCCGAGGTGGCGAGTCCCACGTGGCGCGCCGCCGGCTCGCCGATCTTCTGTCGGTCGGCCGGGTTGGAGTTCGTCCCGTCGTACCACATGCGGAAGCGGCCGTCCTCATGGAGCAGGCTGGGTCGGCCGACCTTGAAGCTGTCCCAGGCGCCTGGACCGCCGAACGGGATGACGGAGCCGCGGCGTGTCCACGCCCGCCCGTCCTTCGATGTCGCCAGGTGGACTTCGTCCTCCTCGGCTGTCGGAGCTACCGAGAAGCTCATGTAGTACGTGCCGTCGACACGCACGACCGACGGGTCGTTCACGTGGTTTTCGCCGTCCACGTCGATCGCGGGGTTGTCGGCGGCGCGCAGCCACCGCAGGCCGTCGTCGGACTCGGCGAGGTGTATGCGGTCGTGCCCGTCGCGGGCCTGGCCTCCGTACCACATGCGGTACCGGTCGCCGTCTCGGAGGACGTCGGGCGCGTAGACGTTCCCCTCGCCCGCCTGCATCTCGTACTCCTCCTCGCCGACGAGCACGGGATTGTCGGCGTAGAAATGCCATGTGTGGTACTCCGCGACGGGGAGCGCGCCGGCCGACACCCCGTGCACGACGAAGACGGCGTCGCCGGGCGCCGCCGCGTGGATCAAGGCCAGACACAGTCCGAGCATGTCGCGTCCTCCCGCGGGCGCCCCAAGGGTCAGGTCCGGCCGTACTGCTGCAGTAGCTCTTCCACGCGACGCAGCGGCAGGCCGGGCAGGGAGTTCCCGTCACGACCCACCATCGTGTCCGACGCGAAAACGGAGTTCAGGATCGCCTCCTCGACGGCGCCCGACACGGCGACGAATAGCGGGTCCATGAGGCCTTCAGAGGAAGCGAACCGGGCGATCTCATCCGTGTCGCCGTGCGCCAAGCGCGACCGATACGTCGTGGAGAAGGCGATGAAGTAGTCGCCGCTGCCGTGGGCGCCGGACGATCCAGAGCGCGCGAGCCCGAACCCCGCGCGCTTTGCGAGGCGGCGCAATTGGCGAGACGAGAGCGGCGCGTCCGTCGCCAGGACGATCATGATGGAGCCTGGGTCCTGCTTCCGCGCGTCCTCCTGGGCGAGGAGGCGCCCGACGGGGACGCCATCGACGACGAGATCGCCGCCGAAGTTGCTCTGCACGAGCGCGCCGACCACGTACTGCCCATTGCCAGCGTCCACCTGGCGGGACGACGTGCCGATGCCGCCCTTGTAGCCGCAACAGGACGTGCCGGTACCCGCTCCAACGGATCCCTCAACTACGGGTCCGCCAGCCGCCGCCTCGATGGCGCCGACGACGTGCTCCTCCTTCACGTGCAGGCCCGCCGCGTCGTTGAGGCCGCCGTCGAACGTCTCGCCGACGGTAGGACTGAACCACCCCGGCGTCTGCCCTTCCGGGAACGCCGTGCGGATCATGTGCCGCGTCACGGCGTCGTACGCGGCGCCGACGCTGAAGGTGTTCGTGAGGACGATGGGCGTCTCGATGTGCCCGAATTCGTCGATGAGGGACAGTCCCGCGGTCGTTCCTGCGCCGTTGAAGACGTAGTGCGCCGCTTCGACGCGCTCGCGTATCAGGTTGCCTGCATGTGGCAGAATCGCGGTCACGCCCGTGCGGACGGGCCCGTAACCGATGCGCAGGGGGCCGTCGCCCTCGATGAGCGTCGTGTGACCGACGCGTACACCGGGGACATCCGTGATGGCGTTGTGCTCGCCGGTGTCGTACGTGCCGATGCGCACGCCGATGTCGCGGGCGCGAGGTCGTGCGGTCGTCATGGCAAGCCCTCCCCTCTACTCGAGCGACTCGCGCGTCCCGTCTTCCGCGGAGCGGTACGCCGCGTCCAGCACTTCAAGGACGCGGACACCGTCGCGTAAGCCGCAGGGCGGATCGCCGTCGCCGGCCGACGCGCGGAGGAACTGCCGGACGAACTCCTCGCCGTAGACGCCGCCGTACGCGGGACTGCTCGCCACCTCGAACTGCATCTCTCGTCTAGGCGCGGACGCCCACGACGGGTGTGCGCTCTCGACATGCAGCGTCGTCGAGCGGACGGGGTCCCACCACAGGCGGCCTTTGGTTCCGTACACGCCGATGTGCGTGTCGTAGGCGCCGGACATGTAGCCGCCAGGGCTCAGCGCCAAGAGATATCCGGCCGTCATTGTGGCGAGGGCGCCGCGGCGGAAGCGTAGGCTCAACATCGCGACATCTTCGACGTCGATGTCCTCGCCAGCGAGGCACTCCGCGTGCGCGGATACGCTGGCGTAGTCGTCGTCGAGCACGTAGGCGAGCAGATCGAGGTAGTGACAGCCCAGCCAAGACAGGATGCCACCGCCCGCTTGAGCGTCGTTGAACAGCCAGTGTGACGGGTCGCGGAAGCGCACCTGCGATGTCACCATGCGCGCCTCAGCCGCGATGGGTGTTCCGAGGATGCCGTCGGCGATGAATTGCCGCGCTGCGACGGTGATCGGATGCAGTCGCGCCTGGTACACCACTGTGAGCGTCACGCCGCTCTCCTCGACCGCCGCGCGCGCCGAATCGAACGCGGGGAGGCTCACGGCGAGTGGCTTCTCCGCGATGATGTGCTTGCCCGCGCGGGCGCACGCCTCGATCACGCCCGGTGCGCGGTCGTTGCGGGCGCACACAAACACGTGCGTCGCGTCGGAGTCGAGGGCGTCCTGGAGACGCGTCACGACGCGCGTCACCTTGTCCTCGTCGGCGTACGCGGCGCCTACGGTCTCGTCTGCGTCGGCGACGGTGATCGCCGTCACCTCGGGAAGATGTTGCAGTGTCTTCAGGTGCGCCTTGGAGTGCGGATGCGCCCCACCGATGAGCCCGAAGTGGATGTCGTGCATTGTCGGCTCCCGAAGCGTGGCGGCCGGTCACGGAAGATGGGTGGACGCTGCAAGGTCGCATCCATCGACCGTCCGCGCAACGTGGCTGGGCGCGCGAAGAGGGCCGCGGCATACACCGCGGCCCTCGCGACGATGGCTGGTGCTGGCGGTCGCGTCACCCGCCTTCTGACACCGCCCACAGAGCGTCGTATGTGCGGAAGTAGACCGTCCCGTTGGAAACGACCGGCGAAGACGACACCGTCTCTCCCAGTTCGTTCGACGCGAGTATCTCGAACGTCCGGCCCGCCTTGACGACGGTCACGACGCCATCACGAGCCGTCAGGTAGAGCTTCCCGTCGGCATATACGGGTGACGCGCGGTGACGATGCCGGTGCGTCGTCTCGTCGTACAGCTCCTCGCCGGTCTGGGCGTCCATGGCGATGAGGTTGCCGTTCTCGCGGCAGAGGTATACGAGTCCGTCGTGGACCAGGGGCGACGGGACGTCGGGTGTCCCACGTGGGCGTGTCCACACGTGTCCTTGGTCGGTGTCAGATATGTCACCGGCAGCGTCTGGGCTCAGTCCCAACACCGGGCCGTTCTTCGCCGACGGCACCACGATGAGCCCGGGGATGGCGACTGGCGACGCCACGAAGCGAAGCGATGGATTGTAGCTGTCTCGCGGGTTCATCCCGCCGCAGCGCCACAGTTCGGTGCCGTCCGCGAGGCTGTGCGCGGTGACGTAGTCGGCTCCGTGCGAGAGCAGGAACTCGCGATCGTCGTCGCGGTAGAGGAACGCCGACGCGTAGGACTGTTCGCACTCGCTGTGCGCGTCGCTCGCGCGCTTGTGCTTCCACAGCTCCTCGCCTGTGTTCTTGTCGAACGCGAGGACGAGCCAGCCGTTGCTGTGTATGAGCTGTAGGTAGAGGCGATCGCCGTCGAGCCAGGGAGTCGTCGCCATTACGAAGAACATGTCGAACTGGCCGTAGCGATCTTCGAGATTCGTGGCCCAGGCTTCCTCGCCGTCCACGGTGTAGGAGGCGAAGTCGCCATTGCCGGCGAACGCGAATACGTGCTCGCCGTCGGTAGATGGAGACGAGGACGCCGCGTTGCCCTCGCCGCCTCTGACCTCCCAGTTCTCGGCGCCGAACGGCCGCCGCCACAGTTCCTCGCCGGCGACGCTCAGGCAGATGAGCGAGACCTTGCCGGCGTCCGCGGACGTGAGGAAGATGCGGTCTCCCCACACAACGGGAGTGGACCCGGCGGCTCCCGGCAGTTCGGTCCGCCACTTCAGGTTTTCGTCTGCCGACCACGACGACGGGAGCCCCGTCTCCGCGCTGACACCGTTGTTGAGAGGGCCGCGCCACTGCGGCCAGTTCTCTGCCCGCGCGACGCCCACTAGCAAGAGCAAGGTGAAACCGGCCCACACAACACGGGAAAGGTATCTCATCAGTCCAAACCCCGAAATACATCCTGTGCACACGGGCGCTAGCGGACGGCGCCCACGTCAGTTCGACGGTGGCGCCGCGCCCCTGGTTGAGGCGCAGGAACGACCTCGGTGCGGGCCTAGAGCGTCAGGAACTGCACCCACATCGGGTTCTTGCCGACGTCGTACCGCGCGATGGGCGTGAGCGCGCCCGTATCGCCGTCGATGCGGTACGCGGCGACGTGCCCGGTCCCCTGCCCGCACGCGTAGAGGAAGGAGCCGGAGGGGTCGATGCCGAACGCGCGCGGCGTCTCCTCGGTCACGCAATGGCCTGTAGAGGCGAGAGCGCCGGTGTCTGGGTCGATTGAGAACCCGGCAACCGAGTCATGACCGCGGTTGGTGACGTACACGTGGCGCCCGTCCGGCGTCATGTGGATCTGGGCGCAACTGTTGTCGCCGGAGAAGTCGTCGGGCAGCGTGGAGAGGGAGTGGTCGCGGGCGAGCGTACCGGCGTCTCTGTCCAGCCGGTAGGCGGTGATGCTGCACCCCTGCTCGTTCGAGAAGTAGAGCATGTCGAGGGTCGGGTGGAAGCAGAAGTGGCGCGGCCCCTCACCTTCCGGTGGGCTGACCGTCGGCGCGGCGTTCGGCGTCAACTTCCCCGATGTCTCGTCGAAGGCGAACTGGTAGATGAGATTCGGGCCCGCCGTGTGCGGGACAAACACTAGCCGGTTCGTGGCGTCGCTCTGGATGCAGTGCGCGCGCTCCGCGGTGGGGATGTCCTCTATCGGCGTCTCAGCCAGGACGCCGTCCGCGCCGACGGCGTGCACGGTGACCTTGCCGGCGCCGTAGTACGACGCGAGTAGGTAGGCGTCCGTGTTGTCCAAGGCGATGTAGCACGGGTCCGCGTCGAGTGACACGGCCGCTATCGGCGTCAGGCCCGCGGTGTCGCGGTCGATGGCGTAGCTCGCGATCTCCCTGGATGATCGCAGGCCTGCGTAGAGGCGGGCGTGCGCCGCGTCCGTGGCCAGAGGGCCGGGCGAGCCGTTGACCTCGATGTCACCGTCGTGACGTAGCGCCCCACTCGCCGGGTCCATCTCGTACCGCGCCAGTCGATTCTCGCCCGCGATGGACAGGTACACCCAGTGCGCCACATTCGCCTCCCGTGTTAGGCGGTCGCTTCGTCGTCAGTGCCAAGATACCCGCCGAGTATGACCGCGCCGTAGTTCGCGGCCGTAGCCACGCCGCCGATGACCGTCTGCATGCCCACGCCCTGCGTCGCCATGCCTATCACAAGCCCAATGGCGCCAATCACCACCACGACGAGCGCCAGGCGTTTCACGTGCCGCGAGGGATCGAACGGGGCCATCCGCACGGCGACGTAGCCACCGGCCATGGCGAAGAACGCTCCAAAGAGCGACAGAGCGATCTGCGTTGTCGTGGACATCTCCTCGCCGAACTTCTGCAGCTTCATCATGTCGCCGCCGGTGCTGTACACAGCCACGACGATGCCGGCTATCGTCGCGCCCACGAACGACACCAACCAGCCAATGAGTATCGGCTTGATCCGCAGCCTCTCGTTCATCGGACCGTCCTTCCGTGTGTGAAGACCTGCGTCGCCGCGGAACGCGCAATGCGACGCGGGGCCGTCCACTCGCGCCACCCGGATCACAGACAGCATAGCCCAGGAGGGTCGCCGCCGCACGGGATAGCCGCCGCCGGGCCACGGCGAGAGTCGGCTAGCCGGCGCCGGGACGCATGCCCGAGGCCGACCCGGGTGCTATGCTCGCGACGCGCGGCCGCGCGTATGACCAGTCGTGTGACCCGGAGACCGACATGCACGCCATAGGGTTGACCTTCGCAACCGTCGCCATCCTACTCGCCGAGACCGCCGGCGCGCGGGACGCCTTGCCCGCTCTACGTGTCGACGGGCGTCGCTTCGTGGACGCTCACGGACGCCACATCATCCTGCACGGCATCAACATGGGGTTCAGCGGGCATCCCCGCGAGGGGACGTACTCGTGGAACCACCGGCCCGAGGACTTCGCGCGCATCGCTGGGTTGGGCTTCAACTGCGTGCGCATGCCGATCTTCTGGTCGGCCCTGGAGCCGGCGCCAGGGGAGTACGACGTGGGGTTCCTGGAGGCGCTGGACGACAAGCTGGATCTCGCTCTCGACGCCGGTCTCTACGTGATCCTCGACATGCACCAGGACCTGTGGGGTCAGGGGGTGCCTGGAGCGCGAGGGGCGCCGACGTGGGCCCTGCTCGGCAAGGATCTGCCGCACGTCAGCGAAGGGCCGGTGTGGTCGGCTGCGTACTTCCAAAGCCCGCGCGTGCAGCAGGCGTTCGACGACTTCTGGGCGAACGCGCCTGGTCCCGGCGGCGTCGGCATTCAGGATCGCTTCGCGATGGCATGGAAGCACGTCGCGGCGCGGGACGCGGAGCATCCTGCGGTGATCGGTTACGACCTGCTGAACGAGCCGTTCCCGGGAAGCGGCATCGGGGAGGCGATGCAAGCCGTCACCGAGCGGATGCTTCCGCGGCTTCAGGCGGCGGGGGTGGATCTCGGAGACGTCCCGGAGAACCAGTTGGGCTTCGCCGCGTTCGACGCCGCTCGTTCATCCATCGGCGCGTACCGCGAGTACCTGGCCGCGGGCGACGAGATTACCGCGCGGCTCGACCGCACGCTGCTCGGGCCGATGTACGCACGGGTCAGCGCGGCGATCCGTGAGGTGGACACCCGGCGACTGCTGTTCACGTCCCCCGGTTTCCCGGCGAATCTCGGGTTCCGTAGCGATCTGCCGCGGCTCGTCGCAGGCGGCGGTGGGGCGGAGTCTGGGCACGTCCTCGCGCCACACGCCTACGACGCCGACCTCGACCGCATACGGCTCATCGTCGGCAAGTTGCTGGATCAGTCCGACGCCATGGACGTGCCGTTGCTGCTTGGCGAGTGGGGCAATCTCAGCAACTCGGACAGCATCTACGATGGCGACCCCGTTCCGTCGGCCCACGCCATCAACCGCCTGCTAGAGACTCGGCTCGCGAGCGATACGTACTGGTATCTGGAGGGGGTCATCGAGGAGGCGGCGTACTTCCCGGCCGTACAGCGCCCGTACCCGATGGCCGTCGCGGGAACTCTCCAACGGTACGCGTTCGACCCGGTCACCGGCGAATTCGAGTGCGTCTGGCGCGAACATGCGAGCGTGGTCGCGCCGACACGGATGTACGTGCCGCGCGTTCATTACCCGGGCGGGTACGACATCCACGTAGACCCGGCCGGCGCCGAGATAGAGACGCGCCGTCTTGACCGAGGCGACATCGTGGAGCTGCTCCCCGATGCTACGGCCGTAGAGCGTAGAGTTCACATCACGCGCCGGTGATCGGGCACGTTGCCCACCACGCCGGCACGCTGGGCTCCGCAGGGCGTCACCGCTGCCGGGCCGGATCGATAGTGATCAGCCGCTCTGGAGACTGCGGGGCAGCAAGGCCAGCTTCACTCGTCGAGTCGCCGTGGCGCGCGTGATGCCTTGGGTTTCGGCAACCCCACGTCCGCCCGTGGCGTGCGGAAACGACCCGTCACCACGCGTCCCACGGCACGCGTGACCGCCAACGCGAGTGCGCCACAGGCGCCCGCACAGGCCAACCAGAATAGCAGCCCGATACTCACCCAGAACACGCCGGTGAGACCCCATATCCAGTCGCGTGGCCGCCACCCGGCAGCCCAGGCCAGACACGCCCCCGCCGTCGCGGGGGCTGCGACGAGAAGGACGTTGCGACGACTCAGGCGCTTCCCTCGGAATACGCGGACCGCGCGAATGCTGCGGCGCCTGAGGAGCGGCCTACGCGGAAAAGGGGAACGTACCGGCGAACCCTCGGGGGCTGGAGACATGCCACGCCCTCTCGTGCATCGGCGTGAGTTGGTAGTGGCAGACGACGTTCGAGCGCTCCATGCTGTCGTCGTCCTTGGCGCCCTGGTGCGGGATGTGGCTCAGGAAGAGCACGGCATCGCCGGCCTTGGGATGGATGACGACATGCTCGCGCGACTCGCACCACGCCTCGAACGTCGGCCGATCGTGGGGGCTCAGACCGTCAGGCTCGACGAGGTGACCGCCCTTGACGAACTTCAGATGCCCCTGTCCCGGGTCGTTGTCCTGGAGGTAGAAGGTGGTGTTCACGCCCACGGGAGGCACGGTCAGCCGCGCGCCGTCGGCTTTACGCTTCTCGTCCCAGTAGCCGTAGAAGTCCATGTGCCACTCTTGCAGGTATGGCCCCGGGTTGATGTGCGCGCGCAGGCTGCGCAATTGGCACTGCGGGCCCATCATCCCCTCCAGGTAGGGGCGCAAGCTCGCGTGGCCGACTAGGGGCGCATAGTGTTCCGGTTCGCGATCCAGCAGGCTGTCGAACCACATGTTGCCGACCGCGTTCAGGCCTTCCTCCCAGCCCTGCTCGCGCGCGTAGTCCACGCGCTGACGGACGCGCTCCGTCTCGGCGGACGTCATGGCGCCCTCGACGACGATGAACCCCTCCGCCTCCAGTTCGTCCAACCGCTGCGCGACATCGCCCATGCGTGCTCCCTATCCCCATTGATAACCCCGACGCAGCGCCTTGCATAACATAGGCCCGAGCGCCACGCCAGCGCCCGTTCAGTCCACGTCGCGCCGGATGCTATACTCGCGCCCGAGCCGACCACACGCACACACGGAACCGTCCCACCTATGAACACCCCGCCGGCGCACCGCCCCAACATCCTGATCGTCACGACCGACCAGCAGCGCACGGACAGCCTGAGTTGTTACGGCAGCGAGTTTACGCACACTCCGAACATCGACCGGATGGCGTCCGAGGGCGTTCGGCTGGATCGCGCGTATTGCACGAACCCAGTGTGCACCCCGTCGCGGGTGTCGATTTTCACGGGCAAGCAGGTGTCGCGGCACGGCGCGTGGAATGTCGGCACGCACTACGCCGCCGACGAGCGGATGGTCTCGCACATCCTGCGGGACGCGGGGTACAGGACGCACTACATCGGCAAGGCGCACTTCCAGGCGTTCGGCGGCGCCGACTCACGGTCGCGCGAGCACTCGGCGAACTGGGCGGGCGGGTACGACGGGTGGACGGGCCCTTACTACGGCTTCGACACGGTCGAACTGGCCCTCGGCCACGCGACATACGGCATCAGCGGCCACTACGGCGAGTGGGCGCGCGACCAGGCCGGGGCGGAAGCCGTCGAGGGGTGGAAGCGCGCGACGAATCTGTGCGAGGCGTCGTTCGGTGGGAACGCGTTCGATTGGGATATCCCCATCGAGTACCACAACTCCACGTGGACGGCAGATCGCGCCATCGCGTTCCTGCGGGGTCACGCGAGTTCGCGGCCGTTCCTGCTGTCCGTCGGGTTCCAGGACCCGCACCATCCACACTGCGTGCCTGTCGAGCAGACGGATCGCGTGTCGCCCGACGACGTGCCTCTCCCGGACTTCGATCCGGGCGAACTCGACGACAAGCCGCCGCACTTCCTCGAAGCGCACGAGGGTCGGCTGGAGTCGTCCGCGATGCGGGGCGAGTACCCGATGGCGGGGCAAGGGTCGGGCTGCGACTATCGTCTGGTGTCGGAACGCGACGCGCGCCTCGGCCGCGCGTATTACCACTCCATGGTGAAGCTGATCGACGCTCAGTTGGGCCGGATACTGGACGCGCTGGACGATCTGAATCTCGCGAATGACACGCTCATCGTGTTCACGTCGGACCACGGCGAGCTTCTCGGCGACCACGGTCTGTGGATGAAGGGGCCGTTCCACTACGAACAGTTGGTGCGTGTGCCGGCGGTCTGCCGGTGGCCGGCCGAGATCGCGGGCGGCAACGCCGTCGAGGGCCTGTTCAGTCTCGCGGACATCACGCCGACGTGCCTCAGCGCCGCGGGCGTCGATATTCCGGCGGACATGGACGGCGTGGACGCGCTCCCGCTGCTCACAGGGCAGGCGGCCACGGTACGAGACGCCGCGCTCGTCGAGACGGTGGACAACCCGGACACTCTCCGCCTCAAGACGGTTGTGACGGCAGATCGCAAGCTCACGTGGTACGCCGGCCAACCGTATGGCGAGTTGTATGATCTCGAACGCGACCCCCGGGAGAAGACGAACCGATGGGACGATGCGGACTACTCCGCCGATCGCTCTGAGCTGCTCGGCCGATTGCTCGACATGGGCGAGGCCATCGAGCCGCGTCTGCGGCGGCATAGCTACGCGTAGGCCGACCCGGGTCGCACGCCGTCTTCGCTTGACGCCCATCGCCACACCGCGGCTGTAACATTGTCCGTGTCCCTTCAGGCGGGACGGGCCGAGGTATCGGCGGCGCACGGCCCCGCGCAAACGGTGAGAAGGCGAGACGATGGTGGACACGCAGACAGCGCCGACTAGGTCCGAGAGCCGAGGGTGGCGACCCCGCGACTTCGACCCGGCCACGCTCCGGGGAAAGGACCTCGGCGGGGTCGATCTGCGCAAGCAGAACCTGTCCGGCGCCGTGCTGTCCGACACGAACTTCGGCGGCGCCGACCTGCACGGGTGCAACTTGGTGAGCGCGAACCTCGCCCTCGCCAACCTGTCCGGCGTGACCCTGGACCATGCTTTTCTCACGGATGGCTACCTGCACGGCGCCAACCTGCGGTACGCCAAACTACGGGGGACCCTCCTGACGCGAGCCGTCCTCCGCGGATGCATCATGCAGGGCGCGGACTTCCACGGCGCCGAACTCACAGATGCGAGTGTCGAGTGGGTCGATATGGAGGGCGCCTACCTGACCGCGACGGACTTGAGGCGCGCGCACATGATGGGCGCCAAGCTGCGCGAGGCGCAGATGCACGCCACGGACATGCGGGGCGCCCGCATGGACGGGGTTAACCTGCAGAAAGCCATGATGTGGGAGGCGTTCCTCGGGAAGGCGCGGCTGCATGACGCCGATCTCAGCGAGGCGTACCTCCAAGCGGCGGACCTTCGCGGAGCCGACCTGCGCGGCGCGGACATGACCGGAGTCGACTTCTACCGCGCGCGATTCGAGGGGGCGTTGTATGACGCAGCGACGAAGACGCCCGAGGAACTCGACCTACGCGTCGCCGGCGCGCGTCTCATCGGGCCGGGCGAGGACCTGCATGGCCTGGACCTGCGCGGAGTGGATCTGCGGCGCGCGGACCTGCACGAGACCAACCTCGAAGGCGCGGACCTGCGCAACGCGGACCTGAGGGACACGGACCTGCGCGGCGCCAAGCTCAAGGGCATCAAGGTGCGCGGCATCCTCTACGACGACGCTACGCGGTTCCCAGGCGTCGTGCGCCCGGAGAAGGTGCCCGGATACCGGATCACCCCGCACACATCCCTTCCCAGCGCGAACCTGAAGTGGGCCGACCTGCGGGACGCGCACCTGCAAGAGGCCGACCTGACCCAGGCGGACCTAAGCGGGGCGTACATGGACGCCGCGTACCTCGACAACGTAGACCTGTCGGGGGCCGTGCTATACAACGCGAGCTTGCGCGGCGCGACGCTGGACGGCGCCAACATGCAGTCGGCCTTCCTTCACGGGACGATGATGCGCGGCGCGAGCATGCGGCACGCCAACCTGCACGGCGCGTACGTTCTGTGGGTGGATCTAACCGAGGCCGATTTGCGCGACGCGGACCTGACCGGCACGGTCCTGACCGAGGCCAGGCTACACCGCGCCATCTACAACCCCGGGACGAAGTTCCCGCCCGGCTTCAAGCCCGCGGACGCCGGCATGCGACCCTATGTCGAGGGCGAATAGGCTTCGGGGCGACGGTCACGCCTGCGGGTCGAGGAGTGTCTTCAGGCCGCTACGCGCGGCGAAGACGTCGAACGCCTGGCGCCAGTCGTCTAGCGCGAACCTGTCCGAGATGAGCGCCGCGGTGTCCACCTTCCCATCGCGCATTAGGGACAGAGCCTTGCGCCACGCGCTCGGGACGGTGGCGTTGCTGCCGCTGACGGCGAGCTCCTTGTAGCACACCTGCTCCAAGTCCCAGGCGATGGGCTTCCCGAATAGCCCCACTTGGGCGTAGCGACCGCTTCGCCGTACGAGGTCCAGGCACGTCGCGGCCGAGGGCGCGGACCCCGAGCACTCGAACACGATGTCGGCGCCATACCCACCGGTCATGTCGCGGACAACCGGCGCTGGGTCGATCTCGTCCACGTTCAGCGTGTGATCGGCGCCGAGACTTCTCGCGACCGCCAGTCGGCGTTCGTCAGCGGACGTGCCGAGCACGACCGTCGTCGCGCCGGCGGCGTTCACGACCTGCGACGTCAGGAGCCCGATCGCGCCGGGACCGGATATCACCGCGACATCGCTCGGCTCGAGCTTCGTCATCTCAACGGCGTGGACGCAGCACGCCAGCGGCTCCGTGAGCGCTCCCGCCTCCAGGGTCAGACCGTCAGGGAGCGCGTGGACGTTCTGCTCGGGTACGAGGACGTAGCGCGCGAAAGCGCCATTCACACCGCTGCCGATGGACTTCCGCTCCGCGCACAGGTTGGGACGCCCGTCACGGCAGTGGTCGCACGAGCCGCAAACGTGGAAGTACGTCTCCGAGGTCACCCGGTCGCCAGGGGCGCAACGCGTGACGCCCTCGCCGATGTCCGCGACGATGCCGGCGAGCTCGTGTCCCATGATGACGGGCGGCACGGTGGGGAATTCGTCGTCGTGTATGTGGATGTCCGTGCCGCATACGCCGCACGCCGCCACCTCGATGACGACGTGCCCCGGCATCGCGGAGGGCTCGGCGGCGTCCATCAGTCCTACGTTGCCGTGTCCGCGCGCCAGCTTGGCCAGGCCCTTCATTTACTTTCCTCGGTGCTTCGGCCCATGTGGGTCTGCCGACGCTCGTGTGCGCCGATGTCCACGCGATCGCCCCGAGGGACGCCGTCGATGTCGTCCGGCGCCTCGTCGATGCGACTCCCCGCGTCGAGGGCGTCGGCCGCATCGTCGGTGAGACGGAGATCACCGGCTTCGGCGTCGACGAAGTAGTCGGTCAGATCGCCGATGATGTTCTCCTCGGCCACGACATCGCCTTCGGTTTCTACGCGCCCGTGCACGAGGTTGTTCAGCATCCGCAGACCGTGAACACGCTGGAAGGCGTGGATGCCCCGCGACGTTGGGATCGCGCAGTAGATGCTGTTGTGCGCAACGAGGACGTTTTCGAGCCACACCAGTTCGATGCCCTTGTCCGCGCCCACGACGATCACGTTATTGCGGATGATCCCGTCGTAGTTGTGCAGGGCCCCGTCTTCGTAGTTCGTCGGCTCCGACGGATTCCCGAACGCGATGCTCCGATCACATCCGACGAACCGATTCCGCTCGACGATGACGCGCCGGCTCTGGTTCCAGATGAAGATCGCCCCGCGGCCGCCGCCGTTGGCGCCGCGGATGTTCCTGAAGTCGTTGTCCGCGAACGTCCACCCGTCCAGGTACATCATGTCGATGGACGACACGTAGTCGCCGTCGAACAGCCAGTCGGCGCCGGGCGTGCCCGTGTTCTCGAAGTGACAGTTGCGCACGGAGCCACCCCGCATGTGGTTGCGGTCCTGCGTCGCCGTGCCCTTGACGGCGCGCGTGCCGATGTCGAGGAACCGGCAGTGGTCGATGTGGATTTCCGAGGGGTTCGGTAGGCCATCGACGCCCTCGACCTTCACTCCGTACAGGCGCGCCTCGGCGATGGTCAGATGCGAGATCGTCACATGGTCGGAGCCGCGTATCACGATCACGTCCTTCGGGTCGCCGCCGTCCCAGCCACCACCGTTGAGAATGACCTTCGTGGCATCAGCCGAAGCGCTCGTCAGCGTGACGTGGCTCTTGCCCTCGATCCACAGGGAGGCCGGCAGGTCGTACGCGCCGTCGCTGATGAGGATCGTCTGCCCATCGGCCACTGAGCGCACGGCCGCGACGAGTTCCTCCGCCGTGCCCACAACCACGGTTCCGTTGTCAGCCGTCGCCGCGAGTAGGACGGCGAGTCCCAGGATCATCGCTAGGCCCTCACTCAGGTTTGGAGCCCACCGCGCAGTGGTGCGGCCAGGCGACTGACAACAGCCCGGCGTTCCGCGCTTCGTCCACGGCATCGGCAAACACGGCCGCGTCGTCGCGGTCGAGTACGGACGCCATGCCCTCCAGGACACGGCGTAGCAGCACGCCGCGGCCGTCGCCGGCCTGCATCGGAAGGAACTGCGGCGCCATCAGCGTTCCGCGTAGGCCGGCGTCACGGAATCGGCGATACAGACTCGAGTCCGCGCAGCCGCGCTTGGCGACGCCCCCGCCTGGAGCTTCTACGCGGGCCTTTACCTCGAGCGGCAACCCCGCGTTCACCACCCACGGGATGTCGACCGATCGCACGATCACGACCACCTTTCCGCCGGGGCGCGTCACGCGGATCATTTCCCCGAGCATGAGATCGGCGTCGCCTTCCTCCATCACGGTTGACGAGAAGGTGACGTCGAAGCGCGCGTCCGGGAACGGCAGCGATTCGGCGTTCCCCTGACGCAGATCTATGGCGTCGCCCAACCCTTCGAGGTCGGCCTGGCGTCGCGCCTCTCCCAAGAGATAGTCGTTGATGTCGACGCCGACAACTCTTCGGACGCGCTCAGAGGCCACCATCCACCGGAGGAGCGAGCCGGGGCCGCAGCCGACCTCGAGCAAGTCGTCGGTCGGCGCGAGGCCCGCGGCGTCGAGCATCGAGCCGACGAGACGCGTGTACCCGGTGGTCCGCGCGCGGTCCTCCAGCAACGGGACGAAGCCCAGTTCCTGGCCGCCCAGCGTGATCGTCGTGTAGCGCTCCCTCAGGCGGGGTATGAGCGGCGCCCACTGCGACGGCGCCAGCATCAACGGGATAAGGACGAGCGGGGGACCGTGGCCTTCGATGCTGTAGGTGATGCCCGCAACCTCGCCTTCGCTAGCGTCCACGCTGAGCGGGGGCGTGCCCCCGGCCGTGGCGTGTACGTGGTCGAGGATGCCCGCGCACATTACGTCCGTGTGGTCGCGGGCGGGGTCGGCCCACGGGAGGCCTACGTAGCCTTCAATCTCTCGCCCGACGGCGCCCGGCATCGCCGGTGACGCGGCGAGTCTCGCTACGCCGTCGCCCTCACCACCGATCACGAGCAGCTTCGAGGCGATGGGTCGCAGCAGGTCGACATCCAGGCCACCGGGGCTGACGAGCGTGAGCGACGCGATCACCTCGGGGTGGGAGGCTACAAGCCCCGCCCAGTCCCATGAGGTGCTGGCGACGACGTGCGCCCGTTCGATGCCCAGCGACCGAAACAACTCGACGAGGCGTCGCTCGACAGGCTGATCTTGCGTGTCCGGCATGGCGGATGGTGTCCCGTTTCCATGTGATGTGATGTGAAGACTGCGCCCGACGCCGCTCGCGCCGCTTACTTCGCGAGCAATACGCGCGCCGTACGCCGTTCGGCGCCTGCGACCAGTTCCACCGCGTACCATCCGCTGACGACGCGTTCGCCGGCGTCGTTGCGCCCGTCCCAGGCGATGGCGCGGCCCGGTGTGGCGTACACGCCCGCGCGCAGGACGCCGAGGCCCAGACGACGGACGCGTTCGCCAGTCGCGTCGTAGATGCTGACCGCCACCAACGCATCGTCTTGGAGCCGGAACGGAATCCACGTGTCGGGGTTGAACGGGTTCGGGAACGGAGCCAGGAGCGCCGTCGGCGCCGTGTCTTCCGCGGCGAGCAGCGCGTCCAGCAGGCCGAGCGCATGGCGAGCGTCGGCAGATACATAGTCGCCTGCGCGTAGCATGTCCCGCGCGGCGGCGAGCTGCGCGTACCCGCTCGCGGAAGGCGCCGCCGCCAGCCCGAACCGGACGGCCACCGTGATCAGATCGACGACGTTTATCACGCCGTCTGCGTTCACGTCTGCCGAGGGTGTCAGCGCCGCGTCGCCACCGAACGCGGTTGCGACGACCACTATGTCGACGATGTCCACGCGTCCGTCGCCGTTGACGTCGGCCGGGTCGCGCGGTGGGATGGTATCGAACGTGACTTGCGTGATGAACGGGTTGCCGGAAGCGTCGGTCACCTCGACCCTGACGACGTACTCCCGCCCGACCTCGATCACGGCGTCGCCGACGATGGACAGCACCAGACGCGCGTCGTCTATCAGGACCGTTGTGGGCAGTTCGGTTCCGTCCAGGCGCAAGCTCGCCCCCCCGCCTACGGGTTCGCTGAAGACGAGGACGATGCCGGCAGCTTCCAACTCGGTCGGGTCCAGCGCGGACGCGCCGTCCACCGGCGTTGAGGACAGGAGCGCGGGCGCCTCGGTGTCCCGTGTGATACCCGCGATCGCAGCGACGACGTTCACGCGGCCGGCGCCCCACCGATCGGGATCGTCCCCCGCCTCGCTCTCGGCGGCGTCGAGGAGAGCCTGGCGCACCTCGACTCCCGTCATGTGCGGAAACTGCGACAGCATGAGCGCGGCGGCGCCGGCGACTATGGGCGTGGCTTGGCTGGTGCCTGTGCGGCCCTCGTAGTCCGACGGCGTGATGGGCGTCAGCGCCGAGAACCCGGAACGCGTAGAGACGACAACTTCGCCTCCGGCCGCGATGTCCGGCTTCGGAGCCAAGGGATTCTGTCGTCGGATCGGCCCCGAACTGCTGAATACGGAGATGTCGCCCACGGCCGTGCTGGGGCCGCCCGTGCGGGACGCGAAGGACGCCACGGCGATCGCGTGCTCAGCGGTCGCGGGTGAGTTGATCGTCGCGGACTCGACCGGGTTGTCCCACGCTACCTGCGCGCCGGCCGTGTCGATCCAGGCGTGCCATGTCCCGCTGCCGACATCGGCGGGCGTCGTGAGACGGAGTGTCAGCGTGCCGGGGTCGAAGTCCCCGTCCATGGAAATGAACACGTGCCTCCCGCTGACCCCCTCGTCCGTGTGCGCGACGGTGAGGGTGGAACGGCCGCTTCGCACCGCGCCGGCGTCACCGATGCCCATCGACGCGCTGCCGTTGTCGAACAGTATGGCGCCTGGGCGGGGCACGATCGGGAAGCGGTCCAACATCTCTACGCTCAACTCGAAGTCCGGGTCGTACCACAGGCTGACGACCATCCGCGATGTACGCGTCCATGCGATGCGGTCGAACGTGAGTTCTCGCGAAGCCGTTGGCGTCATTTCGCCCTGCGTGTGCACGCCCTGACCGTGCTCGTTCCCGGCCGACGCCACGACCGTCATACCGGCCTCAGCGAACGCGGAGATCGCCAAGTCGCACACGGACGTGCCGTCGTTGGGGCCGAGCAGGCCGCCGAAGCTCAGGTTAGCCACCAACGGCGTTGGGGCGCCGCGGTCAGCCTCTATCTCATCGCGGCGGGCCTGCGCCCATTCCAGCCCTGCAAGGATCGCGTCTTCCGGGACGCTGCCGGTGGCGTCCGCGACCTTGACGGCGAGTATCCCGGCCTCCGGTGCCATGCCGATGAACGGCGTCTGGCCGGTGAAGCTGTCGCCGTCGCCCGCGACGACCCCGGCGACGTGCGTGCCGTGCCCCGACTCGTCCGCGGGGACGGCGTCGGGGTCCGCGTCGATCTCGGCCGCCGTCCATGCCGTTCCGGTCGCCACGTCCAGGAGACCGACCACGCGCGTCGAGCCATCGGCCGCGCGCAGCCCGGGGTGCGTGACGTCCACACCCGTGTCGAGGATGGCGACGAGGCTGTGCGTCCCTAACCCGGTCATCGACCGGTCCATGCCGGCGGCGTCGAACGGCACCGCATGTCCGAATGCGAGAGGCACGGAACGATCGACGGACAGATCCCTCGACAGCGCGGTTTGCGCCCGCCGGAGGCCCGACATGCTAGCCAGCGCCGCTAGGGACCCTACGGGCACGCGGGCAGCGAGAACGCCGTTGGGCGCCCTGCCGATCACGGCGACGCCAAGAGAGCGCAGGTCGTCGACTCGCACGGTCCCTTCGAGCAGTACGCCGAGAATCGGGCCGCGCGCTCCGGGGTAGATGCGCGTGATGTGGTCTAGACGCCCGACTCCCGACGGACCCAGCAGCATGGCCGTCCGGAGTACGGCGCCGAGCGGATCGTAGCGCTCCTGTGCAGACGGGGACTGTGGGCGAGCGTACGGCTGCGCAGCTGGGGCGGCCCAGGCAGCCGTTGCGCACGTTAGCGCGCACGCAAGTCCGACGGCGATCGCGACGCGTAGCCTACACATGGGCCGTCCCGCTCAGTTGGCGCGTGTCCGCCCGCAGGCCCAGGTCCGTCGCGGCTGCTACCGCCTGACCCCACTCGTCGTGGCGTGGCGCGCGGGCGATCTCTTCGTAGCGGGGGGCGCTCACCTTCCCGGCCGGGCGATACTGGGCCATCACGTTGACGTATGTATCGGCGTGTATCTCGTCGGCCAGGAACTCCAGAATGGCGCGCGTTTCATCGGGAAGGCCGGGCATGACGAGATGGCGGACGAGTAACCCGCGCGTCGCGATGCCGCGCGCGTCGAACTCGAGCGGGCCGACCTGTCGGTGCATCTCCCGTACCGCGGCGCGCGCCACTTCTGGGTAGTCGCGCGCCTTCAGATAGCGAAACGACAGGTCCGGGTCCCACAGCTTGAAGTCCGGCATATAGATGTCCACTACTCCGTCCAGTAGCCGCAGGCTGTGCATCGAGTCATAGGCTGATGTGTTGTACACGATCGGCAGCCGGAGCCCACGCGCCACGGCGATCACGAGCGCGTCGAGCAACTGCGGCACAACGTGCTCCGGCGTGACGAAGTTGATGTTGTGGCAGCCATCGTCCTGTAGGTCGAGCATGCGTTGCGCGAGGTCGTCTGGCCGCGCCTCTTCCCCGTGCTCGCCCTGACTTACGTCGAAGTTCTGGCAGAACACGCAGCGCAGGTTGCACTTGGCGAGGAATATGGTCCCGCTCCCGCGCGTGCCGCGTAGGCAGTCCTCCTCGCCGAAGTGCGCGAACGAGCTGGCGACCTGCGCGTAGCGTCCCGTCCAGCACACGGAGCGTTCGTCACGTAGGCGGTCGACGGCGCAGTCGCGGGGACATAGCCGACACTCCGCGAGAGCAGCCACCGCCTGGTGCGCGCGCGCCTCCAGTTCGCCCGTCTGATACAGGTTCATGTAGGCGGGTGTCAACGCGGGCCCCTGTTGATGGCGCGTCAATCGGGCGCCGTTCCGGCGGCATGTGAAGACCAGAGGCGAGGTTGGCACACGGGACGCGAGGACACAACCGCGTGGGGCGGGGACTAGCGGTCGGCGCCGCGCGCTTGCGGTGATGTTCGCTGGGGGACATCACCGTGAGGGAATCGACCAGTCCGGCGCTCTTGGATCAGGCGAAGCCCATCTCCGTCAGGTTCAGGTAGCTCACTGTCACGCTCTCCATCGGTGTGAGGTCGTTGGGCGCGTCCTGTTCCACGACGAACCATTCGACGCCGTTGGCCATCCCGGCCTCGATGGACCCTTTCACACGGTGACAGCCTGTAACCCGAGCCCGTCGAGTCTCGCCCTGTTGCGAGACACCGAGTCCTCTACGAGGTTGGCGCCACCCTCGATGCCCTCGTAGCCCATCTGCGCGACTTGCTCCGTCGCGCCCCAGAAGTCGGCCCGCGTCTCGTCCCGTATGGTCCCCGGTGTCAGCCCTATCTGCGGCGTGGTGTGCGGCCTTACGTGCGGCTCTATGCGTAGACCCCGTCACGGTTGCGGACGGGCGCGAAGGCGCTCTGGCCCTCGTCGCGCGCGCCCGGCATTGAGGTGATCATTGCCCCTGGCATGGAAGCGCGGGCGCCGCGCGCGGCGGGGCGCTGGCGTGCGTACGCCGGGTACCGATATAGTCGTGTGCGTGACGGCCGACCGAGACGCATGAGGACTAGCATGGCTGAACCACGCATCGTCGTCTTCCATCTAGGCCGCGGCGTATCCGTGCTGCTGGACAACGAGGATCGCCAGTTGCTGTTCGCCGATTCCGACGGGCGCTACTGGAAAATCAACGACGAACGTGAGAAGCGCCTGTTCGCGGACAGCGCTGTCGATCTCATGAGCCTGATCCTGTCTCCTCCCGACAGGGATGCAGCCGACCCTCCCTCCGCCTAGCCAACGCGAACGCATGATCGTAGCGCGGCCCTGCGCTCCTGGCACGAGACGTGCTAGGCCATCGTCAGGGAAACGCGGGAGGTGTCGTCGAACGCGCCCGGCAGGGCGCTCACGGCGGACACGGCGGGTCACCCCAGCGACGTCCGTAGTCGTTTACGCAACACTCCCCCGCAACAGTGCACGCCCGCGCACAGGGAACCGCGACTGTGTCGCGTTGCGCGGGAAGACCGGTGGTCCAGGTGGCTGAATCAGACGGGAATCATCATGCCTCTCGAAATCGAAGAGAAGCTCCAAGTCAACTCCTCCCGCGTGTTCGAGCGTATCCGCGAAGAGGGGCATGTCGGGGGCAACCCGATACAGCGCGGACGACTCGCGCTACAGCACGACACGTATCTCGACACGCCCGGTGGGCACCTCTACCACTCCGGCGCATCGCTCAGGCTGCGCGAGAAGGACGGGCGGTACGTCCTCACCTTCAAGACGCCCGTCGAAGCGACCCATGTCCGCACGGAGGGCGAGGCGTTCCTCACCGAGGATGAGGCGTCCGCCGCTCTCGACGGGGCGCTGGATCTCGTGGACTGCGACGTCGCCGCGGCCGCGATCGCATATGTCGGCGGCTCCAGCCTCCGCGCTGTGCTGCTGGTGTCGAACCAACGTGAGACGTGGAACGTCACCTCAGCGCTGGGTTCCATGCTGATGTGCTTCGACTGGGTGCAGTACTCCGACCCCACTGGCGCGAGCGAGGGTCGAACGGCGGAGGAGTACGAGCTGGAGCTGGAACTCCAGCAGGGACCCCGTTCGCTGGTCAGCGACGCGGCGCAGCATCTGTCGCGCCGGTTTCATCTGCCGGCCCAGGCGCGCTCGAAGTACGAACGCGGCGTGACGTTGTTGGGGGCCTTCGCCGACGACGTGGCCGTCCCTGAGCGGGACGCGCCTGTCGCGGTCGGCCGCGCGCTCCTGACCGTCTAGCGTCACCGATGATTCCCATGCCCGCTCGTGCACGACCGGGCGCCGCCGCGCTCCGCCCGTCGGCACATCACCCGCGCTGGTACGCCGATTTCCTGCTCGGATCCGTGCGCAGATAGTGGTGGTCTTGCGGTCCCAGGCTATATTGCGGACAGACGCCTCCTCCATCTGCGCCGTAGGGCTCTACGAGAATGTCCACGCGACGCGTGGCCCGCAGCGTGGCGACGCTTGCCGTGGTTGCGCTGTACGTCATGGCAGCGACCGGAGCGCCCAACACCGTCCGCATCGCGTGGGCGTGCTTCGCTCGCGCGGAAACCGAGAACGGCCACGGCGGCACGTCCACCTGGCGCTGTTGCGGATCGGCGACCCTCTGCGACTGCGCGTCTGGCCGCATGGACGGGTGCTCGAACCCTCCCGCCTACGGTTCCATGCAACTGCTCTCGGCTGACGGCTGCGCGTGCGGGGTCGACACGGCCCCACATGCTGACGCGGGCGTCGCATCGCCGCCACACATCCTGCCGTCGCCAGGCGTTGTAGCGCTATCGGTTGGCGCCTCGCGCGCGGGAGGCGCACCCCACATCGCTCCCGTGACGGGGTTCCCTTCATTGCCCGACGCCGTTCCCATCCGCGGCCGTCCGGGCTGACCCTCCCGCGACTCACTCAGCTACAGCGCGACCCATGCTCCTCGGCCGCTTTCTGGCCGAGGGCGATGGAGTGCGCGCTCGGATGGAACACAGCATGCATATCGGACGTTTGCGCACCAAAGTCGCAGCTGCGATTCTTACCGCTTCACTGCCCCTACTGTCGCATGCCGGAGACGCTACCGAATCACCGGCCGGATCAGACGTAGACCGCATCCTCCCCACGATCGTGATCCGGTCGTCCCGGGCGGCGACCGTATCCGGCGTCGCCGGTGAGATGCAGCTCGACACGATCCGTCGCACGCCTGCCCGCGCGACGGGCGAGCTTCTCCGTGAGCTGCCCGGTGTCGATTCGGTGCGGCGCGGGCCGTTGGGCCTAGACCCAGCCGTGCGAGGGCTACGCGAAACGCAAGTTGGCGGGTACATAGACGGAGCGCGCTGGTTCCCGGGAGGGCCTGGGCGGATGGACTCGCCGCTCAGCCATCTGGACCCGACTGCGATTCGCTCCATCGAAGTCGAGAAGGGCCCCTACGCTCTCACGTGGGGCCCTGGGAACCTCGCCGCCATTCGCGTGGAGACGCACGGCGTTCCGGCCGACGCGGGCGTGGCGCAGGGATTCCTGGGTAGCGGGTACCAGTCCAATGGCGCCGTGGCCCACGGGTCGGGTTCGCTGTACGGGCGACACCGATCGCTCGCGTACCGCGTACACGGGGTGTGGCGACAGGGAGACGACTACCGCCCCGGCGACGGCACATCGGTCCCGGCTGACTTCCGCGTCGGCGAAGGCCGCGCGCGGGCCACCTACGCTCTCAGTGACGCCTCTGACATCCGGGTCATGCTCGGATACCAGCGGCAGGAGGATATCGACTACCCCGGCAGGATGCTGAACGCGCGTTGGTACGATGTCCGCAACGCGTCAGCACGCTGGAGGCACACCGGTGGGTCCGGGAAGGCGCCGGTGGCGGACGCGCTCGTGTACGCGAGCGTGATCGACCACCAGATGGACAACCAGGGGAAGCCATCGGCCGACGCTCCCATGTCCAAGGACATCGTCGTCGACTCGCGGGTGGAAGTGATCGGCGCTCGGGTGGCAGTGGACCTGGATCCAGCCGATGATGTGCGCCTATCCCTGGGGGCTGACGCGTACCGCGCGCACCGCGACGCTCTCAGGACGACGCGGTCCACAGCGGGAGGCGTCATGGACATGGACATGGGCGCAGGGACGATCATGCAAGTCCCGATGTGGCCCGATGCCGCCATTGCGGACGTGGGGGTGTACGCCACCGGCGCGCATTCGCCAACCGCCCGCACGCGCGTGTCGGTTGGGGTACGGGCGGACGTCGTCGTCGCAGACGCTGATGCCGTCACCGACTTCTACATCGCGAACGTCGGGGCTGAGACGGAAACGTCGGAGTTCAACCTGAGCGCTTCGGGGCTCGCGACGTACAGGCTCTCCGCCGACTGGTCTGCGAGCGTTGGCGTCGGCTCGGTCGCCCGGACGGCGGACGCGAAGGAGCGGTACTCCGACCGTGTTCCCGCCACGCGAGCGCAGATGAGCGCGGAGTTCATGGGGAACCCCACGCTGGCGCCGGAGCGCGGGACGCAGGCTGACCTGTGGCTGGAGGGCGGTGTCGGGAAGGTGTCCGTGTCTGCGAGCGTATTCGCGCGGCGGATCGACAACTACATCACCCTCGAGGCCACTGCCCTCACGGCCCGAATGGCGACCAGTCCAGACACCGTCTACCGCTACGTTAACGGCGGAGCGCGCTTCATCGGGGGCGAGGCGGTGGCGTCTGCCCCGGTCGCGCGTCATCTGGTCGTGCGCGCGACGCTGGCGTATCTGTGGGGAGAAGACACCGCGCTGGACGAGCCAGCCCTCGGCGTGTCGCCACCACAGGCCACGGTGGTCGCGCGCTACACGCGTGACCGGTTCGCCATCGAAGCGATCGCGCGCGCCGCGGCATCCCAGGATCGCGTGTCCGTGACGCGTGGCGAGGCGGCGACCGAACGTCACGTCGTCACCGACCTCCTTGGGGAGGCGCGGCTAGGGCCGGGGCTCGTCGTGCGCGGTGGGGCGCTGAACGTCGGGGACGCCACGTACGTGAACCACCTGAACGCGAGGAACCCGTTCACGAAGGAGCCCGTGCCGGAACCCGGCCGCGTCGTCTTCACGGAAGTGGCCTTCGCGTTCTGATTGGGTGCCCGGAGTGGGCGGGGCTCAAACGGGTTCCGCCCACCCACGCCGTCCGGCGCGACACGGCCGGTGGGGAGGGCGTGCGACCACAGCCCCGCGACTCCAGGGCCATCACCGCGGACCGCATGCCGGAGCCGATCACCGCTGAGGGCCCATGCACGGTGGGGCCTCAGCGCGGCGCCTCCAATACGCCGGCGAAGTGCTTCTGCGTGCGCCTCGGGAAGCGATCGGTACGGCTAGACCGCCAGGGCCTTGGGGCATTCGTACCGCGCTCCTGACAGCACGCTGTATCGATCGCGAGCCCAATCGCTGCCTGAGACGACAGGGCCACGGCCTTGGTCGACATCAGGAGCTTGGCGCCGGGCATGGGCTATGGAGCTCACTGCCGCTGAGCTGTAGGCCGGGGACGGCGACGCGTTCGCAGGACTACCGACAGGAGCGGGGCGGAACCCCGGAGATGGACGCGACGCGCGCGCTGCGCCAGTTCTGCCTATACCTGCTGCACGATGCCGCCCGGCAGGGACCACGGCCTGGCGAGCTTCCTCGAACGTCCCGCGAGGTACAGCACACGCGGCGGCCCGCTCAGTAGATGAAGGGGATCAGCCTGCGGGTGGACTCGCAGTATGCCTGGTGCGCATCTCCGAACTCCTCGCACAGCATGGCCTCTTCCATCCCGATCCTGCGCAGAAACACCGGGACGAGACCGAGCATCGCCAGGAGACCGTACAGACTCGATACGTACACCGGCACGCCGATCAGGCCCACAATCGCCCCGAGGTAGATGGGGTGTCGCGCGAAGCGGTATATGCCGTGGGTGATGAGTCTGTGGCCGTCCCGTATCACGAGTGTCGACGAGTAGAACCGCCACAGCGTGACTTGGGCGGTCAGCATGGCCGCCAACCCACCGAGGAGCAGGGACAGCCCAACGACACGCTGTGGCGAGAGTGTGTACAGACTGCCGCCACGCCTGACCGTATCCCAGCCGCAGATCGCCATCGCGGCGCACAGGACGCAGATTCCTGGGAGGGCGAAGGAAACCAGGTCCTTGCGCGCGGCCGAACGCATGGAGTCGCCTCCCGCGGCATGGCGGCGGAACCGGGCGCGCGCTCTACGCCGCGCGGCGACACGTTCTCGGCTACTCGGTGATCCGCACCGAACCCGACGATGTCCGTAGCGTCACTTCGGGGCCGCCGCCGTTGATTTCGCTTACGAAACCGCGATCGCCGGACCCCCAGGGCGTGCTGATGGACGCGCTCCCGCTTGTCGCATCCAGCCGGAATCCGGCCTTCCGCGGGACGTGAAGGTCGATGGCGCCAATGGACGTGCGCGCGTCTATCCCGCCAGCGAGCGTGTCCAGCACCGTGATGTCGATGGCCCCGTTCGACGTGGACAACTCGATTTCGTCGCGGAGGATGCGCACGCGCGCTGTGACCTTACCGTTTGTCGTGCTCATCGTCACGGGCGCCCGTAGAGTACCGTCGACGACGAGTTCTACGCCGCCGTTGTCGGACTCGATGCGCGCGGCGGAACTCACCGTCTCACATCGGACGGAAACAGCGCCGTTGCTGGTCTTCGCCTCGACGACGCTCGTGACGTCATCGAGCGTGATCTTGCCGTTGCTCGTGCGGGCCTTCGCTTCGCCGCGGATGTCGACGAGCGTGACCGCGCCGTTCTTCGTCTCGGCGTCGACAGCGCCATCCAAGCCCGTGACGTCGATGGCGCCGTTGCGGGACGCCGCAAAGGCCGCCAGACGCCGTGGCACGGACACCGCGTATTCCACCGACACGCTCTCGATGTAGCCGGGCTCGTCCGAGGGCGCGGCCGTGCGAACGTTGAGTGTGTCGCCGTCGATGGTGATGTCCACCGTGACTCGGCGAGCGTACTCCTCGCCGCGACTCTCGTCGCTGGTGCGAACGACGCGGGTTGCGACGATGTCGATGGTGTCGGAGTCGTCGCCCGTCACGCGGATGGCTCCGTTGAACGCCTCGATGTCGATCGAGTCAATCCCGCTGGCGCTCTCATCGAAATGGAGCGTGTCTTCGAGGCGGATGTCGCCGAACCCCAACCCTTCTGCGCAGCCCGCGCAAGCGATCAGGGCCGCCAGCGCGAGCGCGCCGCCATGCAAGCGTGGCATGTCGTGTCCTTCCTGCCGTACTACTTCACCTTGGGCGCGTGTATGACGGCCGGGCCTTGCCGGTGGACCACCTTCGCGACCGCGGCCGAATCATCTCTAACGAACTCGACCGAGGCCACGACGACCTTCCAGAAGAACTCCGTGTCCGAGCGCGCGAATATCGGGAACTTCGGCTGACCGACCATCTGCGCGTGAAGTTGGTCGCCCTCGCGGGTCACCGTGAGGATCACCTCGGGACGGTACTCGTACTCGCCGACGTAATCATCGAGGAGTTCGGCCGGTACAGTAGCCTCCTCTTCCTCCTCGGCCGGGTACGCCTCCGTGATGGACCCGCCCTCCTCGCGCTCAATGTGGGACGGGGCGCCGTCCTCATCAAGCATAAACCGCAGAACCACGGAGGTGCCCTTCACGGCCATTTCGGTGTCCGACACGGGGGTGAGTTCCTGCGGGGTCGGTCCCGCGACCGCGTACCAAGTGTCGCCCTCGCGCTTTACCTCGAACTTCACCATGCCCGCGAGGACGTAGTGCCCGGCGAACGCGTCGAACTTCCCGGGGTCGACATCCGCCGCTGCCAGCGACGGGCGCGCGGGCAGCTCCTTCCACAGGAACACCTGCGCCGTGTCGTACACCAGGCTCGCGGGATTCATCCGTGGGATGGGCGCGAATGCGTTGTGCAGCACGGTGACCGTCAGTTGCTTCTCCGGTATCCACGCGAGGAACGCGACGAACCCATGCAAGCCGCCGCTGTGATTGATGACCTTCATGCCGCGGAGGTCACTCGTCATCCAGCCGTAACCGTACTCGTCTCCCATCGCGCCCGCGACGGAGCCGTCGTTGAGACGCGCGGGCGTGAGGGCCGCCTGCATCGTCTCGGCCGTCAGCGCCTCGAAGGAGAAGACCGCTTCGTTCCAGCGCTGTAGGTCGCGCACGGTTGAGTACACGCTGCCGGCGCCCATGGCGCGCGACATCGCCCAGTTGAGCGCCTTCTTCACGGAGCCGTTCTCATACGAGTAGCCGAAAGCCTCGTTGGTTAGCACCGTCTCGGCGTCGTGCAGACCCGTGTCCTTCATGCCGAGCGGCTCGAAGAACTGCTCGCGGAGGAAGTCGCCGAACGGCTGATCGGCGACGAGTTGCACGACGTACGCTAGGAGGTAGTAACCAGAGTTGGAGTAGATCCACTGCTCCCCCGGGTCGAAGTCGTAGGGGTCGTCCTTGAAGTAGTCGATGTGGTCCTGCGGCTCGACGGGGACTGTGGCCAGGTCGAGGAAGCCCGAGTTGCCGGTGTAGTTGTGGACGCCGGACGTATGCGTAAGGAGGTGATGGAGCGTGACTTCGTCGCCGCGCGGATAGTCGGGGATGAACGTCGACAGCTTGTCCGTGACGCTCAGCTTGCCCTGTTCCTGTAGCTTCAGGATCGCCGACGCGGTGAACTGCTTGCTCACCGAGCCGATGCGGAACTTCGTGTCGGGCGTCACGGCTACGCGGTTGCCCACATCCGCGAGACCGTAGCCCTTCTCGAACTGAACTTCGCCGTCGCGGGAGACGAGCACGGCCGCGCCGGGTAGGTCGTCTTTCACGATGTCCGTGAAGATGGCATCCACGATCTCGGCCGGTGTGGGCATGTCTTCGCCGGGATCGGCGCCGCCATCGATCAACGCCTCGACAATGCCTGGGTAGCCCTGTACCCGGGCCGTCTGCACCGCGGTGACGCCGTAGCGGGTTGCCGTGAGATCGGCCCCCAAGTCCACGTATGTCGCGATGGCGTCTATCTGCCCGGTACGCGCGGCGTCGAGGAGCTGCTCGCCGAGTGCTTCCGCGTCGAGAATTCGGCAGGCGAGACCCCACCCCTGCTCACGGTTCTGCACCTTGATGAGTAAAGGGTTCACGCCTTCTCGGAGGGAGACCGTCACGGCGTCGTCGTCGAGGACAACGGCCCGCGGCACATGGTTCGTGTGCGCGAGTTCGCCGTTGACCCATATCCTCGCCTCGTCGTCGGACCCGAAACCGAGGACCGCGTCGCCGGCGTGAGCGGCCTCGATCTCAGCATAGGCGTACGCGACGACGAAGGAGTGGTCTCCACAGAACGCCTTCAGGTCGACGCTGTTGTCGTCGGACTCGACCGCTGTCCACACGAACTCCTCGTCGCCGATCGTGACGACATCGTCCTCCGTCGGGCGAGTGGCGGCCTCGCCACCGGCGTCGACGAGGAAGTCGCGCTCGATTGCCGTGGCGATCGCCACTGCGTCTGCTGTGTCCGGTTCGCCCTCGAAGATGGGGATGGCCCCCAAGACAAGCCACCGGGTCATGTACTCGCCTGCCTGGTCGGGGGAGTACGTAGCGGCGCGCGTTGCTGGCGCGGCCGCGATGAGGAAGATGAGCGCGCCGAGGACCGTAGCTGCGTAGTGACGTGCCATGGATCCGACCCTTTCTCCTTGGTCGTGTCCGCGTACTAGGCGTGTCGTGTCAGTCCGTGTCGGTTGGGGCTTCGTCTTCATCTTCGTCCTCGTAACGGAAGACGTCCTCAATGCTCTTGCTGAACACCCTGGCGATGCGGAACGCCAGCGCCAACGAAGGGACGTAGCGCTCCTGCTCGAGCATGACGATCGTCTGGCGTGTGCATTCGACGCGGCTCGCCAGCTCGCGCTGAGTCATCTCGCCCGCGTCGAACCGGAGTCGCCGTATGCTGTTGCGCACCCTGGGCTTAGCCATCGCGCTCCGCCCTCCGGTACGCCAGCAGAACGCCCGCGGCCAGGGCGACGGCGTGGACGATGAAGCACGACCACAGGATCAGGTACGGGTAGACGACTGGGATCGCGCCGGCGTCCCAGTACGCTTCGGTGAGGGCGATGGCCCACACCACGAGGCACGCCAGCACGGCCCACGCCTGGAAAGCCCCGGCGCGGTGCAGGACCGCGTGGTCGCGTTCGTCGAGGAGCACCTCGCCGTGCTCTGACCGCAGGCGCCAGACGATGAGGCCGTATAGCCCAAGGCCGCCGACAAAGATGCCCACCACGAGCAGACGCGTGCGGGGATCAGCGGCGAACCCGTCGACCCCGCGGGCCACGAGTACCGCTGCCGTGAGCAGCGCCACGACGAGGCCCAAGCCGAGCCCCACCCAGGCGCGTATCTGGAGCGGCGTCGCGGGGATCGTCTCGGCGTCCGTCGGCCGCCTGAACAGGTACCGCGCGGAATACGCCGCCAGCGCGACGACCGCCACGCCCCCGCACACGGCCACGACTTTGTAGAAGAGCCCCATCCGGCGTCTCCCGGAGAACACACTACCGACCGGAGTAAGATTTATACGACAAGGGGTAGCGTAGGTCTTACACCGTGTCAAGTAAATCTTACTCCACCCGCGACGGATTCCGTGCGGACGCGCGGTCTGGGCCGACCCATACCGGGCGCTCGCCCAACTCCGCCGGCGGTGGCCCGACGCTTCTCTGCGCTGTCCCTGCGCGCGCACACTACAGTCGGGCAGGCGAGGGGCGACCGGCACGATCCGTGCGCGCCGTTCGCCAGACGCATCCGCCCATGGCGCCCGGATGGGCGGGTCGTGCGGTGGCGGGCAGGCGCTGTTGGGGTTCCGCGGCGGCCCGGCGGACATTGGGCCGATCGGCGCCGCTTGGCTGTCGGTAGCGAAGCGTCTGGCTAGGGGACACACTAGGGTCGAGCGCCGTGGACGCAACTTGAGGGAGCGCACATGAATGGTCGCGCCGTCGTGGTCGTCGCTGGGATAGTCCTATCGCTTGCGGTCGTCAGCGGCCCAGGATCGGCCGCGACGCCACCGGGGTCAGTGAAGTTCGTGCACAACTACGACGCCGACTCGGAACCGTCGTGGTCGCCGGATGGCCGGCACATCGCTGTGGCTGGCTACCGCCGTCGGTACACCGACATCTTCGTGATGCGCGCGGACGGGGAGGATGTCGTTCAGTTGACGGATCGCGACGCCGCGGACAGTTCGCCTGATTGGTCACCAGACGGCGGGCGGATCGCGTTCACCTCGTATGCCGTTCCGGGAGCGACAATCTGGGCAATGGCCTCCGACGGCTCGAACGCCACGCGTCTCACGACCCATGACACCGTGTCAGAGCGTGCGCCAGCATGGTCGCCGGACGGGAAGAGGATCGCGTACGGGACGTACCACCGAAATGGGGATGGCGCGATATTCGCCATGAACGCCGACGGGCCCGAGCCAACGCGTCTCACGGACGATGGTCACGGCGACTCCTCACCAGCGTGGTCCCCGATGGGGCGCGTATCGCGTTCCACTCGCGGCGGCAGGGGGTCAACAGGATCTTCATCATGAACGCCGATGGGTCGGACATCCGGCGTCTCAGTGAAGGCTCAGAGATGGACGGCGTTCCATGCTGGTCGCCGGACGGACAGTGGATCGCGTTTCAGTCGGGCCACAATCCACACGAGGACATCTACGCGATCCGGCCGGATGGCTCGGCCCTCACTCGCCTGACGCGTGATGAGGGCGACGACTGGGCTCCAGACTGGTCGCCGGATGGCCGCACGATCGCCTTCACGAATGGTCGCGGGCCGTGCGTAATCCGCCTCGTCGATGTGTTGCGACTCTTGCCGGGCAGCATTGATCGGCCGCCGTCTCGGTGAGACTGCGGAGCCGGGATACTCAGCCTTGCGAGGCCCGGCGTAGCCGCTCCGGCCGTGGCGCTACGCGCTGTCGAACGCCGACCGAAGTCGTCGCGCGACCTCCAGCCCACTGGGCCGGACACGGCCTCGGCGGCCCTTATCCTATTGGCTCCCATCCCCGCCTGATCGCGTACGCGTCGCGACGGTCTCAGACAGGATGGTCCCCTGCATATTGTAAGGCCGGACTTGGATGTCGTGCGGATATTTCCCACGCGTTGTGGTAGCGCGACGCGCCGACGGGTTGCTACACTCGCCCCGCTCCAACCCAACGCGAGGAAGCAGCGCGATGTCAGAACCCAAGATCACGAAGATCGAGCAGGTGTCGTTCGGCTACGAAATCCAGGACATGGGCACCGACTACAACGGCTTCAACCAGGTGTACGAGAAGGGCGCGGTGCGGAAGTCCGGCGGGTCGATCCTGCGCATCCATACGGACATCGGCGTCACCGGTGAGACGCCGGGCGCGATTCAGCCGACCGTGGCGCGGTATCTGCTGGGTCGCAACCCGTTCGAGCGCGAGAAGATCTACAACGACCTCAAGCGCGGACTGCGACACACCGACCGAACGGGCATGAACTCCCCGGATATCGCGTTGTGGGACTTCGCGGGGAAGGTGTTCGACGCGCCGATCTATCGGCTCCTGGGCGGCTACAAGAAGAGCATCCCCGCGTACGCGAGCACGTACCACGGCGACGACAACGGCGGCCTGTCGACCCCCGAGGCCTTCGCCGACTTCGCGGCGCACTGCGTATCGCTCGGGTACCCGGCCTTCAAGATCCACGGATGGGGCAACGGGCCGATGCGCCGTGAGATCGACACGGTGCTGGAGACCCGGAAACGCGTCGGCGACGAGATTGACCTGATGATCGACCCCGCGTGCGAGTACGAGACGTGGGCGGACGCGCTCCGCATAGGCCGCGCGTGCGACGACGCGAAGTTCTTCTGGCTGGAAGACCCGTACAAGGACGGCGGCGTGTCCATCTTCGCGCACCGGAAACTACGCGAGCTTATCAAGACGCCGCTGCTTCAGACGGAGCACATCTTCGGGTTGGAGCAGCACGTCGACTTCATCGTCAACGGCGGGACCGACTTCGTGCGCGTCGGGACGTACGAGGACGGCGGCATCACCGGCGCCATGAAGGTGGCGCACGCGGCCGAAGGGTTCGGGCTCGACGTCGAGTTCCACGGCGGTGGCCTGGCGCACCGGCACTGCATCGCCGCTGTGCGGAACACAAACTACTACGAGTTGGGCCTGCTGCACCCCAACATCGCCACCACCAAGCCCCCGATCTATCCGCCGGAGTTCACCGATGAACTCACCAGCGTCGACTCGAACGGTCACGTGATCGTCCCGCAAGGCCCCGGGCTTGGTGTCGAACTCGATTGGGACTATATCAACGCGAACCACACCGGCACGACGGTGTACGAATAGCGTGAGCGAGGCCCCGCATCCGCGTGGGGAGCCACCGGTGGCGGCTAGTGAGTTTCGTCGGGGCGCCTCGCCCGCGTCCACCGCGCCGCAGACCCAGTGTGCGTGGCGCCGGTCAACCGCCCTGCTGAGGGGCCCGTCGATGTAGCGGATCCCGTCACGGTCGATGTCGGGCGGGCCGTCGGGTGTGACTACGGGACCGAGTTCCATCGTGAACGGCGGCGTTGTAAGGGCCGTCCGACCGGGATCTACCGTTGGCCCCCATCCGCAGGCTCGTATCAGTCCGAGGGTGCGGCCACGGGCGCCATGGCCGCGGCGTCGGCCGCGTCCGTGTGGTTCGCGTAATGGTTGAGACGCTGAGCGAATCGGACGTCCGACGCCAGGGCAGGCGCGTGCCGTTCCGGGGCGGGACACGCCCACGTCTACCATCACAATCGCCGCGCCGCCATCGGGGCGTGACAGGCCTCCCGTACGTTCGAGTGATCGTGGAGGTACTCGCGCCGATCCGCACCGTCTTCCGACACGCGCGGCTCCGGCGACTCTGGCGACCCGTCGGGGTTGCCCCGGAATGCGGCGTGCGCTGCCGTCAGGGGCCGGGGATAGGACGTCCGTCGGGACATCGTGGGAGGGGTCGGCTTAGGAGCCGTCGTGGAAGGGAGTCGCCTCGAACACCTCGTCGGCCAGGGCCGATTCCGCGTGCACGGCCGCACGGAACGCCACGGCTGCCGTCAGTAGAATCGCCGCGGGCCGGCGCAGCTTTCACCACCACATACCGATCGTGCCCCGTCTCCATGCTGGTGTCCGCTCGGTGACCGGGGAACGCGATGCGGCCGCCCGGGCCGATCGGTCCGGGCTCGGGCGCCTAGATGAACCCCGCCCGTGTGGCCGCGTTTAGGTTGGGGATCGCGCGCCGTTGGGCTATAGGGTATAATGGGCCGCCGGCATAAGGAGCGACCCGACGCCCGGGGGTTTGCGCGGCCCGCGGCTGTACGGTATACTACCGGTCGGGATAAGTGGTTCGCGTCCGCAGAACGCAGTGAGTCCAGATCATGGCGCCAACGCCAGAGCCCCGCACAGACGAGAAAGAGACGGCGACGCCGGATGCCGCTGCGTCCCCGGCTACCCCGACGGAAGTCGAGCAGAACACCGTCGAGGAAACGCGGGCTCGCGAAGTCGTGGGCATCCTGGGTCACGAACTGCTCACGCCCCTCACGGCCATTCAGGGGGTGCTGGATCTTGTGCTGGCGGGCATCGCCGGCGACGTCCCGCCCGCTCTCCGATCGCTTCTTGAGACAATGCACAGCAACGGCCGGCGACTCGCGAGGACAATCGCGAACATCGTCGACATCGAGCGGATCGAGTCCGGATCCGGGGCCCTGAACAACGCTGAACTCGTTGTAGACCACGTGATGCAGGGAGCCATCCTCGCGTGCGAGGACGACGCTCGCCTCGCGAGCGTGCAGTTGCGGTCGTCCGTGCTTGCTCCGCGCGCCAGCGTTTGGGGCGACGAACAGCGGCTACGGGACGCCATCACGCACGTGATCGGGAACGCGGTGAAGTTCTCCCCGCCAGGGGGAACAGTCGCCGTCTGCCTCATCGAACGAGACCGCACCGTGCGCGTGCTCGTCGAGGACCAGGGGCCCGGGATTCCCGACGCCGCGCGCGAGACTATCTTCCGCAAGTTCGCCCAGCTCGACGCGTCCGACGCGAGGGAAGCAGGCGGCCTTGGTCTCGGCCTGGCTATCGCGAAGGCCATCGTGGAGAAGCACCACGGCGACGTGGACTTCGAGTGCGGCCAGCAAGGGGGCACGACGTTCGTCATTGATCTGCCCGCGTTCGACCGGCCCGCCTCCTAGGTTCGCGCCTCGACGGCAGCATCGCGCCGACCCACATTCCGCCTTGTCGCGCGGCTGGAGATGACCGATATTCCTGCCTCGGACGCATTGCCCGGCGTTCGCGATGAACGGCCGCGACGACATCAAGGTGAACCATGCCCGCGCCGCCCGCAAACCATGAGCCCGCGCCCGTGTTGAGCGGGACGCCACCCCTTCGCGACGTGTTCGACTCCGTGCCTGTAGGCCTCGCGATCGTCGACCTGGACGGCTTGGTCATCCGAGAGAACCCCGCGCTGCGGCGACATGCGGAGCGTCTGGATTCCGGGGTCCTGCGCGACGCTGGCGACGGGGGTCCTGCGGCCAATCTCGCCCAGCTCTTTGATTCATGGCAGCAGCTCACGAGCGGTGAGGAGGACGAGCTACGTACCGAACGACAATTTGCTGGCCGCGATGGAGCGCCGGTGTGGCTCGGGTTCCGCGCTCGTTTGCTCGACGCCGTCACGCCCGACGGCCAGCGGGGCGCTCTGGTAACTGTCGAGGACTTGGCGGAACAACGGGCGGCCGACGACGCGACCGACGGCGGGCCTGCGGGGACCGCCGTCGCCAGTACGGCGCGCACACTCGCGGCGTTTGAGGAGATCGGCTCGGCTATCGGGGCGACACTGGATGCGGACGAGATCCTCGACGCCTTGGGTCGGGCCGTGATTGAGTGGGGTGGCTTCCGCAGTCTGATGCTCGCGCGCGTGGACGAAGACGCCGGGCAGGTAACCGTCGATCGGGACTTCGTCGAGGACGCCGCCGGCGCCGTGGTCCCGGGTGGCCAGCGCGGCCACACAGTCGCGTACGCGCTCGACGACGCCGACCCCGTGGCCGAAGCGGCCCGCACTGGGCGCCTTGTAGTGATCGTCGGAGCCGACGACCGCCTGTGCCACGGCAATGCGGACGCGAAGGCGAGCTACCCGGACGACAAGGTCGCCTACTTCATACCGGTCATGCGGGACGACCGCGTGCTCGCCGTGCTCGCCACGGCAAGCACGCGAGCGGAAGAGGAAGACATAACACGCCGCATAGTGGCGATGGAATCGCTCCTCAGGCACGCTGGCGCAGCACTGGACCACGCTCGCGTCTACCAAGCCATGGCCGCGCAGCGCGAGGAACTGCGGGCCGTCGTGGCAGGGGCGCGCTGCTTGCTCTGGCAGTCGCAGGTCACGGTAGCGCCCGTGGGGCAGAACGGCGAGCCACGCTTGGAGTGGGACATTCGCGTCTCGGATGAGGAAGCCGCGCAGAGGTTCCTGCCCCTGGATATCTCGGACGGGCGCTCGTATATCGAGGCGTGGGACGACGCGATGGGGCCGTACGAGGTCGCGCGCGTAGCGGAGGTCGCGCGAACGGCTATTCTGGCAGGTGAGTCCAGCTACGAGGTGCAGTTTCGCTGCACGGACGCCACGGGCGCCCGTCGCTGGATTAGCGAGCAAGTGTTCGTGGAACCCAAGGGGGACGGTCGCCTGCAGTCGGTCGCCGTGTGCTCGGACATCACGCCATGGAAGACCGCGGAGGAGGCGCTGCGCGACAGCGAGGCCCGTTTCCGGCGCGTGTTCACGCAAGGCCCCCTCGGCATGGCGGTCGTGGGGCGGGACTTCCGCTTGGTGAACGCGAACGACATGCTGTGTGGGATGCTCGGGTACTCCCGCGAAGAGCTACGCACCATGCGATTCGCTGACTTCACGCACCCCGACGACATCGCTATTGACGTCGAACTCACGAGGCAGGTGTTCGCCGGGGAGATTCCGCATTACACGGTCGAGAAGCGGTACCTCCGCAAGGACGGCAAGCTCCTTTGGGGCAAACTCACCGCCACTGTCGTAAGCGGCACGCCCGCGGAGACGGCCAACGGACTGAACATGATCGAGGACGTCACGGACCACAAGCGCGCCGAAGACCAGTTGCGGGACATGCACGCGCAACTGGAGCGCCGGATCGAGGAACGCACGGCACAACTAGAGGATCAGTTGGCCGAGCGCATTCGCGTGGAGGGCGCTCTCCGGACGACCGAGCGGGAGCGGACGCGCCTGATGCAGGACGTACTCAGCGTGCAGGAAGAGGAACGCACACGCATCGCGCGCGAGCTGCATGACCAAACGGGTCAGGCGCTCAGTTCACTGCTGATAGGCCTGCGCGTCGTCGAGGGGGCGTCGTCGCTCGATGCGGTCAGGCAACACGCCATTGAGCTGCGTGAGGTCACCGCGCAGGCGCTCGACGGCGTGCGCACCCTCGCCTTCGACATGCGGCCGACAAGCCTCGAGAATCTCGGGCTATCCGCTGGCGTGGAGCGGGACGCGAGCGCTCTCGGCTCCCAACTCAATATCGCCGTGCATGTGCACGCCGACGGACGCGTCGATGGCGTACTGTCGCGGGACGCGGAGACCGCTCTCTACCGCGTCATCCGCGCCGCACTGACGAACATCGCGCACCACGCCGCCGCGACGACGGTCAGCATACTCCTGCGCCGCCGCGGAGCACTTGTGACCGCGCTAGTCGAAGACGATGGCGTCGGCTTCGACGTCGAGAAGACGCTCGCCGGGCCCATTGAAGGACGCTTCGGGCTGCTCGCCATGGAGGAGCGCGTGCGGCCGTTCGGGGGGGTTGTCTCGTTCGAGTCGACTCGCGGTGTGGGCGCGACGGTGTACGTGCAGATGCCGAGCGACCTCGTCTCGGAGCTCGTGGAGTCATGAACGACGGCGCTCCGCGCACGGTAGGCCGAGGCCTGGGGCGCCACCGGAGCCCACACACGAGAGGCCCCTGCGCCTCCGCCACCATGTGAGCATTGTGATGCGGCCCGCCAAGATCACTCTACATCGAGACATGCGGATCGGCGATGTCGACCCAAGGCTGTACGGCTCGTTCGTGGAACACCTGGGACGCGCCGTGTACGGTGGCATCTACGAACGCCGCCACCCGACGGCCGACGAAGGCGGCTTCCGCGGAGACGTGGCGGAACTGGTGCGCGAGCTAGACGTGCCCATCGTGCGGTACCCTGGCGGCAACTTCGTCTCGGGGTACAACTGGGAAGATGGCGTCGGTCCTCGGCACGAACGGCCCCGGCGGCTGGAACTGGCGTGGAAGTCCATCGAGACGAACGAAGTCGGGGTGGACGACTTCGTCGACTGGTGCCGCAAGGTGGGCACCGAGCCGATGATGGCCGTCAACCTAGGCTCCCGCGGGATCGACGACGCGCGCCGGTTGGTCGAGTACTGCAACCACCCGTCAGGCACGGAGCTGAGCGACCTGCGCGCGAGTCATGGCTACGCGGATCCACATGACATCAAGGTCTGGTGCCTAGGCAACGAGATGGACGGGCCGTGGCAAATGGGCCACAAGACCGCCGACGAGTACGGCCGAGTGGCGGCCGAAACGGCCCGGATGATGAAGCTCGTGGACCGCGACCTCGAACTGGTCGCTTGCGGGAGTTCGAGTAGCGCGATGGCGACGTTCCCCGCCTGGGAATCGACCGTCCTCGAACACACCTACGACCAAGTCGACTACATCTCGCTGCACACGTACTACGGCAACCGCGCGGACGACACGCCGAACTTCCTGGCGAAGTCCGTCGGCATGGACGCCTACATACGCGAGGTGATCGCGACGTGCGACTACGTCAAGTCGCGGAAGCGCTCGAAGAAGACGATGATGCTGTCATTCGACGAGTGGAACGTCTGGTACCACTCTGGTCTGACAGACCAGGACATCCCCGACTGGTCCGAGGGGCCGCCCAAGCTCGAGGACATCTACACGTTCGAGGACGCCCTGGTTGTTGGGACGATGCTCATCAGTCTCCTGAAGCACTCGGATCGCGTGCGGATGGCGTGCCAGGCACAACTGGTCAACGTCATCGCGCCGATCATGACGGCCACTGGCGGCGGCGTGTATCGGCAGACGATCTTCTACCCGTACCTGCACGCGTCCCGGTTCGGCCGCGGGGTGGCGCTGGACCTGAACGTGGTGTCGCCGACGTACGAGGACAAGGAGTTCGACGCCGTGCCCTGCCTTGACGCTGTCGGCGTGTGGAATCCCGAGGACGACGGCATCACGGTATTCGCCGTGAACCGGAGCCTGACCGAGACGCTAACCGTGGACATCGACGCGCGCGACTTCGACGGGCACATCGCGACGGAACATGTGACGCTGACTCACGAGGATCTGAAGGCGCGGAACACGCTCGACCGGCCCGACACCGTAACGCCCGGCAGCGCGCCGCCGCCCGACGTCGAGGACGGCCGTGCGCAGTTGTCGATCGCTCCTGCGTCCTGGAACGTCGTGCGGTTCGGCCCTGCGTGACTACGTGGGTCACCTTGCGGCGTGGCGGCGGAACACGTCCTCGTCCCATTCGATCCCAAGGCCCGGCGCGTCGGACATGTAGATGTACCCGTCCGCCCGGAAGTCGACGGGCTTCATGAGCGGGTTGTTGAACGCCGTCGGATAGTTCTCGGTGACGAGGCCGTTGTCCACCGCTGCGACGCAGCACGAGCCTACGTGCGGGGCGCCGTGCGGCGAGATCTTCAGGTGGTACGCGCTGGCCAATGCTGCCACCTTGAGCCATTCGCTTATCCCGCCGCACATGTTCGGGTCGAGCTGAATGATGTCGGCCGCCCGCGCGTCGATCAGGTCGCGAGCGCCCCAGCGGGTGAATTCGTTCTCGCCACTCGCGATCGGGACGTCGAGCTTCTCGACTAGCAGCGCCCCGCCGCGGAAGTCGTCGGCCCGGACCGGCTCCTCGAACCAGTACGGGTCGAACTCCTCGATCATGCGGCCGAAGCGTAAGGCTGTCTGCGCATCCCAGGCGTTGTTCGCGTCCACCATCAGGTCGACGTCGAGGCCGACAGCATCGCGGACGGCGCGGACGCGCTCGGCGTCGTGGCGCAGCGTCACCCCGCGCCACCCCACCTTCATCTTCACGGCGCGGAAGCCCGCTGCGGCGTATCCGGCCAACTCTGCGCACAGCTCGGGGATGCCTTTCCCCTCTTCGTAGTAGCCGCCTGCCGCATATGCGGCGACGCGGTCTTGTACGCCTCCCGCCAGCTTCCACACGGGCTGGCCCAGCGCCTTGCCCATCAGATCCCACAGCGCGTTGTCCACAGCACTCATGCTCGTGATGTACTCGCCCTTGGCGACAGGTTTCCGCGTGCCGCCCATGTACATCCGATCCCACAGATGCCCGATGCGCAAGGGGTCCTCGCCGACGAGCTTGCTCTTGATCGAGCCGAGTATGTGGGCCTTCCGCACCGCCGACGCGCCGCACGGCGCCATCCCGACGACGCCGGCATCCGTATGGATCTCGATGCGGCCCCCGCCGGAGCCAGTCGTCCTGACGATGGAGTTCCAGAACGGCCGGTCGAGGGCCCCAAAGCTGACGCCGGCAATCTTGATGTCCGTGATCCGCATGCGGCTGGGCCTTCCATGGCGTGTTCGGTGGCTCTCGTGGGGTGTCGCATTGTGCCGGGGGGCCCGGATGCGAGCAACTCATTGCGCGTCGGAGCCGCCACGCCTACCATGCGCCCGAGACGACCGACCACACGGAGGCCACGGGATGCACCTGCGCGTTCGCTACTTCCAGGACAGCACGCCCGCGGATGAAGAGTGCCGCGAGTCGGCGTTCATCCGGCGCGAGTTGGACATGGAACTCCCCGCAGACCGGACGGCGCTCGTGCTCGTGGACATGTGGAACGTGCATTTCATCCGCAGTTGGATCGAACGCGCGGAGCGGATCTCACGCGAGTTCGTGATCCCCGCGATGGACGCCGCTCGGGACGCCGGTCTTACCGTCATCCACGCGCCGTGCCCGGAAGTCGCGGCGCAGTACCCGGATCATCTGCCGTCGATCCCGCCGGCGGCGCCGCAGCCGTCATCCGGCCCAGACTGGCCGCCGCACGAGTTCCGCTCTCGCTCTGGGGAGTACGCCGCGTATAGGGGGCCGCGCGACCAGCCGCCAGGAATCGCCACGCATTGGGACAAGGTGAAGGGCGACCTCAGCATGTCGCCGCTCGTCGATGTGAGACCCGACGAGACCGTCGTAGCGACGGGGCGCGAACTGCACCACGTGCTCGCCGACCGCGGCATCTATCACACGATCTACGCGGGGTTCGCCGCCAACTGGTGCCTAATGGGCCGCGACTACGGCATCCGCGCGATGTCGCGGTACGGCTATCACATGGTCGTGCTGCGCGACTGCACGACTGGCGTCGAGTTCCCGGACACGCTCGACGACAGCCTGGTCACGGAGCTGGTAATTCGTGAGGTCGAGCAGCAGTACGGCTTCTCCGCGTCGAACGAGGACTTCCTGGAGGCGTGTCGCGCCTAACCCCGGTCAAGGAACCCCTGCATGCCGCATGTCCCGTACCGCAATGCTGTTGTCGCATCTGCCGCGATCGTTCTCATTGCCTACGCGTGTCGCGCGACCGCCATCCCGGCAGTGCGGCTTATCGAGCCGCCCAACGACGGCATCGTCTCCGACGCCGAAATCGACGACGACGGCGTGATCCACCTCGTGTACGCATCGCTGCCGGACGGCGTCCAGCAGGACATCTTCTACGTGCGCTCCGACGACGATGGCGAGACGTTCACGGCGCCGATCCGCGTCAACACCGAGGCAGGACGCGGCTACGCAGGCGGGTTCCGCGGGCCGGACGTCGCGCTAGGGGCCGATGGGCGCGTCCATGTCGTGTGGTACACGAACGGATACCAGGCAAAGCGCCCCGCCGAGCAGTGGGGCGTCCACTATGCCTACAAGGCCGCCGACGCAGACGCCTTCGTCGACGAGTCGAACGTCAACGGCCGTCCGAGTGATAACTACTCGATCGACGCAAACAGCGCCGGAGAAGTCAGCATCGTCTGGACGGCCGGAGACGGCTTTGTGAACCGGTCCCACGACGGCGGAGCCACGTTCGACAACGCCGTGCAGATCACGACCATCGACCCGTGCGAGTGCTGCGCGACCCGCGTTCGCTACGCAGACGACGGAGTGCTTCACCTCGCGTATCGCGAGAAGGCGAACAACCTGCGCGACATGTACATCGTGCCGATCACGGACTCGCTCGCCGAGCCGCCTCGCGTGAGGCTCGACTCCGAGCCGTGGGAGATCGCCGCGTGCCCTATGACCGGGTCGTACCTCACGGAGGACCACGACGGCGCGCATCTCATCGCGTGGGAACGGAAGCGCGCCGTGTACTACGGTCGTTTCGCCACGGACGGCTCGCCGCTTGCGCCTGCCGAGGTAGCTGTGACCGACGCGGGACGCTACCCGGTCGTGCTCGCGGCGCCGGACGGCACAGCGCTGGTCGCGTGGAAGAGCGACGTCGAGCTGAGTTGGCGCCGGTACGACGCGTCCGGGGAACCCGTGGACGAAGGCGCGACCGTCGAGGCTGACAACTTCCACCGATTCGCGGGCGTCGTCACGCCCGACGGGGACTTCCTACTGTTCCCCTGATCGCGCTTGTCCACCGCGCCAGGGCCGAACGACCGGCCTAGCGGGCAGGCAGTCCCCGTGCACTTTCCCTGTAAGACGCCGTGCCCCCGGGCCCTCTTACGGGTAGAACGGGCGTATGGATAGACATCGAGACTCCATCGCGGTGCGGCGCTGCCTTCGCGGCGACCGGGATGCCTTCGCCGAACTGGTGCGCAGGTATACGGGGCTCGTGTTCTCTGTCGCCGTCGGCTGCGGATTGCGCCCGGAGGACGCGGAGGACGCCACACAGGACGCCTTCATCCTCGCGTTCCGGCGTCTCACCAATCTGCGCGAACCTGACAGTTTCCGCCCATGGCTGTGCCGCATCGCGGTGCGCCAGGCCCATGACGCGCGGGCGAAGCGGCTTCGAGAGGTACCGACAGACGTGAGCCCGTTGCTGGCGGACGCCACGGAACCGAGACCAGGGTACCTCCTGTTCGAGCGCGAAGAGGACTGTCGGCAGATCGTCGGCGATGCGCTCGACAGGTTGCCTGAGGCGTTGCGGCTGCCGTTCGTGATGCATGAGATCGGCGGGGCGACACCTGTCGAGGTTGCAGAGGCGCTGTCCATCACGCGGAACGCGGTGGATCGTCGGCTCAACCGTGCGCGTGAACACGTCCGCGAGTATCTGCGGCGGTGCGGGCTCGAGGCGGACGCCCTCGACATCCTGCGGTCGCACTCGATCGCGCTTGCGACCGGTGGCGAGCTGTTGTCGCGCGTGATGGAAGGGCTGCGCGGCGTCACACCCGAGGGCGCCGAGCGTGGCCGAACTTGGGGTCCTGGCCAGGTCGCGACGTCCGTTCTGGGCATTGCCGCCATCGTGGGCAGTCTGGCGGGAATGGCCGGCGTGACACCGACGCCGTGGGGAGCGCTGAAGGCCGAGGCGTCCATGGCCGCGGTCGCTGCGCGGAAGGGCGGGATGGCGGTCACGATCGCGCCCGGCCCGCGCCCGAAGGTCCGCCTCCTGATGCGGCCTGGCGAGGAGTTGGATGGTTGGCAAGCCGCCGAGCCGGGGCGCAACCCAAGTCTCCCTGCGGCAGCTGGCCGTGAGCGCGCGGGAGCAAGCCCGGTCGCTGTCACGGCGAACCCCTACGGCATATTCAAGCTCTTTACGCCGACGTATGGCGAAGTGACACTGAGCCTGCGAGCGCGAGCAGACGCCGCGCCGTTCACCGCGATTGTTGGCCTGGTGCTAGACGGAGGCAACGGGCAGTCGCTTGTGTGGAAGGACGAGGCGAACATCTGGCGGTGCCAAGATTACGGCGATGGCAGGCCACTCGAAATCAACGTCGCCCCGGTCCGGGGCGAATGGCGCGATCTCATCATTGTCTACCGTACGTGGTCTGCGTCCCACGACGTGTATTTCGACGGAGCGCGCGCGGCAGCCGCTGCGTCGCTGGGGCCGGCGGCCGTCGGACGCGCGGTGACGGGGATCTACGTGTCCGCCGGGCGCGGAGCCACCGGTTCGCCGTTCTACTTCAGCGATATGCGCGTCTCGGCGCGAGACTCCAACGCGTTGCGCGCGGCGCGACCCGGCCGGCAGCTTGCGCCGGCGAAGCCGCCCCCACTCGATCGCATGGGCCTTCAAGGCGGGGTGCTCGCCGGGCAGGCCCTGGACCCCGCCAACCCAACGGTACACGTCTCCCCGGCCGCCCGCGTGGCGGGATGGGTCGACGTTCGAGTGGAGAATCGGCACAAGAGCACGGGCGGGTTCTATGTCATCGAAACCCCGACCTGGGGCGACCACTCGACGAGCTTTCGGCACGTAGACGTCGAGACGCCCCCCGGTGAGTCCCGCCATGTAGTCAGCATCGACCGCGAGGCCCCGGATCAAGCGGGCGTGTACCACATCGTCCTCGCCGGCGCCGCAGAAACGTCGCCGGAGTTCGTCGCCTCCGGCACGAACTGGCCGCACGAGCGGCCGGTTTGGGACAACGTCACGGACATCGCTGGGTGGTCGGCGACGGAAATCGACGCCGCGATTGCCACCGGGACAGTCATCGCTCCATGGGTGCACACCGAGGGCAACGTGGCACGGTCCGAGGCCGGAGCGGTCGCCGTGCGCGTGGTCGTCGGGAACTAGCCAACGACCTTCCTGGCGTGCGCCGCACAGTCGTGATGGAGTAGCGCGCGCGTCGCCTGCGTGGGCCTCCTGGGCCGGGTTCGACTTGAAAGCCGGCGTCGCGATCAGGTATCATATATTGCGGCCTCGCATAGGCGAGGCTACTTGTGAAGTAGCCGCCTCCACATGGAGGCGTTTTAGTGGCAGTGCTACTGATACTGAGTCTCAACTGCCTTACTGTCCGGTAGTTCGATTTCCACGGGGAGCGCAGAGATCACGATGTTCTGTTCAGTAGGTCGAGCGAAGGTGGCAGCGCTGGCCCTTGTCGCTGCGGCGGCGATGGCTGTCGCCTCAGACGCTCTGGCTGACCAACGCTACTTCACGTATTCCTACGAGCCGAAAGTCCTGCCCAAGGGCGCGACCGAACTAGAACAGTGGGCCACCATGCGCAACGGCCGTGACAACGGCCTTTACGCGCGCTGGGACGTCCGGACCGAGTTCGAGGCGGGTCTTACAGACAGCCTTACGACGGCCGTCTACATGAACGCCAAGAACGTCTTCGTGAAGCGTCTGAATGCCGACGGCTCCATGACCGACAGCAACGTGATGAGCTTCAAGGGCTTCTCCTCGGAGTGGAAGTACAAGCTCTCCGACCCGACGGCGGACGCTCTTGGCGTGCTGCTCTATCAGGAGTTCGGCGTCGACCGCCGCGAGTGGGAATCTGAGACGAAGCTGGTGCTCGGCAGGAACTTCGGCGATGTGATCGTCGCGGCGAATTCCATCTTCGAGGTCGAGGGTAAAGGCACGGTCTCGACGACCACCGGCGAGGTCGGCGCAGACTACAAGACGGAACTGGAACAGACGTTCGGGGCGGCCTACCGGTCAGGCCAGAATGCCTTCGGCGTGGAGGCAAGCGTGCGCACCGAACGCGAGGACGGCGAGTTCCAAGACGCCGCCGTATACATCGGCCCGACGCTCCACACCGCGCGGGAGTCTTGGTGGGCCACCTTCACGCTGCTCACGCAGGCGACCGACCACTACGCCGACCACGAGCGCACGGAAACACGTCTCATCGTGGGGATTCACCTTTGAAATCGGTCGGACCGGTCGCCATCGCGGTTGCGCTCGCGGGCCTTCTCGCGTGCGCGGCCGGGTTGCCCGCCGTCACCGCGCTCGACGCAGACGTGGCGGGCGTACCCATCGCGGAGCTGCAGCGTGGGCGAGACGTGTATGTGGCGAAGTGCAGTGGCTGCCACAGGCTGTACTCGCCAGCCGAATACGACGACGCGGCGTGGGACGCGCACGTCCACGGCATGAGGGACAGGGCGAAGCTCACAGATGGGGATGTCGCGGCGATAGTTGCCTATGTGACCGCGATGAACTCTGCCCGCTCGCCCGAGGTGGCGCGTCGCCACACGGCGCCACGGATGAGCCCACTACCGGGCGCCACGGCCGGCGGCTAAGTTTGGCCCGGCGCCAGGCCGTGGACACCTGTTCGTGGGCGCTGGCAGCCGGCCTAGCGGACGAGCGAAGGGCGCATCGTGGACAGAGTCAGGATCGGGCTGGCGGGATGTGGAAGCGTGTCGGGGTCGTATCTGCCGCACCTGGCGGGCTCCGCGTACGCAGATGTCGTCGCCGTGTGCGATGTCGACATGTCGCGCGCGGAGCGATCGGCGGAGCAGCACGGCGTCGCGCAGGCGTTCGATGACGTCACGAGCATGCTCGACGGCGCGGAGTTCGACCTGTTCCTGAACACGACCGCGATGCCCGCGCACCGCGAGCTGAACCACCTGGCCCTGACGGCCGGGAAGCACGTTTACTGCGAGAAGCCCATCGCGACATCGTACGAAGACGGCCTCGCGCTGGTCGAGTTGGCCGAGACATCGGGCTTGGAGCTGTGGGGCGCGCCGAACGTCGTGCTGAGCCCGCAGTTCGCGTACCTGCGCGAGCTGATCCACGGGCGAGCGCTTGGGCGGGTGTGCGCGGCGCACGCTTCCTACGGGCACGCCGGGCCGTCCTGGGGCCCGTGGTTCTACGGGAAGGACGGCGGCAGCCTGTTCGACCTGGGCGTGTACAACGTGACGACGCTGACCGGCCTACTCGGTCCCGCGGAAGGCGTCGTCGCCCTCTCCGGCACGGCCGTGGCCGAACGCGAAGTCGACGGCGCGATGCTCCGCGCGGTAGCCGACGACAACACCATGCTCCTGATCGACCACGGCAACACGGTCTTCTCGCACGTGCAGACGGGATTCGTCTATCGCGCCCAACGCGGCGACCGTAGCATGGAATTCATCGGGACAGAGGGCGCGGCCAATCTGCTCGGGTACGACTGGGGCCCTGCTGGAGTCGAGGTGTGGGACACGGCATCCGGCGCGTGGGACACTCGCTGCGAAGACGCGCACGGGTACTGCTGGCAGAGCGGCGCGGCGTACGTGGCCGAATGCCTCGTGAAGGGCGTCGAGCCGATGATGACCGGCGCGCACGCGCTGCACGTCCTCGAAGTCATGACGGCGGCGAAAGTCTCCGCGGCGCACGGCGTGCGCATGCCCGTCGAGTCGACGTTCGAGCTGTCGGCGCCGACCGCATAGTCGAGTGCGCCGAACGGCCGTCAGGCTACGATGGCTTCCGCCGCAACAGGCGTCACGTCGCAGACGCACTGGCCGAACCCGGGCAGCAGGAACCGGTGCACGCTCTTGATGTCGTCGGCTTCGAGCACGTAGTACATCGTGTGCTCAGCGTAAGCCCCGTAAGCGGCTACGAGCGTGACGCCCTCGGCCTCGGCGTCGTATAGGGACCTCGACCCACCGGAATTCAGCGGGCAAGAGTCCGGCGTGTGGCGCTGAGTGACATGGAACAGCATGGCGTCCCTCCCTTTTGGTTGCCACGTGTGAAGACGATAGCCGCCAGGCTTTCACCGCGTAAGGTCGCGCCACTAACCCGTTCGCCCCTATACTCGGCTCACGAGTGGGGGCGCCTACTGTATGTGTTCCGCCCCGCGGGCTTCGACCCTTTCTCACGGAAATGGGCAGATGATGAGAGTCATGGCGTGGATCGGGGTCACACTCCTGGCCGTGAGTCCGGCCGTGATGGCGCAGGACGCCGGGCTCTTGGCGTTCCCGGGCGCGGAGGGATTCGGGCGATACGCAAAGGGTGGGCGCGGCGGCGCCGTGCTGTTCGTCACGAACCTGTCAGACTACCGGCCCGGCGAGGAGGTCATTCCCGGGAGCCTGCGCGCGGCGGTCGAGGCGGAGGGCGCCCGCACTGTCGTGTTCCGCGTTTCCGGGACGATCGAACTCAAGGGCACGCTGTCGATCCGCGAACCGTACATCACCGTCGCAGGTCAGACCGCGCCGGGTGACGGCATCTGCGTCAGGAACTACGGCGTCAGCGTGCAGACCCATGACGTCATCGTGCGACACATCCGGTGTCGGCCCGGCGACGAGGTCGGACGACTGCCGGAATACGCTGAGAGGGGGTGGTCCACGGACGCGCTGTCCCTGAGCGGCGCGGCGCGCGACGTCATCCTCGACCACTGCTCGACGAGTTGGGCGAACGACGAGGTTCTGTCCGTATCGGGAGCGGGCATCACCGGGGTCACCGTCCAGTGGTGCATCATCAGCGAGAGCCTGAACGCGAGCACGCACCACAAGGGCTCGCACGGGTATGGGTCGCTCATCCGCACGAACGGCACGGTCTCGTTCCACCACAACCTGTACGCGTTCCACAGTTCGCGCTCGCCGAGGCCGGGCACGTACGGCGACGGGTCGATCCTGTTCGACTTCCGCAATAACGTGATGCACGCCGGCGGCCAGGGCTACTCCGCGGACGATCCTGTCCGCATGAACTTCGTCGCGAACTACCACCCGACGACACCCTTCAGCGCGAACCCGGCGACGACCTACTACGCCGACAGCAACTTTGGCGACATCACCGGCGACGGCGCCGTCCCCGCGGCGTATGCGGTCGCGCCCGTCGTCACGACGACCGCGAGCGAGGCGTACACCGCGGTGCTGGACGCCGCCGGGGCCGTCTTGCCGGCCCGCGATGCCGTCGACGCGCGCGTGGTCGATCTGGTGCGCAAGGGAGTCGAAACTCAGGTCGACTCGGCGGAGGAAGTAGGCGGATGGCCGACGCTACACGCCACGGCTAGCCCGGCGGACTCGGACGACGATGGGATGCCGGACGGGTGGGAAGTCCTCCATGCCCTCGACCCAGACGCGCCGGACAGCAACGCTGACTCCGACTCCGACGGGTATACGAACCTGGAGGAGTTCCTCAACGGCACAGACCCCACGCGCCCGTAGCTCGGGACCCAGCTTCGCGCACAACGGAAGAGAGCAGATGGCCGAACCAGAGAACGACGACGGCGGGAGCAAGCGTAGCGCGCCCAGGTGGCTGATCGTCGTAGCGGTCGCGCCCGTCGCCGTCGCGCTGGTTCGGCTGGCGCTCCCTGGCCTCGTGGCGGCGATCGTGAGGGTAGTGGCGGCGTCGCTCTCGCCCATCGCCGCCGTCGTGGTCGGCTATCGTGACTGGCTCGCCGCATCTACCGTTGCCTTAGGGCCGTGGGTCGAATCGCTGGGGCCGTGGGGCCCGGTGGCGTTCGTGGGCGCGTACATCCTGCTCACCACGTTCGCGTCGCCGATGTGGCCGCTCACCGTGCTGTCGGGAGTGCTGTTCGGCCCGGTCGTTGGCGTGTTGTTGGCCAGCGTGGCGTCGACGCTCGCCGCGAGCGCCGGCATGCTAGGCGCCCGGTATGTCGCGCGCGGCTTCGTCGCCAAGCGCCTGGGAAGCAGCCGCCACTTCACGCGATTGAACGCGCTCATCGAGGCACACGGGGTCGCTGTCGTCGCGTTCACGCGTCTCGTACCCCTGTTCCCGTTCAGCCCTCTCAATCTCGCGTTCGGTCTGACGCCCGTTCCGGCGACGACGTACATCTTCTGGTCGTGGCTGTGCATGCTGCCGACCACGGTCATCTACGTCGTGGGCGGCGGCACGCTGAAGGTGGCCATCGCCGAAGGCCGTGTGCCGTGGCCGCCCATCGCGGTGGCCGTTGCCGTGGCGGTGGCGCTCGCCGTCGTCGTGCGCGCCATTCGCCGCAAGATGGCCGCCGAGGAAGCGGCTACGCTGGATGGCGATGACGGCTAGACCGACGCGCGTCGCGCTCCACGGACAAGGCTCACGCCCGTCAGCAGGAATCCCAGCGGCGTCCAGATGACGAAGTTCGCCACGACGGGCGCAAAGATGGCGGGGCGCCCGGTCAACGGCGATAGGATCATACCCACAGCCAGGACCGACGCGAACCCGACGAGCACCGACCGCATCTCCCGGCGCAGCGTGTCCCGAGGCACGGTCGGCACCGGCTCCCTCCGGCGGTGGCGCCTCAGCCCAACGATCACGATCGCGTAGAAGACGAACGTCAGAAGCTGCACCGGAACCGACGGGCGTCCGGCCGGCATCAGGAACACGTACGTGAGGCCGTAGAGCGCCGCCAGATAGACGCACAGACCGACGAACCCCTTCGCGCGGAACGCGACGATGTCCACGCCATCCGACGCTGCCAGACCCGGCCGCGCCAGACGCGAGACCAATACGAGCAGCGCGAGCACGATCGCCAGGTTGGCCGCCAGGTGCACCGGCCCACCCGAGTTCATCGCCAGCACGATGCCGAACGACGCGATGAGGTAGACGCGCACGCCTCGCGCCAGTCGGGCGCGCGACGTGAGCCACGCAAGGTCGGGGAACACGCGCCGCAGCGGCGGACAGAGCAGACACGCGACGGCCAGCGGGAGGATGAACGCGGCGACGGGGTGGAAGATGAACACCATCGAGATCTCCGAGAACCCGTAAGGGCCGATGGAGCCCATGACGAACTTCCCGTCGCCGCCGTACCCGTGCCAGATGACCTTGGTGATCCACGATTCGTACAGCCCGAACAACACTCCCCACAGGTAGAGCGAGGAGAACGACGTCCTACCGGTCCGAACGGCGAGCGTCGTGAACAGGAAGAAGTGCGCGAAGTAGAGCCAATACGTGACGATCCACGTCCATGGATGCCAGAGACCGACTTTGACGGACGCGCCCGAGAACACCTCGGTGCATATCAGCACCACCAGGCCGATTAGCAGGCGTGGGAGCACGATGCTGCCGCGTCGGCGCACGGGCGGAGCACCGGCTCCCGGCATGCGCTCTGACTCAACGTCCTGCGATGCGTCTATCGTCCGCACAGCGCCCTTGTTCCTTCCATGTCGATCCCGGCTCGACTTGGCCGCAGCGATACCGTGCAAGGGATAGCATACGCGGCTTGCGTCTGCCCTGGCCCCGTGCCGGGGGATGTCCCTCGTGCTATCTTATAGACGAACACGAGGGACATAGCGCCCGTACCGCGGGCGGCAGAAGAGGAGTACCGGGTAGATGAAGGTTCTGGGCGGCAGAATACCTGCGTGGCCGGGGTATTGCGCCCTGGCGTGCGCGTTGGCGGCCGTGGTCGGGTGCTCTGGGGTTGGGGGAAACAAGGAGTTCCTGAATTACGCGCTGTACGAATACGGCGCCGATGTCACCTCATCAGGCCAGGACGGCGAGCGCACCGCAGACAGCTTGATAAATGGCATAAGCGACTCTGCGGCATGGGAAGACGGTGAGGGCTGGGAATACACCTTCAAGCGCACTGAAACCCGCGAGCGCGGCGGGCAGAGCAGCGGGGGCGTCGAGAACCGCATCGCGCAGGGAAGCGCCTGGGCGCTCGTGAAATTCGCGGAGCCATCCGTCATCAACCGCGTCGTCGTGACCGCCTTGAACACCGAGGACATGCCGTTCGCCGGGTACAAGGGCGCCGAGTTGCAGGCGTACGACGCCCGCGACAGCTTCTCGCCGTGGAAGACGATTGCGCGGATCGACCAGGGCAAGGTCCTGGTGCCGGGGAGACAATCGGCGCCGTCCGGGCCGACGACGGTCTTCCGGTTCAATCCTGTCAAGGCAGAGCAGATCCGGTTCATGGTCTGGTCGATGCTGGACAGCAAGTCGCTGCAGCCGGAGGTCAACTACCAGGCGGAACAGGCAGCCACGCGCGACGCGCCCCGCCGCGACAACTACTACCGCATCACGCGCGGCCAGGAGACGACCGTTCGGCTGCTCGAGATTGAGGCCACCGGCACCGAGGCGATCCAACTCGCCACGGCCCGGAAGCCCACGGCCGCCGAGAACATCCTATTGCAGGATCTCACCGGCGCTGCGCCAGCGGCCGCCGACACGCCGTAGCACGACACGCGGCCCGTCGCGCGAGCGGGCCGCGCCTCCGCCTCCGAGGCGCGCGTGACCCCCTACCGACTCGTAGTGTTCGACATGGCCGGCACGACGGTGCATGACGACGGCGCCGTCGAGGCCGCGTTCCTGGCCGGCGCGGCCTCGACTGGGCTCCGGGCCGACCGCGGCGCCATCCATGCGCGGCGCGGCCTCAGCAAGACACGCGTGTTCCGAGAGCTGTGGGCCCTCGACGGCGTGACCGACGAGGACGAACTCGTCCGCCGGGCAGATGCGTCTCATCATGCCTTCAAAGCGGCCCTCGAGGAGTGGGTTGAGACGCGCCCCGTCCGACCTACCGACGGCTGTCTCGACTGCTTCGCCAGGATGCGGGCCGAGGGCGTCCTCATCGCCCTGACGACAGGTTTCGACCGCAGCCTCACGGGCATCATCCTGCGTCGCCTCGGCTGGGACAGAGGGCTCGACGACGCTCGTGTTGGCGGCTCGGACTCGGTGATCCAGGCGTCGGTGTGCAGCGAAGATGTCGCGCAGGGGAGGCCGGCGCCGGACATGATCCGCCGCGCCATGGCGTTGTTGGATGTTGGCGACGCGGAGCAGGTCGCGAAGGTCGGCGACACGCCGGCCGATCTCCAGGCCGGCCAGAACGCGAGGTGCGGTCGCGTATTCGCGGTCACGAACGGCTCTCACACGGCGGCGCAACTCGCCGACCATCCGAACGACGGCCTCCTTGCCTCGCTAGCCGACCTGCCCTCCGCCCTCGGGAACTGACACGGCGCCCCGGCCCAGAGCTTCGGGCGTCCCGCCACTCGCGGGGACACGATTCTCCTATCCTTCCCGGCATCGCTCCCCACTACGTATGCAAAGGGCGCCGACGTGTACGCAGACGAGTTCCTGGGACAGAGCGACGAGGCGGTGGTCAGACGCGCGATGACCGGCTGTCCCGACGCGTTCGAGGAACTCGTCGCGCGGTTTGGCCCTGTCGTACGCGGGATGGCGGCGACGGTCGTCGGCTATCCGGCCGCGGACGACGTGGCGCAGGACGTTCTCCTCGCCGCGCGAACGGGCCTGCGGGGGCTGCGACACCCGGAGCACTTCACCGCATGGTTGCGGACGGTCACGCGCAGGCGCGCGGTCGAGGTGGCGCGACGTGATCGGCGCGACAGCGCGGAGATACGCGCTGACGAACTCCGCTACCACCGAAGTCTGACGGTCGTGCAGACACCCGACGACATCCTGGCGAGGAGCGAGGACCACGCGGCCCTGCACGCCGCGATGGGCAGGCTGCCGGACGCGTTGGCGACGACCTTGCGGATGCAGTACTGGCACGGGGCTCCTCAGCGCAGGATCGCAGACACGCTGGGCGTGTCCCTCGCCACGGTGAAGTGGCGCGTGCACGAGGCGAAACAGAGGCTGCGACGGTCACTCAGAAACACCGAAGGGAACGACGATGGATAGCGACGCGAGAGAGCGAGAGATCGCCGCACACTACCGCATGCTGAAGGAAACCGCGCGGCGGCCCGAGCTGCCCGCGAACCGGTTGGGTCAGGACCCAGACGCCGACGGCGAGGCGGGCCCGAGAATCGTCCAGCAGTTCAACACAACGGTGCAGCGGCTCGAGGCGCTTGACGCCATTCCGCACGAGATGTTCGCCGAACTCCCCGCCGGGTCGGGCTGGGCCGCTATGTCCATCGCCCACGAGCAACTGGCGGCGTTCATCCGCCCGGCGGACGGCGGCACGCAGGAGGAGGAAGAGGTCGTGCATGCGGATCCGGCGCCCGGTCCGTTCGTCCTCAACTTCCGGCCGACACTAGGATCAGACACCGACCCGGCCGACATCGGCGCGCTCGTACGCGAGGTCGCGCCGAAGGAGATGCGCGCGGTGTGGAAGACCGTGCACCGAACCCACGTATCGAGCGACTCCGGTGGCGACGCAGCGGAGTTGGCGTCGCAGTTGGAGGATGTCGCCGGGCGCCTCGCGCAGGACGGGATCAGCCCGGAAGAGGTAAGCCGGGCGGCGGCCGAATTGCGCGAACTCGCCGCGCGGCAGGCGGAACTCGGGCGGGAGGAAAGCGAGGTCGAGTGCTGCACGGACGACTGAGCGGCCGCGCCCTATGCCTCGACGGGCCTGTACGCGGCGCGGAACTGCGCGGCAATGTTGACGGCGTCCGTCGAGTCTGTGAATTGGTCGATCGAGCCGAGATGCTTCGGCAGCGCGAGCACCTCCGCGTCCGTGATCCTCGCGCGGATGGCGTCGGCGAACCTGTCGGCTGAAATCACGAGGTGCGGCCGGCTGTGGTAGGGCGTCACGCCGGTCGGCAGCGGGTCCGTGAGCCCGAGGCTGTTGTGCATCGCGGCCACTATCTCGTATGCAGAGGACAACTCGCGCTCGCGCGCCGTCCAGTCCGTCGCGGTCAACGCTCGCAGGAGGGTCGGCGCCACGCGTGTCCCGCAGTCGAGTTCGCGGAACGCCGTACCGAGCCATTTCATGTACGGCGCGTAGACGCGCTCCATCAGGAAGCAGAGCCGCATGAGGTCGCGGACGAGCCGTCCGGTTACGAGCATTGACCCGAGTTCGTCGCCGACCTGTGCGCACCGACCCATGAACGCCTCTTCCTGCGCGATGCGCCGCCACTGCGCCGCGAGCATGTAGAGCCAGACGTCGTGCGGGTAGTATCGGAGCTTCTCGCGGAGGCGCGTGAGTTGCCCAACGGCGTCCTGGAACATGGCGCCGGTCGTCAGGCTGCGAAGATGCTGGTCCGTGAACGTCAGCCAAGCCGCCGGCCCCAGTTCGCCGCTTGGATCGGCGCCGAGAACCGACTCGAAGTACCTGCCAGCGGTGTGCACCGTCACGGCGCGGTATTCGCGTTCTTCGGACGCGTTGTCCGTCGCCAAGGTCGTCGGGTAGCCGAGGACCTGCTGGGGCAGCGCACTGTGCACAGCGGCGGCGATGCCCTGCCCAGCCTGCGCGCAGTCGGTATCACCGAGGAAGAGCTGCAGGCGTGGGCCCCAGTCGTGGTCGGTGGACTGTTCGGTGTCGTATCCGAGTACTTCGGAGCCGGGGCCGATCAACGCCGCCGCGTACGGCACGGTCGGGTACAGCCGTGCCATGGTGGGCCGGACGAATCCCTCGTACAGCGCCCTGCTGAGCTGGATGCCGGAGACGAATGGGTGCTGGGTCACGTCGGGTTGCTCCGCCGCCACGAGGTCGCGTGTCGGTCGTCTCGAACCCGACCACCAAGACGCCTCACGACTTCACCCAAGACAGCTTCTCCTCGGCCCATGACTCGCCATGGGGCGGGTACGCCTCCGGGTCGTCTAGACTTCCTGTCGTGATGTCGACGCCGTCGTCGGGCCCGTCCGCCGCATACGTGAGCTGCGTGCCGCAGTCCCCGCAGAACACGCGCTCGATGTTTCGGCCGTCCTCGCGTGCGTATCGGTAGCGCGAGGGTTCGCCGCGCGTGAACTCCACCGCCCCGCGCGACACGGATACCCACGCGACGGACTGCGCGCCCGATGCCCGCCGGCAGTTGGCGCAGTAACACATCGTCTGGTGTTGTGGCGGCCCGGTGGCTCTGTATCGCACGGCTCCGCAGAGGCACCCGCCCTCGATGAGTTCCCCAGCCATGGCGTCTCCAATGCTGTGTACGGCAGTGTGGCCATGCACGGTGGCGGCGTCAACGGCTGCAATTGACCGACGGCGCCCGGAGGAAGATACTCCCGACAACGAACACCGTCACGCCTGGGGCAAACGGGGAACCGCGATGGCAAGGGAAGGCGCCAACGGGCGTAGACAATACAACCGGGCGATGAAGCTGCTGCGGCGTGTCCACATGTACCTCGGCCTGGCTGTGTTCCCGTGGGTGCTGTTGTACGGCGTCTCGGGCTTCCTCCTCAATCACCCACGCGCGTTCCCTGATCACGAGGTCCGACAGGTGGCGGCGTCGCATCTGGCGGACACGGCGCTGCAGAGCTTCCCGGCCCCCGAGGAGATCGCGACGCTTGCCGTCGCGGAGCTGGGCGTCGCCGACGGCCGGTACACGAACGCGCGGTACGTGAACGACGCCGTCTTCGAGACGCACGTGGATGGTCGCCGAGTGGACATGGCCGTCACACCGACCGGCGACAGCGGGATCGTGCGCTTCCTTCGCGTGCCACCCGACAGATCGACGCCGTTCAACGGCACGCGTCGGCTCGATCTCGACGAAGGCACGAGGCGCGTCGCGCAGCAGGCCGCAGTCGAAGTGCTCGGCCGCATGGGCGTCAAAACCGACGAAGCGCACATGCGGTGGGGGCCCCAGATCGAGTTCGACGTACAGGCGGACGGGCGGCCCTGGCGCGTGCGGTACAACCTCGGAACGCGGGAGGTGTCCGCGTTCCCGGTCGAGGGGTGGCCCGGCATCTCCTCGCTGCGCGAGTACCTTCTCCGACTTCACTTCTCGCACACGTTCCCAACGCAGGCGAACACGCGCACGCTCTGGGCGATCATGGTCGACGTGATCGCGATTGGGATGGCCGTGTGGGTCCTGTCGGGCCTTCTGATGTGGTGGCAGATGCGCGTCGTGCGGGTGACCGGAGCCGTAGTACTGGGCGTTAGCGCGATCTGGGCGAGCGGCCTCGCGCTGCTCATGTACGAGGTGTTCAAGTACTGATGCCTTCGCCGAACCGTGCCGTGGGTCTTGTCGGGATCGGGTTGGTGGGTACCGCCCTGGCAGAGCGCCTGTTGCGCGCCGGGTACGCCGTCGTGGGGTACGACATCGACGCCTGCCGCCGCAGCGCGCTCGTGGAACTTGGCGGCGAGGTCGTGGAAGCCCCGCGGGACGTCGCCGAGAGGACGAGCCGCGTCGTCCTCTCGCTGTTCGATGGCGACGCCGTGCGCCTCGTCGTCGAAGGGGTCGACGGGTTGGTGTCCGCCGCCCAACCACCTAGCCACATCATCGACACGACGACCGGGTCGCCGGACGAGACGCGGCGCCTGGCCGGGAGTCTCGACACGCGAGGCATCCGTCTCATCGACGCGACGATTTCAGGCTCCAGCGCGCAGCTGCGGGAGGACAGGGCTGTCCTGATGGTCGGCGGCGAGGAGGACGCCGTCGCCGCCTGCGGCGACCTTCTCCGTGTGATGTCGTCGACCGTGCGGCACGTCGGCCCGCCGGGAAGCGGGGCGAAGGCGAAGCTCGCGACGAACGTGCTCGTCGGTCTCAACCGCGCGGCTCTGGCGGAAGCTCTCGCGTTTGCCGAGAGCGTGGGGCTCGACCTCGCGTCGTTCTTGGATCTGGCGCGTGTCACGCCCGGGTACTCTGCGGCGATGGATATCAAGGGCGACCGCATGGTCGCGGGCGACTTCGCGCCCGACTCTCGCGTGCGGCAGCACCGTAAGGACCTGCGACTCATACTCGACGCCGCCCGAGACGCCGGGCAGGGCATGCCGTTGACGGAGACGCACGCCGGTCTCCTCGACGCTCTCATCGACGCTGGCGACGGCGACCTCGACAACGCCGCGATCATACGCGCGCTGCGCCGTCTGCGACGCTAGATACGGGGCATCACGTTGCCGCCGCATACCGGCAGGTACACGCCCGTGATGAAGTTCGCCAAGTCCGACGCCAGGAACGCAACGGCGTGCGCGATGTCCTTGTCCTCGCCGCGGCGCTTCATCGGCACGTTCTTCTCGTAGCTCTCGACGCGCTCTGTTCCAGCGGCGCGCGCGCGGTCGCTAATCATGAATCCGGGGGCGACCTGGTTGACCGTGATCTCGTGTTCGCCGACCTCTTTGGCCAGGACCCGAAGGACGCCGTCCATGCCCCGCTTGCCGGACACGTAGGCCGACTGACCGGCGAACGTCTGCATCGCGCACTCGGTGTTCGTCGCGATCACGCGCCCGCCGCCCTTTTCAATCATCGCCGGCACGAACGCCTTGGCCATAAGGACGTTGTGGATGACGCACGACTTGTACTGGCCGTCATAGTCCTCGACCGCCTGCTCCAGGACGGATACCCAGTTGTATTGGATGACCGCGTTGTTCACGATGATGTCGGGCGCGCCAAGGTCGGCGGCGATCGCGTCGCGCATCGCAAACACGGACGCCTCATCCGTGATGTCCGCCTGCACGATCATCGTGCGGCGTCCCAACGCCCGAATGGCGTCCGCGGTGGCCTCGGCCTTCTCCACCGAGCCGCGGTAGTGGACAGCGACGTCAGCGCCCGCCTCCGCCAGCGTGCGCGCGATGACGCGACCGAGTTCGCCGGAGGCCCCGGTCACGACGGCGAGTTTCCCCGATAGGTCTATGGACACCATCCACACGGCTCCTTAGCTCGTTTGCGATGCGATCGTGGGCGTTCGGCAAGGGTACGGAGCGAACCTGAGAATGACAACGGTCAGGGCGCGGGGCCCGGCGGAGGCTGGCGTGGGCGCCGCAACCCCGCCTACACGTCAGGCGCGTCATCTTGCCTGCCAGCCAGCAGGTCTGCCAACCCGTCGGAATCGAGGTAGCGCGTGCTCACGAACAGAGGGTAGAGGCCGTACTGGCTGATTACCTCGGCCGCGCGCTGATGGCCCTCTCGGAGGCACATCCAGTAACCGCACCAGAGGCTGGGGTCGTCGGCGATCTCGTCCAGCGTGACCAGTTTGTCGTTCCAGACGTTGAGGTATTCCTCGTCGGTGTAGCGCGCGAGGCCGAGACACGTGTAGCCCCAATCGGTCAGCAGGCGCAGAACGGCGTGCTGCTCCTGGGAATCGTGGTGGGCCTCCACAAGGACGAACGCGGATTCAGACGACTGTAGGAGACGTGCGCCGCCACGAAGGACGGCCATCTCCGACCCCTCGACATCGATCTTGAATATGAACGGGGCCAGCAGATCGGAGGGGTCGAACAGATCGTCCAGCGCGGCCGTGGGCACGGCTTGCGTGCCGAGCGGGCCCTGGCCACGAGTTTCCTGCGCCCAGGTCGCATCCAGGGAGGAACTCGTGTCGAACAGGTGGAGGGTCTGTTCGCCGGCGCTCCCAGCCAGTGCTAGAGCATGCGGCTTCACGATGCGTGATAATCGGTTGCCCAGGATGTTGCGGCGCAGCAGGTCGTGATAGAACGGCGCCGGCTCGAACGCGTGCACGACGAGAGGCGCCCCGACGGCGCGGTTGCAGGCCGCGACCAGGCTGAAGTACCCCAGGTTGGCGCCTATATCGAAGTACGTGCCGCCATCGTGAGTGGCCAGAAGCGTGAGGAACACCTCGATCGGCTCGTACGGCGCGTCCACCGAGAAGGGCGCCAACTGCTGGCGCATCGCGTCGTTGGCCACCGGCCCCCGCATCGTGAAGCCCAGATTGGTCCTGACGTTGGTAACCGGTTGGCCGACCTGCGAGACACCGTACATGGCCGCGACGCGCTTCTGTCGCTCCGCGTTGAACGTGTCCATCGCCCTCAGAGTCTGCAGACGGGTCATTCCGTTCTCCTGTACGACGCCAGTCGGAGGGCCTGGCGGCGCTGAGGCATGGCCTCAGAAGCCGCTTCGGTGGCACTGTAGCGTCGTCGTCCCAGAGCCGTCAGACCGCCGGGCAGCCGGTCTGGCCACGGAACGCGCACGCCCCACCGGTCAGGGTACGCAGGACGGGCCGCGTGCGTCAACCGTCACTGTTGGCCGCCTCGGGACACACACGCGTGAGCGGGCGCGGCCCTGGTCGTGGCACTCGGTGGAGTATGAGGTGCGCGACCTGCTGCGCCGCGGGGAGCGTGTGCGTCGTCGGTTCTGAGCAGCAGGCCATGGCGTCCCCGGCGCCGTGGTCACGCGAATCTGGGGGCGTCTTCGACCTCGAATGCCGCGGGGCGCCCGACGCTGCGCGGGGCAGATAGCCACCGGCAGGGGCCGCAGCCTTGCGCAGGCGCGCGGGCGGCGGCAGGATGTCCGCCGGAAAAGGAGGCGGCCATGGACCCGGCGTGTCTGGACCATCGACTGACCGACGAAGAGCGCGAGGCCTTCCGGCGCGACGGCTACCTCATCGTGCCCAATGCCCTGCCCCCGGAATGGGTTGCCAAGCTATCCGAGGCGACCATGCGCGTCGACGCGGAAGGCCGTCGCGAGCAGAACCTCGGCCCCCTCGATCGGCTGAGCGTGATGGACTTCATCGGGCGCGACGACGCGTTCGTAGAGCTGTGCGATTGGCCGACGACGTTCCCGAAGGTATGCGACATCCTCGGCTGGAACATCCAGATATACCACTCGCATCTCGTCGTCACGCCGGCGTGGGAGCCGGCGCCGGAGCGGGACATGGCGTTCGGCTGGCATCAGGACAGCGCGCGGATGAATGCCGAGATGGACGTCGACCCGCGGCCGATGATCTCGCTCAAGGTCGCGTTCTTCCTCAGCGATTGCGGCGACGTGGACCGTGGTAACTTCTACGTCCTTCCCGGGAGCCAACTACAGAACTCCATCGACTTCCCGGAGGGCGGCCGCAAGGCGCTGCCGGAGGGAGGCATCCCCGTTCTCGCCCCCGCCGGCTCCGCGGTGTTCTTTGACAGGCGCCTGTGGCACACCGCCAGCGCGAACTACTGGAAGGACGCCCGGCAGGTGCTGTTCTACGGATACAGCTACCGATGGCTGCGGCCGCGAGATAACGTCACGATGTCGCACTACTGGGATCGACTGGACCCGATACGCAAGCAGCTCTTCGGCGCGGCCCCCACGGGCGGATACGGGTACACTTCCCCGACCGACGCCGATGTCCCCCTGCGGACGTGGCTGGCCGAACACGTTGGACCGGACGCCGTCGCGCGTTGATCGCGCGCACCAGGAGACAAGATATGCCGAGACGTATCGGGGTCGTCACGCTCTGCGTCAGCTTGGCGCTGCTTCTCGGCGTCGTGGCCAGCGGCTTCGCGACGGGCATCGCGGACAGCGTGTACACGAACGACGAGTTCGACTTCAGCATCGCCCTGCCATCGGACCTCGCGGATGCCGGATGGCGTGTGTTCGAGGGCGAGCCGGGCGTGAGCTACGCCGTGTTCGAGGGCCCGGAAGTCGAGACGATCACGGTGTATGTCGAAGAGCTTGCGGAGCCGGTGCCGTTGGAGGCGTTCGTCGAGATATCGCTGTTCATCTTCCCGCTGATCTTCGACGACTGGCTCCAGGAGTCCTCGCTACTGATCGAGGTGAACGGCATGGAGGGGTACGAGGTCGTCTACACGACGACGATCATCGGCATACCCACGCGCGCTGTCGAGTACATGTTCGTGACCGAGACGCACTCGTTCACGATGTCCGGCCTGTTCCTCGGCGACCCGTTCCCGTTCCCGCTCAATGAGTTCCGGTCGATCGTGAACACGTTTGAGCTGGACATGGGGCCGACGACGGACGTGTCACCGGCGGGGTCGGCGCTCACGCAGTGGGCCAGGCTGAAGGGCGCCCGTCGCTAGACCGGGGCGTCACACTTCAAGACGCAGGCCGAACCCCGGCGTCGACGGTAGCACGAGATCGCCATCGTCGAACGCGTACGCGGAGTAGTCGACGCCCTCGCCGCCGCCCGGGATGCCCTCGACGATAACGACGTTCCCGACGCCCGCAGCGAGTTGCGCCGTGTAGTACGAGCGCGGCGTCCACACCCACGTGTGCGGAGACGCGACGACGCCCGCGGCGTGCAACTGCGGCATGATCTTGCGGTAGCGCGAGTACCCCACGATCCCGAGATCCAGCAGGAACACGTCCACCAACCCCGCCTCGGCGAGGGCGTAGAGATGGTCGATGTGCTCCTGCGTGTAGCCGCCGTACGGCCCGGCCGGGTCGCGGTTCGCGGTTCTGCCCTCGCCCTCGGCGATGAGCGCGCGGCAGTCGACCTCGGCCATGACGTCGCGCAGGCGGCGCAGGTCGTCTGCATCCTCGGTGAACGGCTCCTCGATCCAGTAAAGGTCGCAGTCGGCCACCTGGCGCATATAGTCGATGAAGCCGTCGGGCGTGTAGGCGTCGTTCGCGTCGACGAGCACGCGACAGTCGGGGAACTCCTCGCGGACGGCGCGCGTGACCTCGACGTCGCGTCGCCATCCGGGTTCGCCCGGAATCCACTTGTGACCGCGGCCGATCTTGAGCTTGAACGCGCGGTATCCGAGGTCGTAGTCCTGCCGGCATGAGGCAACGACCCCGGCGACGCCGCGTGGCGCGTCCTCCGGCTCTAGGTCGTCGAAGTAGATCGCGCCTGAGTAGATGGGGACACGGGTCGGTCCCTGCGCCCCCAACATCTCGTAGACGGGCAGCCCAAGCACATTTGCCGCGAGATCGTAGAGCGGCAGTTCCAGGGTGATGGCATCATCCGCCGGCCCGTGCTCAACGGTGAACAGGTCGGACAGTTTGCGGCCTACGAGGTCGGGTACTTTCTCGTCGGGCCACCACGACATCGCCCAGCCGGTCGCGCCTCTATCTGTGGTCAGTACGCGTATCTTGTAGGAAGCGCCACGCCCGGACGGGGCGCCGTTCGCGTTGCGCCCGACGAAGCGTGGGAAGCGATCGCGGATCGTGCGCGCTTCGACCTTCGCCAGTCGGTGGTCGTCGAGTTGCTCGCCGGTCGCCATTGCTGCCTCCCCATGTCGCGTCAGATGCCCCGTAGCGGACAGCACGCGCGTCCGCGCCACACCGTCACCCATCTTTGGCTCGGGGCGCTTTGCGTTGGCCCCGGCGGGATGATATGACCTTCCTCGCCGGGAATGCACGCAGCCGCGTGACCCACACCCGCACGAGGAGCGTCCGGTATGTTGACCGTTTCCTGTTGCATCGCCGGCCTGATTTGCGCCGCGACGCCGTCCGACGAGGGTCGCATCCGTCCGTCCGATGAGCATCCGCGGTATTGGCAGCACGAGGGCCAGACCGTGATGCTCCTTGGTGGCAGCAAGAAGGACAGCCTCTTCCAGATACCGCATCTGGAGGAGCATCTAGACGAGATGCGCGCGGTCGGCGCGAACTACATACGCAACACGATGAGTGACCGGAAAGCCATCGGCTACGAGACCTGGCGGGTCGGACAACTGCCCGACGGGACGTACGATCTCGACAGCTGGAACGAGGCGTACTGGGAGCGGTTCGAGAACCTGCTCGAATGGACGGAAGCGCGCGACATCATCGTGCAGATCGAGGTGTGGGACAGGTTCGACTACTCGACAGACAACTGGCTCGGGCACCCGTACAACCCAAAGAACAACGTCAACTACACGCACGAGGAGTCCGGGCTCGCCGCCGAGTACCCGGACCACCCGGGACGCAACCAACAGCCGTTCTTCTTCACGACTCCGAACCAGCGGAACAACACCGTCATCCTGCCGTGCCAGCAGCGGTTCGTGGACAAGATGCTGTCCTACACGCTGCAGTACGCCCACGTCCTCTACTGCATGGACAACGAGACGTCCGGCGAGGAGGGGTGGGCGACCTACTGGGCGGGGTACATTCGCGAGCGGGCGACCGAAGCCAGCCGTGAGGTGTGCATCACCGAGATGTGGGATGACTGGGATCTGAAGGCGGAGCGTCACGCTCGCACGCTGGACCACCCGGAACGGTACGACTTCGCGGACGTGTCCCAGAACAACCAGAAGGCCGGGCAGGAGCACTGGGACAACTTCCAGTGGACGCGCGCTCACATCGCCGACAGCCCGCGGCCTCTCAACACGGTCAAGACGTACGGCGCGGACGGCGGCCGCTTCTACGACTCGCAGGAAGGCGTGGAGCGTTGGTGGCGGCACGTGATCGGCGGCGCGGCGTCGGCGCGGTTCCATCGGCCGCCTACGGGTCTGGGGCTCTCGGATCGCGCGAAAGCATCCATCGTGGCGGCGCGCAAAGTGGAGGCCGTCGTTCCGTTCTGGGACCTCGAGGCCGCGAACGAGCGCCTGAGCGACCGCGAAGAGAACGAGGCGTATCTCGCGGCGAAGGCTGGTGAGGTGTACGTGCTCTACTTCACTAAGGGCGGGTCGGTCACCGTCGACCTGGCGGATGCGCCCGCAGCGTTGCGGCTTCGATGGGTCGACATCTCGTCCGGTGAATGGGCGGCGGAGTCGACTGTCACTGGTGGCAGCGCTGTCATCATTGAGGCGCCTGACGACCGCGGGCATGTCGCCGTGATCACGCAGTAACCTCGTCGCAGGAAGGACAGTGCCGATGAGCATCGTCGAACGGCTTGGGTACGCTGCGGACACGCGCGCGCTTATCGTGCACGCGGATGACTCGGGCATGTGCCACGGCGCAAACGTCGCCACGCGCGACGCCCTCAACTCCGGCGCGGTTACCTCTACGGCCGTCATGGTGCCGTGTCCGTGGTTCCCGGAGTTCGCGGAAATGTGCCGCGAGCGGCCGGAATGGGATGTCGGCGTGCACCTCACACACACCGCGGAATGGGTCCACTACCGTTGGGGGCCGGTACTCCCCGGGTCGGAGGTCCCAGGACTCGTGGACGACGAGGGGTACCTGCGGCGGGACAGTCGTTCAGCGGCCGAACGCGCCACGCCCGACGAAATCGAGAGGGAATCGCGCGCGCAGATCGACCGGGCCATCGAGTTCGGCATCCGGCCGACGCATATCGACACCCACATGGGCGTGATGGGGTTCTCGCAGGCTTTGGCGGAGGCCTACCATCGACTCGGCGACGACTACGGCCTGCCCGTTACGGTGCGCGGTCCCATCACGGACGCCGTCCGCGAGCGCGTCGGCCCCGAGATCGCCGGTCGCATCGACAGCGGCGATGTGCCCACCGTGCTGCGTGCGCCAGGAGGGGTCGATGCCGTGGAGCTGGAGCCGCGGATGCGCGGATACCAGGACATGCTCCGCGCGCTGGAGCCGGGCGTGACGCAAATCACGCTGCATCTCGGCACGGACAGCGAGGAGATGGACGCGATCATGCCGGTGCATGTGGATCGCGTGAACGACTTCCGCGCGTTCTCCGATGCGACCACACGAACGCTGATCGAGGAACGCGATATACAGCTCGTGCAATGGCGCGATATCGGGGAAGCGTACTGCTGAGGCCGTCGTAGAGGCGTACACAGTGCCCCGCGAAGGGCCGGTTGGGACAGGCGGCCAGATCAACGCGCAGTAGGCCGACGCGAAGGCCGCCCGCCGCGCCTTGAACCCCATCTCCATCTTCCCCGGTAAGGGAAGACGTTCACGGGTTTCGCGCTCGAACGGCTCCAGTCGGCACAGGCCTGCGGCGTGCTGTGGTGGCGATCGCCACGGCAACGGGACAGGAGGGCACGCTATCGACGCATCTCGCAGTAAGGCGGCCTCCGCGAGCGGCGTGCGCTGGCAGGTGTTCCCGGTCGGCATCGTCCTCATCGCGCTCAACTCGTGGTGGGTGATGCTCGGGAGCGAGGTGTGGCACTCGACGCAGCTCACCATCGCGT
>JABGQA010000026.1 GCA_018644665.1 Candidatus Poribacteria bacterium
ACGGAATTCGTGCGGACGTCCGGGACGGCGACCAACTCGGGCAGTCCGAGCACGCCGGCGCCCTGCTCCCCTTGTTCCCCTTGCTGCTGCGGCTGAGGGCCGAATCCCCCGCGGCCGAAGGGTCCACCGCCTCCCCGACCCTGTTGGAAGATGTTCCGAGCGGTCGAAGAAAACGCCTGGTTCAGAGAGTTGGCGACCTCGGAAGCATCGGCGTGGTCGAGCGAGAACACACGCGTAGAAGGTTGAGCGACGCGCTGTGTGTCGAGTCGACCTATGAGGTCGCGAATGGCCGTCATGCTCGCTTCGCCCGCCGACACGACCACGGCGTTGGTGTTCTCATCAGCGACCGCTTTCACTTCCTCGAGTCGACGGAGCACAGTATCTCCGCCCGAGGTCGCATCGCTCTGGTCGCCTCCGCCGTCCCCGGGAGAGCCGCCGCCACCGAACCCGCCGCGCCCGAAGCCACCCCTGCCCCGACGTTGCGCCCGTTCCTGTTCCGCGGCTTCCTCGGCGTCCCGCGGCTTCGCATACAGCTCCGTGATCAGATCGGCGGTGTCCGACGCAACGGCGTATTGCAGTGGGAAAACCTCGATGCGGATGAGATCGGACATCGACACATCGAGATGCCGCACGATCTCCGCGAAGCGTTTCACCACCGCGGACGACGCAGTGATGATCAGCGCATTGCTGCGGGCGTGAGCCGTCATCAGGGCATACGTAGGAAGGAGCCCCTGCAGATCCTTAGCCACCTGAGCGGCATCCGCGGACGCTAGCGACATCACCTGAGTCACGACCGTATCCGTCGGCGGGATAGCATCGGGATCGGCTCCTACGCGCGTGGGTAGCGGCGCGTAGGTTGCATCCTCCCGTGACATGATCTTCAGAGTGGTTCCCTGCGCGATGCTCGTGTACCCCCGAACCGCCAGAATCGAGTCGAGAACCGTTAGCGCCTGGTCCACCGGCATCTCCGTCGCGCTGACGACGGTCACCCGCTCGTCGAGACCAGCCGGCTTCACGATGGTGTAGCCCGTCGCGGTCCCAAAGAACTCGAGGACGTGGTCCAGACTGGCGTCCCGGAACCGCATCGACACGAGCGTCGGGGGGACATCCTGAGCCGCTGCGTTCCAGACGCAGAGCGGGCCGACGAGAGCGAGCCCGCATAGCGCGATGAGCGCCGCGGAATGAGAGCGGTACGATCCCATCGCTACCTCCGTCGGCTGCGGCGGTCACCGCGCCCTCGTTGTGTACGACCTTCAGCTCCGCGCGCATCCGGCGCCGATAGATCCCCGTTGCTGGCTTGGATCGGGGCCGCATGCAGTGCGAGGGAGCCGTCGGACGTGCGCCCTACCTCGGCGCCCAGATCCAGATGGAAGCTGATACCGTCCACCGCGAAGACGACATGTTCGCCACTGATCTCCCGCACATAGGCATTGGCGAGCGTGTCACCAACACGTAGGAATCTGGCGAGGCCATCGTCATCCATAAGCGCCAGACGCGCGCCGTCCTGCGTGACGATGCCTGTGAGCGTCATGACCTGTGGCCGGGGAGCCTCCGACTTCGACTCGTACGCCACGTACACGAATCCGGTGTCGACCGCCGCCCGGTCGGGCCGTCGCGTTCGGGGCTGCGGCGCCGTCCAGCCAAGAGGGCGGAAGATGTTCCCGGCCGCGATGACGTCGTAGCTGGACGTGGACAGGGGAGCGCCGTACGGATATCGCCCGAAAGTCCGATCGCCAGGGGAGTCAACCGACGGAATATCTCTGGGAGCCACGCGAGGGGAAGCGTCTTCGCGCAGACGATCAGAGCCCCACAGAAGCAGTATCGTGACGACCGCCAACGCGAGTATGGCGACACCTCGCCTGTGCATGCTCAGCCTCCGTACCCTTGCCGACGTCGATGCGCGCCTACATGGCGCGGGCTGGCGACACCCATCCGTGGGAGTGCGCAAGGGACGTGCCAGAGGCGGGCTCCGCTCGGAGCCACTGTCTGCCGCGTTCGGAGGGGCCGTATCGACCAAAGTGTCGAATCTCTCGACCAAAGTGTCGAGACGACGGAATGACCTCACCCCGCCCGCACAGAAGGAGCGAAGTTCCGGCAGCGCAGCTATTGCGCGAGCAGGTCACCGCTCCCACGGAACCCGACGCAGGCTGGCGAAAGTGGTGAGGGCAAGTGCACCGATATCTTCAATCGCTGCCGCTAGCGGAGCAGGCCATCCGAAATCCCGGCCTTCCGAGGGGAGTCGGCTTGGCCCTGTGATGGTCAGTTGGGTCAGTGGGATGTGGGAACAGATGCGTGTCGCACTTCCCTGCAGAAGGCGGCACACCACGCCGACGCTGCGGCTCACGGACGGTTCCGGGCGGACCACACGCGCGGTGGCGGATGCGCGCCACCCGCGCAGGGCGCACTCCGTGTGGACTCGGCGCAGGCGAGACGGGCGCCGTCGGCCATTTCGGCGTAGCACGGCGGCAGGACATAGCGGTCTGTCTGGATTACCCTTCCTCGCAGAGCATCGCAGCGTGGCGCGGAGCCATAGTGCAGGCCCCAACTAACTGATCTGGAACATGCGATTGACACCGCGCACACAGCGCCTTGCGAGCTTCTACGGCTCCATCCGACGCGTCACCCGTCGCGGCGGCGTGGCGATCGCTCCCTTCCTTGATGGCTTCGGCGCGGCCATCGCTCTTGCGGCGATCGCCTCGCTCGTCGCGGAGTACGGATTCTGGCTTGGCCCCGTGTGGATCCGGGCGGCGCACATACTCACGCTGTTCGCCTTGTGGGGGTTCGCGGCACTAACCGGCGCTCGCCTATTGGCTGCGCCCAATATAGCGCAGCATCTCCGCGTGCACTGGATCGATATCCTCCTTGTGTGCGGTTTGTTCGCGGCCTACGTCGTCGCCTTGCCGTTCACCGGTATCGGCCCCCTCCGAGACACGCTGGCCTACTTTGTAGGTCGAGATGTCTACACGCTAACCCTCGCCGATCGGCTCTACATCCTTCTGATCAAGGGGTACGTGCTCGCTACGTTGCTCCTTGGAAGCGCTCGCCACGGCCATCGATTGCTGCGGACGCGGTTCCGACCAACGGGAGCGGTGCTGCTCAGCTTCCTGGCCGCGATTGCTACCGGCTCGCTCCTACTACTGCTTCCGAAGGCGACTGTGCCAGGCTTGCACACCACGATCAGTGATGCGCTGTTCACGTCCACGAGCGCCGTCTGCGTCACCGGGCTGACGGTTGTCGACACGGGAGCTCATTTCACTTGGTTCGGTCAGTCGGTGATCCTGGCGCTCCTGCAGATCGGTGGGCTGGGATACATGACGTTGGCATGGTTCTACGTGCTGTTCGTCAGTTCGCATGGCAGTCTCCGTGATTACGCATATGTGCGCGACGCCTTCCAGGACGTGACTCTCATCGAGGCACGCAACCACATACGAAGCATCGTCGTCCTGACCGTCTCTATCGAGGCGATCGGAGCCATGGTGTTGTATGCCAGCTTGCCCAGGGACCCCGCATTGTTGGGTGGACGACCCGCGTGGTTCCACGCGGTATTCCTGGCGGCATCGTCGTTCTGTAATGCGGGGTTCTCTCTCTGGGGAGACAGCCTATCGGGACGGGACGTCGCGTTTTCGGCGCCGGTCAACCTGGTCATCATGGCTCTTATCGTCCTCGGGGGCATCGGATTCGCGGTTCTTAGAGAAGCGACGCGGTTGGCGTCGTCCAGTGGGAGGCCGACCTTCCCGCGCCGGTGGTCGTTGCAGTCACGCATGGCGATCATCATCAGCGCGGCGCTTATCCTTGCCGGGATGATCGGTTACCTATGGCTGGAGAACTCGACATCCCTCCGAGGCCTGCCGATGCGTCACCGAGTATTGGCAGCGGCCTTCCAGTCGATCACGGCCAGGACCGCTGGGTTCAACACACTCGACACGGCGGGCATTGCGGCGCCTACGGCGCTGCTTCTCATCGGGCTGATGGTGATCGGGGCCTCCCCCGGCGGAACTGGGGGTGGTATCAAGACGACGACTCTCGGCGTCAGCGTGATGTCGGCGCTCGCGGCGGTACGCGGTCGCCGCGCTATCGAGATGCGCAGGCGCAGGATACCGGAGGATACTGCATATCAGGCGCTCTCCGTCGTACTGTTCGCCGTAGCAGTGTTGAGCGCGTCTCTGTTCCTGCTGACCGTAACCGACCCGGGCGTTCCGCTGCTCCACCTGATGTTCGAGGAGGCGTCGGCCTTCGGCACGGTCGGTCTTTCTATGGGGGCGACGACGGCGCTTTCGCACGCGGGAAGATTCGTGCTGCTGCTTTCGATGTTCCTGGGTCGCGTAGGCCCCCTCACTATCGCCATCGCTCTGAGTCGCCGCAAACTAGGGGGACGCGTCGAGTATCCGACAGAACGTGTGTCCGTTATGTAGGTCGCGCTTCGGCTGGGGATTCCCGGTTGTAGCCGCGAGGGACGTGGGAGTCACAGCATAATGCGTCCACTCAAGGTCGCCGTTATTGGACTGGGCAGATTCGGCCGCGCGCTCGTCGAGTCGTTGACGGCAGGCGGGGCGGAGGTCCTCGCTATTGATTCGGACATGCAGAACGTAGAAGCCGTCAAGGATACCGCGGCATACGCCGTGCGCATGGACGCCACGGACGCTACGGCGCTGAAAGGACAAGGGCTTGCGGAAGTCGATATCGCTGTCGTTGCCATTGGCAGCGATTTCGAGTCGCTTGTCCTGACCGTACAGGAGTTGCTTTCGCTGGGCACTCCGCGTATCTACGCGCGCGCCATGTCGCCTACGCACAGACGGGTCCTAGACAAGCTCGGCATTGACGGGGTGATTTCGCCACAGGAGGAAGCCGCACAACGCTTCGCCTACACGCTTGTGCGACCTGGCTTGGTCGATTTTCTCCGTCTGACCGACGAGTATCAGATAGCGGAGATAGAGGCCCCCGCGGGCCTGATCGGCCGGGCCTTGGCCGATCTCGACCTGGTACGCCGGCATCGCGTGAACGTCGTTACAATCCGTCGATCACAGGGAGGCCGAACGGAGGTAATCGGCGTCCCGACCGCCAGCACCACCATCGTGGAAGGCGACATCCTCATCGTCGCCGGCAGCCCAACCGACGTATACCGCCTGATCGACGAGCATCCATGACAACCCCATCGTGCCTTGCGTGTCACCGAAGGCGGCGATCACGGCGACGGTCGTGATTGTGTAGGTCCGCGCCGATGCGTCGGGGATCTGTGTTCTCTGATCCCCTACGTGGGGCGCGAGGAACATCCGTCGGTCCGCCCCACCCGAGCGACCACCCGGCCTCGGAGCCGCCGACGGCGGTGATGTAGCGGGTCGCGTGCCGCCGCAGCCTCGCTCCCAGCGGCCCCGGGTACCGCGCTCCATGAAGCGGGTTGAGGCCCACCCTAGCACCACGATCTCACGCCAGCTTTACGAGATCTTAACGCCGTAGGCGCATCTCTTGACGGCATCTTGATGCCCGCGACTCCTAGACTAGGGAATGAGGCCAGGGCGCGCTTAGAATTGTGCGATTGCGAGGTCGACCATGGCAACGGCAACGGTGATCGGTTACGGCAACGAGCTAAGAGGCGACAAGGGGGCGGGCAGGATAGTAGCCGACCAGATCGCGTTGCGCGGAATCCCAGGCGTCGGCACACACGTCACGCGGACGCTGGCCAGGGGGCACGTTTCTCTGTTTGATGAAGTGGACATCGTGGTATTCGTCGGGACCTATGATGCCCATGAAGGAGACCCTGTGCGTGTGGAGCGCATTCAGGATGAAAACGGAGGGGCGGCAACAGCGTTCGCACTGAATCCACCATCGTAGCAGCCTTGCTTATTTTAATTG
>JABGQA010000086.1 GCA_018644665.1 Candidatus Poribacteria bacterium
CCGTGTGCGACCCGCGCAGCCGAATCGCCGGTCTTCGACATACCGCGGCTCGACGGCGTAACCGTGGACGGCGTCGGGTCGGACTGGGGCGACGATGGCTTCCACATCCGTCTCCTGACGACGGTGGACGGCGCCGTACGGCCCATCGCCGATCTGGATGCGCACGCGCAGTTGGCTTGGGACGATGACGGTCTCCTAGTGCTCGTGGACATCACCGACGACACGCCGGACGAGAGTGAGAACGACGCCTCTCTGTGGGAGGGCGATGGCATTGAGGTCTTCGCCGCCGCGAAACAAGGCAGCACGCCGTACTACCAGGTCGCGGTGAGCCCAGGAATCGACACAACGCACCCTACACGCCAAGACGGGCGTCGATGCCGAAACGCTGGCCGTCGAGACGGCGGCCGCGGCGACTGAGGGCGGCTACGCCATCGAGGCGCGGCTGCCGTGGGCGAACCTGGGTATTGACCCGGAGGAAGGACTCGAGACGGCGTTCCAGCTCTACGTCAACGACCGCGACGGCGAAGGGCCGACCTTCGGCTTGGCTTGGTACCCGCGCAGAGAGGCGCACACCGATCCGTCCGCGATGCACCGCGTTCGTCTCGCCGACAGCGCGTCCTCATCTGTGGTCGCGGCGGCCGCCGGGAAGTACGACAAACTTCGGCGGATCGTCGTGCAGGCTCGGGGCGTGGCCGACAGCGCGGGCGCTCGTGTCGAAGTGCGGGACGGCGACATCGTGGTGGCCGACGAGAGCCTCACGCTGACGGATGGCCGCGCCGCCGCGACACTCACGCTACCCATGCCCGCGATCGGGGCTCCTCGGCCGAACTTGAGCGTCAACATCGCAGGAGCGCACACGGCCGATCTCGACCTGCCGGACGCCGACGGTCTCCGCGCGCGCGAACTCACCGAGGCCGAACTGCACTTCCATCCCTCGGTCTTTGCGTCCGATGACTTCCCGGGATGTGACTTCGAGGAGTCGAGACGGGTCGAGAGTCTCATCGGCCCCTACACGATCGAGACGCAGTTCTATGACGCCCAATACGCGATCGCGGAGAAGGCCACGGAGCCTGGTCGGTACGGCGCCATCGTGACCATCCGCGCGGAAGGCGGCGCGACGTACACCCGCTACCGGACGCTGTTCCGTTCCCCCGACACCCCCTCGTGGATCGAGGAGTTCGTCCGTCACGTGCCCGCGTCGATCGGACTCCCGCCAGAGTACGGCATACCGGAGGACGCCCACCGCGTACACGCGTCCGCGATCGGGCGGCACATCAAGTACGCGCTGCGTGACAGCTTCTACGACAACGACGGCATCGCGCCGCTCCTAGCCGGGCTGTATGAGACGACGGAGCCGAGCAGACCCTCCGACGCAAGCAACGACCTCGTCGCGATGGACAGGCAGTGGTGGGTAGGCCTCAAGCGGCGGCTGTACAACACGGCCGAGGCGTTCCCAGATCCAGTAGCGCGGCCGGAGCGCGTCGACGGGCCGGCAGCGCCCGTCATTCGTGAGGGAAGCGCGGAGGCGGCAGGGATGACCGCCGACGCGGCTGCGAACATCGACGCTGTGTGCCGTGAGTGGGCCGGCGACTCCGACGAAGGCTTCGCGGTGCTGGTCGCGCGACATGGCGTGATCGTCCTGCACGACGCGTACGGCGAGCGCGACGGACGCCCCATGAGCGTGAACCACCCGAGCTGGATGGCGTCCATCACAAAGCTACTCGGCGGCACGTTGATGATGATGCTCGTCGATCAGGGGCTCGTGGACCTCGACGCGACGATGGACACGTACCTCCCCGCGTTCCGTGACATCGACGTGCAGACGCCGATGACGGTGCGACACCTGTACACGCACACGAACGGTCTGTGGGGACATTGGGGCGACGAGTTGCACGACTTCGAGGAAGTCATCTCGGAGTACTACCCCTACCTGGAGATCGGCGTCCGGCACGGTTACAACGGCGCCGGATGCGCCCTCGCCGGGAAGATCATCGAGTCCGTCAGTGGCGAAGGCCTTCCGCAGTTCTACGCCAAACATCTCCTAGACCCACTCGGTATCTCTGTGACTGCGGCGACGGACATGTCGTGGCAGACGCGTAGCATGCCGATGGACATGGCCCGCATCGGGCAGATGCTCCTCAACAAGGGTCAGTATGGCGACCTGCGGTTCTTCCGACCCGAGACGTTCGAGAAGATGCTGCCGGTGAGTCTCGTGCCGTTGCTCGGGCCCGAGACGGAGATCGAGTGGGGCATCGGCGCCACGTGGTTCAAGGATCCCGGGCTCGGCGAGGGGACGTTCGCGCACGGGGCCGCCTCGGCCGCGACGCTCAGGATAGACCCCGAAAACGACATGGTGATCGTCATGACGCGGAACGCGGGGGGAGAGAACTTCGGCGAGTACCACCCGAAGTTCCTCGCGGCGATTGTGGACGGCATCGTGGATTCCGCCGACTAGGGAAGCGCGGAACGGCGGGCTACCGCGAGAGCGAAGGCGAGGTCGGCGCGCGGGTTGGGGTGTCGCTCCATCGGCGTTTCCATCTAGTGGCCAGGGCGACGTGGAGTCCAGTAGGGACGCCTGGCTCAGCGGGCAGAGAGGACGCGGAGCCGATGCGGGGGACAGCAACTGCGTTGGTGTGCGCGGCGTTGGCGTGCACGCCCGCGACGGCCATGGAAGTGCTCGATCAGTGGCGGTCATCTGGGGAGGTGATGTTCGCCATCGTCGGCCCCGCTGGAGACGGCGGTCGCTCGGGCCTCACGGTCTCGCGAGCGGAGGTGCTGCTCCACGGCCCACGTGGCGCGCCGACAGCCACGGTCCCATTGGCCGGACCGGGCGGTCGGGAATACATCGTTCCTTCCGACGACGGGAGGCACTTCGCGCTGGTGACGCGACAGGACGACGGGATAGAGCATCTCAAGACACTCGTCCGCGTGTACGGGCCGGCAGGCGCCCTGGTAGCCACGCACACCTGGCGTCTCGGCAGGGACGACGACGATCCGAGCTTCGAGGTGTCAGGCCTCGACGGCACGCTCGCCGTCATCTCGGCCTACTTCCGCGATCCGCATCTTCTCCTCCCGAACGGCCAACGGGTGGACTTCGCGCCGACGGAGTGGATCAGGAATGTCGACTTCGTGCGCGAGGCGCCCCTCGTTGTCACGCAACGGCTATCCTCCGACCTGCGCTCCGTCACCACGATGATGGACATGCGCGGCGCAACGCTCTGGGAGGACATGGACGCGGCGGGCGGGCCCGCGTTCGCGCGAAGCTCGCCGGATGGATCGCGTGTGCTTACCGGCTCGGGCGTCGGCGGCGCAAGGCACATCACGACCGTGCGGCTCCTGGCAAGCGACGGCGAGCTGTACCGACGCGAGAGAACCGGCGGGTGGAACAATGAGCGGCGGACGCACGAGTACTCCGCGCAGTCCGTGGCGTGGTCCGACGGAGGCGCGATGGTTGCGATCACTTACACCGATTCGATCTCTGTTCTAGCGGCTGAGACTGGCGTAGTTGCGTACGAGGCCCCGCTGTCCAGCGATGCGTTTGGGCCGCGCATGTGCGTCATCGAGGTCGCGGTGAACGACCGCGGCGTATGTGCGGTGCTCGCCGGGAGGTATCAGCGACAACCCGGTGTTGGCTCCGTGGACTATGTCGTCGATCCGGAGCTGATCCTGTATGACGAGCAGGGGCGCCTCCTCGACCGCCGGAAGTTCTCGTTACCCGCGCGCTCGCATGAAGACAGGAATGCGGTGTGGGTGGCGTGGGGTCGACAGCCCAGAGGCCCCAATCGGCACGATCTGGGTCTAGGCATTGACGAGACCGCTCTGACCGTGCGCGTCGCGGCCGACGTATACCGGCTGTCACTCGACTAGCGACCGGCTGCGTCGTTTGCCACGCCCCGCTGCGACTGCCGCGGGGCGCCGCGAGAGCCCAACCTAGACCCTACGGCCTTGGCGCCCAGTTCCACGTGGTGCATCACCTACGCAAGCGTGGGTGGCAGGTCGACACGCGTGCGTTGTACGTGGGACGCATGGCTCAACTGGCAGAGAGGACGCGCAGCGATGCGGGGGACAGCTTATGCGTTGGTGTGCGCGGCGTTGGCGTGCACGCCCGCGACGGCGATGGAAGTGCTCGATCAGTGGCAGTCACCCGGGGAGGTTCTGTTCGTCAGGCTCGGTCCCAGCGGAGACGGCGGACGGCCGGGCCTGCTTGTCTCGCCCTCTGGAGTAATACTCCAGGGCCCACGTGGCGCTCCAGAAGCCACAGTCCCGCGTGGCGATCCTCGCGACGGCTACATCGTCCCTTCCGATGACGGCCGGTACTTCGCTATCGTAACCCGACAGAGCGTAGGCGCTAAATCCGCTAGTACGACACATGTCCGCGTGTACGGATCTGATGGCTCCCAAGTAGCAACGCATAGCTGGCGTGTTGAGTATGATGACAGCGACCCGCCCTTCGAGGTCTCTGGAGTCGATGGTACACTTGCCGTCACCCCGATCTACGCCCGCGACCCGCATCTTCTGCTACCAAGCGGTGGGCGAGTGGACTTCGCGCCACAGGAGTGGGTCAGAGATGTCGACTTCGCGGAGGATACGCCCGTGCTAGCGACCTCCCGGCTGACCGACTGGCGCTTCGTGGTGATGGTGCTGGACATGCGCGGTACCACGCTCTGGGAGCACGCGGACGACGCGGGCGCACCCAACTTCGTGCGCATCTCCCCGGATGGGTCACGGGTACTTGCTGGTGGTATCACCGACGCGCCCGGTGAGAGGCTCACGACCACGGTGCGGCTCCTAGCAAGCGGCGGGGAGTTGTACCGGAGCGAGAGGACTGGAGCATGGATTCCGACCGGTCGACGCACAGACACAGTGCGGAGGCGGTCGCGTGGTCGGATGACGGCGGGCTGGTGGCTATTAGCTACACGGATTCGGTCTCCGTCCTGGCGGCCGCGACGGGTGCGACACTGTATGACGTGCCTCTCCCTTCTGAGGGATTCGGGCCTCGCATGTGCATCCTGCGAGTTGCGGTGAACAACCGCGGGGAGTGTGCGGTGCTTGCTGGTAAGTACGAGCGGCTACCTGGGGCTGGCTCGATAGATGACATCGTCGAGCCAGAGATATTGCTCTTTGATGAGCAGGGGCAGCTGGCAGGCCAGCACCAGTTCGCCAGACGTAGGAGCACTTGGAGCGAGAGAAGAGGCTCGAATGTCCGGCCGGGTCGACAGCCCAAGGGGTTGCGTCCCGATGTGGATCTTAGCATCGGGGATAGTGCTCTGACCGTACGCGTTGCAGCCGATGCATACCGGCTATCACTCGACTAGCGACCGGCTGCGTCGTTTGACGCGGAACGCGGCGGGAGAGAACTTCTGCGATACCACCCGAAGCACCTCGCGGCGATCGTGGACGGCATTGTCGATTCCGCCGACTAGGCAGCGGACTACCTGAGCACGACCATCCGGCGCGGCGCCGCTCCACCGGATCGTAGCTGGCACGTGTACACGCCGCTCGCCACTGGCTCCCCGACATCCGTGGCGCCGTCCCCGCACGGCGATGCCGTGTCATGGTCACCGGGAGGCACTCCTGGGCCAGACCTGAGATCGTGCGGGGATCGCCGGCCTGTCGGGTGTTCATGGGCGACTCAGGCGATGCGTGTCCGGGTCGGGAGCGGTGACCAGACCGCCCCGGTCATAGAGCGGCATCACAGGCGAGCGCAGACTATGGCATGGCGCCGTTCAGTGTTTGAGGATACGGTGGACCGGGCGGGCTAGGGCTGGGTTCCATATTCGGCGGGATACGGTGAACCCTCTACGCGGAGTCTGATCGGGTCACGTGCCTGGAACAGGGGCTGTCGGTTGGGCGCATATATCGACCTCTATCGGAGATCGCGCTGTCTTCCCGAGCACTGACTGCCACGCCGGGGAATGTGCCGGCGGAGCAGCATGTTTACGCAGTACAAGCACGCTGCATGCAGAGTCATTGATGCCGCAGCGGGAGCCCCAGAAGATCTCGGCACGGACCCGACACGATCTCGGCCAGTTCCCGAGCCGTTCCCCAATCCGCCGGTCGGTCCGCCCAGAAATCCACGGCAGTCTCAACCATATACGCAGCCAACAGACGGCGTTCCGAGTCGCTCAGGGGTCGAACGGCTTCATACCCAGCCCGGAATGCAGAGCGAAACGCGTCATCACGTGTTGAATCGCCTGTCTTCATGAGGGTGAAGGTCCGCGCAACCTCGCGCATGTAGTGGCCCACGAAGCAGAAATCGAAGTCGATCGGGAGCACCTCGTCTTCGTGGACAACGCAGTTATCGTTGGCGAAGTCACCGTGCGCCACGCCCCAGACCGCCGGCTCCTGACCGGCACGTGCAGCAAGATCCTCGACGATGGGGGATGCGTTCAGCAGTAGAGCGTGGTCCTCGTCGGACAGACACCCGGAATCAACCGCCACCCGTAACCGAGCGAACGACTCACGGATGCGGGGAATGTCATACACATGGCGCTCGAAGGATGGCGGCGCGGTCCACCTCTCCGCGTGCGAATGGAGGCGCGCGCACAGACCGCCCATCCGCTCCGCGAGCCCCAACGGCGGCAGATGACCCCCACAGTCCGGCAGTTCTTCTCCGGCGATCCAATGCACGACCGTACAGATGGTCTCGGGAAGGCCGCCCTCGCCGGGAATCAACGTCACGAGGTCGTGCTTGTCGTTTCGGACAGGCGTCTGCACGACGATGTCTGACCCACGACACAACGCCTCGAGCCACAGAAGATGGGATTGGATGAATCCCATCTTCGATGCGATGTCGACGCCTTCATCAGAACAGCTGATACTCACGAGAAGCTGGCGACCGCCTACCAGATCGATCGCGCGCATCTTCGTTATCGTCATGCCGGCGTACGACATGCATCCCACCCGCGTGTCTTCGATACGCGTGCGCTGGAACCCATGCCGCGCGAGCGCCATCTGTGCAGCGTGTGTCATATCGTCGTCGTGGTCTAACACCGAACCGACTCCTTCCAGGCCTCTTCGGGGCGACGCTATGCGTCGAGTCTGCGAACCTATATTTGCCCATGGATGTCTCTAACCCGTCGCAACCACAGGACTCCTAAGGGTATTCCGGCGTGCGGAGATGCCGCGTCGTAAGCTTCGCTCGCCTGTGATGCCGCTCTATAGCCGGGCCTACCTGGTCCCCGCCCTTGATCCGGACACGCATCGCTTGGGTCGCCCGTGAATACGCGACAGGCTGGTGATCCTCGCACGGCTTCGTGTATTGCCGAGGACCGCGTCGCAGCGCGTGCGGATCAGCTCCGATATGCATGGCCACTGGGAAGAGCACCTTGTATCACGGCATCCCGTACGGCAAGCACCGGCGCTGTGGACGTACGGTCGGCCCGATGGCCCAGAGGCACGCGTCGGCACGATGTGGGACTTGCCATCAGTGGGGCCGTTGTGACCGTGCGCGTCGCAGCCGAGGCATATCGGCTGTCACTCGACTGGGGACCGGCTGCATCGGTCAAACGACGCCCAAGGCGGGAGCACGGTGGGTCATCGTATTCGACAGTTCCCCGTCCGCCTATCGGTCGCCGCGTTCGCTTGTGCGCTGTTCGTAATGCCGTACGTGTCGCATGTGGCGCGCGCCGCGCAGTGCAACTGACCACTCGAGCCACACACTAACGGCACGAAATCAGAATGGCGTGCGGCGACTGCCCCGGCGCAAGCGTAGGCTATACGTTGCCAACGGTTGCGCCGTTCGCTCGATGCGTAGGGGCCGCACATGCAGCATCTGCTACAGACTATCCGCGACGATCTGCTGGCCACGCCGGACACCGTCTGTCTCGAGCGCGCCCGTCTCGTCACCGAGGCGTATCAGGAGCACGACGGCATCCCGATCCTGGGGAAACGCGCGCACGCGTTCCGGCACGTGCTGCGCAACATGACGCTCGACCTGACGACGAACCCGATCTTCGCCGGGAACACGTCCACGCAGCCCCGGGCGTGGATGCTTGTCCCCGAACACGGCTTCCAGGGCGACGGCCAGATCGTCATCGAGAACGAGGCCCTCAAGGGCTTCCCCGGCCACGCGATACCGGAAGACCTGCGCGAATACTGGGAAGGGCGCAGCTTCGGCGGGTCGGCTGGCATCGGCCACCTCGCCGTGGATTTCCGTCGCGTCGTCCACGAGGGCCTCGAATCGGTCATCGAGGAGGCCGGCGACGACCGCCCGCTGCCCGACCACGACGCGCTAACCTACCGCGTGACGGCCGGCAGGTGTTGCCGCGCTGTCATCGAGTGGGCCGGCAGATACGCAGAGACCGCTGCGAGAGCCGCCGAGGAGACCGACGACGCCCAGCTTCGCGCCCTGCATCTCCGCGTGGCGAGCGCCTGCAGCCACGTGCCCGCGAAGCCGGCGCGCAACCTGTTCGAGGCGTTGCAGAGCATCGTCCTCGTGCACCTCGCGACCGCGATCGAGGGGCACGGCATGTCCATCTCGATCGGCCTGCCCGACCGCGTGCTCGAGCCGTTCCTAGAGGACACCGACGACACCACCGACCTGCTCTGCGCCTTTATCCTGAAGATCGCCGCGAACTCCACGTACGGCAGCGCTTCCAAGACGCAGGCGATCACCGTCGGTGGGGCCGACCACACCGGCGCCGACCGGAGCAACGCGCTGACGCTACGGTTCCTCGACGCGTTCGACCGCACACGCGTCGGCGACCCGCATGTCTTCGTACGATGGCACGACCGGTTGGACGCTCGCGTGAAGGAACGCGCCGTCGAGATGTTGCGCGACGGAGCCGGCATGCCGCTCCTCATCAACGACGCGGCGACCGCGCGCGGATTCGAGGATTCCGGGGTGGCCCCCGAGGACGCGTGGGAGTACTGCGTGATCGGCTGCAACGAGCTGGGCATCCCCGGCCGCATGGCCCGCTCCGCGACGAGTGGCGGCGGGATCGTCTACCTGGAACATCTCAACCGGATGCTGCTCGAAGACCCCGACGCCGTGTCCATGCGAGACATGGATGACCTCATGGCGCGGTACGCGGCGCGCGTGACGGACCATGTGCTCCGTTCGACGGACGCCTACCACCGGCGCATGCAACGCGCGGCTGAACTTGTGCCGACGCCGTTTACCTCGGCGCTGATGTGGGACTGCCTGCGCGCGGGACGCGATCTCGCCGTCCACAACTACTACAACCTTCCCGGCATCTACGAGCGCAGTCTCACGAACGCCGCAAACGCCCTCGCGGCCATTGAGGAGACGGTGTTCACCCAGCGCTCACTCACGATGGCCGACCTCATTGAGCAGATGCGCCGCGATTTCTCTGACGACGCCATGCACCGTCTGCTGCGAGACGCGCCCAAGTGGGGAACCGACGACGCGCGCGCGGATCGATGGGCTGAGGAACTCGTGCGGTTGCGTGAGGTCGCGCTACGGCATGTCGAGGCGCGGCTCGGACTGTCGCGGCATGTCGTGTGCCACGTGGTGCGCAGCCTCCATCACGTCGACGGCCGGCGCATCGCCGCTTCACCCGACGGGCGGCACGCGTGGGAGCCCGTGGCGGACAGCGTCGGCGCGGAGACCGGCACCGCGTCCGAGGGCCTGCCGTCGATGCTGCTCAGCGTGCTGAAGCTGGGCGCGCGGGAGCATTACCGGGGCGGATACAACCTGAATCTCACGATGCTCCGCCCCAACACGACGCCTGAGACGATGATGGGTCTCATCGACGGGTTCTTCGGCGAGGGCGGGCAGGAACTCCAGATCGCGTGCTGGGACGCGGGCTTGCTGCGGGACGCTATGCGCCAGCCTGACCGCCACGGCGACCTCGTGGTGCGTGTCGCGGGGTTCAACGCCCGCTTCGTGGACCTGTCCCGACGCGAGCAGGAGGAACTCGCTGATCGTCTCGACTGCGTTGTCGCACACTAGTGCTTGGCTACGTCAGTAATTGGGGTAATGGCTCGCTAGGGTCGTCCTGGCATCTCTGGCGGTGAATCGCCAATCCGGCTTCACATGTTCGGCGTTCCCGGCGATCTCCCTCGAGAGAGTGTCGATGTTCGCCACGCGACGTGACAGGCGCCGCCTGACCAGCGCGGAGAACTCAATCTCTACCATGTTGAGCCAACTCGCGTGGACCGGGGTGTGATGGACTCCAGGCGACCCGCAATGCGCCGCGCCTGCTCCGCGGGATGCCGCTCGTAGAGCGTCCAGAGCGTGTGGACGTTCAGGTTGTCCAGCACGACACGAATCTTCCGAGCCGAGTGCTTCCCCTGCCCGGCGGCGCCTCGCAGTTGGGTCTGCCGCTCTTCCCTAACACAATGCGATACCTCATCCGGAATCCCTCCCATCGACCTACGCTCTGTTCCGTGTCGACGAGGAGGTCAGGCCGAGAGACTCGATCGTACAGGACGCCGCCAAGAACTGATGTGGCACTGCGCTAGACGCGAAGGGGCGCGCTTCGAGGCTCAGCGGCCTTACTGAGCTGGCGCCTCCTTGATGGCCCAGTGGTCAGCGTGTGACCCCAGGACCAAGTCCACGAGGAGGACTCGGGTGTCCCCGTCTACCCGCGCCAGCGCGGCGTGTGGCGTGTGCGCGACGATGATGCAGTGTACCGGCAGCCCCACCTGGCCCAAGACTCGGAGCAATGCCCTTTGTTCGCCTACCTGCTGTGCGTGACCCGTCGCGGTCAGCCGCCGCAACGGACTGTCGGGTTTCTCCAGGTCGCCAAGGCGTCTTTGGGCGCGTTCGATCGCCTTGGAGGTCGCCATCGACAGCACGTCCGTGACCGTTTCGAGACACAGTTCCGCGAGGTGGTCGCCGCCATCGCTCCCAAACTTCATCCCGCCCGAGATCGTGCCGTCTGTCCAAAAGATGTCGCGCATGTCCTTCGCCAGGACGCCTTGTCCGTCGAGCAGCTCGCCCATGTCGGTTGCTGGCACGTCCCTCGCGAAGAAGATCCTCGCTGCCGTTGTCACTTCCGGGGCGGCCCGGGCGACTTCCTCAAGGGCGGCTCTTCGTTCCACGATGTATTCGTGTACTTCCGCCGGGGTGGGCCGCACCAGGAACGGCGGCCGAGATTCGGATGTTAGCGCCTCCGGCCCAAGCCCGAGGCGCTCCAGCTCTCTCTGCATCGCTTGTTTCATACGCGCGATATCGTCTTCTTCCGGCCGGATTTCCTGCGGTTCGGGCGGCTCTCGCCCCTGAGATACGGCCGTCTTGCCGCCGCGATCGGCTTCGGAGGCGCTGGCGTCCTGTCGGTCGCGCTCCTCTGGCGGCCCGATTGCCACGGGAGCGAGACACCCCGCGACGAGGACGCAGCACAGCACGAGCGGACATGACTGGCCGAGAATGCGACGAACTGAGAACTCGCGCGCGATGTGCACGTCTCCATCCTCCAGGCGGCGGGATGTTCCTATGCCAGTAGGCGTGGGAGGAACATACTGCACTACCATATACTTGCCTACCTGGCCGTCGCGCGTCGCTTCGTCCCACGGCGCCGAGGCCGCGCGATGATGCCATGGACGCGTTGGCGTGGCATTGGGCAGGCGGGCCGGCAACGGTGTGGCGGCCCTATCCGCACCTGTAGGGCGGGTGGGGCGTTCGGCCGGCGCAGCGGAAGCGCGCCTGAAGTGGCCGTGGGGCTGCTCCGTGGCGCGATACCGCGCGGACGACGATCCCCTGTGGATGCGGCGCACAGGACCCATGCCGACGAGGGGCTCGAGCGTGCTGTAGATGGTGGGCAGGCTGATCTGCGGGAAGGTAGCGCGCACCGCGCCGTACACGTCTTGCACGGTCCTGTGCACCAGTTCCGAGCGCAGGTATTCGTAGACGGCAGCGCGTTGGCGCGTCACACGGCACCCAGCTTGACGCAACCGCTGCTGCGCGCCCGACTCCATGAGCCCACTCCCGTCGTACTAGGCGCAGACGACGGGTCCATACCCCCTTAATCGCAGGCCGCGCTGCAAGTAGCCACTATGGGTAGCGGCGTTCCCGCTCCCCTGGAATCCGCCGGTACGGCGATCGTCAAGGGTGGGCGATGCGGCCCCGACCCCTCCCGACCGTGCCGCAGCAACAGGAAGGGGAGACATTGGGGAACGGCGGTCTAGCTCGTCCCGGGCCGATATGAGGTCACCGTCACGAAGTCTTCGTCACCGCCCGTCAGTCCGCCGCCGACCGGCCTGAACTCCACGCTCCCGAAACCACACGCGCGGAGGACATCGCCGAACTCCGCCTCGCTATACGCGCGGTTGCTGAGAGCGTGGCACGTCACGTCGCCGGTGGCAGCGTCCACGACGTCCATTCGCCGGGTGCCGACGCGCATGTCGGAGTCCCAGAAAGCGCTTTCGAGGTAGACGTAGGGCTCGTCGGAGAACAGGCCGCCTTCTCGATACAGCGTCCATGAGTTCCCGGCGCGGGCGTTCCGCTCAACGCCCTCCGCGCGCTGAAGCTCGACGAGTAGCCTTCCACCGGGCCGCAGCGCGCCGTGCGCCTTCGACAGGATGCGCCGCGCGTCGTCCGGGCGGAACACGTTGATCTCGCCGTATATCTGCATCACGAGGTCGAAGCCGGCGCCGTAATCCGCTTCGCGAAGGTCGCCCTTGATGTACTCGCAGGAGAGCGATTCCCGCGCCGCTGTCTCACGCGCGTAACCGAGCGAGACGGGCGAGAAATCCACGCCGACCACATCGTGTCCCAGCCTCGCGAGGCGGGACGCGTACAGACCCGGCCCGCATCCGAGGTCGAGAATCCGCCCCGGTTGCGCGTCCATCATCTCGCTGTCGATCCACGAGACGGACGCGTCGATGCGCTCGGCCCGTCGGCTGGCGGCGTCGTGCTCCTGAGAGAGATGCTCCCGCAGCATGCGGCGCCCGAAATCCGGGTCGTCCCACGGGATCTGCTCGCCTTCCTCCCACGGCGTAGGCACGGGCGGGCGGGTTGCGAGGTCAATGAGTCTCACGCAGGCGACTCCCTACACGGCTGTTCGCATCGGGACGTGTCTCGGGCACAATAGGCAACGCGTTCCCAGTCCCACGGGTGATGGAGAGACCGCGCAATGCTCGTTATGGAAGCGATTGTCGCCATTGTAGGGTTCGTCTTCCTGGGCGGCGCCGTCGCCGCCTTCGCCACGTATAGCTACCACGTCAAGAAGCTGAAGGCGCAGAGCACGCCGCAGGCCGATATGGCCGCGTTGCGAGAGGAGATGGCTGCCATCGGCGCCCGACTCGATAGCATCGACGAGCGCCTGGCCGACGCGGCGCTACAGAGTAACGACGCCGCCCCACGTCTGGCGGAGCGTGTCGACGACTAGATGTGTATGCACAGTCCCGCCGAGATGTTCAGGTTGGACGCCGTCACGGCGGCGGCCTCGTCGCTCGCGAGGAACAGGCAGCCGTACGCGTTGTCCCGCTCCGTGTTGAAGCGTCCCATCGGGAGCCGCTCCGCCGACGCGGCCAGTGACTCGGCGTCGCGCCCCTCGGCCTCCTGAATCTCGTACTCCTTCTCCGTGAGAACCCACCCAACGGTGACCCAGTTCACCCGGATGCGATCGCCCGCGAGCATCCCCGCGAGCTTCATCGTCATGCCGTACAGAGCCGACTTGCTGCACCCATAGATGAACAGGCGGCCGCCCGCGCGGTTGAACGCGTTGCCGGTGCCCATGTTGATGATGGAGCCCCCACCGCGCTCTCGCATGGAGCGGGCCGCGGCGCGGCAGAGGAGCCACACGCTGCGGACGTTCACGTCGAACATCGTGTCCCAGAACTCCGGCGTGCTCTCCTCGAATTCACTGCGTGGGAAGATCCCCGCGTTGTTGACGAGGACGTCGATGCCGCCGAAGGTCGCGCAGGCATGGTCGACGATGGCGTCGCAGTCGTCTGGCTCGGCGATGTCGGCTCGACAGAAGGACGCCTCGCCTCCGGCCTCCTCGATCTCCGCGACGATCGCGTCGCCGCGATCCTGACGCCGACCCGTGACGACTACCTTCGCTCCCTCGGCGGCGAACACGCGGGCAACATCCGCGCCGATGCCGCTCGTGGAGCCCGTGACGATCGCGACCTTGCCTGCCAGTCTGTCCGCCATACTCGGCCGTTCCTCCCGTGGGGTGGCGCCACGCTCCTCGCGGCGCTCGGTCAGAGTATGTCCGCCGTCGGTCACGCGCAACGGTTCGAATGCCCTATGGCGCGGGCCGGCATCCGCTATTTCCGGCGCGCTGCCGCCCCACTCCCGCCGCCCAGCGAGCCCGCTCCGAGCAAGAATCCGAGGTTGTACACCGCGCCGCTGTTGTGGACCTCGTAGAAGTGCACCGTGTCCTTGAATAGCGAGATGACGAACGTGAGCGGCGAGATCGCGCCGTGCCAAAGCCCCAGCCAGAACCCGGCGACTTCTCCCCCCGCGTTCGGGGTGTTGGCGAAGCCGTTCGGGCCGGCGGCGCACCCAACCACGAGCAGCAATCCGGCGAAGGCGAGGCCGTAACCCATGCGACGCATCGGTGTCTCCTCCCGGTGGCGCAGTCCCGCGCGTGGCCGCGACAATGGGGCGCGGGATGGTCTTCCATTGGTAGCCCGTGGCGCGTGCCGCGACGATCGCCGGGCCGGGCGCGACCGATCTGGCGCACCCCAACTCACCGATGTACCATCGAGCACGCTGCCTGCTGAATGGCCACGCGATACCGAGCATAGGACGGGACGATGGCTGAGGGGAAAGTTCGGACGACGATCACTTTGCCCGCGCGGTTGGACAAGCTCCTCAGGGAGTCCGTTCCCCCGCGCAAGCGGAGCGAATTCATCGCGAAAGCGGTGGAGAAGATGCTTCGCGACGTCGAGTTGCGCGAGGCAATGGCCGAGGCTGCCGGCATCTGCCGAGATGAGGACTACCCGCACTGGCGAACGCCTGCCGATGTCCGCCGGTACCTCGATGAGTCCCGTGACCCGGCGAATTGGCGACGGACGCCGGCAGATGACGACTGACGCGCCAGGCGGCCGAGCACGTCAAGCTGTCTGGCAGCCGTCTAGCCGGCGCGACATCACGCCAGGAAACGCGAACTCGATCACCTCGCCACGGCGAAGGTGCGCGGTCTCACCCTCCTCACGTACAACCGTCGCCACTTCCCCATGGACGACATCGACCTGTACGATCCGATGCCCGCGCTGGAGTAGGCGCCGCCACCCCGCCTTTGTCGAGCCGACGGCATTGCTCTAGAATCCGTGGCCTACTCACACGGCCAGGAGAGCGCAGAGCATGTCGCCCACACACGGAAGCGCGCGCAGCTTCGAGCGATCCCTCGAATGGCAGAAGCGCGCCGAAGCGGTGATCCTCGGCGGAGGGCAGGCGCACAAGCGCGCTCAATTGCCGGGCCCGCTCATGATCGAGCGGGGCGAGGGGTGTCGGTTCTGGGACGTGGACGGGTCGGAGTACATCGACTACCTGATGGGCTACGGGCCGGTGGTTCTGGGGTACGCGCATCCGCGTGTGCTGCGGGCGGTGGCCGAGCAGTGCGCGCGGGGGAACGTCTTCAATGTGGGACACACGCTGGAGGTCGAACTCGCCGAGAAGCTGGTAGAGATCATCCCCTCCGCGGAACGCGTGACGTTCTGCGTCGGCGGCTCGGACGGCACATCCGGCGTCCTCAAGCTCGCCCGGGCGTACACGGGCCGGGAGAAGATCGTCCGCAGCGGCTACCACGGATGGCACGACTGGTGTCACTCGGAGCGAGGCGCCCTTCTGGGAACGGCGGCGTACACGCTCTCGATGACCTACAACGACCTCGGCTCGCTGGAGCGTCTGTTCGAGCAGCATCGGGGCGGGATCGCGTGCGTCATCATGGAGCCGGTCAGCTACGAGGCCCCGCTGCCAGGATACCTCGAAGGCGTTAAGCGGCTGTGCCACGACAACGGCGCGCTGTTCATCCTCGACGAGGTGAAGACGGGATTCCGCTACGCGCTCGGCGGCGCGCAGGAGCATTTCGGCGTCACGCCCGACCTGTCCGTGTTCAGCAAGGCGATGGGCAACGGCTTCGGGATATGCGCCATCACGGGATCGGCCGAGGTGATGGACGATGTCGCGGGCGTGTGGGTCGCCGCGACGTTCCACGGCGAGATGTCGCTCGTGGCGGCCGCGCTGGCGACGATCGCCGAGATCGAGGAGAAGGATGGCATCGCGCACATGTGGCGCCTCGGCGACAAGCTGCTCGACGGCTATCGCGAGATGACCGACCGTCTGGGTGTCGAAAACGTGCGCCTCGAAGGCGCCGGGCCGATGCCGTTCTTCGGCGTCACCGGCGGCGACGATCGCCTCGACAAGATGCGCAGCGTGTTCTACCGTGAGACGCTGGACGGCGGGCTGTACCTGCCCGACGGGCACATCTGGTTCCTGTCGCTCGCGCACACGGATGAGGACATCGATCGCACGCTGGAGGTGTCCGAGGCGGCGCTCAGGAAGGGCATCGCGGCGGCGTGACGGGCCGGCTGTTTCACGGACTGTTGGAAGGTTGAGAATGCGCCACGACGTGGCCGAATGGATTCGCTCCGCGCGCGAGAAAGTGGGCTCCGACAAGCTCACCGGCGCCGACTTGGACGACCTCGAGGCGCGCCTACGCGAGCCGCGGCAGGTCATCCTCTACCTCTACTCCAAGTCGACGAACATGCGTTCGGCGGTCGCGAGTTGGGCGTTCTACGACCCCACCGAGCCGCATGGGCCCAAACTCCCCTCCGACGAGGCCCCATATGCGTCCGTGATGGACGCCGTGGGGGACGGCTGGCGGGTTGTTCAGTTCCCGGTCCCGACGTTGTACGAATACTCCGAACTCGACAATCGCTACCTTGGGTACGAGTTCGTGCTTGAGAAATGGACATAGGAGGCGTCGATGGCAGACGCGCGACCGACCATGACCGACGCGGACGTCATGCAGTTCATCCTCGACGGATACGTGGCGCTGGAGGGGATCGTCGCGGACGACTTCAACCGAAGCTGTGACGACCTGCCCGCTGGCGGCTCGAACGACTTCATACAGTCGGACGAGTACATCGAGCAGGTGTTGATGCTGCCGGAGGTCGCGGGAGTGGCGCGCTCGCTCCTGGGCGAGGGCTTCGAACTCCCCACCATCGGGCACCACCACCTGTATGAGGCGCCGCACGTAGGTCAGACCTGGCACACGGATGGCCTGTCCGGGGACGGCTACGACGTGACCACGCTGCAGTGCTTCTACTACCCGCAGCACGTCGATATCGAGGACGGCCCGACGATGATCCTCCCGGGTTCGCACCATCGCGTTGTCGACCGGGAGGCGATCGCGCACTACGGCGATATACGCGGACAGAAGTCGCTCACCGTTCCCGCGGGGACCGTGGTGCTGACGCGGTTCGGCCTGTGGCACAAGGCGGGGCCGAAGGTGAACGACCGACGCCGCGGCATGGTCAAGTGGAGCTACCGACGCAACGCGAAGCCACGTCGGGATTGGCTCGTCGAATCCGACGAGATCCCGACGTACAGGAATCGCGGCAGGCAGGCGTACCACACGGAGGTCGAAGCGTACCGCGAGTGGAGGCGTTGCGCGCACACCTGGGAGTGGATGTGCGGCCTCGATCCCGTCGTGACACCACCGACGACCGGAGCGCGGCCCAAGCACGCGCGGCTGTGCTGATCGCGGCGCCGTCGCTCGCTGCCCGCCCCAGGCCGCGAACAGGGTGACAATGCGCGTCTCTGCACGCGACATCGAGCGCGCCTGGGACGCCCTCGGCACGCTGCGAGGGTGGGACTTCAGCAAGGTGCGCGACGCGCGAGGCCCCACGCCGTGGGACTACGACGACGTTGTGCGGGCGCATCTGCGACCGGAACACCGCGTGCTCGACGTCGGCACGGGAGGCGGCGAGCGATTCATCGGCTTGGCGTCCGAATTCCGCCATGGAGTCGGGGTAGACGCCGCCAGGTCCATGCTCGGTACCGCGCGTGACAACGCATCCCGCGCTGGCGCCCACGAGATGACCTTCGCCCTGATGGATGCCGCCGCGCTGGCGTTCGGGGAGGCGTCCTTCGACGTCGTGCTGACGCGCCACGTCCAGATCCACGAGGAGCAGATCGCGCGGGTTCTGCGACCCGGCGGCCTGTTCATCACGCAGGAGGTCGGCTACGACAATACGCTGAACATCTGGCCTGCCTTTGGCTGGGACCGGGAGGCGTGGGGCTGGGACACGGACACCGTGCTCGCCGCGCTGGTCCCTCGCCTACGGGACGCCGGCTTCCATATCCGCACGCAATGCGAATACGACGTGCCCTACATGTTCCTCGATCTCGAGTCGTTTCTGTTCTGGATCAGGAGCGTGCCGTTCCCGGAGGAAGTTACGCTCGATGCGCATGGGGATGCGCTGTTGCGCTTCGTGCGTGACAACTCCTCGGCCGACGGCATCCACACGAACGAGCAGCGCATTCTCGTCGTAGCCGAGAAGGTCGCGTAGGTGTACGCGGGACGCGTCGGCCGCTACGACGCAGCCTCACGCAGCCCAGGCGGGGCCTACAGTTCCCGATGGTAAGTCACGCTGGGGAGTTCGGCGCCGAAGCCTACCTTCTCGTACGCGCGGCGCGCGGGAGCATGTGATGGGTCGCCACCTGTGGTGACGCGCGCGTAACGCATCCCGGCCGCGCGCATGCGGTCTAGGGTGGCTTCGTACAGTTGGGTGGCGATGCCGCGACCCTGGTATTCCGGCCGCACGGCGTTGTTCCCGATGACGCCCAGCGGCGCCGCGTGCAGGTAGTACGACACGAAGCCCACCACAACATCGCCGACGGTCGCGATGAGCACGCTGCCACGCGTGTCGTCCTCGCACGCCTGTCGGACCTGGCGCGCCTTCTCGGCTTCCCAGTCTGTGTGCAGATGCGCGAACAGTTCGGCGCCGAGGGTTTCGCGGGAGTGCGCGTAGATCGGCTGCCACGCCTCGACAGCAATCTCGGCGACGACATCCGCGTCCGAAGCGTCGCCGTCCCGTATCACGACATCCGGGCTCACGGGTTCCACCAGTACGTCAGCTTCGCGACGAGCGCGGAATCCACCAGCTCGATACTGTCGCCGCTGTGATCCCACGAGCGGTTGAAGGCCAGGAACAGGTTGCTGCCCGGCCGGTAGAGGAAGCTGAGTAGGAAGTTCATCGTGATGACCTCGGCGTCGCTGTTCCACTGCGTGAACAGCTTCGTCACGAGGTCGGGCACGAACGCGTAGTCGATGCGCGTTGCGAGGATGTTCGCGTTGAACTCCCCTGCCGGAAGGTCGATGTGATCGAACCGGTACCGGCCCTCGACGTTGAAGCGGCCGCTCGGTCGGAAGGACAATTCGCCGCCGATCCCGCTTCGCGAGCCGTCGAAGAAGCCGCCACCACCGCCGGAGATCTCCACGGACACCATCTTCGCCTCGTCGGTTTCCGCCCGCACGTTCAGCGTGCGGAAGCTGTACGACCCGACAGGGATGAAGATGCCGTCGCGTATCTCGAACTCCTCGTCGAGGTACTCCGTGCTGTCCGACCCGAAGAACGCGAAGCTCCCACCGGACGCGCGCTCGAACCAACTCACGACCTCGAAGCTACGCGTCAGCAGCTTGCCGTCGCGATCGTACGTGTAGTCGACCTCGGGCCCGAACCACCATCGACGCAGCCCGAACGACTTCAGGCGCGGCGTATACCGCGCTTCGCCGGTCAAGCGGCGGACGTTGTCTCGCCGCACGAACCCCACGGCCGGCTCGAAGTCATCTTCGATGTCGCTGTATGTCGCTTCGAGGCGGTAGTCCTCGTTGGACCATCCGCCGCCGAGATACGCAGCGTCGCTCTGCGAGTTGAGGACGCTGTCCGACGTGCGCGCCCAGAGCGCGCGGAAGTCCATGCTGCTCGTCGGTCGGTAGAGGAAGTCGACGCCGCCCGCGCGGTTGTGCGACACGTCGTCCTGCCGGTTCACGGCGATGAAGCCGACACTCGACTGCGCCAGCACGTCGCGCTTGGCGCGGAGCACCGTGAAGTTCCGTCGCGGGACGAGCCCCACGTCCTCGACCTGCGCCGAGTCTGTCGTGACGTTCAGAACGCCCGCGCTGTACGGGCCCACCTTGCCGCTCAGCTTCCCACCGAGGATGAGCGGGATGCTGTCGCCCTCCTCCAAGCCGATCCGACGGCTATAGAACAGCAGCAACGGCGGAGGCCGACGGAAGCTCGTCCGAGGAATGCCGAAGTCGAACAGCCCGGCGCCTTCGAGGAAGAACGGGCGCTTCTCTGGGAAGAACAGGCTGAAGCGGGTGAGATTCACCTGCTCCTCGTCCGCCTCGACCTGCGCGAAATCCGTGTTGTACGTGACGTCCGCCGTGATGTTGGGCGTGACGCCGTACTTGGCGTCGAACCCAATCTCGAACGCCCCGGTCTGGTCTTCATCCTCGGCTTGCGTGAGGCCGGGGAGGGCGTAGGGCAAGAACTCCACGTTGGGGCCTGTCGCGATGCCCTCTATGCCTTGCAGTTGGCCCAAGCGCGAACTCTGGTAGTGCGCGGAGAACCCGTCCGCCTGGCGGAGAGGAATCCACGAGGCTTCCTCCTGCTTCCGCCGGACGCCGCGGCCGACGTTCACCCCCCAGACCATCGCGCCGTTCTGCTTGTAGCGCAGTTGACCGAACGGGATGGCGATCTCCGCCGTCCACTTGTCGTCGTCCAGTGACGTCTGCGCCTCCCACACGGCGTTCCAGTTTTCGTTGCGGGTGTCGCCGTTGTCGGTGACGGCGCTGTCCTGCCGCGTCCCGAGGGGGTTCACGCGGAAGAAGAACCCGCTGCGCCTGTCGTTGTAGGTGTCGAGCATGATGTAGACGTTGTCGTTCTCGTGCAGCCGGGCGTCGCGCCGCATCTCGTTGGCGACGATGCGGTCCATTTCGCTCTCGTAGCACGTGAAGCCGAAGTAGAGGTGCTTCGCGTCGTAGAGGATGCGCACCTCGGTCGACTCGGTGCCGGGCAGGCCCTCGTCGGGCTCGAACTGGGTCATGCCTGTCAGCGGCTCGGCGGAGTTCCAGTCGGCCTCGTTCAGGCGACCGTCCACCTCGATGGCGGTCTGCGTTGGGTAGGCGTGGGCGATGTACCGGTCCCAAATCGACTCGGCGGCCTCATCGGCCCCGGCGGCCGATACGAGCGTCAGCAGGCAAGCTGTAAAAACGAGCATATCGCGCATGTGTCCGATCGACCCCTCCAGCGGCTTACGACGGCGCCAAGTCTCGCATCATGCTACGCGGGGTCTACGGACGCAACGCGGCGTCAGGCTATTCTGTGAGGGACGCGGTGAGGAACCCGGAACTACAGATCGGTAGGAGAAACCGATGAGAACTCGTGAAGTTGCGGCTATCGCGGGCGCCATGCTGTTGGCTTGGACGACGGCGCACGCGGGTCTGGTTGGGCATTGGCCCCTGGACGATTCCGGCCTAGAGGCCGAGGACATCACCGGCAACGGCCACACCGGCACGCTACAAGGTGGCGTTGAGTGGGTGTCGGGGCAGTTCGGTGGGGCGGCGCTGTTCGACGGTACCGGACAGATCCAGGTGGCCTCGACGCCGATGCTGGAAGTGGAGGAACTCACGGGGACGATGTGGATCTCGTTCTTCGACGTCGACCCGCCGAGGCAGGACTTCTTCTCGAAGAACGACCGGTTCGCGCTGTCGCTGCATGAGGCCGGCAACGACTTCAAGGTCTACCCGATCGTGAAGGTCGGGGCAGATTGGTTCGTGGCGCCCGGGAACGTGGTCATCGAGCCGGACGTGTGGCATCACGTCGCGATGGTGTACGACGGGGACGGCTCGACGACTTACCTCGACGGCGTGCTCGACGCTGAGACGCCCGGCGGAGGCACGCTCGACTGGGTCGGCGGCCTTCTCACGTTCGGCACGTTCGAGGCCCGCTACCTGAAGGGGTCCATGGACGAGATCAAGTACTACGACACCGCGTTGACCGAGGGCGAGGTGATCGAAGACATGAACGCGGGACTCGCCGTCGAAGCGGAGCACAAGGCGACGATGACATGGGCGTCCCTCAAGGCGCGCTAGGCCGCGGTACGCACTGTTAGGAGGCCGTTTGCTAGCTGGGCGTGCGCGCTACTCCGACGGTAGCGTCGTGCGCCCCGTACGCCTCGGCGGCTCGTACAACGCGGCCTCCGCGGGTGTTGGATCGGCGATGGGACACTCCGCGTGCGGGGATCCCCACGACAGATACCCCGGCGAATACTTGAACAGCACCGAGCGCCGTTCGCGGTCGTCCGGTTCCCAGGGCAACGTCCCGTGGACGAGCGCCTCGTTGAAGATCACCAGCGACCCCGCGCCCGCCACCAACTGCTCGACGCAGCCGAGGTCGTCCTCGAGCGCCACGACGCTCCGCGGCGGTCGGTAGTTCGACTTGTGGCTGCCCGGCACGCACGCGAACCCGCCGTCGCCCGGCCTCACCTCGGTCAGTTGCCACGCGGCCACGCACAGCCCGACCTCCATCCGCCCGTGTCGGAAGTTGTGGTACTGGCTCGGGTCGTGCGTTGTGCCGCCGTGTAGCCAGTGGCCTTCGGTGCCGCGCTTCATGCGGATCAGGCCGGGTCCGTGGTCGAGGCGGAACCCCGGCCCGAGTATCTCGTTGAACACGTCGATCAGGCGCTCGTGGGCGAACATCCGTCGGAACGGCTCGCACCACGGGCGGTCGAAGGTGAGAGGGTTCTGCTGGAATTCACCGCGCCCATCCTCCCGGCGCAACTCGTCCGAATCCTGCGCCAGCCCTGCCGGTCGGTTGCGGATGAGATGCTCGTGAGTCTCGACCGCTTCGTTCGCGAGCGCGACTTCGTCCTTCGTGAGCACGTCCGGGAGCACGTGGTACCCCCGCAGGTCGAACAGGAACTTCTCGCTATCCGTCATTGCCTCCCCTTCCCTGCCTGAATCGGTGGCACTTTGCCGCCTACGGGCGTGAGACGCAATGGCCGGCCAGGTCGCCACGGCTCCGGGCGATGCCAGATACGCGCTCTGGGCGTGGCGCATGTCACGACTGCACTGCATCGGGAGTCGCGAGTCGCAGACCGAACCTAAGGCGTCTCACACGCGGACGAGCCCGCCAGCGTCGGCGCCATTTCGCGCGACAGGGCCACGCCGGGCGCTTGGCGCCACGCCCGGTGTGGTCTACTGTTGAGGCGCCCACGCATCGCGTCGCAAAAGCCTGCCCGTGCCATCTTCGCGCCCGGATGACCGCCGAGAATGCAGTGCTCCGCTTGCTCGCACGACAACCCACGCGAAGCGCGCTTCTGCCTCGAATGCGGTCAGGAGTTGGTGTGCGCCTGCGTCTCCTGCCATGAGCCGCTGCCGCCGACGGCGAAGTTCTGCATGCATTGCGGCGCGCGGCAGGAAGACGCCACGCCCGCGCCCGAACCGCCCGCAGTAGTAGACGACGCCGAAAGGCGCCTGCTCACCGTCCTGTTCTGCGACCTCGTGGAGTCAACGCGTCTCTCGCGCGAACTCGACCCCGAGGAACTGCGCGAGGTCATACGGGAATACCAACGCGTCGTCGTCGCCATCATCCAACGTCACGACGGACACGTCGCGCAGTATCTCGGCGACGGCATCCTCGCCTACTTCGGTTACCCCACCGCGCACGAAGACGACGAGGCGCGCGCCGTTCGCGCCGGCCTGTCCATCACCGCCGAGGTGGAGAAGCTGGGAACGGGCGCCGAACGCGACGAGACCGTCCACGCCGAGGTGCGCGTGGGGATCGACACGGGGCGGGTTGTCATCGGTGAGGTCGGCGCTGGCGGCCGCCACGACCGCCTCGCCATCGGCGCGATCCCGAACGTAGCCGCTCGACTACAGACCGCCGCTCGACCCGGTCAGGTCATCGCCGGCGAGACGACCTACAAGCGGGCGCGTCACGTGGCGGAATTCGAGGCCGTCCTCGTCGCCGCCAAGGGCGTGGATGGCGCAGTACCCGCGCACCGCGCCGTGTCGCTCAAGAGCGTCGCCGGCTCCCGCCACGTAACGTCCGATGGGCTCCAGTCGGATCTGATCGGCCGCGGAGACTTACTTGAACGCCTGGTGTCGGCCATCCAGGGCGCCGGCAGGGGCGTAGGCCGTGTGATGACCGTGGTCGGAGAGGCCGGGGTCGGGAAGTCGCGCCTTCTCGCGGAGGCCCGCGCATCCATCGACGCCGAGACGTTCACTTGGCTCAGGGGCCGGTGCCACGATCGCTCGATACCCGCGCATTACGGACCGTTCGCGGACATCCTCTCGGGCTACTGCGGGATCAGCGATGACGACACTCCCGCAGTTCGCAGGGGCCGCGTCACGGACTGCATCGACGGCCTCGTGGCCAACGGCCAACTGTCCGAAGAGCGGGCGTCGGACTGTGTCAGCCTCATCGCCAGAGCCCTCGCCATCGACGTGAATGGACAGGCGGAGGACCTCCTGGCTTTCGCCGATGGCGCGCAGGTGCGGCACCAGACGTTCGCGGCCATCGCGGACATGTTGATCGCGCTGACCACATGGCGGCCGCTTGTCGTGGAACTGGACGACCTCCACTGGGCCGACAGCGCGTCGCTCGACCTGATCGCTCACCTGAGTGAGCGCGCCCCGAGTCATCCCCTGGCCCTGGTCTGCGTGTACCGACCGCAGCACGGCCACGGCTGCGAGAGGCTTCCCGAGATCGCCGCGCGGAAGTGCCCTGGCAGGCATGTCCACGTCGCCGTCCGCGAACTGACGCCCGAAGACGGCGAGAATCTCGTCGCGTCGCTTCTGGGTGTCGATGCCGCGCCGGCCGCGCTCCGCGAGACCGTGGTAGACCGAGCGCGCGGCAATCCGTTCTACATCGAGGAGGCGTTGCGTGCGCTCGTGGAGTCGGAGTCCATCGTCAGGGATGGCGACGGCTGGGTGGTGGCGGAAAGCCTCGATAGGATCGCGGTCCCGGACAGCGTCGAGAGGATCACGCTGAGCCGGCTCGACCGCATGAGCCCGGACGCGCGACGCCTGCTGCAGATCGCCGCGGTCATAGGCCGCTCCTTCGCGCGCCGCGTCCTCGAACGCGTGGCGCCGCCGCACATCGATCTCCCGGCGACGCTCCAGGAACTCGAGGACAGCGCCTTCGTGACGCGCGAATACGGCAGTTGGGACGTGCAGTACGCCTTCCGCCACGTGTACACGCAACAGGTCGTGTACGGCGCCGTCCTGAGCCGTCGGAGGCAGGAGTTGCACGGCGCCATCGCCGAGGCCATCGCGGAGCTGTACCCGGATGCCGCCGCCGAGCAGGCAGAGACGCTGGCATACCATTACACGCACACCGAGCACGGCGCACGAGCCGTCGAGCACCTCATGAACGCGGGCGCCAAGGCGCGCGCGGCATACCTGACCGATGAGGCCGTCGAGTGCTACCACAAGGCCCTGCAGACGCTCGACCACCTGCCGGACTCTCCGGGAAACGAGCTTCACCGCGTGCGCGTGCACCAGGCGCTCGGCAGAATCCATCACGGGGCGGGACAGGGCGATGCCGCCGTGGAGCATCTACGCGCGGCGATCGACATCGGGGAGCGGATCGGCGTCGACGCGGGCGACATGATACGCCTGTGCTACTGGCTGGCTGATGTCCACTGGTGGAAGAGCGACTATGCCCGCCTCGGAGAGATCGGCGAGATGGCGGAGGCCCTGCTCGGCGACGAGAGAAACACCGTCGAAGAGGCGCTGGTCAACCAGATCATCGCTACCGCAGCGTACTTCACCGGCGCCCGCGACCGCTGGCGCGAGCGACTCACCCGCACGACCGCGTTTCTCCGGGACCTGCCGTACTGCGAGGAGCTTCGGCCCTCGTACGTGCACATATGGGGCATGTGCTACTCCGAGCGAGACATGGCGGGAGCGCGCGATTGGCTCGCGGCGTTGCTGCACGTCGGGTCCGAACACCACGACGCCCGCGCCACCGCGCAGGCCCACAAGGGCATTGGCGACCTGGCTAAGTACGAAGGCGACCTCGAAGGCGCGCTGGCGAAGTACGAGACCGCGCTCGCCCTGTTCGAGGAAATCGGCGATACGAACCACGCGGGCGACTGTCTCATCGACCTTGGGGCGCTCACGCTGTCGATGGGGCGGCTCGACGACGCGAAGCGGTACGGCGGGCTCGGCCTCGCTGCGGCGGAACAGATCGAGGGCGTCTGGCTGCGAGCCGTCTCCTACCTCAGCGTCGGGGAGCTTTACGTCTGCCTCGGCGACCTTTCCGTGGCGTCCCACTCGCTGTCGCGCGCCGTCGAGCTTTACGCTGAGACTCATCAGAAACCCGCGCGTCCGCTTGCCGTCCTCGGATGGGCGCACCTGCACGAGGGCGACCTGGACGCCGCCGCCCGCTACTTCGACGACGCCGCCACCCGGTCGACGCGACTCTTCGGGAACGCGATGAGCGGCCTGGAAGAGACGTATAGCGACAGCCCCGAGGTCTTCCCTCTGCTCTGCAAGGACCTCGAGGACTCGGGCGCCGCGCCGCCGGAGGGTCAGTGGCGCCTCCGCGATGCCACGCCCTGGGAGTTCCCGAACGTCCTGGAGCGGGTCGACTTCATCGCGCTGCGGCCCGGCGCCAGTCTGGGCGACGCGTGGCAGTGGGTGAACGTCTTCGATGACGCCGCGTACCGGGTCGAGAACATGCTCGACATCCACGCGCCGAACGGGCGTGACCTCGCTGGGATGAACACCAGCGCTCCGCGGCTGATCCGGCCTGTCGACGGCGACTTTGCCGCCGACGCCGTGTCGTTGCCCGCGTCGGATGGCCATCCCACCATCGGCGGCATCGTCCTGTGGGTGGATGCCGGCAACTTCCTGCGCGTCGAGCGCGGCGTTCACGGGCGCCACGAAATCAGCTTCTCAGGCCGCATCGACGCCGCCGACACGTTCTTCGGCCGCGGGCGCGTGGTGGCCGACCGCGTGCATCTGCGTATCGAACGGCGCGGCGACACGGCGCGCGCGCTGTGCAGCATTGACGGCCGCGCCTGGAGCAGCATCGGGGAGACGCCCTTCGCCGTCGATGGCGCCATGCGCGTCGGCGTACACGCCCTCGGCCGGATCGACCGCACGATCTACCGCGGCGAGTTCCGCGAGGGCGCCGCCATCCGCTTCGAGTCGTTCACGCTGCGAGCGTAACGTCCTGCGGACGTCGGGGATTCCCGCGTGCAGCAGCCCTACATCGACGTCCTGACACGCCATGCACAGAGCGACGACCGCGTCCTCGCGCTGTGGCTACAGGGCAGCTTCGCCACCGGCGCCGCGGATCGGTACTCGGATGTCGACGCCCACCTGCTCACACACGACGAACACGCCGATGCGTTCCGCGCGGGAGCCAAGGACTGGCTCTCTGCCGTCCGACCACTGGTCTACGACATCGCGATGTTCGGAGGGCAGATGGTCCACGCCGTGACCGACGAGGGCATACGCGTGGACCTGTCGATGCACGCCGGCGAGGCGCGCGACGTGGGCGGCGCGGCCATCCGCGCGCTCCTCGACCCCGACCAGCGCATCACGCCGGGCGAGATGTCGGACGCACCCGGGGACGCAACCGGGGCCGGGGCCGACGCCCTCACGCGCCATCTGAACGAATTCTGGCGCCTCTTCTCGATGCTGCCCGTGGTGGTCGGCCGTGATGAGCGCGTGAAGGGGTTCGTAGGCGTCGGACTCCTCGCGAACGCCCTCGGCGAGGCGCTCCTGTTCGGCGGGAGCCGCGCCCGGGATGCAGGCGTCAAACGCCTGAACGAGTTCCTGCCCGACGGATGGCGCGTCGAGATCGAGGACGCGCTTCGCGACGCCGGATCATCCCCACGCGCCCTCGTTGAGACGCAACTGAGACTCGCCGCCCTGATGCGCAAACACGGGCCGGATGTCGCGCACATGCGCGGGGCGCCATACCCGACGGCGTTCGAGACGACGGCCATCGCGTACGTCCGCAGCGAACTGGATCGCCTGCCGGCGCCGGTCGACGACGACCTGTGGACCGCTCTCTCCGACGCCCGCTAGCTGCGCTTAAGCGCCTCCGGGTTCCGCCTGCCACAGCGCGTCGGCGCGGCGTGATTCGCCTCGTGGCCGTTACCTGCCGCGATCGTGTCGGCTATCCATCCTTCGAGTCCACCCGTCGTGACCGGAGGATGCCCATGACGCCGCGCGAACGCTACGTACAGTCGCTTCTCTTCGGCAAGCCCGACAAAGTCACCTTCTCGCCCGGCGGCGGCCGCGAGTCCACGGTCGCGAACTGGCGCACGCAGGGCCTACCCGAAGGCGTCAGCCCGCACGCGCATATGATGGAACTGCTGGGCATCGAGCCGGAACCGCAACGACCCATGCCAGGCCTGAGCGTGCCGTTCACGATGATCCCGAAGTTCGAGGAGAAGGTCATCGAGCACAAGGACGGCCACTACATCGTCCAGGACTGGATGGGCGCTATCACGGAGATCTCCGACGAGTTCGACTACACCTACATCCGCTCCGCGAAGGACTTCGTCACGCGCAAGTGGCACAAGTTCCCCGTGCAGACGCGCGCCGACTGGGAAGACATGGCGTGGCGTTACGACGCGACGACCCCCGAGCGCTATCCCGACGACTTCGAGGAACGCTGCGCAGCCCTACAGGACCGCGACGGCGTCGTGCGCATCCACTTCAACGGCCCCTTCTGGCAGTTGCGCGAGTGGGTCGGCATGGAGGGGCTGTGCATCATGCTCCTCGACGACCCGGACTTCGTCGTCGAGATGATCGCGCACTGGACGGAGTTCGCGTCGCGCACGATGGCGCCTATCCTGGAGCGCGTGCAGCCGGATCAAGTCGGCTTCTCCGAGGACATGGCGTACAAGAGCTTCAGCATGATCTCGCCCGAGATGACGCGTCGCTTCCTCATGCCCTCCTACGAGCGGTGGGTGTCCGAGGCGCGCGCAGCGGGCTGCGAAGTGCTGTTCATGGACTCCGACGGCAAAATCGACGAACTCATCCCCATCTGGATCGAATCCGGCATCAACGCCTGTGGACCCATCGAAGTGGCGGCCGGGAACGACATCGTGGAGTTCCGCGAGATATACGGCGACCGCATGGCGTACACCGGCGGGATAGACAAGCGCGCGATCGCGAAGGGCGGAGACATCATGCGCGACGAGGTGACGCGCGTGGTCGTGCCGCTGTTGGAGCAGGGCGGCATCGTCCCGGGCTGCGACCACGGCGTGCCGCCGGACATCTCCTGGCCGAACTACGTGGAGTACTCGCGGCTCTTGGCGCAGTTGACCGGGTGGCTCTAGTCGACGGACAGGACAGCACGGTCGGCGCCCATACGCCGCGGCAGCGTCGCAGATACCTGCGGCAACGCCGTCAGCGTTATGACCGCGTCGTATACGCCCTCCGCGCCCGATGCCGTCGTCGGATCGTCGGGCCGCGTTGCCCGTGCTGTGACGGTGAGTTTTGCGGCGCCGTCCGTGGGAGCGTGGGTCACACGTAGCCCGTCTCGCAGGAACATGTCCGTCGGCACGTAGGCGCCGAAGCCGTGCTCTGCGTCCGCGTGATGCGGGAGCACCCCCGTGCGCGTCGTGTCGCCGTCGGTGTCATCGACGATCCGCCAGTACGTGTCCAATTCGTCGCTCGGGTCGCGGCGGTCGCGGAACGGCGTGACGCGCGCGTCGATCACCACATCGACGTTCATCATGAGCCGGAACACGTGCGAAGCCTCGAGTTCGCGTGCGTCGGACGCGTCCGGCCGAACGGTCAGCGTTGCGCTCGCAACTGCGCCGTGTGAGTCGCCACCCAGCCACTTGACGATCGGCGGCACATACACGCCGAGCTGGACAGTCTGCGTGGCCTGCTCGTAGCCGCGCGCAGTCCCGGCGGCGATCCCGAGGCAAAGCAGATATAGTGACGCTCGCGGCACAGGGCCCACAACCTGCCCCCGGCCCCGCTGCGCTAGAAGGACTCAACCGCCACGCGAGGCGGCCCGCATTGTCTGCACCGTGGCCAATGTCGGCGGGGCTAGGGGTCGACAATACCCGTCAGCGCCACCCAGGCGCCCCGAGTTACCCCAGGGGAGGCGTTCCGTAAACCCCTAGGTGTTCCCAGCGTAAACCCCACATAATCAGCGTCATAATAGGGTATAAACCTTACACGCGCAAGGGCAATACGCGATCCGTCAGCGTGATATGGGGCGAGTCGGGAGATCAGGGGGACGTGGGCCGTCGGAGGGAGGGGTCGAGCGTGTGCGAGCCAACGAGGCGTGGCCGTCAGCGGCCACGCCCGTAGGCCCACCTGTAGAGGCGGTCAGCGCGCAGCGCGTAGCGCCGCCCACGTCGTCACGGCTTTCCCGGCCGGGTCGACCGCTTGGGGCGTGTGGTCGAACGTCAGCGTCCCGAACAAGAAGGCGTTCTTCGCGGCCCCGATGCCCGAGGACCACTCCAGCCATCCGAGCCGGGCGTCCCCGTCGTTGGCGTTGACCATGTCCGAGTACCCGACCTTGGCGTCCTTGTTGTCGTTGATGTAGTCGCTGAGGGGTTCGTCGGTCTCGTGGGTGAACAGGATGATGGCGGTCTCGTAGTACGTCATGTCGTTGGCGTCGTCGCGGACGATCGCCACGTCGGTGAACTCGATGTTCGTGGCGCTCGACCACGCCGTCGTGAGTATCGCGTCGTCCTGCAGGGCGTAGCCCCACTCGATGTCTTCCGCCGCTCCCGCGAGGCCGTCATACTCCAGGTCCACGCGGTGCTGCGGGGAGTCGCCATTCCAGAGCGATGCCGCGTCCGGCACGAGAGCCGCGGGAACCGCGTGGTCGTTGTCGGAGACTTCGATCGCGGTGTACAGGTAGTCATCGTCCCAGAGCAAAGCGGAGAACGCCTCGAACCCGGCCGGTTGCGCGCCGCCGCCATAGACGTCCATTTCCTGCCAGTCCGCGCCCTCCCAGTCTCGGTCGGTCAGGTCCCCGTCGATCGTTGGCGCGCCGCGCCTGGCCACGCGATTGTAGTCAGGATTCTCGGCCATCGAGCTTGGGGCGATCGCCGTCGCTACAAGCGTGACGGCGACGATGCTCGCGACGCCGCCCCATGAGAATCGCTTTAGGCTTTCCATCCGTGCGCTCCTTTCTCGCGATACGGGTGCATGTAATGTATAGAGCCTGCGGCCACGGGAAACCAACGCGCCCAGGTCGGGTCTCCGCGGCCCCGTTCCGGCGTGCCCGCGATTCCGTGCCGGCGGCCGGGTCGCTGTGTTATCCGCCGCCGTCTACGTCCAGTCTGTCCAGGTAGACGCGCGTCTTGACGGCGCTGGCGTTGTCCCCGCCGATGCCGCCGGCGTTCTCCCCACGCGTGTAGAGGTACCACGGCCCGTCCGCGCGATCAGCGGGCGTCGTCGCCCAACTCCACGGCTCGAGGGCCGGCAGCCAGGCCGATGTCGCCTCACGCTCTGTCAGACGCGCAAGTGATAGCTTCTCACCTTCGGGCGACAGCGCCAGGTGGAACAGTTCGTGCCGCGCGTCGTACCACTGCGTCTCGATGCCGTCGGGATCGGTGGCGAACAGCAGATGCATGCGTCCTTCTGCATCAGCCGCCAGCGACGTAGCGCGTCCGCGCGCGAGGTTCAGGGGTGACAGCATCGGCTCCAGGTCGATGGTGCGCCACGCGTCGTCGTCGCGTGTCCACAGCGACCCGCTCTTCGCGTCGGGCAGCGTGAGGAACATCCACGGCCGTCCACGCGCGTCGACGATGTGGTTTCCCGCGCGCAGGTCGTGCAGGCTCGGGTGCGCGTCGTGTGGACGGCGGTAGAACGCCTCCATCGTCTCGATGGTCACCGACGTGGTCACGGGCCGTCCCGACTCTCCCAGCCAGACATCTCCTCCGTCTTCCGAACGCAAATACACGACCGCCCGGGCGTACCCGTCCGCGGCGCTGCCGCCGTCTGAGTAGTAGAACTGGAAGGTGAGATGCAGCGCGCCGTCGGGCGCGACGGTGAGGGAGTGCATATAATGGTTGTAGCCGGGCACGGGGCTGATCGCGAGGCTCTGGGCCTCCTCCCAGGGATGTCCGGCCCGCTTACGCCGATACCAGAGCTGCCACCGGTCTCCCGCCTCGCGATGCGCGAGATGCAGCGTTCCCGACGCGTCCACAACCAAGGACGGGTAGGTGTCACGCGGCCCGAGGGCCACGGGCTCGCTCCATCCCGCCGGGGATTCGGGATTGTCGGCGTAGCGATACAGGAACGGGCCATGATGCGTCCCGATGATTGCGTGCAGACGTCCGTCGCGGTCGAGCGCGAACGCTGGGCCACAGTGGTTGTCCACGCCCTCGCCAAGCGGGAATTCGCGCACGGCGGCGCCGGTGGCCGCGTCACGCGCGCCGAACATGATGCGCGCCGGATCGCCGTGCGTCGGAGCCGCGTCCAGCCAACCGATGAACAGCCTGTCCTCGCGGCGCACCAGCTTTGCGCTCATGCTGTACCCCGTGGCGCGATCCGAACCCTCGGTGGAAATGAGATGTGCGGTTGCCATCGCGACCTTGCCCAACGGTTGTGCGAGTGTGTGACGGACACTCAGCCATAGTGGCTTCACGCGTCCAGGCGGGCAACCCGTGTGTCAACGGCGCGGCGCACACGGCGTTGTCTAAGGACCGACCGACGAAGCACTCCCGGCCAGGAGAAACCCCGATGCACCGGCTTCGGATCGCGCCCGTTGTGGCAACGCTCGCGATTGCCCTTACGGCCGCTGCGGCGCCAACACTGACCACGGACGAGAAGCGTTACGACGTCGGAGAGTGGGTCGTCTTCACGTTCGACAACGACTCGGCCGAGGTCATCGGGTGGGGCTCGTTCGGACGCCACCCCGTGGTCTACAGGGAGTTCGCGTCCGGCAAGCGCGAGGCCGTGTACACGTTGCCCGACGCCATGGACAGGGGCGCCGTGATGTTGCCACCGGGGGAGCGCTCGCAGTGGGTCTGGAACCAACACCTCCGTGCCGAAGAAGACGGCGAGGACGATGACGGCGACGACCCCGACCAGGGCATCGCCGTGGGAGAGCCGAATCCCAACGCCGACGAGCCCCGTGAACCGGCGCCGATGGTTGGGAATGGCGACCGGGTCCGCGCGGGCTCCTACGTCGCGGAGTTCGAGACGTTCGACCGAACATACATGACCCCGCCGTTCATCATCCTCGGCACGCTGAGCGTCGACCCCGTGGGCAAGGCCGCGGTCACGTGGGGTTCCCTCAAGGCGCGCCGCTGATCGCCTCCCGCCCCATTGCGAACAACTCCGCACGATTCGGGTGGGCTCCGTCCGCTCCACGCAATACAGTGTGGGTGACACGAGCGTCGGTCCGCGCCGGCGCCCTTCATTCGCGCCGCAGACGGACGGAGTGTTGACGCATGCCTACGACCGATTTCGAGCGGATACGGACGGCGATCGAGTACGTCGCGGCGCACTTCAGCGAACAGCCCACGGTCGACGACATCGCGCAGAGCGTCCACCTCAGCCCGTATCACTTCACGCGCCTGTTCCGGCGATGGGCGGGCGTCAGCCCCAAGCAGTTCCTCCAGCACACGACGCTCGAATACGCGAAGGGCCTCCTCGCCGAGTCGCGGACGGTCCTGGATGCGGCGTACGCGTCCGGGCTGTCGGGCCCCGGGCGTCTGCACGATCACTTCGTCACGATCGACGCTGTGACGCCCGGCGAGTACAAGAGCGGCGGCCAGGGCGTCGAGATATCCTACGGCATCCACGCGACTCCGTTCGGCGACTGCCTTATAGGTGTCACGTCGCGGGGCGTGTGTCGCCTCCGGTTCGTGGATCCCGGCGACGCGGCCGACGCCGTGGCGTCCTTGCATCGCGAATGGCCCGGCGCCGCGCTGCGCGAGGATCCGTCGGCGACGCGCGACGTGGCCGACAGCGTCGGCGCGCCCCAACGCCCGGGGGACGGGCGACCGATGCTGCTCCGAGGCACCAACTTCCAGGTCAAAGTGTGGCAGGCGCTCGTGGCGATCCCGCCGGGCGCGGTGGTCTCTTACGGCGACGTGGCGGCGGCGGTCGGGCATCCCACCGCGTCGCGCGCGGTGGGTACGGCGGTGGGAGCGAACCCGGTGGCGTACTTCATTCCGTGCCATCGTGTGCTGCGGAATACCGGGGGGATCGGCGGATATCGTTGGGGTGTGGGGCGAAAGGTCGCTATCCTCGGGTGGGAGGCGACCGCCGCCAGTCGCGCGGACGCCCCCGGCGCTTGATCGCGGGCGGCTCCAGACTTACAAGGGACGCCCGGACACGACCGTCAAACGGGACGCCCACAGGAGACGCACGCGATGTACCGTAGCTGCTTTCTCGGATGCGGAGGCCGGGCCCGTGGCCACGCCCAAGCGTACAAGCACGTCACCCGCGGCGAGATGGTCGCCATCTGCGACATGGACGAAGAGCGGTTGACCTCGTTCGGCGACGACTTCGGCGTCGAGACGCGCTACACCGACATGGTCGAGATGATCGAGAAGGAGAAGCCCGACCTTCTCCACATCGTCACGCTGCCGACGATCCGCTACTCGCTGATGAAGGTCGCGGCGGATCTCGGCGTGCCAGCGGTGATCGTAGAAAAGCCCATCGCCCTTCAGAGCGAGGACTACCTCGAAATCCGCACGCTGCTGGACACCGACACGAAGTTCATCGTCAACACGCAACTCCACTTCCACCCCAACAACCTCATCCTCGGCGACGCCGTGCGCGGTGGCGCAATCGGGGATATCCGGTTCGTCGACGCGAGCGCGCGCTCGACGCCCATCGACCAGGGCCCCCACGTCTTGGAACTCGTGTCGTCCTACTTGGGCCTTATCGCACCCACGCAGGTGTTCGGCCAGGTCTCCGGCGGCGCGCACATGGCCAGCTCTCAGCCGTCGCCGCAACACGGGTCGGCCTCGGTCACGTACGAGGGCGGCATCCGCGCGCAGGTCACCTTCGGCACGGAGTCTGCTCCCCGCATCTGGGACAGCGACTCCACCGTCATGCACAAGCGTATCGCCGTGTACGGCTCGAAGGGCTGGGCGCACTGGTACATGGCGGGCTGGGAGAAGTTCACGCAGGAAGCCGGCTACGAAAGCGGCTCGCACAGCTACGGCGAGCAGGACTTGCTTGCCCAGGCCGGACTCACGGACGCCGCCTTCGAGTGGTTCGAGGATGACGACGCGGAGCATCCGACGTGCCTTGCCAACTCACTCAACGAGTTCGGCATTCTTCTCGGCATGTACACGTCGTCGCTGACGCGGCAGCCCGTGGAACTGCCCTTCGATCCCCCGGCGAATCTGCTGTCCGATCTCGCGAAGGTCCTGACGTAGTCGGGAGCGACAGAGAGGGGCCGTCCCGACAGCATCGCAGGGACGGCCCGAAGCGTGATACTCCGGCGATCGTCCGCGCTTGATCGCGGGCGGCTTTGCATTTACAAGTTGACGTCCCAAGACCCTCGCGCGACAGCGCGCGATGCCAGGCCCGAAGGAGACCGAAAGATGTACCGTAGTTGCTTCCTCGGATGCGGCGGCCGCGCCCGCGCGCACGCCCACGCCTACGAGCATGTCACGCGTGGCGAGATGGCCGCCATATGCGACATGGACGAAGAACGGCTCGCCTCGTTTGGCGACGACTATGGCGTCGAGACGCGCTACACCGACATGGTGGAGATGATCGAGAAGGAGAAGCCGGACCTTCTCCACATAGTCACGCCACCTACGATCCGCTACTCGCTGATGAAGATCGCGGCGGATATGGGCGTGCCGGCGGTAATCGTGGAGAAGCCCATCGCGCTACAGCGCGAGGACTACCTGCAAATCCGCACGCTGCTGGATACCGACACCAAGTTCATCGTCAACACGCAGCTCCACTTCCACCCCAACAACCTGATCCTCGGCGATGCGGTCCGCGGCGGTGAGATCGGCGACATCCGATTCGTGGACGCCAGCGCGCGTTCGACCCCGATCGACCAGGGCCCGCACGTTCTGGAGCTGGTCTCCTCGTATCTCGGTCTGATCGCGCCCACGCAGGTGTTCGGGCAGGTGTCCGGCAGCGGCCACATGGAGGGGCGCCAGCCGTCGCCTTCCCACGGCACGGCTGCCGTAACGTACGAAGGCGGCATCCGCGCGCAGGTGACCTTCGGCACGGAGTCGGCCCCGCGCATCTGGGACAACGACTCGGTCTACATGCACAAGCGCATCGCGGTGTATGGCACGAAGGGCTGGGCGCACTGGTTCATGGCCGGCTGGGAGAAGTTCACCGCCGAGGGTGGCTACGAGAGCGGCTCGCATGGCTACGGTGAGCAGGACCTGCTCGCACAGGCCGGGCTCACGGACGCCGCGTTCGCATGGATCGAGGATGACGCCGTTGGACACGCGACGCAGCTGTCCAACTCGCTGAACGAATTCGGGATCATCCTGGGCATGTACACGTCAGCGCTGACGCGTCAGCCGGTCGCGCTGCCGTTCGATCCGCCGGCGAATCTGCTGGAAGATCTCGCCGAAGTCCTGGCGTAGGTCGCTCCCAGGAACAGAGTCGAGGGCTGTCTCGGTCAACGGACCTGGGCAGCCTTCGCACCTCGCGCCCGTGCGACGCCCTTCTACCGCATGTCCAGCATCATCAATTGGGCAACGAAGGTCGCTGGGTCGCGTCCTGCCGCCAGTGCGCCGCGCACCTCGGCCATGACGTGCGGGGGAGACTCACCGCGGGCCCATGCGGGTAGCTCGTCTGGTGGCCCGAGCGTCCCGACCTGAGTGAACCCGAGCTTGGCATACGTCGTCCACGGCAGCCCTCCCGCCCAGGTCCCGAAAGCTGGCAGCGCCGGAGGCGAGCCCGGCGCGACCACGGCGGCGTACCCCGCATCGTGCGCCCACGTCATGGACGCCCTGCACAGCGCAGACCCGATGCCGCGCCCGAAGTACGTCTCGTCGGGACTGTCGTCGACCCGCGCTTTGGCCACCGTCCGACCGACGTGGAAACACGCGTGGCACCACGCCCTCCCGGCCCGAGGGGCCCGGAATCCCTCGACGCCGGACCACCACTGGTTCCACTCGGGCCAGTCCGAGTTCTCGACCGTCGGGAAGTCTACGGCGTAGCAGTGTAGCTGGCCGACGCACACGTCGCCGTCCCACGCTGCCATGCCGATGGTGTGTTGGGTGGCGAACAGCCGGCGCCGCGCGGCCGCATCCTCGGGCCAGCAGCGCATCACGATGCTGCCCGTGTCGGCGGGCTCTATCGGGCGAACTGTCCACGTCTCTGCCATGGGACGGCTCGGATGGGTGCGTCGGGTATCAGAAGAGGCGGGGTTGTAGCGTGCCGGGCCGCGGCCCCCCGGGCGGCGTCCACCGTGTGGCGCCCACGACGGCAGGGACGACATCCCTGACCGCGGCATGGGAGCCGTCGCCAAACTCGCCCATGATCTCCTGTGCCACCGCGAGCTTACGCGGCAGAGCGGCGTGTCCGTCGCCGTAGAGCAGGCGAGCCATCTCGACACAGTCGTCGCCACGCAATGTCACGGCGTGGATCACGCAATAGGCTCTGGGCGTCCGCGTCTCTTCTTCGATCTCGCAGCCCGGAATCGCCTCGCGCGCGAAGTCGGCGAACTGCCCGGCCAACTCCCGCGAGCGACACGCGAACGATATGACGGGACGTCGCACACCGTCGTCGGGGCTCACGGAGATCGACCCGTCGCCGTCGATGCAGCCGCGCCAGAAGTGCTCGTTGTGTTCCAGCTCGAACGCCCGCGCGACAAGCGCCTTGTACGGCACCACGCCATAGCGCGCCAGGGTCTTGGCCAGGCGGCCAGAGCGAACCTGCACGGACAAGTACGACCTGCTCGCGTCTCGGAATCCGTCGCGCGTGCCGACGGTGATCGGGTCCATGGCGCGCACGAAGGAGCGGAACCGCTCCAGATGCGTCCGATCCTCGTCCGCGGTGGTGACGGCGATGGCGGGACTGCGGGTGCCGGCGCGCGTGATCGACCCGGCGGCCATCAGGAACCCGACCCAGTAGGCAGACTCCGGCGTGACGACATCGAACGCCGCCTCGTCCAACGTGTTCTCTCGTGTCAGCCTGTGCCGGGGTTCGGTCCGCGTTCGCCTGATCATCGTCGCCTCCTCGTGTCTCACGCCTCTGTCCCCGTCATTGGGCCGCGCCCGGCATGTGTCAACCGCGATTTCGCAGTCTCTCGCCGCCTCCGCGTCGGGCCCCACATCCCTCACTGACATCGACGAGTTCGCGGCGACGGATTGCGCCCGCACGGCTTGGGCCGCGTTCCCCACGGACCTCGGGGAAGGCCGGCCGGCGGCCATCCCCCGAGGTCGTCTCCAGCTCCCGAGGCGGCGCGGCGGAAGGCTCCGTCACGCCGGCGAATTCTGCGGCCGTGGGCGCGCGCTACGATCTGGCTGCGGTCAGCCCCTACAGTCCGGCCGTGTGGAGCGGCCAGCCGCACACGTCGACGGCAGATGGGCGGGGTACCTGGACGTGCTCACGAGATACGCGCATTGGCCTTCGATCTGCGGCCGAGCGTGTTAGAGCGCGTCGGGCTGCTGTCGGCCTGGGGCAGGACTGCATCCGCCTGAGCGAACGTGGTGGCATCACCGTGGACTTCCACGCCGATGACGACGTCGCCACCCGGATTGCCGTCGGCGCGCAGCCGGTAGTCTATCGCGTGGTGCACGCCGCGCTGACGAACGTGACACTGCATTCGCGCGCGCTCCACGTCAGCGACGTCATGCTTGCGCATCGAGAGAGCGTGGGGATCGTCATCGAAGATGACGGCGTGGGTTTCGATGTCCAGGCGTGCTGAGAGGGCCGGTGCAGAACAGGTTCGGGCTGACCGCGATGGAGAAGCGCCTGCGCCCGTTTGGCGGGTCTGTCAGGTTGGGATCGAGCGAAGGGTCGAGGACGACGGTGTTCGTGCAGCTTCCCGCCGCCCGCTAGGGACCCTGACAACCGGGGTGTCGCTACTACTCCGCGAGCCGCGACTCGATCACCTCCAGGAACTGGGCCATGCGGCCCCGCAGCTCTCGGGCATCGTGCGCGATGCCGTCGAACAGGTACGTCTCGACCCGGCCCAGACGCGCGCCGACGACGACGCTACGTAGGGACTCGAGGGACTGGAGAGATGCGTCGGCCCCAGCCGTGATTGTGCTCAGACGCTCCGCCAACTCCCGCATCCGCTGCTCGCGTGCTGACACACCGTCACCCATCGAGTCATCCTCTGTTCGCTGCCACCAACCGCGTTGCGCGTCCGTCTGACTCTACGCAACGGCCGTGCCATGCGGCGTTTAGGGGCATAACCCGCAAGAGTAGGGGTAAACACGGTAAGGCGTCGCAGCGGGAGCCCGTCTTTGTGTCGCATTCCGACACACTGGGTGCCCTTCTCCGCGACACTTCGCGCGTCCGGCCGCGGCCCCGCGTCGGAGCCGAGCGTAGCACGTCGACGCCGCCGCGCCGGCGAGCCCTGCGCTATCGGTGCGCGTGACCCAGTCGAATCCATTTCGCGATTTCCCACAGACTGGGCGGCTTGCCGGTCAGCAGCACGCCGACTCGGAA
>JABGQA010000068.1 GCA_018644665.1 Candidatus Poribacteria bacterium
CATGCCGAGACAGTAACCGATACCCCCTAGCTGCGGCCAGGGGCTGAGCAGTCACACGACAGCGTGACTTCGGACGGCGCGAAGCGGCTGTATGGCGTCGTGGGATTCGGCGGTGTCGTGGGTGGGGCGTTCGCGTCGTCGGTGCGCGTTGCCGCGGGTTCCAGCGTCTCGACCACGGGTTGGCTTCTCATATTGACCGGCGTCGCGGGGGCGATCGTTGTTCTGGCGCTTCTGGCGGGGAAACGGGTCGATCGCGCGCGGGCAGTGGCCGAGCCTGAACCGGAGTCGGCGCCGGAGCCCGAAGCGCCGGAGCCCGAAGCGGCGAGGCCCGCGGCGAACCCGGCGACCGAAGGCGCGCGTCTCGTGTTCTCTTCTCGCTACCTCCTGGCGATCGTAGGGATCGTCGGCATGTACGAGATCGTGTCGACGATCATGGACTTCCAGTTCAGCTCGGCGGTGGTCCACTATGCCGCGGACGGGGCCGCGGTGGGGCGCCACTTCGATATCGTCTTCGCGTTCACGAACAACGCCGCTATGGTCGTGCAGTTGTTCCTGACGAGCTTCGTCATGCAGCGGTTCAACGTCGGCGGGGCGCTGCTGGTGTTGCCAGTGGCCGCGCTGGCGGCGTCTCTGGCGTTCCTTGCGTTGCCTATTCTGTGGGTTGCGAGCGCGTTGAACCCGGCGGACAACGCATTCAGCTACTCGATCAACCAGTCGGCGCGCGAAGCGCTTTACGTCCCGACGACGCGCGATGAGAAGTACAAGGCGAAGGCGTTCATCGACATGTTGGTGCAGCGCGTGGCGAAGGGCGTGGCGATCTTCATCAGCCTCGGGGTCACGACCGTCTTCACGGAGTTCGGCGCCGTACGGTGGCTGTCACTGGTTACGGGCGCGATACTGCTGGGCTGGGTCGCCACGGTCCGGTATGCGGGGCGGCGATTCGAGGAGTTGACGCGTGACGAGACGACTTAGGCCGTTGCGGGCGATAGCCGGGGCGTGCGCGATCGCGTGCGCGCTGTTCGCGGCGACCACGGCGATCGCCCAAAGCAACGAGGAAGAAGGGCTCGACGCCCGACGCGCGAGGGTGCACACGAAGTCCGCCGTCGAACACGTTATCAACGTGCCGGGCTTGGTGTTGCAGATCCCATTCCGCGCACTTGGTCTGACACTCAAGTACTCGATGATCGGCGTCGACAAGACGCGGCTGCCTGAGCGCGTCAAAGCTATCTTCCGGGAGCCGCTCAGTCCGGTTGTCTCGTATGGCTCGCGGCCCGGCTTCGCGGGTGGGTTGCGCCTGAAACTACGCGACGTCGGGGCGGACGACTCTGATCTGACGGCACACGGGACGTACTCGACAAACAGCCACCAAGACTACTACCTACGGTACCGCGCCCGCGACATCGCGGGTCGGTTCTACATGAGCGCGCGCGCTGGCTACAACGTCAACACCAACGAGGACTTCTACCTCACGAACGCGGCGGATACCGGCGCCCGGTCAAACTTCGAGCACGAACTCATAGAGGCGCGATTCGCCGGTGGGGGACAACTGACGGACAGGATCGGCGCGGAGTTGCGCGTCGAGGCGTCCGATCACGCGTTTGCGGACGGCGACGGCCTGTACGAGTCCACCGTCGATGTCGTCGGCGAGGCGGGCGCTCCGGGCATCGGTGGCGTCACGCTGGCGGGGGTCGGCGCCGCGGTGACCTACGACTCCCGGGACAACGACTACTACGCGTCCCGCGGCGTGCGCGTGGCGCTCTCCGCGATGACGTTCGCGGAGTTGAGCAGCGAGCAGGCAGCCGGTGAGGAGTTCACCTTCACGCGATACGGCCTGGACGCCAGCACTTACGTGACGCTGGGGCGACCGGGCCGCATACTCGCGGCCCGCCTGGCGGCGGAGATGACCACCGACGCCGGAGACAGAAAGACGCCTTTCTTCGCCCTGTCGGACCTTGGTGGCGCCGAGGACCTGCGGAGCTATGACACGGGACGGTTCCGGGACAAGGACTCCATTCTGCTGAACGTCGAGTACCGATACCCGATCTGGGAGGCGGTCCTTGGCCTAAAAGCGGGAGCGGACGCCGTTCTGTTCGCGGACATCGGCCGGGTGTTCCCGGACCTGTTCACCGACACCTTCAAGGACTACAACGTCGTCTACGGCTTCGGGCTTCGAGCGCGTATGACCGACGGGTTTGTCGGCCGAGCCGAGATGGCGTTCGGCGACGAGGAGACGCGGATCATCTTCCAGTTCGACCCAATATTCTAAGGAGGGCGGAGCCCATGCAGATTCGTCCTTCCGCCGCACGGCTACTTCTCGCGGCTCTGGCGGTGACACTTGCAGCAGGCTGCAGCAGCACCGTCCATCTAACCACTGACGACGTCTGGACGGTGGACGACGACAGCTACGACATCCCCGCGCCGAAGATGCGCGATCCGCATTACACGTGGGACTGGGCGCACAGGCACTTCTTCCATCCGGTGTTCCGGCTCTTGGAAGTCTCCCGCTACTTCCGCGACAACGAGGCGGTGAACGTCAACGCCCTGGGCGAAGTACCGGATTCCTCCTGGTTTACGAATCGCCACGCGAAGAAGCGTATGACAATAGACGAACTCCTGCGCGGCCCCCTTGTGGGCGATGGGCCGGACATGTCAGCGCCGTGGACCATCACGCGCATGAAGACGCAGGGCGCCACCCCCGGGTTCAACATCCGGGACGCGCGCGGAGACGTCTACGTCATCAAGTTCGACCATCCCGATCGGCAGGAGGCCGCCGCCGCGGCCGAGGTCATCGGGATGCTGTTCTTCTACGCTGCGGGCCTCAACGTCCCGGAGAACTTCCTCGCGGATTTCGATCCCACCACCCTACAGATTGAGGAGGGGGCGAAGATCGCGGACGAGTTGGGGAAGAAGCGCCCTCTCAAGCGGGAGGACCTCGAGGAAATCCTCGCGCCGATCCCCCGCCGGGCGGATGGCACGATCCATGTAGTCGCCAGCAAATTCCTCGCGGGGAAGCCTATCGGGCCCTACTCGTACCTCGGTCGTCGAGACGACGACCCTAACGACATATACCGACACGAGGACCGCCGCGAACTTCGCGGACTCAAGACCTTCGCCGCGTGGATCAACCACGTCGACATCAAGGGTCCCAACTCCCTGGACATGTTCGTGACCGAGGGTGACCGGAGCTTTGTGCGGCACTACCTGATCGACTTCGGCACCGTCCTCGGCATATCCAGTCAGCGGTCGCACGAGCCCAGCGAGGGGCACGAATTCGCGATCGACCAGAAGGAGATCGCGAAGGCGACGGTGACGCTCGGGCTGTTCGGCAAGCCGTGGGACGACGCGGTGAGCATGGACGATCCGAGGGTCGGCTTCTTCGAGGCGGAGACGTTCCGGCCGGAGAAGTGGAAGGAGACGTACCGGAACCCGGCGTTCCTAGAGACGACGCCCTTAGACGCCTATTGGGGAGCGAAGCTCGTCATGGCGTTCACGCCCGACGAGATCCGCGCCATCGTCGCCGAAGGTGGATACAGTTCGCCAGCCGTCACGGAGTACATAGCGGACATCCTGATCCAGCGCCGTGAGAAAGTCGGTCGCTACTGGTACTCGCGGGTTGCGCCGCTGGACAACTTCTCCGTAGAACGTGATGGCGTCGTTCGCTTCGATGACCTCGGCGTTACGAGTGGGTTATGGGGCCCTGGCGCCTACAGCTACCGGTTGGTGCGCCACGCCGACGGCGCCGAGTTGGACTCCGGCGTCACCGATGGCTCCACGAGCGTGGCTTTGCCCGCCGACCTCACGCAGGGCGAGTTCTACTACTACGAATTCCGAATCGAGCGTGACGGCAAGACAAGCGACGCCGTCCGCGCCTATCTGCACGTCGGTGACACTGTCAGCGTAGTGCGCGTGGATCGCGACGCGTGAGTCGCGGCTAGGCGCGGCGCGCGCCGAACGGCACGCGTCGGGATAAGAGGTTGCAGGCAGTTCTCAGCAGGTTTGTCGAACTGCGGCCGGGCGAGCTTCGTCGCACGGTCCTGATGTTCGCGTACTTCTTCCTTGTCGTCGCGTCCTTCTACATTCTCAAGCCCGTCCGCAACGCCCTGTTTCTCGACTCGTTGGGCGCCGCGAACCTACCGTACGTCTATCTCGGCACGACGGCGCTCATCGCGCTTTCAATGCCACTGTACACGCGAGCCGCGGCGCGTCTGTCGGCGCAGCGCCTCGCGGCGTACGGGTTGGCGCTCTCGGTCCTTAGCATACTCGCCTTCCGGTGGCTGCTCGGATTCCCCTGGGTAGGGGTAGCCGCGTCGTTCTACATATGGGTGAATTTGTTCTCGTCAGTGGCGATTTATCAGTTTTGGTATCTGGCGAACATCACGTTCAACTCGCGAGAGGCCAAGCGACTGTTTGGTTTCATCAGTAGCGGAGGCATCCTTGGCGGAGCCGTGGGCAGCGCCTTCACGCGGTGGGCCGGCATCGCTCTGGGCACGGAGGCCCTGCTGACGTTGTCCGCGCTGCCGCTGATCGCCTCCATCGTGATCGTGACGCGAATCCGCACGGCGGACGCGCATGGCGGGTCACCCGCCGGCGCCGCCGAAGTGGAGGGCTCAGCGGGCGGGCTTCGTCTGATCTGGGGATCGCGATACCTGAAGCTGATCGCCGCGATCCTCGGGATCGCCACGATAGTCTCGACGCTCGTCGACTACCAGTTCAGCGTCATCGCGGAGTCGCGGTTCGCGAGCACAGACGAGAAGACCGTGTTCTTCGGCAACTTCTTCGCGGGTCTGAACGGCTGCGTCTTCCTGCTGCAGCTGCTCATCACCGGGCGCATCGTCAGACGGTTCGGCATCGGCGCCTCTCTGCTCATACTCCCCGTGGCCATGGCCGTCGGGTCCGTGGGCGTGCTGGCGGCGCCTGTGCTGGCTGCCGCCGTCGTCGTGAAGGGGTTCGATTGGGGGCTCCGCTACTCCATCAACCAATCGACACGTGAGCTGCTCTATCTCCCCATCGAGCGCGCGGTGAAGGCGAAGGCGAAGCCGTGGATCGACATCTTCGGGTCGCGCCTCGCCGAGGGCCTGGCGGCGGTTGTGTTGCTGGCGTTGACGGCGACGGCCTTCTCGTCATTGCGTGTCATCAGTGGCGTCGCGATTGGGTTCACGGTCCTTTGGGCGGTGGCCGTTGTGGCCATCAAGCGGGAGTATCTGCGCCTGCTGGCGGGCCTTCTCGACCGGCGGAACGTGCGCGCCGAGGACGAACTCGTGTCTGCCCTGGACGCGTCTACTGTGAGCGTTCTCCTCGCAGCGCTGCGCACTGCGGACGAGGCGCGTGTCTCCTACGCCCTCGACCTCCTGCGGCTCGCCAAAGGCGTCGACATGGGCGCGGCGGTGCGGCCCCTCCTGTCTCACTCGTCCCAGGCTGTCCGGGCCGCGGCCGTGCGCACGTTGGCGGACATCGGCGATGGCGGCGCCGTCGAGGAGGTCGGCAGGCTCGTCGAGTCGGACGAGACCGAGGTGCAGTTGGAGGCCGTGTACTACGTATGCAGGTACGGCCCGGACACGCCCGAGGAGCACATGCGTGAGTTCTGGTACCACGCGGACGCGAAGGTGCGCGCGGCCGCCATCGCGTGCGTGGCGCGTCACGGCAACCACATCGAGATCGGGATGGCATACGCCGGCATCCGCCAGATAATCGACGACAAGAGCGCCGACAACGCCGGTATCCGACATGCCGTGGCGAAGGCGTTCTCGTCGATGGACGCTCCCGCGTTGACCGACCTGCTAGACGAACTCGTCCACGATGCCGACACGTGGGTGGCCACGCAAGCCATCGAGAGCGCGGCACATCTTACCCCGCCGTCGCTGATTCCCGCGCTCGAAGCGCGGCTAGGCGATGCCGAGACGGCCCCGGCCGCGCGTCGGGCCCTGGCGGCATACGGCGCCGACGTGGTGCCTCACCTGCGGGACGCGTTGCTCGACGACAACCGGGACGACGTGCTCCGCAAGCGCATCCCCCGCGTGCTCTACATGACACGGACGGACGAGGCCGCGTGTGTTCTCGTCGAAGCTCTCGGCGCCTGTTCGGTCGACCTCTGCCATGAACGCCAGGCGTTGCGGTACCACGTCATCAAGGCCCTCAACCGGCTGCGACGCGATCGTCCCGACCTCACGGTCATGGCGGGCGACGTGTGGGCCGCCGTCGAGGCCGAGGCTCGGTTGCACGTACACTGGTTGGACTACGCCGCTGCGGTCGCGTCGTTCGGAGAGTCCGCGCCTCTGCTGAAGGCCGTGCTTTACGAGCGCAAGGAGCAGAGCCTCGAGCGCTTGTTCCGGTTGCTGGCGCTGCTCTACCCACCACGAGAGATATACAACGCGTACGCCCCGATCCGTGGTGGCCGCCTCGCGGGGCCGTCTACGCACGCCGCTCTGCGGCCGAATGCCCTGGAGCTGCTGGACAACCTCCTCGACGCAGACGCGAAGCGCGTCGTCATGCCTCTAGTGGAGGACGGCCCGCTCGACGCGCGCGTGATCCCGCTCCGTGAGGCGTGGGACATCAGAGCCGTCGGCCCGGGCGAGGCCTTGGCAGCTCTGCTCCAGGCCGACGACGTCTGGTTGAGCGGGGCCGCGTACCAGGCGCTCACCAACCTGCACAAACGCCCGGAGCCGATGCCCGACGGCACACCGGCGCTTAGCGACCCGCCCACCGGGAGGAGGCCGGACTTGAATCTGCTGGAGAAGGTTGAGTTCCTCAAGCGCGCTGAGCTGTTCGCGGACATCGACACCGAGCAGCTCGGGCAGGTCGCCGCGGCCGCCACAGAGGTCGAGTTCACGGCCGACGACGTCCTGTTCGCCGAGCACGAGTACGCCGACTCCGTGTACGTCGTCGTGTCCGGCGAAGTCCGGCTGTCCGGCGAACGAATCCCGGAGGACCATGCGCGCGAGGGAGACGTGTTCGGGATGCTCGCCCTGTTCACCGACGAAGCGCGCCTGCTTACGGCGGTCGCTACGCAACCGACGCAGGCGCTCCAACTGGAACGCGAGGTATTCCTCGACCTGCTGGCCGACCACGGCGAGATCACTCGCGGAATGCTGAAGAACTTGACCGAGAAGATCCAGAGGCTTTCCGCCGAGTTGCATTCCCGTTAGCCGGGCGTCGAGCGCGGCCATGACGGCGGCGCGTCGCTGACGCCGGAGGTAGAGTGTACGATCCTGGCACCGGCGCCTGGCTCCATGTCAGCGACATGCCCCGCCCGCGGTCGGTCTTCGCCACGGCCGCATGGAATGGGGCCATATGTCTTCGGTGGAAACGGCCTACCACTCGACGATTTGGCCTCCGTGGTGGGGCGGTACGATCCCGTGACCGGCGCGTGGACGCGTCTGTCCGACATGCCCGTCGGGCGGATTGGACACCGCGCCGAGGTCATTGATGTGCGCATCTACATCGTGGGAGACGGTCAGCGCGTGGATCGGTACGATCCCGTCGCAGATGCGTGGTCGCGGGCAAAGGGCACGCCCACTGCCGGGCCATTCGCGACGGCCGTCGTTGACGATAGGCTGTACACGTTCGGCGGCCCGTTCGAGTGGGACCACGCCCAGGAGTACGATCCGGGCTCCGACCGATGGAGCGAGCGAAGCCCGACGCCGATCGGCCCCTTGGGCGCGCCGTCGTCGTCGCTGACCGAGTCAACGCAGTCGGCGGCAGCGGCGTCGCCGGGCCCGAGAACCAACTCGTTCGCAGGCCAGTTGATATACGACCCGGCGCGTGACACTTGGCAGGCTGGCCCAAGCACCGATAGTCCGCACGACCAGGCCGCCGCCGGCGCCCTCGGCGTGATCCACGCGATCGACGGGCAGGCGTTGCTGGGTCCGCCTCAGGCTGCGAGTCGAACGGTAGAGGCGTGGGATACCGGCATACGCGCGCGTTGGCCCGCTCGCGCGCCGCGCACACGACGTGGGCCTCCTGAGGCGTCAATACGCCGAGGCGGCGCGCTGATGGTGACCCCGGGTGGCGGGCGAGGGGACGCGGCGGTACGAACTTTCCCCCCGCGGCCGAGTTTATGGGAACGCACGCGTGGCCGGCGAGCTACGGGTTGCCGCGTCGCGGCTAGGTATTGTAGTCTGTTAGGCGTGCCCGACGGGCCGGGCGCATGTCGCAGATGCCAGGATGATGAGTGATCCTCACGGCGGATGCGAGTGATCGGTGCGGCGGTTGTCCGACCACGGAATCATCGGGACGCGCACGGCGCCACCCCGTATGCAGAGCATAGCATTGACGTAGCGGAGGTCCTGTAATGTTGCGTTGCGGCCGACGGCGAACGAGGGATAGGGCGTGCCTTCGCTCGGCTATTCTGGCGCTTGGACTTATGGTGGTCGGGTTGACTCTCCCCGCGGTGGCGGAGGATCCGCCTCCGGTGCCGGACAACCCCTTCTTTCCGCCGGCGTCACCTGTCTGGGAACAGGGCAGCAACTGGGTATTCGATACCGACACTGGGAACGGCGATGGCATCGCCAGCCCGGGCGAGACCGTCTCGCCGCGCGTCCGCATTCGGAACCTGGGCGTCGGCACGTCGAAGAACGTGACGGCGACGCTCGCGATTACCGATACCGACGTCACGGTAGTCACCGATGAGGTGACCTTCGCGCTCTGGGACGGTGGCGTGAATGAAACGCTAACCGGATTCGTGATCGACATCGACGCTGGCGCCTCGGCTCACGATGTCGCCGCCACGGTAACGGTCACCTCGACCAACGCCACCGCTGGAGTGGTGGACCCGGCGGTGTTCAGCATCGTCATCCCGGTCCTCAGCACTGCGGTTCCGTCTTTCGTCCGTAGAAGTGAGTGGGTCTTCGATGGGGCCCTAGGCAACGGCGACGGCCGAGCCAGCCCTGGTGAGCGGGTCGAACCCCGCGTACGCATTCTCAACGAAGGTCCAGGCGCGGCCCAGAACGTCAACGTGACCCTCGCTGTGGGTGACGCTTCCGCGACGCTCGCGACCGCGTCCGTCACCCATACGAGTTGGCCGTCATCTGAAGCACGCAACAACGACGGGCTCGTATTGGATGTAGATGCTGCGGCCGCAGCCGGGACGCTGATTCCGATCACAGTGAGCATCACTGCGGACAACGGCGGCCCGTGGACTTTCTCCTACGACATCCTCGTCGAGGGATCGCTCGTCGCGTTCGACGAGAGGAACGCATGGATCTTTGACGGCTCCTTGGGCAACAAGGATGCCCAGGCGAACCCTGGCGAGCGCGTCGAGCCGAGGCTGCGGCTCCTCAACTCGGGCTCCGGCGAGGCCGTGAACGTCGTCGCCACGCTCAGCACGGACGACTCCGACGTCACCGTCACCGCCGCGCAGGTAACACATGCGACGTGGCCATCAGGCGAGGCGCGCAACAACGACGGCTTCATCATCGACATCGCCTCGGACGCGTCGGCGCATGACGTCACCCTTACTATAGATGTGACCGCCGACAACGCGTCGCCGGCTCAGTTCACGATCACCTTCCCGATCGTGAAACTCCCTGCAGCGTTCAGCCAGCGGAGTTCCTGGGCGTTCGACAAGGACACCGGGAATGGCGACGCCGTAGCCAACGTCGGCGAGCGCGTCGAAATCCGCGCACGAATCCTGAACGACGGCCCCGGGGCAGGTGAGAACGTCGTGGCCACGCTTACAAGCGCCGATTCCGACGTCACCATCGTGACCGGTGAAGTCACGCACGCCACGTGGCCGGTCGGCGAGGCACGGAACAACACCGGATTCGTCGTCGACGTCGAACCTACGGCAACCGCGCACGATGTCAGCTTCACCCTATCGGTGACCGCAGACACTGGCGGGCCATGGGAATTCACCTTCACGATCCCCGTCGTCGCGTCCGCGGTCGTCTTCGAGGCGCGCAGCTTCTGGTCGTTCGACAAAACCACGGGCAACAGCGATGGCGTGGCGAATCCCGACGAGCGGGTGCAGATCCGCGCCCGTATGATCAACACCGGATCCTCGGCGGCCGAGAATGTCGTGGCGACCCTGAGTTCGTCCGACGGCAAGTCCACCATCGCGACTGCGGCGGTGACCCACGCGACGTGGCCTGCTGGCGAGGCGCGCAACAACGTCGGACTGGTTGTCGACATCGACGCGAGCGCCACCGGCACGGCCGAGTTCACGCTTGCGGTGACGGCCGATAACGGCGGCCCCTGGTCCTTCCCATATTCGCTGACCATCACGCCCGCGGCCGCGGAGTTCGAGCAGAGAAGCGGCTGGGCGCGTGACAAGGTTACCGGCGATGGGGACGGGATCATTGAGCCTGGTGAGCAGGTTGAGATCCGCGCGCGCATGCTGAACATCGGGCAGGTCGACGCTGTCAACGTCGTCGCGACCCTGAGCACACTGGAGTCCGACGTCACGATCGACACCGCGACGGTCACGCACGCTACATGGCCCGGTGGCGTCGCCCGCAACAACCTTGGGTTCATCGTGGACCTGGGCTCCGGCCTTGCCTCGTCGAGCGTAGATTTCACCGTCGACGTGACCGCCGATGTGGGCGGCCCGTGGCAGTTCGTCTACACGATCCCGATCACCGGCGTGACGGCGCCCGCTGCCTTGGCCGTGCCGGGAGACATCGACATGGACGGCTCCGTGGGCATCCGGGACATCCTCACGGTGGCCACCGTCTACGGCGAGCCCGCCTCGGTTTATCCGACGGCGGACATCAACGGCGACGCAGTGTTGGACATGGGCGACATGATCGTCATCCACGCGGCGCGTACGGACACCGTCGCCGGGGCCCCGACCGTCAGGCACAGCCGCGTCACCCTGGTGGAGCGTTGGCTGCGCGAAGGTCGCCAAATGGACGATGGCTCAGAGCTGTTCCGCGAGGGCCTGCCGGCCCTGGAGGCTCTCCTCGCCGCGCTGAGACCCGCGACCACGGCGCTGCTGCCGAACTACCCGAACCCGTTCAATCCAGAGACGTGGATTCCGTTCGACCTCGCCGAGGCCGGCGAAGTGACGGTCCGTGTCTACGACATCGGCGGGCAGGTAGTGCGGCGACTCGACCTCGGCTACGTCGAGCCTGGAAAGTACCGCGAGCGCGACGTGGCCGCCTACTGGGACGGTCGCAACGAGTTCGGCGAGGCGGTAGCCAGCGGAGTCTACCTCTACGAGATCCGCGCGGGAGCACAGCGCGACGTGCGCCGTATGGTGGTGCGCAAGTAGCACTCGCAGCATCCCCGTCGCGGAGCAATTCGTTGGCGTCAGCACGAGAGTTCTGGACGACACGGCAGGCGGAGTTCGTCCCTTACGCGATCGACCCGCCTGCCTACCGCCAGCAGGCTGCGCCCGTGCTGCGCGCCTATCTCGAAGGCTTCGGCGATGTCGACGGTAAGGTCGTACTCGACCTGGGCTGCGGCAACGGCGAACTCGCCGTATACGCCGCTCGCCTCGGCGCCACAGTGTGGGCGGTGGACTTCTCCGCATCTGGAGTGCGGAACACCGGGACGCTAGCCGAACACAACGGCGTTGGCGACCGCGTCCAAGCCGTCGAGCTGGACGCAATGGCCGTAGCCGATCTCGGCCCGGAGTTCGACCTCGTCATTGGGAAGAACGTCCTCCACCATCTCGAGCCGTTCCAGGAGTTCGTAGGTACTCTCCACGACATCCTCGGGACCGGCGGCAGAGGGTGGTTCCTCGAGAACAGCGCCCGCAACCCCCTCCTCATGCTGGCGCGGCGTCTCCGTGGGCGCTTCGGTATCGCGAAGTTCGGGGACGACGACGAGCACCCTCTGGCCCCCGCCGAGATCGACTTGCTGCGCGGCCGCTTTCCCGTCGTGAAGTTGGCATTCCCGACATTCGTGTGTTTCCGTATGCTCGCCAACTACGTGCTGCGCGGCAACGCCGCGGCGCGCGCCATCCTACGGGGACTGGACGAAGGCATCGCCGCCGTTCTCCCGTTCGTCAGGCAATACAGCTACCGGCAGATCGTCGAGGTGGTCAAGTAGCCGGAGGCCGCCATATGGAGTGCCGGCGGGGCGCGGATGGGAGCGCGGGGCGCCGTCGTCGCCTTGCGTTGCAGTGGGGTCTTGTCGCCTACTTCGCGCTATTGGGCCTCTCCGTGCGGGCCTACGAGAACATCCCGCCAGCGTTTGACGGACGAGATCTGCTCACGCGGCTTGCGGCCCGGGGCGTCATCCCCATCGACACGGCCATCTCGCGTCCCCTCACGCGCGGTCATCTCGCCGAGGCGACGCGGGTCGAACGCGGCGCCCTGTCCGACGTGGAGGCGAGTCATCTCGCCGCGTACGGGAGGTACGCCAACGCTGGCGCCGCCGATGCCGTGTTCCACCACGCCAGCGACGGCTTCTCGCTCGCGTTCGAGCCACGGATGGAGTTCGAGGCACAACGCCTTGCGGACGCCGACGGGGCAGCGACGGCGACAAGCGTTCGCCCTGTGGCATACGGGGGCACAAGTTCCTTCCGGTTCTATACCGAGTTCGAATGGGGGGTCGTCTCGAACCCGTCCGCATACCGCTTCCCGCCCGACAAGTTCCCGCTGCGTCAGCGCTCCATCACCGGCGACCTCGAACAGCTCAGTATGGCACAGGGGCACGTTGCCTTCGGGTCAGGGCCGATGGTCGTACAGGTGGGCAAGTTGCCCGTGCGGTGGGGCATGGGATCCCGTGGGTCGCTGCTTCTGTCCGACAACACGGACGCCAAGGATGGCGCGCGCCTGCTCGTGCGCACGGGGCCGTTTAGGTTTGAGAGCCTGAGCGCGGACATGCCGCAGGCAGGCGTTGAGAAGCACATTTCGGCGCACCGCCTGAGCGTGCGCGCGCATCCGCGCCTGGTGGTCGGCGTCCACGAGGCGGTCGTATATAGTGGGGCGCTACGGCTAAACTACCTGAATCCGTTCAACCTGTATCTGCTCGCCGTCCCGATCGTTGAGCGTCAGACGCTCGGGGACGATCGCGACGAGTTCCCAGGCGGAAACACCCTCTTCGGCGCAGATGTGACGTGGCGAGTGGGGCCGTCGAGCCTGCTGTATCTGGACGCAGTCATCGACGACTATCAACCGCAGGACGGCCTGAAGAGCTTCCGCAATTGGGACAGCAAGTTCGCGACGCAGATCGGCGTGTACACGACCGATCCGTTCGGGGTGTCCGACGCGTCCATCCGGGCGGAGTACACTTTCGTGAACCAGTACGCCTACACGCACGAATTCGACGCGCTCCGGTACACCCTCGCGGGCGAGCCGTTGGGTTTCTTCACCGGGCCGGACGCGGACGATCTGTCGCTGCATGCCGACAAGTGGCTGTCACCCAGGGTGCGCGTGGGGGCGACTGCGGTTCAGACGCGGAAGGGCGAGCAGGACATCACTGTCCCAAGGCGCCGCGGCGGCCCCCAACGGTGGACGTTCCTCTCGGGCGTCGAGGAAGTCCGTCGGGCGTTTGGGGTCAGTGTCCGCGTCACGGAAGTGACAAGGTGGACGGCCGACGTCGAGGCGACGTACGTCCGTCTGACCAACGTGGATCATGTTGCCGGGGCGACGCGCGATGGCATCGACATCGTGGCTCGCGGCTCCTTCAGAATGTAGGGAATGCGCGTGTCCGAACTGGCTCCTTCCCGCACGGAGACGATCGACGAACCCGACCTGGATATCGTCGCGTACATCGAGGTCGTCTGGCGTCGCAAGTGGATCTTCGGGGGCATCGTGACGCTCGTGCTCGTAGGCGCCTTCGTGCGGACGATGTACTTTCTGCCCGAAATGTACGGGAGCGCCGCTACGATACTGCCGCTCAAGGCGGTGGACGGAGGCGCCCTAGGCATGCTGCGACAGGTAGGCGGAGCCGCGGGAGCGCTCGCTGGCCTTGGCCTGGGAGGCGCAGGCGGAGACGCCGAGCGGCTGGTCAGCGTCCTACGCACGCGTAGCCTAGCGGAGAGCGTGGCGCGGAGGCACGCGCTCTTCGAGCGACTCGTGCGGAAAGATCTCAACAAGCTACGGCGTAAGGGTGGCGCGACGTTCGGCCCAACGGACATGGATCGCATCCCGCTCGAGCTCGTCGCGGCCCATCCAGCGGGCCTGAACGCCGATCTGCTGGCGTCGCCCGGCGCGGCGGTACTCGAGCTGGAGGACGATGCAGTGCGCCGCGCCGTCGGCGCGCTTCCCGGGTGGGCAGGTACGCTGGATGCGTTGGATGCAGGGGCGGTGCGGGACGCCTGGTACGTCATCACGCAGAACCGACTCCGTGGATTCCGCGACGGTGTAGGGGTCGACTGGGACCGCAAGCAGAGCGTGATCAAGGTCTCGGTGATGTTTGAGGGTGATCCCGAGATGGCCGCGGCGCTGGCCAACGCCTACATAGAGGAGTTGCGCGCGTATCTTCGGGAGAACACAAGCACGGAAGCGCGCCGCAACCGGGTGTTCATCGAGAACAGGTTCCGCGAGGCCGAAACGGATCTGGCGGCTGCGGAAGGCGACCTAGAGGCGTTCGAACAGGAGCACGAACTCGTCTCGCTACCTGAACAGACGGCGTACGCCGTGACGCGGCTTGGGGAGCTCGAGGCGAGGCTCGCGGCCAAGCAGATCGAGCGCGATGTCCTGGCTCAAGCGAAGGTCTCCCCTGGCAGCGCGCCGTTGGCCGCGCTAGAAGTGGAGATACGGGGCATCGACGGGATGCTGTCGGAGGCGCTCCGTGGTCGAGGGTCCGCCGTTGGCACGATGGCGCTGGCCGACCTGCCTACGGTGAAGCGCGAGCTGTTCGAGCTAATGCGGGCCAAGGCCGTCCAGGAGACCCTCTTTAAGCTGCTGGCTGAGCAGTACGAGGTCGCGAAGATCGACGAAATCCGCGAGGAGGTCGCGTTCGAGACGCTGGACCTGGCAATGCCGGCGACGGAGCGGGCATCGCCGAGGCGCAAGGTGGACATGGTGATAGGTCTCGCGATCGGGTGTGTGTTGGCCGCTTTATGCGTTGCGGCGGTCGAGATGTTGGCCTCCAGGCGGGCCGCCGCGTTGGCCGCGAGCCACCCGGGCGCCTAACCGCGGGGTGGCGGGTGAAACCCTCGGAAACCGCGCGTCGTATGGATTCGCAGCGGAGGCGTGCGTTCGGCGCATCCCCCGCGAAAGGCGCGCCACGACGGCTTCGCGTGTGTCCGGCGCCACAGGGGAAACTCTTGACACTCCTTGAAGCGGAGATGTAGTATATGGCGCTTTGCCAGGCCGCTCGCGCCTCTCGGCGACGGGCATGTTACGGGGCGCGGAAGCGGTGCGACGGACGCATTCATAGTCTTCTGATCTTGGGCGGATGTTGACAGATACAAGCGGATTTCCAGACGGACACTCGGCGACTTTGGTCTTATCGGAGGCGGATCTGATGGACAGTGGGTTGTACCCAAACGGTTCCAGTTCCATGAACACTTCACGAACGCCTTCCACCAGTAATGACTGTGGTGGGAAGCGTCGTTCGAACGTCATCGGGGGGTCTATCGTGGCGAGTCGATCTCGGCAACTATGGAGGACGCTATCCATGCGCGGTGTAGGCCTACTGGCTCTGTGCCTCACGTTGGCAGGCGGCACTGCGGCCCACGCCGCGGAGACGCTGATCGCCAAGCTCGCGTTCGAGGGCACGGTCATTTCCGATGTGAACCGGGCGACGGTCGGTCAGCTCATCACCGTTGAGAGCGACGACTCGTTCGGCGATGGGGCCACCGAGGTCAAGGTCGGCGTGCTGACCTACGATGGCATCATCATCACCTCCTCGAACGACTTCACGGTCTCGGCGGGGAAGATCGAAGGTAACAACATCACGACGAACGCTGTTGGCCAGTTCAAGGTCAGCTTTCGTGTGCCCGCCGTGGCATACGGCGAGCGAAGCGTCGTGGTCCGCGAACGCTCGACCCCTACGTGGGTGGCTCCGCGCATCATCTCGGTCTCCCCGATCCAGGTGATCAAGGGCGATACGCTCTCCGTTGTAGGCGACGGCTTCCGCGGCGGCCAGAACGTCCGCGTGGAACTCGTTCAGGTCCAGGCAGGTGGCGCCGAGGTCGGCCCGCATCCCACGGATGCCAAGGGCTACGGCGAACTCACCGCCGACTCCACGGGACGTGTCGCGGGTAGCATCACCGTCGGCGAGGCCCCGTACGCTGACGGGTCCGCCAACTTCCCGTTGCACACCGTCCGTATCAAGGACTCGCACGACGACCACCAGGCGACCGTTCGCGCGTCCTCGGCGAGCGTTGTTGCAGTTTCGCCGATCCTCGACAGCTCCGGATTCGGCAACAAGACCGTTGGTAGCGAGATCACCCTTAAGGGCCACGGCTTCCCCGCGCAGTTCGGCGTCGGAAACTCTCTGTCCATCAAGATCGGTGGCAGCCTCGCCGTACTCGGCACGGCCAACGCCGATGGTTCCATCAATGGCGGCGACGGGATCAAGTACACGATCCCGGCGATGAGCTACGGCACACGTGACGTCAAGGTCTCGGATACCACGACCGGGACGGCATCTCACACCGCGTCCAACTCCGTCAGCATCATCCCGAAGCTGAGCCTGACCGGCGCCCTGCAGGGCACCAACGGGTCGACCCTCACCTTCTCCGGCACAGGGTTCGCCGTACACGACGGCTCCGACGACAAGGTGATCAGGACCGGCGGCGCCGTTGGCGTCGGCGAGGATGTCACAGTAACGCTGGTCAAGGGCGGGATCGTCTTCCCGGTCACGACTGCCCCAGGCACGATCACGGCGGACTCCACTACCGGCGCGATCACTGGCTCCTTCACGGTGCCGCTGACGCTCGCGTCCCCCGGAACTGTTACCGTCCAGGCGCAGGGCTCCATCAGTGGCGCGGCCGGGACGACGTCCTTCTTCTTCTCGCGACCCAGCGCCGAGCCTGAACTCCGCGCTGTCAAGGTCTCCAATTCCGGCGGCGCGGTCCACGTCGTGTCTGTCACGTCGCTTACCGACGTGAATCCAGGCGACCTCATCGGCGTGCGCGGCCTCAACTTCGACAGCTCTGCGTCCATCGGGACGCTGCGGCTGGTGAAGGGCTTCACGGCCCTCAGCGTTGCCGCGGGGGATCTGACCGACGCGAGCGGGCCCGACGGAATCGCCGTCGGAACGGCTGACGACGTTACGGGCGCGATCACCACGGACATCGGTGGCGCCTTCGCGGTCACGCTGCAGTTGCCTGCCGACATCGATGGCGGCACGTGGTCCGTCGAGGCCACGGGCGCGCAGGCGGTCAAGGCGGTTGTCGATATCTCCCCGGGCGGCTTCCAGCTGATCGACCCGGATAGCGGGCTCGTCGTTTCCTCTATCGACCGGCTCATCGGCGAGAGCATCCGCGTTCGGGCGACCGGCTTCCTCCCCGGCGAGACGGTGACGGTCCAGGTTGGCGCGGCATCGGTCGCGATCACGGACGATGGAGATGATGACGCTGACGGCGCTGACGGCGTGATTCAGGCGGATGTCGTAGTCACGCAGCAGCCTTTCGGCAAGCCGAAGGTGGCAATCGCGCACGCGCGCGGCACCCTGTCGACCGACGGCGAAGTCGTCGTCCTCAACAGCGTCGTCAAGATCGACGGCAGCGAGACCAAAGTCGGCTCGATCCAGGACAAGCAACTCGGCGACACGATCACGGTCGGCGGCACCGGGTTCTCGGCGGGCGGGACGATCCAGATCTGGCTCGACAAGGACAACGACCTTGCGTTTAACGCCGACAACGACACGAAGCTGCTGGAGACCACGGCCGGCGCGGTAGGCAGCTTCCTCGTCGCAGTGCCGGTAAGCAACGCTGGCGTCGTCGATGTTCTGAGCCTCTCGACGGCCTTCCAACTCTTCGTCCGCGACGAAGGGGCCACGGACCACGAGACGCTGCCAAGCGGCACGCGCGCCACGGCTTCGATTCGGTTCCTCACTACCGACGACGACCCCATCGCGGTCCACACAAACTCGGCGAGCGTGGGCGACACGTTCACGTTGCGCGGCACGGTCACGGGCTTCCTGAACGTCGGCGTCCTGACGCTCGACGGCACGGCCTGGGACTTCGACGCCGACGACACGAACGGTGACAGCGGCGACGAGATCGTCGACAACGGCGCATGGGACCTCGACGGCACCGTGGGCGCGATCCGCGTCGACTTCACCCTCCCGGCCCTGACCCGCGGCATCCACACCGTGGCGCTGAAGAACCAGAGCGCTACCTTCACGATCAACCCGAAGGCGGTTGTGGCAGACGGCGGTGGGGACACCGAGATCGGTGGCAAGATCAAGATCGACGCCACCGGCTACGGCGGGTCCGAGATCGTCCAGCTGAAGCTCGGCGACACCGTTATCGGCTCCAAGGCCGTGTCGTCCTCCGGTAGCGCGGACGATGTCGAGGGCGTGATTCCCTCGGGTCGCACAGCCGGCAGCTACAACATCAACGTCGTCGGGGCCAGCAGTGGCGCCGACGTCAAGCTCGAAAATGTCGTTACGGTGGTGCCGTCTATCGTAAGCCTCACCCCGACACAGGGCACGACGCTGACCAGTCTCACGGTCAACGGCGAAGGCTTCACCGCGGCGGAGCCCGTCACGATCACGTTCGACGGTTCCTCGGTCGGTGATCCGGTCAACACCAACAGCCTCGGGCAGTTGGAAACGACGTTCACCGTGCCTTCCAAGCCGTTCAACCGTGACGGACACGAAATCGTCCTCATCGGTAGCCAGACGTCGACGAACCCAGGTGGCGAGTTCTTCCTGCTCGAAGCCGCGTTGTTCGTCGCGCCGGATCAGGCAGCGTCCTTCAGCGTCGGCGACGAGGTGCTCGTGCGCGGGTCGGGCTTCGGTAACGGCACGGGCGGTGAAGAGACCGTCTCGTTCTCCGTGGCTGGCTCCACGCCGACGAGCGTCTCGCGAGACGGCTGGATCGCGACCGTCGACGGTTCTCTACCGGGGTCCACCAGCAACGGTGGTTTCGGCAAGGACGTCGACGCCGCTGACGTAGGCGTCACGATACCCAGCGTGCCGGGTGGCATTCAGACACTCGCCGCCGCTGGGGGCACCTCGGGCCAGACGAAGAACGTCACCCTGAACATCGTCCCGTCGGCGGTCGTAGTCTCCGGCAGTTCCGCTGCCGTTGGCTCGTCGGTGGTCGTGGATGTGTTCGGCTTCGCCAAGGAAACTGCACTGCAGTTCCGCGTGGGTTCGACGTTGCTCGCCTTCGGCGAGGACGCCGCGACCGAAACCGCTGCCGATGGCTCGCAGCGCACGACCGTCATCGTGGCGGACGCGGGCACGGGCAACCAGACCATTACGGTCGAGCAACCCGGCACCACTGATCCAGTAACCGGTGGCATCCTGTCGGCGACCGTCAAGGACGCCTTCTCCGTGGGCGGCACTGTGACGCTCGTGGGCGGCAAGGAAAGCGCGGACTGGCCAGTCGGCGCGGCGGTCGGCTCTGCGGTCACGCTGGTCGGCACGGGCTTCACGCCTGGCAAGGTTGTTGACGTGTTCCTCGTCAGCGCCGACGGCCCCAAGGCCGCCGTGACCGGCAACGTCGTTCAGGCGAACGGCACGTTGTCGCTGTCGTTGGTGGTCCCGCAGCGTAAGGCCAGCGCACTCGGACTCGACATCGTCATCGACGGTGATCCGGGCTCCGACGACGACGCCCTCGTCGTTGCGACTGGCGCACTGCAAGTTACCGCGAGCCTCACGGTCAGCCCGGTCTCCGGCACGCCCGGACAGACCCTGCTGACTCTCAACGGCTCCGGTTTCCCCCTCGGTAATGTCACGCTGACCATCCGCGCCGACAGCGCGGCGGCCGGCTCCGGCCTGCTGATCGGTGGTAACGGGACTGCGAACGCGACGGTCGACGGTGTCCTGTCGCCGGCGTTCCAGGCGATCCTCAACCCCGGCGTCAGCAGCGGTCCCAAGAAGATCGACGCCCTTGACGGCGCCCTGAACGTCCTCGCGAGCGTGGACTTCGTGGTGTCGGCGGCTGGCGGAAGCGCGAGCCTGACCATCGCAGACGACGACGGCTCCGCCACGAGCGGGCCGGTCGGGTCCAAGGTGACGGTCACAGGTAGCGGATTCCCCGGCGGCAGCTCGCTCCCCGTGCAGTTCGACGGCCTCTCCGTGCCGTTGACCGCGCGTGGCGTTGGCTCCGTGAGCGGCGCGAGCGTCATCACCGACGCCACGGGCGCGTTCAAGGTCGAGCTTACGGTCCCGGCGCGCGAAGGCGGCGACCGCAAGATCTCCGTCGCGGGCGAGGAAGCCACATACACCGTTGATTCGGCAATCGCGCTCTCGTCCGACGAGAACGTAGGCGCCGACGACGTCATCACGATCACTGGGTCGGGCTTCGCCTCCACTAAGGACCTCATGGTCCAGTGGGAGCGCATCGACCTCGGCGGCGCGACTGAGTTGGTCTTCCTGACCCAGGACGCCGCGGCGTTCTTCAACACTGGCGTGCGCACCGACGCCAAGAACAACGACACCGAAGAGCTGTTCAAGGATGCGCGTGTGACCTTGGTCGACGCGATCCAGGGCGGCCTCGTGTGGGCCTCCGCCGCGACGTCCGGGCGCACGTTCCGCGCCAAGACGGATGGTTCCTTCGTCGTTTCGTTCAAGGTCAGCGAAGTCCCGTTCCTGTCGGGCGGGCGTAACCTGTCCATCGTCGAGACGACGACGACGACCAGCAACGCCGATAGCCCGGGCGGCTCCCTGATCGCCCAAGATAGCATCGAGACGATCGCCAGCGGACTGGAACTCAGCAAGAGCACCATCCGCAACGCGTCGGAGAACGCTCCGTCCGGTGGATTGTGGTTCGCCGCTGATGGCCTCGGCCTCAGCGACGGCGTCATTGAGGTGTCCGCCAAGGGCTTCGCCGGCAACGCGGCGGTGTCCGTGAAGATCGGGGATTCCCTGGTGCAGACGCTGCTCGCCGACGCCAAGGGCGCGGTAAGCGGCTCGATCACGGTCACCGGCCTGAGCAACGGCGAGAAGACCCTCGAACTTACCAACGCCGCGGGCGACGCCGACAAGGAGAAGCTCAGCGCGAAGTTCACGGTCCTCCCCGAGTTGGTGGTTTACGGTGTTGCCGGAGTCAAGCCGGGTGGGCAGAGCCTTGGACAGGCGACCCTCGGGACATCGGTCAGCGTCTTCGGTATCGGCTTCAAGGACGACGGGGACAAGGAAGTCTCCCTCGTCATGGGCGCCCACACCGAGGACGACATCGACGTCGCCAGCGACGGCACGTTCAGTCACACGTTCACGCTTCCCACCGGCGACGACGCGATCGCCGGCGGCCCGGTGCTGATGCAGGCAACCGGCAAGGGTGGCGAGAGCGACACTGAGACGTTCACGGTTCTGCCGCGCGTGAGTGTCGTCAACGACGACCTCGACATCGGCAGCGCCGTCCAGGCGGCGGTGGTCACAAACGACAAGGTGAAGGTCAGCGGAGACGGCTTCACGGCGAACACCGTCGTGCAGCTGCGCGTGACTGAAGCGGGCTCCGCGGGTAACGCGGTTCTCGCGACCGGTAACGTGACGGACGGACGCGGTCGCTTGGTGGACGCTCGCTTCACAGCTACGGAGCTGAAGCGGCCAGAAGCCGGTCGCAACGTCCGGGCGATCACGCCCGCGGCGACGATCGACTCCACCAACACGTTCCGTCGCTCACCGTCGGTCATATCGGTGTCACCCGCGTCCGGGACCACGGGGACGTCCATCACCATCCGGGGCGAGGGCTTCCCGTCCAACATCACCACGTTCCAGGTGCGTGTCGGCCCGAGTGTCACCGTCACGAGCGTGACGGCGACCGAGGGAACGGTCACAGGTGGGCTAATCACCCCGACCGAGACCGGCCGTATCACCGCAACCTTCGCCGCTCCGACCATCGGGTCCACCGGCGCGATCTCCATCAACCTGTTGAGCGGCGCCGAGTCGGCAAAGGAGAGCTTCGTCTACTCCGACCCGGGCTCGACGGCGACGATGACCGTGACCAGCGACGTCACGGACCTCAAGCCGGGCGACACCGTCAAGGTGCGCGGTTACAACTACAACGGCGGGTCGATCGTCGGCGAGCTGTTGTTCGATGCAGACGTGGCTCTCACGTCGCCGCAGCGTCCTGCGCTGACCCGTATCGGCACCGGGAACTGGGGCGTCAGCCTCGGTAAGGTCCGGTCGGATGAGAACGGGGTGTTCGAGGTGAGCTTCGCAGCTCCCATCAACTCCCCGGACTCCCTCGCTGGCGCCAAGTACATTGGTACTGGGGCGGTTGGTGAGATCGTGGTCCCTGTCGTCATCCAGAACGCGATGGTCCGTAACGTCGACAGCGCCACGCCGGGCAGTGTGGTGACCGTCAACGGCTCGGGCTTCCTCCCTGAGGTCGTCCTTGGGAAGATCGCTTTAGACGGCGTCGAGCTTGACGGCTCCGGCACCGTCGATGACAGCCAGGTGAAGACCACGACGGTTGGCACGTTCGCGGTCTCGGTCACCATACCGGCCGCAGGCGAGTCGGGAATATCCGCCGGGAACCACGCGTTGACCCTGAACGGTGTCAACACGGACCTCGACGGTGGCGACGACGCCCTCAAGCTCGTCGGCACGGTAAGCGCCAGCGCGACGCCGGCCGCCGCCGCGATCGGCGATCTCATCACCGTGAAGGCCGACGGCCTCGCGGCGACGCCGGGCGTGGATAGCGTGACGGTGCTGTTCGACTCCACCGAGATCGAGACGCTTGTCGACCGCAAGGCGGGCAACGCGATCAAGTCCGAGGACGTCTCCACCGACAGCGACGGCGATGTTGAATTCACGTTCAACGTTCCCAGCGCTGGCGCGGGCGTTCACCAGATCCGCCTGACGCAGGACAAGGACGCCGGCGGCAACGGTAACGACGCCGTTGACTTCGGCATCTCCTTCACGGTCTCTGGCAGTGTCGTGGTACTCCCGTCCAGTGGCGTCATCGGCGACACGGTCACCGTCACCGGCAACGGCTTCGGCGCCAACTCCACGGTGTTCGTGGACTTCGGTTCCGCGTCCAACGCTACGACGGTCGCCGCGAACTCGGCGGGCAGCTTCACCGCGAAGCTCGCCGCGCCGCCGCAGCCCAAGGGTGTCGTCCTCGTGACCGCGCGTAGCTCCAGCGCTACCGCAGCCGGCACGTTCACCGTTAGCGAGGACGTCTCGTTCGCCGTCAACGGCGAGGCAGCGGAGTTCACCGCAGCCGTGTTCACCGCCAAGGTCGGCGACAACGTCACCGTGCAGGGCGACGGCTTCGCGGCCAGCACCGCCGTGGATGTGACGTTGGGCAACGGCCAGACGGTCTCCACCGCCACGAACTCGGTCGGCTCGGTCGGGCAGACGTTCACCGTGCAGGGGACGTCCTCGCACACGACGTACCAGCCCAAGGTCGGCGACTTCGGCGCGGAAGCCGAGGACGGCGTCGAGAAGCTGGGTATCGCCCCGTCGATCGCCGCCAGCCCGTCGGCTGCGCGCGCGGGTGACGAGGTCATCGTGACAGGTCGCGGGTTCGTCAAGGACTCCAAGGTCGATGTCTACATCGGCAAGGATTCCGGCGGAAACGACGAGCTGGCCGCGGACGGCAGTGGCATCCGCGCCGATGGCGTTGGCAGCTTCACGGCGACGGTCAAGGTCGGCAGCGCTGTCGTGCCGAATGCCGAGACCAAGGTCAAGGCCGGAGCGGCGGAAGCCGACTTCGTGATCCTCGTCAGTGAAGCGAAGCTCACCGTGAAGAAGGGCGCGGACGAGGTCAGCAAGGGCACCGTCGGCACGCTCCTCATGGTGACGCCATCGCAGGCGACCTTCGGAGCCAGCGAGAACGTCGAGGTGTTCTTCGCCAACCAGTCCATCATCCTGCAGCAGGCCATCAACGGCACGTTCATCACGAACTTCGCCGTGCCGGTCACGCCGGGTGGAACCAAGCAGATCCGCGCGGTGGGTAAGGACACCGGCGAGACGCGCACGGCGCTCTTCGACGTCATCCCGAACATCACCAGCATCTCCGAGTCGCTCTTCGACCTCGGCGAGACGGTGACGATCACGGGTAATGGCGCGGGCGCCGGAGACAGCCTCCAGGTGATGCTCGCAACCGCCAAGGATGACAGCGCCCTCGAGGACGCTGTTGCCGATACCTCCGCCCCCGTGACCATCACGGCCGGTGGGGCAGCGGACGCCTCCGGGATCTTCCAGCTCACCTTCCGCGTCGATAACCGGATCTTCGACAAGGACCGCACGCAGGTCCGCTTGAAGGTCGTGAGTGTCAGCGCGGGCGTTGAGTCGGACTGGTTCGGGAAGGACTCCGAGATTCCAGGCGGTCTCGAGATCATCACTAAGGGCGTGCGTCTGACGCTCAACCAGACCTCCGGCGCGGGCGATGCAACCCTCACCGTCACCGGCTTCGCAGCCGATGACGCCGGGAACGCGCGTCTCAGCGCGAACATCGGCTCGGTCACCGTCCAGCACCAGTTCGTATCCAGCGGCCAGCGCGTGGTCGTGCCGTCCTCGGACCTGACGGTCAACGTCGGGCTCAAGGAAGGCGACACGGTGCGCACTGACTCCTCCGGTAAGTTCGAGGTCAGCTTCCCGATCGGCACGGCGTCCCAGCCGAAGCCGGGCGGGCTGCTGACGGTCTCGATCTCCGGGGAGAACGTCAACTACACGATCACTCCGCAACTGCGCGCGGTCGGCGCCGACGGCGCGGTCACCTCGCAGTTGGAACTGGACAACACGTACACCCTAGAGGGTCTCGGGTACTTCCCGTTGCAGAGCGTCGCGGTGACGTTCGACGGTTCCTCCCTCGAAACGTCCAGCGTAACGAGGACGGACGCGTTCGGGAAGTTCATCACGACCTTCGACGTGGCACAGCCGACGCTCGGCGGACTGCACACCCTCAAGGGTGACGGCCCGTTCAGCTCGACCTCGACCACACTCGCGGTCGTCGGGACGATCCTCGAGCCGGCTGGCGTGTTGCAGGCGGTCGTCCGTGGCGACACGGTCGACGTCAGCGGCATTGGGTTCGGCGCCGACGAAGAACTGACCTTCTCCGTCGGTCCGGCGACCATCCCGGCGACAGACGTCGTAGACGCGATGTCCGCCGCGGACGGCACGTTCGCCTCCACCATCACGATCCCGGCCGTTGCCGCAGGCGAACACGACCTCGTCGTGTCCTCCCCGAGCAGCACCGCGATCCTGACGGGCGCGTTCACGATCTCGTCCTCTGTCGCAGCGAACCCCGACAAGTCCAAGGCTGGCGCGGATATCACCATCTCCGGCAGCGGCTGGGCGGCGTTCGCAGCGGTGTCGATCGTGATCGTCGGTGAGAACCCGACGAGCGCGACGACGGACGACATCGGGAGCTTCGCGACCACGATCACCCTCGCGGGTGAGAAGGCGGACGGCTCGCTCGTCACAGTGACGGCGACATCCGGCGAAATCGTGGAGACCACGACCTTCGCGTATGACGGCTCGGCCGCTGCGCAGGACGTGGCAGTCGACCCGGCGACCGCGGTCGGCGAGGATGGTGTCATAACCGTCTCCGCCAACATCGAGACGGGCGCTACGGCGACCTTCTCGATCGCGGGCGTGAGCGGCGCGACGGCAGTCGCGATGGCCGCAACTGGTGACGACGCGCCTGATGGCTTCGTCGCGGTGGCAGGCACGCATACGGCGGCAGCCGACGAGGATGTTGCGGACGCTGCGGTTACCGTGGCGGTCGTGGATGCCCTCGGCAACGCTGGCTCCTTCGCTGCCGACGCGACAGTCTCCATCGACACGATCGTCCCCGTTCTGGGTGACGCCACGGTCGATCCCGCGACCGCGCGCAACGGCATGGCATTCACGATCACCGTGGATGCGGAAGCCGGGCTCGCGAGCGTGATGGCGGACGTCAGCGCTGTCGACACCACGCAGACTGACCCGGTCGCCCTCGAAGAAGGCGATGCTGGTGTCTACACTGCCTCGGTGATGGTCAGCACGTCGAACGCTGCGGAGACCGGCGATAAGACGATCGCCGTGACCGCTGCCGACGCAGCCGGCAACGAGACGACGAACGCTAGCGCGGTCGTCATCAGGTTGCAGGCGGAGACGTCCTTCACGGTCGCGCTCCACGCGGGTGTGAACCTCCTCCACGTGCCGGTCAAGGTTGACGGTCTCGACAATGCCAGCGACCTCTTCGAGGCGCTTGGCGGCAGCGATGACGTCGGTCTGATCGTCATGTTGAATGACGCGGGCAAGTTCGTCGCCTTCACCTCCGGTGTCGAGCCTGGGTCCCCTGCCGACGTGGCGTTGGCGACCAGCTCTGGGGCGATCGTGGTGATGAAGAAGTCCAAGGCAGTCAGCTTCGTGGGTGGTCTCTTGGCTACCGACGTGGCGCTCAGCCAGGGCATCAACGTGGTCGGCGTCCCGCGCGATGGCGCGGTGGCGACCGCAGGCGAGATCGCTGATCTCTCCGCCGACGTCCAGCGCGTCATCCGCGAGGAGAACGGCCGCTTCGTGGCAGTCGTCTCCGACGCGACCGACGCAGACGTAACCGGTGGAGCCGCCTACATCGTCCTCGCCAGCGCCGACACGACGCTGACGCTTGACGGTGGAGCGTGGGAGAACGCGGCGACCGCAGCCCCGATCACCAACGTGGCCTACAACACGGACGCATCGCCGGTGTTCCTGGTCCAGGGTTCGCTCATGCGCGAGGACACGCTCGACGTCGTTAACGGCATCGAGGTAACCGTGACCAACATGCGCACGGGTGACACGCTGACCGACACCGTCGGACGCACCAGCGGAGCCGGACGGTTCGCGACGACCTTCCTCAGCCTTGGCGGCGCGGAATACAAGGTCGGCGACACGTTCGATCTGCGCGTAACCGACCCGAGTGGGACCTTCGGCGGCGTGCGCGACACCCATCGCACCATCACCCGCGACGATATGCGCAGCGGTCGTATCGACCTCGGCGCGATCCTCCTGAGTGCGGTGCCTGAGCGTAGCGCTCTGCTCCCGAACTACCCGAACCCGTTCAACCCAGAGACTTGGATTCCCTTCCAGTTGTCCGACGAGTCGGGCGTCACCGTCAGCATCTACAACGCTGCCGGCGAGCGCACGCGGACGTTGGACCTCGGCTACCTGCCCGCCGGCACCTACGCCAGCCGCAGCAAGGCCGCCTACTGGGATGGCTCCAACGAAATGGGCGAGCGCGTTTCGAGCGGTGTCTACTTCTACCGCATCGAAGCCGGGTCGTTCAGCGAGATGCGTCGAATGGTCATCCTGAAGTAACGCGTCCCCGACAATCTAGGGACATCATCGCGGGAGAGCGGGGCGTAGCGAGGCTACGCCCTACTCTCCCGCCGCACTGTCTGGAAACGGGTGGTCTGGCTTGCATTACTCTCCTCTTTCCGTCACCATTGATCGGCGCGCGAACGTACCGTCCGATGGCTCTTCCGCGCCCGACTCCCCCGCAGGTGACGTCGTTTCTGTACCGGTCCCGCGACACGTTTCGTTCAGAGTGTGATTCCGCTTGAGTGCGATGGCCCTGAATGGGCGGCGAACCAATGTATCCAATTAGAAGTGACCTAAGGCGCACGGCGATCCCTTACCGACAGGGAATCCTCGACGCAGGAGGAAACGAATGAGGACATGCAGGTCGTACTTTCCATCTCTGACGCTAGCCATCGTCGCGTTTGGCGTGATGGGGTTGGTGTCGGCGTATGGCGCGTCGCTGTTCGTCGTAGACGGCGCGGTTGCCGAGCCTGACGGGACGCCCGTCGGCGGGTTGACGGTGGCGGTGCAAAACCTCAGCAAGCCGGCCCTTAGCACGTACGAGTCCGAACCCACCGGCGTAGACGGTAGCTACGGCGTCACGATGGTCCGGGACTTCCTGACAAGCGTGTCGGACATCGGCGACGAACTGCTCGTCCAGGCCGTAGATACCTCTGGCGCCGTTGACGTGGTGCGCGGGCAGGTTGTCCACACGATCACGGCCATTGAGGAGTCGGAGCAGTTCGGCGCCACGGTGGACATCACGCTGTCGGGTGTGATCGTTCAGTTCGACGCTGGCTCCGTTCTCGGCGACGGCGCTTCGTCCGCGACGCTGACCGTTGAGGTGACGGATCGTGAAGGCGCCGCTGTCGAGGGCGACACGCTGGTCGCAGTGGCGGATTCCGGCGCGGTCGGTGACTTCACTGATCTCGGCGCTGGCGCGTACGAAGCGACCTTCGACGCCCCGGTAAGCAGCCAGACGATTTCCGTGACGGTCACGGTGACCTCGACGCTGGTCGAGGATGCGGTGGGCCTGGCGACGACCATCGTCGAGGGCGTGCCTTCCGGAATAACCGTGACGTTCGACGACGCGGCGCTGACGGCGGACGGCGAGTCCACCACCGTCGTGACCGCGACGCTGGAACGCAACGGCATCCCGATAACGGACGAAGTCGTCGAGCTGAGCGTTCTTGACGACAACGGCTCCGTTGGCGACGTGACGAACAACGACGACGGCACGTACACGGCGACCTACACGGCCGGCACGCTCGCGACTGTGGCAATCGTGCAGGCAAGCGCGACGACATCGGGCGACGTCAATGTCGGGTCCGTGACGTTGGATCCCGGAGCCCCCGTCGAGATCTCGCTGGTGACCGCTGCCCCTGAGACGATCTCTGGGAATGGCATCGCCACCGCGACCGTGACGGCGACAATTGTCGACGCGTTCGACAACCCGGTCCCTGGGCTGTCAGGCTTCACGGCCTCCGTGACGGACGGTGTCGGGTCCGCGGGCGACGTGACGGACAATGGCGACGGCACATACTCCGCCGTCTACGCGAGTGAACTGGTGACGGAGGACGGCACGGCGACGGTCGAGATGGTCCACGGCCCGCACACGGGCGACGTGGCTATCGCGCTGTCCGCCGAACCGGCCGCGGAGACGTCGGTCATGGCGCTGCAAGGCTCTGCCCTCCTAGCGGGTGGTGGCGCGCAGGCCCCCGATGGTCTGACCGTGACCGTCATGAACGTCACGCGCGACCTGTCACAGGAATCCGCGACGGGCGCCGCGGGCGCCGGTCGCTACACGGTCACGTTCCTTGACTTCCTCGGCGACAGTGTTGCTGCTTCCGGCGACCTGATCCGAGTCACCGTGGCGGATGCCGACGGCGTCGAGCGCGGCAGTGCCGATCACCACCTCTTGGCCGCCGAAGTCGAAGCCGGCACGACCACGGTCGATGTCGAGACGGACATCCCGGCATCGAATAACGTAGTCGCCGTGACGGGTGTCGCGACGTATGAGGACGGCGAGACGGCGATCGCCGAAGTAGCCGACGCCACCGTCCGAGTGCAGCTCAACGGCTCGGAAGACACGGCGGACATCGGCAGCGCGGGCGTCGGTCGCTTCTCCATTGGCTTCGTTAACATCGAGCGTCCCTTCGTCACCGGTGAGGATGTCACCATTGAGGTGATCGCCGATGGCGAGGTCGTTGGCTCGCAGATGTTCGAAGCGACGTCGGCCCACATCCTCAACGGCCTCATTGATGTCGGCTCGATCACGACCACGCTGAAGGCGTCGAACGTCGCGTTTGGCGTTACCGGTTCCGTGGTTCCCGAGCCCGGCGCTGATCCCGCTCCGGCGGGTTCGCTCGTGCGCGTGACGAACCTTTCACGCCCCACTCTTGGCTCCCAGGAGGGCGTCATCGGCTCAGCCGGGCCGGACGCGTACTCGGTCGCCTTCTTCGCCCTTGGCGAAACGGTCATCGAGTCGCAGGAAATCCTCCTGATCGAGGTCATTGACCCCGCGGGCGACGTCATCGGCTCCGCGGACGTGATCGCGACGACGGCGTCGGTAGTCGGCGGCGAGTTGACCGCGAGTGTCACGCTCACGGGCATCGTCGTAGATGTCGAGATCGACGATCCGGTGCTGACAGTCGGCGCGAACGGGGTTGCGCAGACGGTCATCGTTGGGCAGGCGATTGAGCCGGATGGCACCCCGACGATCCTCCCCATCTCCTTCGAGCCTGCTGAGCTGTTCACGGCTCCGCAGCCTCTGGGCAATGGACGCTTCTCCAGCACTTTCTCAACGTCGTACGCACGCGACGGGATCCTCGGCCCGTTCACCATCACGGTGGCCGCCGGGACGACGACACGTCGCCGCGTAACGCTTGAGATCGTCGATGACTCCGCCCCCGACGCGAGCGTCTCCCCGGTCGACCCGAGCGTATTGGTGGGTCACGCGTTCACGCTGACAGTGGACGCCTCAGACAACACCGAGATCGACTCGATCGCGTGGGACGTGAACGAGGACGGCTCCATCGACGGCGTCGATGCCGAGTTCACCGCTACCCTCAACGAGATCGGGCAGTTCCCGGTCTCCGTGACGGTGACGGACATCGCAGGCAACGCCACGACGATCCACTCTTCCGTCAATGCCACGACGGTTTCGGTCGGTGGTCTGGCGATCGACGCGCCGAACTTCATCCGCATCCTCCAGAAGACGCTCTCCACGGCCATCGACTCGCCGGACATCCCCGACGAGACGAAGGCGCTCGTGAAGGCGCTCATCCCAGAGTTGGTCCGCAACGGCTCGCTGCTGGGCTTCGCCGTGCCGATCTTCCCGGCAAGCCTCGACACGCCGCCGACGCAGCCGGTTCTGGTTGAGGATCCCTCGGGTCTCGACTTGGAGAACTTCGGGAACCCGCTGTTCCTCGAACTCCTTGCAGCGGCTGGCGAAGATCCCACGGGCTTCCTGGACGACTCCCTGCGCCTCCCGCTCGCGGTGGTTGGGGACATGTTCAACCTATACGCGCGCACGCCGAGTGCGTCCGACGTTACCTTCAACCTGATCTCCGAGTCCGGCGGGGTGATCGCGGCGTCTGCCGAGGACGTCTCGGCGTCCGGCGCGTTCGACTTCACCTTCGCCCTCGGCGAGGAGCCGCTGCTCTTCGTCCTGCCGGCGTGGCCTGGCTCGGGCACGAACCCGCTCGCGTCGGTGACGTTGCGTCTGTCGACCGACGGGCAGGAGGGACCGTACGACTCGATCCCGCTCAACCGCGGCACGGTGGTGTCCAACGGCGACGACAAGTTCGTGTGGTCGTCGGTTGAGAGGCTCGACGCCGGTTCGTCCTACCACTACTTCTACGAGGTCGAGTTCGCATACCCGATCGTTGTCGGCCCCGAACTTACGCCGACGACGACCTACGCGGTGCCGGACATCCGCAACCTGCAGTTCGAGGACCGTGGGTTCCCGGATTCGGCCGACCCCGAGTTGCGTAACCCGCTCCTCGACACCGTGGCCCTGAAGATTCAGCCCGTGATGGCGGGACTTCTCGTAGCCATTGAGGCGGAAGCCACACGGCTCGCCGAAGACGCCATCCTTAACGACCCGGCGCTGCAGCAGCAGATCGCTGACGATCCTGCGGTGCGCGCGGCCATTGAGAATGCTGTCCTGAACAACTCGCAGGTGCAGGCGGCCCTGTTGGCCGATCCTGCTGTCGAGGCAGCCATCGCCAATCACCCGGCTACCGGCGCGCTCGAAGCGCAGATCACCGACGAGGTGATCGCCGAACTCGCGACCGACGCCAGCGTCGTCGCCGCAGGCGAAGCGGCCGCTCAGGCGGTCCTGCTGGGCGGCGGCTCTGCGGCGGAAGCCGCGGCAGCTGGCGAGGCAGCCGCGACGGCGCGGGCCGAACAGCTTGCTCCGGCGATCGCCGAGGCCAGGCTCGAAGCCGCGCTCCCAGGGCTCCTGAACGCCGTGCTTCCCGACATCAGTGGTGTCGCTGGCCCGGTGGTGTTGCCGTTCATTCAGGCTGACGTCCAGCCGATCCTACTGGAACGCTTCGGCCCGCAGTTCCTCGGTCAGGCCCTTGAGAATGTCGTCGGCGACCCCGGCGCGTTGATCGGGCAGGTCGAGGGTGTGTTGTCGGCGTTCGGTGAGAAGGTCTCCGCTGAGATCATCGCGAGTGGCACGGTCCCGCTCGTGTCGAAGTTCACGGCTCCGCAGGCCTCGGGTCTGTGGGTCGCCAGCTTCGATATGGCGTCCATCGACGACGGCGACTACATGGTGCAGGTCGAGTTGGACGGCGCGAGCGTGTTCGCGAACGCCAAGCCGATCCGCATTGACCGTTCGCCGGGCGATGTGAGCGACGTCGACATAGCGGCCAACGCAGGAGCGGCGATCTACACCGCGGACGACGGCACGGTCGTCGCAGCCCCGCTGGATGCTGCCGGGACGCTTGACCTGTCGGCTTCGGTCGATGGCGACGGCCTTGGCGTGCTGTTCCAGACGCTAGGTGTGGAAGACGACCCAGCGGACCAGGTCCAGCGCGTGTGGGTTCCGGTCAACCAGACGGCGATACTCGTCGCAGCGGCATTGCGAGAAGCGGGCGCCGACGGCACGGAGCAAGAGCTATACGACACGGCTCTCCTCGCCGTCGTGCTGAGCGACCCGGATCTTGTCGTGACGCTCGATACGCTCGATCCGGCGGGCGTGGCGGCGTTCATCGACGGCTTTGACGCGTTGAGCCCTGCCCAGCAGGACGAAGTCATGACGGCGGCGCAGATCGTGCGCGAGACGGTGTTGAACGGCGACCTGTTCGCCGCCTCCTCCGCGCTCTCGCTCGACTTCGCGACGCTGCAGCAGTACGCGTTCCTCGTAAGCCAGTTGCCGAGCATCCCGGCCTTCGCGGGCATGGGCGGCTCAGCGCGTATGTTGTTCCCGCCCGACGGCAGCTACTTCATTCGCGCCCTCGCGGCTGACCAATACGCGAACATCAACAGCCAGGACGTCCCGCAGCGGCTCGACATCGTCGCAGCCGACGCGGACGCGTTCGCCGTGACCGGCTTCGCCATCGGCGAGGCCACATCGGATGTCGCCGAGGACGGCTCCGCCGCAGCCGAGGAGTTCGCGGTCCGCCCCGACACGACGGCGGTGGATGTGACCTTCGGGTCGTCGGACCTGACGGGACACCCGCTGACTAGCGTCACGCTCGAGGCCTCCACCGACGGCGCCACATGGGCCGAGGTCTCCGCGCTCGACGCTGCCGAGTTGGCCGGCGTAGACGACAGCAGCTCCTTCACGGCGACATACACCGTGGACGGCGCGCAGTTGGTCGCCGACGGCGTCACGATGGTCTCGTTCCGCGTAGTCGCGGTCAACGCGTTGACCGTGGTTGGCGAGGGCGATGCCGCGACGCTGGATGTTCTCGACGTGGTCCCACCGGAAATCACTGCGTTCGCCGTTTCCGAGGCCGAGGGATCGACGCCCAGCCCGGATAGTGGCGGCTTGCGTGGCACGGTGAACCTCATCACGACGACGCCCGTCTCCACCGAGCCGCCGACTGCGGCGGTGCGGCTGGAAATCAGCGTCGACGGTGGCGGCAGCTACCTGCCGTTGGATGTCCTCTTCGGTGGGCCCGAGAGCGGCTCGGTCGCCGAGACGGTTTCCGCGGGACCAGGCAAGGTCACGTGGGAGGCCAAGTGGGACACCAACGTCGCGGGTGACACTGTCACGGCGACTGGACCGGGCGCGCGCGACGCGAGCCTGGACGACAACCCCTACATGGTGCGCGCCGTGGTGGTCGACGCCGCCGGCGCCGACATCTCCGTCGATGGCGTCGCCATAGTGTCCGACCCGGTCACGGTGGCAGTCGACAACGTCGACGATGTCGCTCCGATCGGCACTTCGATCACGAGTGTGCTGCGTGAAGCGCGTCAGCGCGGGACGTTCGAGGAGCCGACCCTGAGCGTCGACGGTCTGCCGCTGCTGCGCGCCCTCGCGCGTGTGTCGGCGAGCGTGACTGCGGATCCGGCGACCGTCGCCGGTGGTCTCGTGGATCTGATAGCCATAGACGTCAATGGCGCGACCATCCCCATAGCGGGGGCGGCCGTGGCGGACGGTGAGACGGAATACACCCTCGACTTCGACACCGCGCTCTTGGAGAACGGTGTGGTGGGTCTCGCGGCGCTCGTAACGGACGCCGCAGGCAACCAGGAAGTCGTGGAAGTGACCGTCGATGCGGAGATCGCGAACATCCTGATCGGCGGGCTGCGACCCGACGATCCGAATGTCGCGGCCCTGCTCTTCATCATCCAGTCCGGTGTCTTGGCCACGAACCGCAACCTGGCGCAGTTGGCGGAAGACCGTCCCGGTGGCGGCACGGTCCTTTTCGAGCTGAACGCCCCTGGCGCGGAGCTCGGGGACATATTCGTCTCCACCAACCCGGACGACCTAAGCGATGCCGCCTTGGCCGAAGTCGACATCACGACGACGCCGGTCGATGCAGCGGGAACCTTCCAGTTCTCGTATGACACCACGGGCGACGCAGATGGCACCGTCTACGTGCGATTCGTCCTTGGCGCCAGCCCGAACGTCCTGGTTCCGGCTGCTCCGGTGGCGTTCGTCGTGGACAACACCGCTCCCGATATCGCCGTGGTGTCGCCGACACCGGGGACGATCGCGGGAACGCGTCCGATCGTATGGGCGACCTACGACGACGCGTCCGGCATCGCCATCGGTGGGCTGTCGCTCTCGGATGTCGATGGCATTCCGGTCTTCGACCAACAGGCGGGAACCCCCGACGCGCGCATCGTCTTCGAGGAGCCGACGCCCGGCCTGTCCTTCACGGGACAGCGCGCCGTGTACGTGACTCCCAACGACGCGCGGCTGACAACAGGCGGCTACATGGTCGACGCTAACGTGATCGACCTCGCCGGCAACCCGGCGGCGGCGTCCTCGACCTTCACGGTCGAACCGGACACCGAGCATCCGAACATCGTGTCGTATGCCCCGACCGGGCAGACCGAGAACCCGCGTCCCGAGGTCACCGTGACGTTCACGGATAACCTCGCGGGCGTCAACGAACTCGGCGTTCTCTTCCAGGTCATGGATACGGCAGGCGGAGTCGTTCCCGGTGCCCTCGAGATGCGCACCGCCACCGGCGCTCCCGCCGTTGGTATGACGCTCCTGAGCGGTACCGTGGCGTTCCTCCCGTCCATCAGCATGGACGGAGGATACACCGTCAACGCAGTCGTCGCGGACACCGATGGCAACGCGAGTCCCGCGACGTGGCAGTTCACCGTCGACATCCCCGACCCGCCGCCCGTGGTGCGCGATACCGATCCGCCGGTGATCGCGTCCACGTCGCCGACGGGCACGGTGCGGTCCGACTCGACCACAGTGGCTGTGTCCTTCACGGACGCGTCCCCGGTCGTTGTCGCCCGCTTCGAGATCGACGGCGGAGCGGTCCAGAACGCCGACGAGGTGGTGCAGAACCGCCGCGCGCGTCTGGCGCTCAGCGGACTGTCGCAGGGGCAACACACTGTCGTCTCGACCTTGATCGACGCCGAGAACAACGCCACCGTAGCTGAGTGGACGTTCTTGGTCGAGATCGATGTCGTGCCGCCGGAGATCTCCGCCATGGCCCCGACGGGCTATGTCGGTACCCTGCGTCCGACCATCAGCGCGACCATGACCGACAACCTCGTCGGAGTCGACGAGGACACGGTTGTCGTCCGCGTGGACGGGAAGTCTGTGACGCCCACGGATGTAGACACCACACACGTGCTGTATGAGCCGCGCGAGGATCTCGAACCCGGCGCGCACCGCGTCGAGATTGAGGTCGCGGACGCCCTCGGCAACGACGCAACCGCCGAGTGGGAGTTCACCGTCGAGACGACGCCGCCGAGCGTTACCGCCGTCGTTCCCGCTCCGGGAGCGAAAATCGGTGGCAACGCCGACGCGCGTTCGGCGATCGTGGTGAGCGCCTTCTACAACGACACCCAGGCGGGCGTTGACGACTCGTCAGTGGCCGTCAAGGTGACCCTCGACGGGATTCCCGTGGCGGGCGCCGTCGCGACCGGTGGCGCTACCGCTACCGCCGTGTCGTGGCAGCCGAGTGGCGTGTTGGAGGCGGGCGTTTACAGTGTCGATCTGTCCCTCGAGGACAACGTTGGGAACCTCACGGAATACGCGTGGTCCTTCGTTGTCGAAGAGGAGGTCGCGCTGAGCCATCCGCCGCGTATCGCGCCGAACCCGTTCGCAGACGATGTCGATGTCATGCTCTTCCTCGGACAAGAGGCGGAGGTGCAGGTGCGGGTGTACGACGCCACGCAGCGACTCGTCGCGACCGTGCCGTCGGTGAGCCTCCTGCCTGGCAGGCAGCGCATCTCCCTGGCGGACGCGTTCGCGCCGTTCGGTCGTGGCATATACCTCGTGCAGATCATCGTCGAGGCCGGCGACAGCCAACGGGTGTCGAAGGTTCTCAAAGCGGCGAAGGCTAGATAGATCCGGGTCGATGTGGGGGCCGGCTAGACCGGCCCCCGGCTACCGGCGCACATTCGACTCACAAGGAGCGTGAGATGTTCAGCGATTTGAAGCGGTCATCCTCCCGGATAGGCTCCGCCCTAGCTGTGGCGTTGTGTCTGGGCGTGTCGGCCGTCGGGTATGCACAGGACGAGGCCGCTCCGGAAGATACAGCCGGCGCCGATAACGGCGCTCCGTGGCTGCAAGAGAACGTAGGCGCCCGCGCGATGGCGTTGCAGGCGTACACGCCGCTGGCGGATGACGCCGCGGCCATCAGCATGAATCCGGCGGGTCTCGCCGGGATGGACGACACCACGGTCCTGTTCTACACCCGTGAAAGCGCGTACGACCTGCGCGAGAGTTTCCTCGGAACGGTACTGGGGTATGTCGGCGAGAAGGGCACCCTCGGACTTGCCTGGCGTAGCGTAAGCGCGGGCGATAGCGACGACGCGCCGTTCATCGGCGCCGACGCTGAGGGCAACGTGTTCGGTTCCCTCGGGTGGCGCGAGAACGCCCTCGAGGTCGCCTACGGTCACGAAGTCGAGGAGAACATCCAGGTCGGCGGCTCCCTTGGGCTCGTCTTCTCCAAGTTCGATGGACTCGACGAGACGGCGTTCGCGGACGACGCTTCGGAATCCGGTTTCCGGGGCCTCACGCTGGGCGTCAAGGGCATCGCCTCTGAGGTCGTGCAGTATGGCGTGACGCTCCGCAACCTGGGCGGCGCCGTCGGTGATGCCGACATCGCGCCGGCGTTGGCCGCAGGCGCAGCAGTCGAGTTCCCCCGGTATGACAACGCGCTGCTGTCGGTCGATTTCGAGAAGCAGTTCGTGGATCTCGCCGAGAGCACGACGCAGATCCGCTTGGGCGCCGAATACAACCTGGAGCCGATCGCGTTGCGCCTAGGTACCGCGCAGAGTTCCGATCGCAGCCGTATGTTCGCGGGCTTCGGCGTGAACTACGAGTCCCTGCAGATCGACTACGCGTTCCAGTTCATTAATCGCGCCGCGCGAAGCCTCGGTGACACGCCCAGGCATTTCGTGTCCCTGGCATATGTCTACTAGGCGCCCGCGAACGCTTTCGCCACTTGGAAGGAGCAACTGTATGCTTCGAAATGCACCGACGCATGATCGCGCTCGTAAGCTGCGATGGCATGCCGTCGCCGTGGCGGTTGGCATACTCGTCGGGTTGCCACTCGTCGCCGAAGTCGTCGGCACTGTTACGATCAAAGAGGGCGACACTCTCTGGGATCTCTCGCAGTCATACCTTGGCGATGGCTATCGCTACAAAGAGTTCCTCGGGAACAACACCCTCATCTCCGGTGACGCCGACCTCATCTATCCTGGCGAGGTGCTGAACGTCCCCGGTGCGCCCGTGGCCGTGGAGGAACCTGCAGCGGCGGAGCATCCGACCGAGATCGAAGTCCCGGTGAGCGTTGTGCAAGAGATGCTCACCGACATGAACGCCCGGTTGGCAGCGGTGACGACCGAACTGGAAGTTATCAAGAGCCAACTGGCCGGCATGGACGACCAGCTTGTCGCGCTTGAGGACCAGGTCGGTGCGCAGTCCAGGTCGGCGCCCCCGGTGCTGAACCTGAGTTCCATCGAGGACCGCGTCGATGAGCTGGACAGCTCTGTCGCCGAGATGATTGCCGCCGGATCCGCCGAGATCACCGCCACGACCGTGAGCGCGACCGAAGAGGTGAGCGGGCTCCGTGGCGAGTTCGAGGTGCTTGCGAAGTCCGTCGAGACGCAGGCCGCGATCCAGAAGAAGGCGATGGAAGAGCTTACCGTCAAGATCACCGAGGGCGACAACGGGCCGATGGAAGCGCCCGAGGTCACGGATCGCCGGCGGGTTGCCGGGCTCATCTCCGTGCTGACCGCGGGAGTCGCGTTCTTGGTCGTCAGCGCCACGCGCTAGACTCGATTGCTCCGAACAACGTAGTGCTGAGGGCAGGCTTCGGCCTGCCCTTTGTCACGTGGGGGATTCGTGGAACTCGACCTCCTGTTTGACAGGTACATGATCTTCGCTGGCGATCGGCTGCACGGTGAGGACGTTGCGCTTACTGCTGGCGTCGCGTGGGTGGACGGAGTGCGGTGCGTGTTCGTCGCCGCGGACGAGCGCCTTTCCAGTGCCGCTGCCTACGGTAAGGCCACGCGCATGGTTGGCCTCGCAGACCGCACCGGCGCGCCGTGCGTGTGCGTCGGGTCGACCGCGACATCGCATCTCGACCGCGTCACGGACGCGCGCAGCGCCGGCGCGCTCGATACTTACGTCCGGACCCTCGTCACGTCCGACGCGCTCCGAGTTGCGGTGCTGGAGGGCGGGGCGCCGACCCACCTTGCTGACGATTTCGACGCCATCGTGTCCCCGTCAACGGGGGACGGCGCGTCGCATGGCTCGTACGCGCTGGGCGACATGGCGTCGGCGCGTGGCGCGTTGGCGGCCGTGCTGCGCGGATTGGCCGCCGGGACACACGATGAGACTCCCTTCGCGTAAACGCCCGTGTGGCGCGGGATTGGAGCCGGTCACGACCCGGTTTATCTTGACATGGCGTATGCCCCCTTCTACAATTCACTCTGCGCTTGGGCCAGGTTCGTGTGCCCGGGCGTGGCGCTACTCCGCTGGCGTAGCTCAGTGGTAGAGCGACTGATTTGTAATCAGTTGGTCGGGGGTTCAACTCCTCTCGCCAGCCCCAGCTACTTCCCCGGGGAGATACCCAAGTGGTCAACGGGGGCAGACTGTAAATCTGTTGGCTAATGCCTTCGGAGGTTCGAATCCTCCTCTCCCCACCAGTTTGGTACGGGTGGCCGACGGCGTGGGTCGGCGACGGCAGCGGGCATAGCTCAGTGGTAGAGCCACAGCCTTCCAAGCTGTGGGTCACGGGTTCGATCCCCGTTGCCCGCTCCAACACGCGTTCGAGGGGTCATGAGACGCCCCGCAAGACGCCGACGTAGCTCAGACGGTAGAGCGCGTCCTTGGTAAGGACGAGGTCACCGGTTCAATTCCGGTCGTCGGCCTTCCTTAAGTTACGTTCCCGGAACCGGTTTGCCGCGTGCGCGCAGGATCGAACAGGAGCCGCTGAGTCATGGCACGTGAGAAGTTTGAGCGAACGAAGCCGCACGTCAACATCGGTACGATCGGTCACGTAG
>JABGQA010000025.1 GCA_018644665.1 Candidatus Poribacteria bacterium
CTTCGTCGGCCTCGTTGACGCTGTCGTCGAGAATGTCCACGTAGAGGGTCTGGGTCACGGACCCGGCGACGAACGTCAGCGTGCTGTCCACCGCGCCGTAGTCCGTGCCCGCGGTCGCCTCCCCGTCGACGGTGGCGTAGGCGACCGTGATCTCCTGGTCGCTCTCCTGACTCAGAGACACCTCGATCGACGCCTCACCATCTGCCTCAGCGACCGATACATCGACGATGCTCAGGGACAGGCCATCATCGTCCAGCACTGTCGCCGTTGCGAGCGCGGCGTCGATGGTGACTCCCCTGCCGGTCGCGTTGCCGATGGTCGCCGTGAATTCCTCCGTGGCCTCATTAGTGGCGTCGTCGGTCAATGCCACCTGCACGACCAGTTCGCCGGTCGACGGGTCCAGTTCCGCCCCGGCCAGCGTGGTGGCAGTGTAGTCGGCGGGCGCCGTCGCCAGGCCGTCCTCCGTCACGAAATCGACCGTGACCGCCTGCTCCGTTGCGCCGGAAGCCGTGACGATGAAGTCCGCGGACTCGTCGGCTTCGGACACTGTGACATCGGCGATCGAAAGGGTGATGTCGTCGTCGTCCGCGATCGTCACCGTGACGCCGTCGTTAGCGAGCGCGGCATTGGCCGCATCGGAGAGGGCAACGGTGAACGTCTCGTCTGCCTCGTTTACGGTATCTGACGTGATCGGGATGTCGAACGTCACCGACGCCTCGCCTGCCGGGATGGTGATCGTCGTCGGGTCGCTGCCGCTGTAGTCGCTGGCCGCCACGGCGGTGCTGTCGCTGGTGGTGTACGTCACCGACACCACCTGAGCGGACACGGCGGACAACGCCGCTGTAAGCGTCGCCACACCGTCGGCCTCGCCAACCGTCACGTCGGCGACCGTTAGCAACGGGAGGCTCGTCACCGTGATGCTGACCGTGACCCCGTCGCTTGTGGTTACCCCGTCGCTGACAACGAACTCGAACGCGTCAACGCCGTCGAACGCGGAAGGCGGCACGTACGTCGCCGTGGCGAGAGCGTCGGCCGGATCGGCGTCGAACAGCGTCACAAGCCCGCCGTTCGCTGTCGTTCCCGTCGTGCTGACGCCGTCTGCCAGGGCGAACGCCAATGCGACCGAGTCCACGTCGGAACCGGACAGGTCGATGTCGAGCGTCGCCCCTTCGGTGACCGCGAGCGGCCCGGCCGGCGCGTCCGCCGTCGGGGGATCGTCCGCGGCGTCGACTGCCACTGTCACCGTGGCCGGGTCGCTTCCGAGCGTCCCGTCGGTGACGATGTAGTCGAACGTATCCGAGCCGCTGAAGTCAGGCGCCGGCGTGTACACCGCCGTGGCCTGTCCGTCCGTAGTGGCGCCAATAGAGACAGTGCCGCCGTTCGCCGTCGTGATGTCCGAGGCTACTCCCGTGCCGCCCTCTGACAGCAGGACCGTGACCGGATCGCCGTCCGCGTCCACGCCGGTCAGCACGATGTCGACAGCCGTGTCCTCAGTCGTCTGCGCCGTCAACGCATCCGTGAGTGGCGCGTCGTTGACAGGAGTGACTGTAACACTGACGGTGACCGGCTCGGAGTCCGCCGTACCGTCGTTGACCACGAACTCGAACGAGTCGTCGCCCGCGAAGTCTCCGAACGGCGTGTAGGTCGCCGTGGCCTGATCGTCCGTCGTGACATCCAACGTAACCGATCCGCCGGCGGCCGTGGTCACCGGGCCGTCGGTCGACGCGCCGTTCCACAGGAGGACGGCGAGCGCGCCACCTTCCGGATCGCTGCCTGTCAGGAGAATATCGACCGCTGTGTCCTCATCGGTCGTCGCTGAGGCCGGCGAGGCAACCGGGAGGTCATTCACCGCGAGGATCGTCACGGTAACGGTGGCGGCGTCGCTCTCGATGATGCCGTCGCTCACCACGTACTGGAACGAGTCGTCGCCGCTGTAGTCCGGCGCCGGCGTGTAGGTAGCCGTCACATAGTCGACTCCAGGCGCGTCCGCGCTTCCGAGCAGGCGGATCGCGTCCACCTCTTCAGCCGCGGTGAGATCGTGGTCCGTGTCGACCCATATCTGCACGCCGCTCACCAAGAACGTCGTCCTTGGCCATGTCACGGCGAAGTCGACGGGCGCATTCGGCGCGCTCGTGTCCGAGCCGCTCCATACCGTGTGGGCCGCCCCGTCCGGCTCGATGGCGTCCACTTGGAAGACGAAGCCGTTGCCGTATGTTTCCGTGATGACCACGCCTTCCGCGTAAACCGGCGTGTCATAACCGACGGCGAGGTACTCGATCCCGCCGTTCGCGGCCGACGGGGACCACGCTGTTGCCAGATCGCCGTACGCGCCGGTGTCTGGCGCTCCGAGCGCCTGAGCCGCCCCCCAACTCCCGGAACTGTATTCCGAGCTGAAGGCCAGAACGCTGGTGGCGTACTGCTCCAGCGACACGCCGTCAGCCCCAGTGACTGGGATGGCGGTGTCGTCAAGCGTCACGGTCGCGCCGTTCGCGGTCGTCAGTGTCGCGACCTGCGCGTCTGCCGAGTCGAGGAGGAACACCGAGAGGGCGTCGAAGTCCGCGTCGATGCCTGTTAGCGCGAAGTTCAACGCGTTGTCTTCGGTCGTCTGCGCGGTGACATCGCTGGCCAGCGGGGCGTCGTTGACCGCGGACACAGTGATCGTGACCCGCGCCACTGCGCTATCGACGAGCCCGTCGTTCGCCACGTATTCGAAGCTGTCCTGGCCGGCGAACTCGGCGCGCGGCGTGTAGGTCACAGACGCCTGGCCGTTGCTCGACGTCCCAACACCCACAGTGCCGCCACCCGCGGTCAGCAGGCTGCCGGCGACGCCCTGGGCCCCGTCCCACAGCAGCAGCGTGATGACGTCGAGATCGTCATCCGAGCCGAACAACGTGAACGTGACCGGCGTGTCCTCGGAGGTCAAGAATGCCTCGTCGAGAGCGATCGGCAGGTCGTTCACCGGATCGACCGTGATGGTGACCGTCTCGACCGCGCTGTCGAGGCTGCCGTCGTTGACGACGAATTCGAACGAGTCCGCGCCGTTGAAATCCGTGGGCGGCGTGTACGTCGCCGTGGCCGAGTTCTCTGTCGTCTCGCCGATTGACACCGTCCCGCCGGCGTCCGTTGACAGATCGGTGATCACGCCGGCGGCTCCGTCCCACAGAAGCACCGTGACCACATCGCCGTCCGCGTCCGTTCCCGACAGCAGTATGTCCGTCGCCTGGTCCTCGAGCGTCGTCGCCACGGCGGGCGTGGCCACGGGCGCGTCCTGCACGGCGTCTACCGTGACAGTCACCGTCGCGGTCGCGCTGTCCACCGTGCCATCATTCACGACGAATTCGAACGTGTCTGTGCCGCTGTAGTCAGCGCCAGGTGTGTACGTCGCTGTCGCGATGCTGTCTGACGGGTCGGCGTCGCCGAGTGAGACAAGCCCGCCATTCGCCGACGTGATGTCCTCGACCACCCCCTGCGCGCCATCCCAGAGCAGCACGGTCAGCACGTTGCCATCGACGTCCGTTCCCGTGAGGGAGATGTCGACGGGCGTGCCCTCACTCGTCGACGCCGTGGTTGCGGAGGCAGCAGGCGCGTCGTTAGTCGATGCGACCGAGATGCTGACGGACACCGGCGCGCTCTGCGAAGTCTCGTCCTCGACCACAAACTCGAACGAGTCGATGCCGTCGAAACCCGCCGGCGGCGAGTACGTAGCGGTCGCTGCGTCGTCGAACGCGTCTCCGTCCACCAAGACGAGTTGCCCGCCGTTCGCCGTCGTCAGCACGAGCAGGGGCGTTGGCAGGACGCCATCGTAGAACGAGAAACTCACCGCCTCGGAGTCGATGTCCGTCCCCGTCAGCGTGATGTCGAGCGTCGTCGTCTCGGTCACCGCGAACGGCCCTACCGGGTCGTCCGCGACCGGCGGATCGTCGACCGGATCGACCGTGATGGTCGCGACCGCCGTGGCGCTGTCCAGCACGCCGTCGCTCACGATGAACTCGAAGGTATCCGAGCCGCTGAAGTCCGCGACGGGAGTGTACGTGACGGTGGCGGTGTCGCCTGAAGTGGCTCCGATGGAGACCACGCCGCCGTTGGCGGACGAGACGTCTGTGGTGACACCCGCCGCGCCGTCCCACAGCAGCACGACTATCGCGTCTCCGTCGATGTCGGAGCCGGTGAGATCGAACGCTACCGGTGTGTCCTCGGCGGTCGCCCCCGACGCGGCGGTGGCTGATGGCGCGTCGTTGACCGCTTCCACGGTGACGGTGACCGTAGCGACCTCGCCGTCGAGGACGCCGTCGTTAGCGAGGAACTCGAAGGTGTCCGTGCCCACGAAGTCCGTCGCCGGCGTGTAGGTCGCGATCGCCTGGTCCGCCGTCGTGGCGCCGACTTCGACCGTGCCGCCGTTCGCGGTAGTGACGGGGCCGAGCGTTGTGAACTCGACATCCCACAGCAGCAGCGTCAGTGCGTCGCCATCGACGTCCAACCCGACTAGGGGGACGTCGACCGGCGTGTCTTCGGCTGTCGTGGCCGTGACGGCCGAGACGGCCGGGGCGTCGTTGACGGCAGTAACCGTGACCGTCGCCGTTGCAGCGGCGCTGTCCTCGGACCCGTCGTTCGCGATGTACTCAAACGTGTCGGAGCCGACGAAGTCCTGCGGCGGCGTGTAAGTGGCTGTCGCCGCGTTCTCTCCGGTCGCCGCAATGGACACGATCCCACCGTTGACGGACGTGACGTCGAGTTCCGTGCCGACGCTGCGGTCCCACAGCAAGACGGTCAGAAGGTCGCCGTCGAGGTCGTCCCCCGTCAGCGGGATGCTAGCTGGCGTGTCCTCCGCCGTTGTCGCGGTGACCGCCGCAACCGTCGGTGGATCGTTGACCGCCTCGACAGTGACAGTCACGGTCGCCGCGAGACTGTCCGAGACCGCGTCGTTCACCACGAACTCGAACGTGTCCACGCCGCTGAACTGCGCCGGCGGTGTGTACGTCGCCGTCGCTTGGTCGTCGGCCGTCCCACTGATCGAGACCGTCCCGCCGTTGAGCGATGTGATGTCCGCCGTCCCGGCGATCTCCCCGTCGAACAGGAGCACCGTCACGGGATCACCATCTGGGTCGAGTCCCGTGAGGACGACGTCGACGGCCGTCTCTTCGGGCGTGGTCACTGCGGCGTCAGTCGCGATGGGGACGTCCGGCAGTGGGTCGACCGTGATGGTCACTGTCGCCGTGGCGCTGTCGAGAGTGCCGTCGCTGACGATGAACAGGAACGTGTCGTCGCCGTAGAAGTCCGCGGCTGGGGTGTACGTGGCCGTCGCCGCGTTGTCCTCGGGGTTCGCGTCGGTCAGCGACACCACCCCGCCATTCAGCGACAGGACATCCGTCAACACGCCGCCCTGACCGTCCCACAGCAGGAACGACAGCAAGTCACCGTCCAGGTCGGTACCCGTCAGCGGGATACTCACCGCGACATCCTCGTCGGTCGTCGACGTCGTCGAATCCGCAGTCGACGTGTCGTTCACCGGCACCACGGTGATGATGAAGTCCTGAGAGTAGGCGTTCGCGTGCGGACTGACGTCGCTCCCGTCATCCGCCGCCGCGACCGTGATCGTCGCGGCGCCGTTGGCAGCCGCGGCCGGCTGGAACGTCAGCGTCCACGTGTCCCCACTCCCAGTCACAACCGGGTCGGGGATCAACGTCGCGTCGCTGCTCGTGGCGCTCAGCGTCACCGTCTGACTCGACTCGTCCGCGGGACCAGCGCTCACGTTCGAGATCAGCACCGCCACCGGGTCCG